>NZ_JANRKL010000084.1:0-25924 GCF_033763495.1 Haliscomenobacter sp. | reverse complement strand
GGCCTTTGATGTGGACTTTGGTTGTCATGGGGAAACTTACCCCGTAACGCATTTTACAAAAATGGGCGATGCTAGTATTAGAGCCGGGCTCTTGCCCGCCAAAATCATTGGAGGGCAGCCCCACGACGACTAATTTATGTTTAAAAGTTTCGTAGAGCTCCTGCAACTGGACATATTGTGGCGTGTAACCGCATTCTGAAGCTACGTTAACCACTAGAATTTTCTTGCCTTTAAAATCAGCGAAATCAATCTCTTCCCCCGCGATGCCTTCAACTTTGAAGCGATGAATTGAATCCACAGCTTGTAAATTTTTCACTTTCGGGTAAAATTAAGCAAAAATGTTAAAGTAAAGTGGAGAAGCTTCCACTTTTTTGCTGCGTTCAGGAGTAAAGCCCGGGAATTAATGGTTTGTTTCGATTTCCTCCGACTCATCCATTGCCGTTTCTGGATGCTTTTTTTGCCACAAAACCTCCGATTCCTCCTGCTCTTCCTTGAGCATGCGCATGGCGAAAAAGATACTGATAAAGAGGGTGACAATGGCCAAAAGAATCAGCCAGTCGTAAAATTCCTGGATGATGAAAAAATCGTACAATCCGTGTACCAAAACTGCCAGCCCCAGCCCCATGGCCAAAAAGCGAATTTGAACTTTCCGTTCTGTCTTGAACTTGGCTTTTCCCACAAAGTATCCCATCATCGTAGCAAAAACCGCGTGGGCTGGTACGGCAGTAAGCCCTCGTAGTGCAGTAGTAGAAATGCTGTACTCCATGGCGTATAGTACATTTTCCAGGGTAGCAAAACCCATGCTGATCATTACCGCATAAATGATGCCATCGAGTGGCTCGTTGAAAAAATGGCGGAAATAAGGAAAGAGCACCAAAGTCAAAAACTTAAACAATTCCTCCGTAAAAGCAACCACCACAAAAGAAGTGATACAAACCCAGAACAAACTCGCCGGATCATCGATACTGCTGTGGTAAAAAAACTCCTGCACTTTCATCACCGGAACAGTAACCAGCATACCCAACAGAAAGCAGAGGGTAAGTGGAAACCACTTCTCCCGTTCATGCCGATCGGAGCGGTAAATGACCCATGCAATTAGGATTGCTGGTAATATGGCCAGTGTAAGTTGGAAAAACATTATCAAGGGCGCTTTGGAGGTTAGGAAATAGTCAGTTGCGTGTCAGGAAGGGCCAATCAACGAGGTACAAAAATCTATAAACTTTGGTAAGATAATAACACCATTTTACAAAAATCGTTTATTTTTCCTTTCTGTGGCTTATCTTCACAGGGAATTTGTGGTAGAGCCGCACGGTTGTGCTTCTCTACCACACCGGACCAAACAATTATTATGGCTGAGTTTTCAGAAATCCGCAACCGGCTGTCCAACGTTGAAAACTTGGAAAAGGAACTGCATTTGAAACAACTGCAGATCAATCGCCTGTTGAGCATCACTCAGGCCATCAACAACAATGTGTCCGGGGTGGAATTGTACGACATGTACAGTTCTTTTTTGAGTTGGGAAATGGGCATCAAAAAAATGGCGCTCTTCGTCAAAGAAGAAGAAGTTTGGCGCTGTGCAACTTCCCTGGGGATTCCTGCCAACTTGCTCAGCGAAGACATCACGGCTCATTTTCCCAAGTATACCCGTTTGCGCAATTTGGAGGAGAATGATTCCCCGCTCATGCGCCATTTCGACGTAGTCATCCCCGTTCGCCACAAAGACATCGCAATTGCTTATGTATTCATCGGCGGTTTTGCCGAGGATGATGACATGTACAACAAGGTCCAAATCATCACTACCATCACCAACATCATCGCGGTGGCGATGGAAAACAAACGCCTTTTCAAACGCCAATTGGAGCAGGAACGCCTGAAACGGGAAATGGAACTGGCGGGAGATGTACAAAAACTGCTAATTCCACAAAAGTTGCCTTCTTGCCGGAATTATGAATTTGCCAGCATTTACAAGCCTCATTTCGGGGTTGGGGGTGATTATTACGACTTTATTGAATTTCCAAATGATAAAATTGTCTTCTGCATTGGTGATTTTACGGGCAAGGGTTTATCTGCAGCCTTGTTGATGGCTAATTTCCAGGCCAATTTCCATACGCTGATCAACAAACAAGCTGACCTCGATGAATTCATCCGCGATTTGAATACTTCGGTGAACCTCATTACCCAGGGCGATCGGTTCATTACCTTTTTTATTGCTGAATACAACACCTGCACCAAGGTATTGCGCTACGTGAATGCAGGGCACAATCCGCCTATTTTGGTTTCCAAAAACCGCCTGCTGGAACTCAACAAAGGCTGCATCATGCTGGGTTCCTATGCAAACATTCCAGGTATTGAAATTGGCGAGTGTAAGGTAGAAGAAGACGAAGCCATTATCCTGGCTTATACCGACGGTTTGACGGATATCCGCAACAATGCCGGGGATTTTGTCACCGAGGAATTGTTGTATGATTATGTGCGGGAAAATTTCCAACTCCCTGCCGAAACGTTCAATCAGGGTTTGTTGACCATTTTGGATGCTTTTAGAGGCGATGAAAACTATCCGGACGATTTTACTGTTTTAACCTGCAAAATTCACAACCGTTGAGGCTTTTGTCTCGTCTTATAATAACTTAAGCTCAATTGTAGGGAATTTGATCGACTTAATTTTGATCCTTACTAAATTAAGTCGGACATTGCCTCAAAATCTAGTTTTTGTTATTTTACATCGCAAAATAAGCCCGGAGCAGACATCCATTTTCCATCTTCATTCGTTTTAATATGGGTTCGAATTTGGAAAAGGTAATTTTCCGGCCTAATACATCATCATGAAAGACAAAACAACTGCTGGTCTGTTGGCAATATTTTTAGGTGGCTTGGGGATACACCGTTTTTATCTTGGGCAAACTGGTTTGGGGTTTCTCCATCTCATTTTTTTTTGGCTTCCTTTGCCTATTTCCTGGATCGTTGGTTTCATTCATGGTATTATGATTCTTACCATGGATGATGATAAATTTAACCTTCAATTCAATCCTGATCGATATAAAGTAGTTAAACGGGGAAATCGCCGGGAGGACCGGGAATACAACCGCAACGAACGCCGCCGCCCACAAGAACCTCAAAGACGTAACTCCGCCCCCGTTCGTCAACCCGTAAACCAGGATAAACAACAAATGCTGAAAAAAAGTGGCATTGACAAATACAAGGATTACGATTACCAAGGGGCCATCGAAGAATTCAAAAAAGCACTAGCCTTAGACCCCAATGATATTTCCATCCACTTTAACCTGGCTTGTACCTACTCCCTAAACGAAGAGGCAGACAAAGCCCTGGAACACCTGGACCGGGCAGTTACCCTGGGTTTTACCGATTTCAAACGCATCAAGGAACACGATGCCCTGGCATTTGTGCGCATTCAGGATGCTTTCGACGAGTTTGAGGCCAATGGTTTCCGGCTCAAGCAGGCTACCCCACAAAAGCAAGCGGCTCATAGTCAAACTCAAACAGCACAAGATTCAGTTGAAGATCATTCCCCCATTTTGGAACAGCTCCAAAAACTAAACGAACTGAAATTGAAAGGTTTATTGACCGAAGAGGAGTTTGTCACCCAGAAGAACAAGCTAATGAACTAAGGGGCAACAAAAAGCAAGTGTTCATTTTGCCCCACTACTAAAGCATTAAGATGATTGCAGA
Organism: Haliscomenobacter sp.; assembly: GCF_033763495.1. Taxonomy (GTDB): domain Bacteria; phylum Bacteroidota; class Bacteroidia; order Chitinophagales; family Saprospiraceae; genus Haliscomenobacter. Next base: position 22,237 of record NZ_JANRKL010000084.1, on the reverse strand, counting down.
AACGTTGATTTCGACGGCCATTATTCCCTTACAAACTTCCGACACTGGTGACGTAGCGTTGGAGATGATGGGGGAATTTTATGTGCGCCATTTGCCCATCGTCAATAACCGGGAGTTGTTGGGTGTATTGTCGGAAGACGATGTGATGAACTTCGACGTCAACGAAGCCATTGGCTCTTACAGCCTTTCCTTGCAAAGGCCCTATGTGCAAAACAGCGACCACATTTACGAGGTCATGCGCATCGTCGCAGACCAGGATCTTTCGGTTGTGCCAGTAGTGGATGCCGAAAACAATTACCTAGGCGTCATTACATTGGAAGACTTGCTGCGTTATTTCGCCCGCACGGTTTCTTTTGCCGACTCGGGGAGTATCATTGTGCTGGAGCTAAGCCGCCGGGATTATTCCATGACCGAAATTGCCCGAATTGTGGAATCGGAAGGTGCTACCCTACTCAGCTCATTCATCACCTCCTACCCCGAATCAGAGCGCATCGACGTCACCCTCAAGATCAACCTCCAACACATCCACAATATCCTGGCCACCTTCGAGCGCTTCAAGTACGAAATCAAGGCTTCTTTCAACGAAGCGGAATATTTGGACAGTTTAAAGGAACGTTATCAGGGTTTGATGAGTTACCTCAATGTTTGATTTGCACTTATTTTCGCGTCATGATAAAGCACATTAAAGCCTCGAATATTTTGTCGTTTGGACCCGATGGGCTGGATCTGGAGCTCAGGCCCTTGAATGTGCTGATAGGAGCGAATGGGTCGGGAAAGTCGAATTTTTTGGAGTTGATTGATTTGATGCGGAGTACCGTAAGTGATACCAATGCTATTTTTACTAGAGGAGGTGGAGTAAATGAGTGGATATGGAAAGGAGCCTCAGATAATACCGCCAATCTTGCGCTCACCATCTCAGAAGAAGATGGTGAAGAAATTAGGCACTGTTTGAAATTCACTTCCAATGAGCATCGTTTTATGATTCTTGGTGAAAAGATAGATTCTCCAGTTTCTGAAACCAATTATTATGAATATGCGGAGGAAAAGTATACCATAAACGGCGAAGAACCATATTCAAAAAAAATACTACAAAGCAATAAATCGGTATTGGTTCAATACCTACCTCATTCAGAAATCTACCCTCAGTTCGAATATCTAGAAAACACGTATAAAAATATTGGAATCTATAAAAATTGGACATTTGGTCAAAATGCGGCTATTCGAAAACCACAACCTGCTGATTTAAGAACAGATAAACTAGAATCTGATTTCACAAATCTGGGTTTAGTCCTAAGTCGAATCCGTAGAGAGCCGAAGGTCAAAAAAAATCTAATTTACCAACTTCAACATTTTTATCAAGGGGTAACTGATTATGATATTGCAATAGAAGGTGGCTATGTTCAAATCTTTTTCTTTGAAGGGGACTATACAATTCCTGCGAGTCGACTTTCAGACGGCACACTTAGATATTTGTGTTTACTGGCAATTTTATTAGATCCCAAACCTCCAGTAATGATCTGCCTAGAAGAACCAGAACTAGGTCTTCATCCAGATATCTTGCCCCAATTAACTGATTTATTGATCGAAGCATCTGAACGTACCCAATTGGTCATTACTACCCATTCAGATGTAATTGTAGATGCACTCACAGATCATCCTGATTCAATTCTGGTCTGTGAAAAATATGAAGGGCAAACCAGTATACATCGTTTAGAATCCGATAAGATTAAACCTTGGCTGGAGGACTATCGCCTAGGTGATCTTTGGTCAAAAGGGCAAATAGGCGGAAATCGATGGTAAGAGCTATAAACATTTTTTTAGAAGGTAGTGGAGATAGCCGAGAGCAGCGAATTGTATGCCGCAGGGCTTTTCAAAAGCTTTGTGAAAAAATGGGATTTAAAGGCAAAATGCCTACTTTTATTCCTTGCGGCACCCGCAACCGAGCTTATAAGGATTTCATTAATTCGCTTAAACTCAATCCCCAAGCCATAAATATACTTTTAGTCGACAGCGAAGACCCCGTCAAAAACCTCAGCCCCGACCCTCATTCCGACATAGCCTGGATTCACTTAAATCTGCGCGATGGCTGGATTCGCCCAGCAGATACTGAGTCCTACCAAGCCTTAATCATGGCCACCAGCATGGAAACCTGGATTGCCACCGATCGGGAAGCCCTAAAAGTCTTTTTTGGCAAGGAGCTGCAAGAAAATGCCCTACCTCCCCTACCCCAAATAGAATCCCAAAATCGCAAGGAAGTTTTTAAAAAGCTGGAACACGCCACCCGCAATTGCAAAAGACCTTATCAAAAGGGAGACCAATCCTTTAAAATTCTTGAAACCCTTGATCCAACCACCCTCCACCAACACCTCATCCAATTTCAACGCCTAAAAGCTACCCTCGACATTGTGCTCAGCACCTGAAGGAACTAAATACGCCAAAAACCAGTTTACACCTCCAAAAACCCACAAAATCCCATGTTCCTATCCATCACCACTACCCAACACCCCGCCACCAACCTCGGCTACCTGCTCCACAAGCATCCCGATAAAGTCCAAACATTCAGCACCGCCGGAGGCAAGGCCCACGTATTTTTCCCGGAAGCAAGTGATGAACGTTGCACCGCTGTGCTGTTGCTGGACATCGACCCAGTTGAACTGGTGCGTAGCCTCAAAGTACCCGGCGAAAGCCGCATGTTGCAGCACTACGTCAACGATCGGCCATACGTAGCTTCGTCCTTCACCAGTTCGGCCATTTCCAATGTTTATTCCTCAGCGCTCAATGGCCGCTGTGAGGACAAACCGGAATGGATAGGCATCCCCTTGGCGCTGGAAGCCAAAATTCCAGCGCTCAAAGTAAAAGGAGGACTGGGTTTGTTGGAGCGCATCTTTCAGCCCTTGGGTTACAGCTTACAAGCCGAGCGCCTGCCGCTGGATGAACAGTTTCCGGAATGGGGCGAAAGTTCCTATTTCAGCATTACTTTACAGCACAACATCTCCTTGCAGCAACTTTTGCAACACTTGTACGTCTTGCTCCCCGTATTCGATTCCGAGCGGCACTACTACATTTCCAGCAATGACATTGAGGTCTTGTTGAAAAAAGGAGAAACCTGGCTCAAAGACCACCCCGAACGGGAGTTCATCGTACGCCGTTACCTCAACCATTCCACTTTGATCAAAATGGCGTTGGCCCGTTTCATTGAAGAGGATGGGAGTGAAAGCACCGAGCTCGAACCCGAGCCCATCAACCTCGCAGTGGAAGAAGAACGCCTCACCTTGCACCAGCAACGCCTGAATGCCGCACTGGAAGTGCTCAAAGCTTCGGGTGCCAAGTCGGTACTCGACCTGGGCTGTGGAGAAGGGCGTTTGTTAAAAATGCTGCTCCGCGAAGGGCAATTCACCCGCATTTTGGGCGCGGATGTATCCTTTCAGGCGCTCCAAGTTGCCACCCGCCGCCTCTATTTGAAGGACATGACGCCCAAACAAAAAGAGCGGATTGAGCTGATCCAAAGTGCCCTCACCTACCGCGATCGCCGCATGGTCGGTTTTGATGCAGCTGCCCTGATCGAAGTGATTGAACACCTGGATTTGGAGCGTTTGCCTGCACTGGAGCGGGCTGTGTTTGAGTTTGCACGTCCAACTACCGTGGTAGTCACTACGCCCAACCGGGAGTACAACGCCCACTACGCCATGCCCGAAGAAAAATTCCGACACGGAGACCACCGCTTCGAATGGACACGGCAGGAATTTGCTGTATGGGTACAAAAAGTTGGTGAACAATTTGGGTACACAGCAAGCATCGAAGGTATTGGTGAAGAAGCCCCCAATTTGGGCGCGGCTTCGCAAATGGCGGTGTTTACGCGGAGTGTGGATTGATCATTGACTTTAGAATATTACGTACCACTACGTGGGCGCTCGTCGATCTTTTTCTGACGCCGTTGGCGTCAAGCTCGACGATCGCAGGCTTTAGAGCCTACCGCGCGTCCAGTTTTTTACGCCTGCTCAACCAGGAGCAGGATCTGGGAACCTGCGCTCGTCGAGCCTGCTCGCGCAGCGAGCAATAAAGGATCGACGAGCGCCCACGTAGTGGCGAGTAGGCTTTTCAAAATATAAGTACCAGATCGCACTGGTGCTTGGAATAATTTAAAAATCATGATACAAAACCCCTCAGAACGAACCAAACCACGGCCCATACCCGGCCAACTCGACATACCCGAACTCGCCCTCGTTGTACTCATCGGGGCGAGTAGCTCGGGCAAATCCACTTTTGCCCGTCAACATTTTCGCCCGACCGAAATTGTCTCCTCTGACTTTTGTCGTGCCCTGGTGGCTGATAGCGAAAATGCATTGAACGTCAACGACGACGCCTTTGAAGTGCTGCACCTCATTGTGGCCAAACGCCTCAAACAAGGCAAGCTGACGGTAGTGGACGCCACCAACGTACAACCCGAAGCCCGCAAATCCCTACTGGCCCTAGCCCGCCAATACCACGTCCTGGCCGTAGCCATTGTGCTCAATCTGCCAGAAAAACTCTTGTTCGAGCGCCATGAACAGCGCAGCGACCGCGATTTTGGCCCCCACGTCATCCGGAATCAACGCCGGGACTTGCAACGTTCCTTGAGCTTTTTGCGCAAAGAGGGCTTCCGCTACAACTATATTTTGGATAGCCCAGAAGAAATCGAAGCAGTGCAAATTCACCGTACCCCCAGTTGGAGCGATTTCAGCCAGGTCAAAGGGCCTTTTGATATCATTGGTGACGTACACGGCTGTTTTGACGAGTTGTTATTGCTGCTGGAAAAAATGGATTACCAGATCGAGCGCCAAGATTCCAATTTGGACTATGGCTTCAAAGTCACCCCGCCCGCTGGCAGACAAGCCATTTTTGTTGGTGACCTCGTGGATCGTGGCCCCAAATCCCCGGAGGTATTGCGCCTGGTGATGAGTATGGTCAAAAACCAGCAAGCCTGGTGTGTACCCGGCAATCACGATGATAAATTGCTGCGCAAACTAAAAGGCAAAGACGTACAGGTGCGCCATGGCCTGGCCGAAACCCTGGAACAACTGGCCGATGAACCCATCGAATTTGTACACGAACTGCGCAGCTTTTTGGATGGCCTGATCAGCCACCTGGTTTTTGATGAGGGGAAATTGGTGGTTGCTCACGCAGGCCTGCGCGAGGAAATGCAGGGACGTGCCAGTGGTGCCGTACGTTCTTTTTGCCTGTATGGCGAGACGACGGGGGAAACCGACGAGTTTGGTCTGCCCGTGCGTTACAACTGGGCCGCGGAATACCAGGGCAAAGCAATGGTGGTCTTCGGTCACACCCCTGTACCCGATGCTGAATGGCTCAACAATACCATTGACATTGATACCGGTTGTGTTTTTGGTGGCCGTTTGACTGCCTTGCGCTACCCGGAAAAAAAATTGGTGACCGTACCCGCTTTGCAGGAATACTACAAACCAAGTCGCCCCATCCAGCGCAGCAATGCCGTGATGAGTGTCAGTGCCCAACACGCCAACGACGACATGTTGGACATGGCCAACGTCAGCGGTCGTCGCTTTATTGAGACCCGTTATGGCAAGAAAATTTTGATCAAGGAGGAAAATTCTATTGCTGCATTGGAAGTGATGTCGCGTTTTGCCATCAACCCCAAATGGCTGATTTATTTACCTCCTACCATGTCGCCTACCGAAACGAGTGCCCTGCCCGACTTGCTGGAGCACCCACTGGAAGGTTTTGAGTACTATCGAAAAATGGGCGTGAAGGAGTTGATCTGTGAAGAAAAACACATGGGCTCCCGGGCGGTGGTGGTTGTTTGTCAAAGCCCGGAAGTAGCGACTCAGCGTTTTGGATTGGTACAAACTTCTCTGGGCGTATGTTATACCCGCACCGGGCGTGCTTTTTTTGATGACAAAAACCTGGAAGCGGCTTTCATCCAGCGGATAAATGTAGCTTTGACCCAAAGTGGTTTTTGGGAAAAACACGACACCGATTGGGTTTGCCTCGATTGTGAATTGATGCCCTGGTCGGCCAAAGCCCAGGAGTTGATCAAAAACCAATACGCCAGTTTACACGCGGCGGGTACTGCCTCCATGCAGGAGTTACAATCCGCTTTTGCGTTGGGGAATACACGGAATTTACCTCTGGAAGATTTACAAACCCGTTATACCGATCGGGGCCTGGCCATCCAAAAATACACCGAGGCTTACCGCAACTACTGCCGCCCGGTTGATGGGCTGAAGGGGATGGTGCTGGCACCTTTCCATATTTTGGCTACCGAGGGTCGGGTACATTCCGAGCAGGATCACTTGTGGCACCTGGAGGAAATCGCCAGTTTTTGTTCCGCCGATCCTGAGTTGCTATTGGCCACGCCATACCGCCTGGTCAATCTGGACGACGAAGCCTCGGTCACTGCTGCTATCGATTGGTGGACAGAACTCACTACCCGTGGACAGGAAGGGATGGTCATCAAACCCCGCCAATTCCTGACCCGGCTCGACGACGGCTTTGTACAACCGGCCATCAAGTGCCGGGGTCGCGAGTACTTGCGCATCATCTATGGGCCGGAATACGACCACCCTGAGCAGCTTCAGAAGCTGAAAAGCCGGGGGCTTGGACACAAACGTTCGCTGGCTATCCGGGAATTTACCTTGGGTATGGAAGCCTTGGAGCGCTTTGTAGCCAAGGAACCATTGCGCAAAACGCATGAATGTGTGTTTGGGGTACTGGCCTTGGAGAGTGAGGAGGTGGATCCGAGGTTGTAAAGAGAGTTCCGAGTTAAGAATACATGATTTTTGAGCTTTGAAGTGAGCTACCGCAGTAACCTAGACTAAGGCTATGTCTAAATCACTGCAAAAGCTCACTTCATATCTCTGGCTCGTGTATTCATGCACTTTATTTAAGTGGAGCAGGAGCACTGGCAAAATGTTTGTACTTGCCCAGTAGTTTTCCAATCAAGACAATGATGGGCATCACTACTCTTTTTACAAAAATTGGGATAACCATAATGTCATATTCAGTTCGGTAACGTGTAGTGAGATAAGCAGAGTCAAAAGGATCCCCTTCATGTTTGCCCGCCTTATCCATTGAGGCATACACGGCGGCCAGGTAAAAATCAAGGCTATTGGCTGGTTTCACCCAACCCTCGCAGCGCAAAGGCGTATCTCCTGCATTCCAAAAGCGGTGGACCTCTCCCCTTTTGAATAAAGCAGCTTCACCTGGCTTGGCAATTTTTTCCGGCTCACCGCTCGATTGATACCCCATAGTCCCTTCAAGAACTTTGAGGTATTCATCCTGTAAAAAATGCACGTGAAATGGAGGGCCACTACCGGGGGCCACTTCATTTTCAATGAGCATCATTTCGATGCCATCCTGATCAATCAGGCGCTCTTTAAATACAATTACTTCGCCCGAGAAATTCTGGATTTTATGAGGCAATTTGAAAGGGTACTGCATAGGTGTTGATTTTATTTGAAGCAAAATTAGTACATTGTACTATTTAATGCAAATAAATTTAGTACATTGTGCTAAAAAAATATGAACACCAAGGAGAAAATATTAAAAAAATCACTTGAACTCTTTAACAATCAAGGAGTTCATAACGTTGGCGTACGTGATATAGCTCGAGCTTTGGAGATTAGTCCAGGCAACATGTCTTACCATTTTCCCAAAAAAGAGGATGTTATTTTGGCTTTGATGGAAAAACTTTCGGAAGGGAACAATATTTGTTTCGAAACTTATGGGCAAAAAGAGCCTTCATTGCTGTCTTTTATTGACTTATATGAGGGGCTATTTACGAACCAATATGCGTACAGGGGCCTGCTAATTGGAAATACCGAGTTTGAAGAAGTGCTCAGAAACCGGTATGCGTATAAACAAACTTATGAAAAACGGGTAAATCTGCTTACGAACATCCTGATCGGGCTCCGCAACAAAGGTTTATTGCATTTATCGGAGTCCGATCAGGATATGTTTTTATCTTTTTTGGCCTTCTTTGGCCGATCATGGATTCATGAATCCTTTATTTACCAGCGAAGTGCCACATCTGCTGAAACCATTCAGCATTATATAAAACTTCTTAAATGGCAACTTTCTTTGATCGCCACGGAAAAAGGTAAACGGCAATTGGCGCAGTTGGCTTGAACATTTCTTACCTCACCAAGGTCACATCCCCCTTAAACACCAGCACCTCGTCATCAATGAACTCCACTTCTGCTACATACACGTACACCCCCGAAGGCATCAATTGATTCCGGTAAGTGCCATTCCAGCCCAATGGCTCCTGGCCAAGCGGAATGTCTTTGGTATCAAACATTTGTTCTCCCCAGCGGTCATAAATTTGTAGCCTTCGAATTCGCCGGGCCGAAGGGCCGCCGTAGAGGGTAAAAAAGTCATTTTTACCATCCAAATCGGGCGTAAATCCATTCGGAATATAAATCGGGCGGTTTTTGACCACCGTAACCAATAATTGGTCGGTGGCTTTGCAGCCCGTGGCATCAGTTATTTCAATCTGAAAGCGCACCGTGCGTAAGGGCCCTGCCAGTGTAGTTTGACAAGTTGAGCAAGTGACCAAATCGGCAGGCGACCATTGGAAGTTGACGGATGGATTATTCGGCACCGCCAATAATGTGATTTTTTGCCCCAGTGAAATAGAGGTATCCAAACCAGCATCCACCTGCAAGCGTGGAGGTTCTTTGATGCTTATTTCCTGTGAAGCGGTACAGCCCCCCGCATCTTCAACCGCAACCGTATAAGTTCCGGCCCTTAACCCAATGAAACGATTGTCGCTTTGAAAATTGCCGCCATTGATGCCGTACTTATAAGGTGGTCGCCCCCCTGCGCCCAATAAACTGATGATGCCTGACGCATCCCCAAAACAAATGACATCAACAGGTTGAACATCACCAATGAGCAACATGGGTGGATCAACCAGCGTGGCCAATGTATCCCGAATACAACCATTAGAATCGGTCAGGGTTACCCGGTAGGTACCTGCTGGCAAATCAGAACGGAAAGGAGCAATAGATCCATTGTCCCAGATGTAGGTATAGGTGCCGGTACCTCCACTACCTACAATATCCACAGCGCCGTCTTTTGCCCCAAAACAACTCGGGTCACTGCTGTTCATTTGTAGTACCAGGCGAGGGAAATCGTCTACTGCAAAATTGAATTCACCCTTGCACAGGTTTTGATCTTGCACTGCAACCCGGTATGTTCCCGCTCGAATGTTGAGCAATGAATTGGCCCCCCGAAACCCTAGCCCGTCATTCCAGTTGTACTGGTAAGGCCCCTGCCCGTTGCCCAAACGCACCACAATGGAACCATTGGCCGAGCCAAAACAGGTCGGTCGGGTAACCGCATCAACGGTGGGATCAAGCCGCAGGGTGATTTCCCGAACTTTCAGCAAAGTATCTTTTTCACAACCATTCCGGTCGCGCCAACGCAGGGTATAATCTCCGGCAGCTACATTGCGCAGAAAGGGGTCGGAGATCAATGGACCATTGTTCCAACTGTATTGGTAGGGCGCAGTACCTCCCGTGAGTTGAACGCTTAATTCACCGTCCCGGCCACCATTACAGGTAGCTTCCTTATCCTGCGCAGTAAGCGCAAAGGGGGCAGGGCCTTTGACCGTAAAAGTCAGCGTAGTATCACAGGTGGCTTGATCGGTGATGTTGAGCGAATAGGTGCCCGGCGGAAGATTTTGCAGGTCTTCGGCTCTTGAGCCATTGTTCCAGATGTAGGTGTAAGGTCCGTAGTTGTTCGTGACCCCTACATCAATAGAGCCATTATTGGAATTGGGACAATTTTCATCACGGGTTTGTCCATTGAGGGTAAAATGATCTTTGCAACATTCAACCTGAATTTCCTTCACCTGGGTTACCTGGCATCCATCGGTACTGGTTACGTTGAGTACGATGTTTTTTCTGCCTGGGCGGTTAAATGAGACTTTATGAGGGCCTTTGCCACTCACCACTGCGCTCTGATCTGAGGTGGGGCCAAAAAACCAATCCCACTTGGTCAGTCCGCCATTAAAGCTGGAGGCATCTGTAAAGCTGACTTCCTGACCGATACAAGCGGGGCTGGAATCTACATTAAAATCTGCTTTAGGCCCCACAAAGGTGCCTGTGCCTGAAAAGCTAATGGTGTATCCCGCCCCGGATTGACTGAAATTATTGACAACCAAGGCATAAGCCCGGCCTCTTTGCATGTCGATGGCGGAAATAAAATTGTTGTACCCCGGATCACAACCGCAATATTCAACGGTGCCATTTTCGCCAATCCTCAAACCAGTGGCACCGGTGCAATTGATCCATGTATTTATGGCCTGCCCCACGTTCTCTCCAGCTGACATACAACGAATGGCCCTTTTGCCCGAACAATCATTTACCCCTCCAGGAAGTTCAAAAACCACAAAGTCAATGTCATCGTCAGGGTTCAAAGGGTTGATGGAAAAAGCCAAGGTACCTGGAGCGTCACAAGTCCATTTGAACCAATTGGACTGCGACTCACTGGGATCACAACCCAACCTGCCGCAAACTCCATCAATTTCACGAGGATCCTTGCCTTCCCCAGATACAAAAGGGACCGTAATAGCTCTTTTATCACAAAGAATATTTCCGGTAGCACAGTCGCTACTTGGCGTTTGGGTAGCATTAAAACTGTTGATACACAATTGGAAAGTCCCATTGGTGTTATCCCGAGAGCTAACCCGAATGTAATACCTCTGTCCCACGACGATTCTGGAAGTCAGCACCTGCACTGAATTCCGACGAGGCGTTGCCGCATCAGAGCTACATGCGTTGATTTCCGTTAAACTGCCACAGGTTCCGGTATAAACAGAGAACTGGGGTGCGCGTAAGGTACCTCCAGCATTGACTCGGGTAGCTCCGGAGACACTAATACTCAAATCGGTACCAACAGCGTCGAATACGAACCATACATCATTTGGAACATTGGCCTGTGGGGTACAACGGGGTACGGCTAAGCCCGCAGTAGGAGTAGCCCCAATTGTAGTGAATTGCGCAGTACGGGAACACCATCCATTGACGGTATCCAGCACAAAAGCATTTGCACAATTATCATTAGTTGGAGCTTGGGCACGAAGTTCACACAGCACAATGGTGCACAACAACAGCATAAATATTTTTCTCATAGCCGATTCAATTTGGCCTCTCAATTGATAAAGTTTACTGAAGCTACTACAAATAACGCCATTAAGCCCGATTTATATCATTCCATTTGGAAAGAGGATGATATTTTTGTGCTTTGAATGACAAAAAAAATCCAAATGCGTCGCCATCTGCCGAATGCCATCACTTTATTGAATCTTTTTTGCGGCGCATGTGCGAGCCTCTGTTTGTTATACGGACGTTTGGAATGGGCCATTGGGTTGGTCGCATTGGGTGCATTGGCCGATTTATTAGATGGAATGGTTGCACGTTTGTTAAATGTTCATTCCGAGCTGGGTAAACAACTCGATTCGCTGGCCGATATGGTTTCTTTTGGTTTGGTGCCGGGCATTATTTTGTATGGCCTGATTGCTGCTGCCTGGCAAGGGCAATGGCCAACTGACCTGGAAATTCGGGCGCTACCTGCTTTTATCCTCACCCTCTTTGCCGCCTTGCGTTTGGGCAAATTCAACCTGGATGAACGGCAAAGTGATGGCTTTTTGGGCCTACCTACACCAGGTTGTAGCCTTTTTATGGTGGGCTTGTTGGGGGCTTATCTTTCTCCCAGTTCTTTTTTACATTTTATCCATCCCATCTGGTTTTATGTAATTACGGCGCTCTTTTCAGCACTAATGGTTTTGGAAATTCCCATGTTTAGTTTCAAATTCAAATCCTTACAATGGACAGGGAATGAGATAAGAATTATCTTTGCGGCGATTGCAGTAGCCATTTTGCTGTTTTGGCAAATTGCTGGCTTAGCGATAGTGGTGTCACTGTACATCCTACTTTCAATTTTCATCCATTTTTTTAAGCGTAAATCATTGTCATGAAATTTGTTGCAGAAATTGACATTATGCCCCATAAAGAATTGCTGGACCCCCAAGGGAAAGCGGTTTCGCACAACTTGAAAAGCCTGGACATCCACAGCGTAACTGATGTGCGCATTGGCAAACACATCACTCTTACTTTGGACGCCGAAACCGAAGAGGAAGCTCGTGAAACCGTTGACAACGCCTGCCGCAAATTGCTGGCCAACCTGATTATGGAGAGTTTTGCTTTTGAATTAACCGCAATAGAATAAAACTCCAGGGTTCCAGGGTTTCAAGATTCCCATCCGGCACTTCACCTACGCTCAGTGACCGGATGGGGACCTTGAAATCCTGGAATTTTACAACCATTATTCATGCTCTACCTCGTGCCAACGCCCATCGGCAACCTTGAAGACATCACCTTGCGCGCCATTCGGGTACTCAAGGAGGTGGACATCATCCTGGCGGAAGATACCCGTACTTCGCGCAAGTTGCTCGATCATTACGGCATTGAGACGCCTCTTTGGGCTCATCACGCCCACAATGAACATACAGCAGTAAACGGGGTAATGCGCGAATTTTTAGCGGGTAAAAAATTGGCCCTGGTCTCTGATGCGGGTACCCCAGGTATTTCTGACCCGGGCTTTTTGCTGGTAAGGGAATGTGTAAAACAAGGGATTCGGGTAGAATGTTTGCCCGGTGCAACCGCCTTAATACCAGCCCTGGTCATATCAGGATTGCCCTGTGATCGTTTTCATTTTGAAGGTTTTTTGCCGCATAAAAAAGGCCGACAAACCCGAGCGCAATACCTGGCGTCTTTACCTCAAACATTTGCACTGTACGAATCGCCCCATCGTCTCGTAAAAGCCTTGGAGCAATTGTTGGAGTTTTGTGGCCCGGAGCGCAGCGCTTGCGTGGTACGTGAACTAAGCAAACTTTTCGAGGAAGCGCATCGGGGTACTTTGGCGTCACTTGTTGCGTTTTTTCAACAACATCCCGAAAAAATCAAAGGGGAAATTGTGATTGTTGTAGCTGGTAAAGAAGAAAAACATGAAAAATACGAGAAATACGAGAAGTATGAAAAATAAACTGGCCCTCTTAGGTGGTCTTATTTGCGTTCTAGCTTTGGGTTTCACTTTTTGTAAAAATGGAAAAGGTCAGCCTGAGGTAGTTGATGAAAAGCCCGCTGTAACGGTAAAAGTGCCTGCTTTTAACCGCGATTCTGCTTTTCAATATGTTAGCAAACAAACCGAATTTGGCCCACGCGTGCCCAATACTGCTGCCCACCAGGCTTGCAAAAACTGGCTTTCTGCCAAACTAAAAGGGTATGGCCTTGAGGTCATTGAGCAAAACTTTACCCCAACTACTTTTGATGGCCAAAAGCTGAACAGCACCAACATCATAGGACAATACCGCCCTGGTCTCAGCCGACGGATTTTGTTAGCCGCCCATTGGGACTCACGCCCCTTTGCCGATTCGCCTGACTTCAGCGGCGACAAAACCAAACCAGTAATGGGTGCCGACGATGGAGGGAGTGGTGTAGGTATTTTGCTTGAAGTAGCCCGCCAGCTGCAAGCCAACCCGGTAGACATTGGCGTCGATATTGTCTTTTTTGATGCCGAAGACTATGGTGATGGTAGTGAAAACGCCAAGCCTGACACCTGGTGTCTGGGCTCTCAGCACTGGGCCAAAAATCTGCATTATAAAGGTGGAATCCGCCCTGAATATGGCATCCTGCTCGATATGGTGGGGGCTCCCTCTGCCCGTTTTGGGTTTGACGATGTGTCTTACGAGAAAGCAAGTGACGTATTGCAAAAAGTTTGGGGCCTGGCCAAAGAAATGGGTTATGGTCAATACTTTGTAGAAGAACCTACAGGCGGCATCACCGATGATCACGTGTACGTCAACTACATAGCAGGCATCAAAATGATTGACATCATCAACAAACCGGCGGACAGCAAAACCGGTTTTGTGTCACACTGGCACACCGATGGTGATACAATCGACAAAATTGATCGCTACACTTTGCGAGCAGTAGGTCAGGTGTTATTGGCGGTGATTTACCGGGAGTTCAATGGTGAGTTGTAAAGATTTATTTTAAAAGGAGTAAAATTTGGAACGAAGAGGTTTTGCATCAACACTTAATTGTGTCACTAGCAATATTGCTACGATGCTAAAACCTCTTCGACATGAAAACACCTTTAGCCGGGCTTTGGAACCACATCTTGGTTTCATTGGCCCAAAAACCGATTTTCAAAACACTACCTGTCCTTTCCAGCTGCCTGATGCTACTGGTTTTTTTGAGCAACACCACTACCCTCTCCGCACAAGAACAGTACGCGACGAACATTACCCCTACTCAACGCCAACTGTCGATTAAACTTCCTTTCGCCAGAGTCGCCCAAAGCCTCAAAGTAGATGTTTACAACAATTTGGTCGTTACCGAAGGAGACATCATCCTCGGCCCACTGGTTTCTTTTGAGGGAGACAACGCAGTGGCAATCGACGGGGCTCAGTACCGCTGGCCAAACTCGGTGATCCCCTATTACATCACCCCGGGCCACCCCCAAACAGCGGCCATCAACTGGGCCATCAATCATGTCAACAGCATGACCAACATCTGTTTGGTACCCCGCACCAATCAGGGCGATTACATTCGTTTTGTGTCAGGATCTGGCTGTGCTTCTTATGTAGGCCGCCAAGGTGGAATGCAAGACATCGTGATTGGAAGCTGCTCACAAGGCAGTATCGCCCACGAAATCTGCCACGCTGCCGGGCTTTGGCATGAACATTCCCGCGCCGATCGCGACAACTTCATCACCGTCAATTGGGCCAATATTACTGCTGGCAAGGAACACAACTTCAATAAACACGTAGCTGATGGTACCGATATTGGGGCCTATGACTACGGTTCGATCATGCATTATGGCACCCATGGTTTTTCCAAAAATGGCCAGCCTACCATTTCGATCCGCAAACCTCCAGGCACCAACGCGACTACCATTGGTCAGCGCAATGCCTTAAGTCCTAAAGACATCGCTGCATTGAACACGCTATACGCTCCCGGCCCATGCAAATCGACCAATTGTGGCAATGAAGATTGTATTTCCTTTAACCCTGCTACCTTAACGGTCGTACAAAGCGGCAGTATTTGGAAAGTCGTCAGTGGCAATAGTTCCATGTTTGCTGCACCCAATAAAGCCGAAGCCGAGCGCATTGTTCAACTGTGCAAACACTTAGGTTTCAACCGCAGTTGTTATGTAGGTCGTCCCGATCCTTCATTCCAGTACAGCCTGGTCAATGCTGCAGCCTCCAATGCACCCATGTTGGCAGGTGAAGATTGCCTTAGCTTCAACCCGGCCAATCTGAAAATCCAGACCATCAGCGGGCGGGTCAAAATTACGGATGGCAACAGTATCCTCTTTGACTTTGGCTCCTCCATGGCAGAAGCTCAAATGGCATTGTGTTTGATCAAAAAATACAAGTTTACCAAAACCTGCTACGTTGGTCGTCCTGATGCATCCTTCCAATACATGCGCAAATGATGGCTCGAATGGTTCAATACCTGGTATTAACGGTGATGGCAGTAACGTTTTTGCATTGTGCAGAAAATGCAGCAAAAACGAGCAACAAAACCCCTCAAAAAAACGAGACCATGACCGTGCAACATTACAAAGTGCCTTGCCAGGGCGAATCTGTCCAATTGTGCTATTTGGTCAAAACGCAAGGCCAGACAGATTGGGAGTACTGTTACGATGTAATTCAGGGCTTTGAGTATGAGTGGGGTTACGTTTACACACTGGAGGTCAACAAAACCACCATCGACAATCCACCGCAAGATGGCTCCTCCATTGCCCTAAAATTGGTAAAGGTGCTGAAAAAGGAGGCAGTGACCGAGCGTTTTGAATTGCCTTTGAGTATGGATGGTGTTGCACTCCTGGAAAAAGACTCCGGCGAATGGACTTATTTCCAGCACATTCCGGTACTTGTCCCCGAGGATTTAGCTACCAAGCTGGACCAGGCTCAAACGGGTGTCTTCCAGCATGGTGATAAAAAGCAAAGCTTGACGCTGTTGAGTGTCAAATGATGCAGACGCGATATTTTAAGATGCTGCCTTCAACGTTTCGTGGTGTTGAGGGCAGTTTTTTTCTGCGTACTATAACTGTGGTGCCTCTTTAGTGCCTTAGGTTTCTTAGGTGGTAAAAAATGTCCTGTTGTTTCTTTTCACCACCTAAGAAACCTAAGGCACTAAAGAAACACCTCTGTCACTTCGCAATAGAACAATTGTTTATTTCTCTACCACTATCCCCGCATAATCCGCCAACCGACCCACTTTGAAACTCACATAACCCTGCTGGTATACAAAAGTGATAGGCTTCTCCTCCCCCAATCTCCACACCTTCCTTGGCCGATAATCCACTTTGATTTTGACCTCGGTATCGTAAATGGGCAGCGGTTCAAAATACGTATTCCCACTAAACCCAGTAAGGTTAATCAAGTGTAAGACATGCCCTGCCGAGCGAAAAGGAGTAGCGATGGTTACCTCTGCGGTATTCGGCATGTATTCATTCAAGATCATTTCCACCCGGGGATGGGCATTTGTAATGATTTGTTGATCAACTGCTGGATACAGTTGCTTTAAAACATCCAGAACCAGGTATTTGTGCTGCTCGTAGCCCGTTTGGTAATAAATGCGGCCAATGTTGATGGGCATCAAGGCATTGGTGCTTTTGCCGTTTTGGTGAAGGTTGGCTGCAAAATAATTGAGCGGATCATGACCGCCGATCATTTCGGGCGGGCCAGGACGGCCTTTGTCCAAAATGGGCAGCAGGGGCTTATCACCCTGGTCAAATTGATACAAACCCAGGTTGTACTTGAAATGCACCATACTTTGCCCGACGAAATGGGTGAAGATTTTGGGGTCATTGGGTTGAAGATAATTGCCCTCCCCATCGTTGAGGTCTTTTACAATAGTCGCTCCAAACAGGGTTTTCAACACCGCCGGGGCATCAAAAAGGCTACGATTGCTGGCAAAAAGCGATACACCCGCTTGCGAAAGCTCCTGCAAAGCCGCCAAATCCTGCGCAGCCAAATACTGGATATCGGGTAAAATCAAAACCTTGTATTGACCCAGTTTTGCTTTAAGTCGGGCCAAATGATTGTCCTGAATGATGTCGAAAGGAATATGAGCTTCCTTCAACATTAGCTGGATGCCCCGGTATTCCTCCATTGGCAAACCACCTGGCCAATACCCCGGGGCGACCACCGCAACTTTGGCCACCGACTCGTATTTGCCAAAATAGGGTTCCCATTTTTTTTGAAAAGCATAAATCTTTTTCATCACCGCAAAATTCCGCTGATCTTCGTACTCCCGGAGGTCGCCCATCAGGCTTACATCAGTGCCGGAGCCGTTGGCCAGGTTTTCCCAGAGGCGGATGCCTACCTCTTCGGGTTCAGCAGCATTGAAGCGGCTGCGAAACGAGATTTGCTGAATGCTGGCATTGCTGACAATTTTGTCAGGGAAAGTTTGTTCGATGTGGTTGGTATTGTCGCTGCCCGTGTAAGGCCAATAAGGCAAGCCGTGGGTTTGGCTTTCGTGGCGAATGATATCGACATAGTCTTCGAGGTAAGTACAAATGGCGACTTTCTTTTTGCGGCCCTTGACCAATTCGTGCAGTTTTTTGGACCACAAACTGATGCTTTCCTTTTTAAATTCCTCGTATTTTCTAAAAACGGGGTCGTTTTTATCCTCTTTCAAAGGTAGTTCCAGGCCTCCACTCCATTTTTTAAAAGCAGCCTTATCGTATTCGTTTTGATCAATGCCTTCGTAAGTGTTTTCATAGGAATTGCGGGTTTGGTAGCCAGGCATGTTGAGGAAGATGCCATCCACATCAAAGTTGTCGAGCACTTCGGCGATGATGTCAAAAGCTTTTTCCTGTACGTAGGGCGCATTGATGCTCACCACGTATTTGTCGGTATTGACGATGCGTTTGCCCGTGGGCGAAAGGTAAAACCAGTCGGGGTGTTTTTGAAAAATGCTTTGATCGGCCCGGCTGAAGTCAAAACGTACAATCACTCTGATCCCCTGTTCATGGCAACCTTGGACAATCCGGCCCAGATCACCCGGCTTCATGTAAGGGTTGAGGTAATGAAAATCCAGTTTGCTTTCGTAAAACGCCATAATCCCGCCCGCGTTGATGATGAGGGTGTTGGCCGAAAATGTGCGCAAATCTTTGACGATGCTGTCGGCGTCCAGTTTGGCAGCTTCGTAGGCCGGTAGGTTCATTTGAATGAGCCGCAGGTTGTTGCGTTTCCACCATTCGGATTGGTCGTTGGGCAGAATTGGTTTTTGCGCCCAAAGGCTGGAAAAACCCAGGAGGCAGTAGAGGGACAGGCTGATCTTGTTCATGTGGTGTGGCTAATGTTGTTTGTTTGTAGATTGGGCAAAACTAAGGTGAATCTAAAGTGGCTGTGGTTTCTTAGGTGGTGAAAAATGTTTGAAAGTAAAAAATTACTCACAACACCCTCCCCAAAGCCCGCAAACTCTCCACATTGTGCAACGGCGCAAACAGATCCACATACGGCAACGATACCTGCATGCCCCGCACCTCGGGCGCATAACCAGGCCGACCCGCCAATGGATTCAACCAAATCACCCGCTCGGCCTTTTTGCCAATTTTGCGCATACTTTCTTCCAGCACTTCGATATCACCCGTATCCATTCCGTCGCTGAGAATGAGTACGGTACTATGGCCGTGCAACAAACGGCTGTATTGCTGATAAAACTGCGCAAAGGAAGCCCCGATGCGGGTTCCACCCGACCAGCCGGGCACAGTCTCACTCAATTCGTTCAGCACCTGGCGGAAAATGCCCTGGCGCAGCACTTTGGTGATGCGTTGCAGGCTGGTGGAAAACATAAAGGTCTCCACCCGTTGACCGAGTTGCTGAAAGGCGTATACGAACTGGATCAAAAACTGGCTGTACAAATCCATCGACTTGCTCACATCACAAAGCAGGATGAGTTGATTTTTTTGTTGTTTGGGGCTAAAACGGGCGAGTTCAATCAGTTCCCCACCCCGGCGCAGGTTTTTGCGCATGGTCGTACGCAGGTCGAGCATGCTGGCGGAGCGGGCCCGTTCTTTGCGGCGACTGTATTGGCGCGCCATCCGTCGGGCAATTTGCAGGATCAGTTTGTTGATTTCCTGCAATTCTTCGGTGCTGAATAGGGAAAAGTCTTTGCGGCCCAGTGATTCGCCAGCACTGTATACCGCCAATTCGATGTTGTCTTGGGCGGGTTTGCCGTTGAGCCAGCTTTTTAGGGCTTGCAAAGAGGGAGGCTGCTGGCGGGTGCCTGGTTTGCGCGGCTGCTTGTCCTCGGCGATTTTAGAGTCCACCGCTTTTTCCAGTTCTTTCCAGTATTGGGGGAAAATTTGATCAAAAAGTTCCTGCTCCCGTTGGGTGCGGGCCAGGGTGGCGCGCAGGGTGTATTGAAACAATTGTGGATCGTGGAAGGGTTCAACGATGTCTAGCGCCGCCAACATTGCACTTGATTCCAGGGGGCCAATGGTGAAACCTTTTTGGCGCAGGTGGCGGCAAAAGGCCAGTAGGTTGGCACTAAGGGTAGTGTGACGTTGCAAGAGTGTATTGGACATAAGCTAAAATAGAAAACGGCTGAATCAAGTCTTTTCAACTTCATCCAGCCGTTTTTGGTTCTTTCCTGAATACCTGAATAGTGGGTAAAAATGAACGCTTGTTTTTTTCTCGCCCCTAATTTATTGTTTGCTGATCCTCTTGGTGGTGATAACTTTGCCTTTATCACCGATGATCCGCACCAGGTAAATCCCTCTGGGTAGGTCACCAACGTACATTTTTTTGTCGGCTGCAATGTCTTCGAAGATTTTCATCTGGCGACCTGCCAAATTAAAAACCATCACTTTTTGCACACCTTGAACGTCAGTTAAACCAATGTGACTGGTAGTTGGATTGGGGTAAACCTCAATAATGACACCTCGGTCTGCCTCTGCTGATGCATACCAATTGCCAGTCTTAGCGCTTGTTTGTCCTATCGCTTTCGGGATAATGAAAAGTACCAGGGTTAATAAGAGTAAGAAGTGCTTCATGCAATAGTATTTTAGGACAAAAATTTAACACTTTAAAAATACGTTGTGTTCAAGTATTATGCAAACCTAATTTGGGTATTTGCATTTTTTTAACTTTTAGATGATAAAAAGGTTGAGGAGTTGAGGGGTTGAGGAGTTTAGGCTACCGCAGCGATCCTTGCACTTCGGCTACGCTCAGTGACCGGATTGCTGCGGTAGCCTAAACTCCTCAACTCCTCAACTTTTCCCTATTCTTCCTCCTTCGCCAGTGCTTCCTGGAAAAGCTCCACAAAAGCCTCCAGACTTACGCTGCCCTTGTCTCCTTCGCCCTGGCGGCGTACTGCTACGGCATTGGCCTCCATTTCCTTCTCCCCAACGATGAGCATATAAGGTATACGTTTCAATTCGGTATCCCGGATTTTGCGACCGATGGTTTCGCTGCGGTCGTCGATGTAACCCCGGATGTCGTGTGCAGCCAGTTTTTCTTCGATTTCTTTGCAGTAGTCTACAAATTTATCGCTGATCGGCAGCAGTGCATATTGCTCAGGCATGAGCCAAAGTGGGAATTTACCCGCCGTGTTTTCAATCAAAATACTAATGAAGCGCTCCATCGACCCAAAAGGTGCGCGGTGGATCATCACCGGGCGGTGGGTTTTGTTGTCGGCACCTACGTATTCCAGTTCAAAACGTTCGGGCAGGTTATAATCCACCTGAATGGTACCCAATTGCCACTGGCGGCCAATGGCGTCACGCACCATGAAGTCCAGTTTGGGGCCGTAGAACGCAGCTTCCCCCAACTCCATGGTGGTTTTTAGGCCTACCTCACGGGTTGCTTCGATGATGGCATTTTCGGCGTTGCGCCAGTTTTCGTCCGTTCCGAGGTATTTCTCTGGCGTATTGGGGTCGCGCAGGGAGATTTGAGCCGTGAACTCCTTAAAGCCCATCTTGTACAAAACCGTCCGCGTAAGGTCCAATACATTCAGGAACTCATCCTTTACCTGATCCTCGGTGCAAAAGATGTGCGCGTCATCCTGAGTGAAGCCACGTACCCGCGACAACCCGTGCAACTCACCCGTTTGCTCGTAGCGGTACACGGTGCCAAACTCCGCGATACGCATGGGCAGATCGCGGTAAGAGTGGGGACGGTGTGCGTAAATTTCGCAGTGGTGAGGGCAGTTCATCGGCTTGAGCAAAAACTCCTCCCCTTCTCGAGGAGTATGGATGGGCTGGAAACTATCCTTGCCATACTTGGCGTAGTGCCCCGAAGTGACGTACAATTCCTTGCGGCCAATGTGGGGAGTAGTTACCAGTTTGTAGCCCCGCTTTTCCTGCTCGGTGCGCAGGAAGTTCATCAAACGGTCGCGTAGGGCGTTGCCCTTGGGTAGCCAAATGGGCAAACCCGCCCCTACACGCTCGGAAAACATAAAAAGTTCTAGTTCCTGCCCCAACTTGCGGTGATCGCGTTTGCGGGCTTCTTCCAGCATCACGAGGTGCTCTTGCAGGTCTTTTTGTTTGGGGAAAGCAACCCCATAGATGCGCTGCAACTGCTGACGCGTCTCATCGCCCTGCCAATAAGCACCCGCTACGTTGGTTAATTTTACAGCCTTGATGAATCCGGTGTCCGGAATATGTGGCCCGCGGCAAAGGTCCACGAAGTTGCCTTGCGTATACAGCGTAAGGGCTTCGTCGGCGCCGCGTTTTTCAATCAGTTCAATTTTGTACTCGTCTCCTTTTTCCTGGAAAAACTTCAAGGCTTCATCCCGGGTAATGTCTCTGCGGATGTAGCCATTCTTCTGCCGGGCCAGTTCGAGCATCTTTTCTTCAATCTTGGGCAGGTCGTCCAGCGAGATCTGTTTGCCACCTGGATCAACATCGTAGTAAAAACCATTCTCGGTAGCTGGCCCCGTACCAAACTTGATGCCAGGGAACAGGGCCTCCAATGCCTCGGCCATCAAGTGGGCGGAGGAATGCCAAAACGTGGTTTTTCCGTCTTTATCATCCCAGGTGAGCAGCGTCAAGGTCGCGTCGGTGGGGATCGGACGGGTGGCATCCCACACTTCGCCGTTTACTTTTGCCGAAAGAACCTTCTGGGCCAAGCCCTCGCTGATGGAACGAGCTACTTCAAGCGCCGTTGTTCCTGGTTCGTATTGCCGAACCTTACCAT
>NZ_JANRKL010000083.1:0-10670 GCF_033763495.1 Haliscomenobacter sp. | reverse complement strand
GGTATAAAGATAAAAAAAGAAGTGAGAAATGAAAAGTGAAAAGTGAAAAACTATAAATAATTTTTCACTTTTCACTTTTCACTTTTCACTTTTCACTTTTCACTTTTCACTTTTCACTTTTCACTTTTCACTTTTCACTTTCTTTCATCGATGCCTTATACACCCCCACCTCCGCTATCTGCGCAGGAGCCAGGGCACGTAAGACAGTTAGTCGCAATTTGGAAGCAGTAACGGCATCAAAACGCAGAAGGCGTTTGTATCCCACCGTGGTAAAATTTTTGATCAGTTTCCAACTGCTGCCATCCCAGTACTCCAGTTGAGCTTCGGCGATGCGTTGGCCTTCGGCGATGTTTTCTTGCACCATAAAACGGTCGAAAGTAGCAGCTTTGGGCAAATTGATTTCGATGGCCGCTTTTTCCGGTGCGTTGATCCAGGTGCTGAGTTTGTTGTCGACCAGTTTTTTGTTCTTGCCGGATTTGGCGAGATTGGTTTTGAAGGTCTCGTTCAGGATGCTCCGAAACTCCTTGATGGCAGCTACATCCTGCGGACAAAGCAAGCCTTCGCGGTTGGGGGGTACGTTGAGAAGCAACAAGCTATTGCGGCCAACCGATTGGTAGTAGAGGTTCACCAGATTTTGTGGGGAGCGCACTTTATCGTCTTCTTTGGGGTGATAGAACCAGCCTGGACGAATGGACACATCCGTTTCGGCAGGGATCCATTCCGTACCTTTTTCGTCACCAGTGTTCAGGTATTTGGAGTCCGCCACACCAGGCGCCATGCCCGCAGTGATGATGGTCGACCAGCAGGTTTCGCCTGCATTTCCCGACTCATTGCCTACCCAGCGTACACCAGGGCCTGCATCCGAAAAGCACACGGCCTGGGGTTGAAGTTCTTTTACCATACTCCAAAAGCCTTGGAAATCGTATTGCATGTCTTTTGCATTTGGCCCTCTGGCCCCATCGAACCACACCTCATGTACCACGCCGTAATTGCTCAGCAATTCGCGCAACTGGTTTTTGTAAAAATCATTGTATTGGTTCGTGCCGTAGGTTTTTTCGTGCTGATCCCAGGGGGAGAGGTAAAAGCCAAACTTGAGTCCTTGCGCCCGGCAGGCGTCGGCCACTTCTTTAACGATGTCGCCTTGGCCGTTTTTCCAGGGGCTGTTTTTGACCGAGTGATCAGTGTATTTGGAAGGCCAAAGGCAGAAACCATCGTGGTGCTTGGCCGTGATGATGCACATTTTGAAGCCCCCGGCTTTGAGCGCGCTGACCCATTGATTGGCGTCAAATTTGACTGGGTTGAAGATGCTGGGGCTTTCGGTGCCATCACCCCATTCCTTGTCGGTGTAGGTGTTGACGGTGAAGTGTAGGAAAGCGGTGGTTTCCAGTTGTTGCCAGGCGAGCTGGGCAGGGCTGGGTTTGGGTAGGTTTTGGGCGAAGGCCTGGCTACCTAGGAGCAACAGAGCGAAACAAAAAAACTTGTGGACCATGAATAATTTGGTTTAAGCGTTTGTTGAAGTTTTCTGAGTGCAAAATAAACATTTCAACCAGCGCTTAAACCTTAAATAGAACCTAAAACTCACTCGTAAAGTGAAACTGCACCTTCGGATGGTTCTCTTGTACCATCTTCAAGGACCATTCCGATTCGGCCAAAAAGACCAGTTTACCTTCAGTATCGTGAGCCAGGTCTTTTTTGCGGCGGGCCGTAAATTCTTTCAATGCCGTTTCATCCGGGCAGGAAATCCAGCAGGCTTTGCGCAGAGAGGCAGGCTCGTAAGTCACTTTGGCCCCGTATTCGTGTTCCAGGCGGTACTGGATCACTTCAAATTGCAGGGCCCCCACCGTGCCGATGATGCGTCGCCCGTCGGTATCGCGGGTGAACATTTGCGCCACCCCTTCGTCCATGAGTTGATCCAGGCCCTTGGCCAATTGTTTGGTTTTGAGGGGATCTGCGTTGTTGACAAAGCGGAATTGTTCGGGGGAAAAACTGGGAATACCCTTGAAGTGCAGCACTTCGCCATTGGTTAGTGCGTCGCCGATTTTAAAGTTTCCCGAGTCATACAAACCAATCACATCGCCAGGGAAAGCCTCGTCGATGACCGTTTTTTTAGCTGCCATAAAAGAAGTAGGGTTGGCAAACTTCATCTTTTTGTTCTGGCGAACGTGCAGGTAGTTGGTATTGCGTTCAAACTTGCCGGAACAGATGCGCAAAAAGGCAATCCGGTCGCGGTGGTTGGGGTCCATATTGGCGTGGATTTTAAAAATAAATCCACTGAATTGGTCTTCAGTTGGGTTGACGGCGCGCTCTTCGGTTTCGCGGGGCAGTGGCTCGGGAGCAATTTCCACAAAACAATCCAGCAATTCCCGTACCCCAAAGTTGTTGACTGCCGAGCCAAAAAACACCGGCGAAAGTTCTCCTGCCAGGTAGTACTCCTGGTCAAATTCGGGGTATAAATCTTGAATCACCTCGGTTTCTTCGCGCAAGGTCTTGGCCATGTCCGCGCCTACTTCCTTGTCCAGTCTTTGGTCATCAAGACTGGTGATGCTGATGACTTCTTCCTCTTCCTGCTTGCCGTGGGGTTGAAAAAGGATCAGGTTTTTTTCGTAAATGCTGTACACCCCTTTGAAGCGGCTCCCCATACCGATGGGCCAGCTCAGGGGAGTTACACTCAGGCCGAGTTTGGACTCCACTTCATCCAGGAGGTCAAAAGCTTCTTTCCCTTCACGGTCCAATTTGTTGATGAACACGATGATGGGCGTATTGCGCATGCGGCAAACCCGCACAAGTTTTTCGGTTTGGGGCTCTACGCCTTTGGCCACGTCGATGACCACAATCACACTGTCCACGGCAGTAAGGGTGCGGTAGGTGTCTTCTGCGAAGTCTTCGTGACCAGGGGTGTCCAGGATGTTGATTTTGAGACCGCGATAATCGAAGGCCATTACGGAGGTGGCCACGGAGATACCCCGTTGCCGCTCAATTTCCATGAAGTCGGAAGTGGCTGCTTTTTTGATCTTGTTGGATTTCACCGCACCAGCTACCTGAATGGCACCCCCGAAGAGCAGTAATTTTTCGGTCAACGTGGTTTTACCGGCATCCGGGTGACTGATGATGCCAAAAGTGCGGCGCTTTTTTAATTCTTCTACAAAACTCATGCACAACGATTTTCGGAGCGCAAAAGTAATAAAAATCGGGAAGTAATTTTTTGCGTCATACAGCGTAATCTGGGTTTTAAGCAAAAAACACTTTTACCAATAAGAACAATGCCGAAGGACACAACAAACATCCCAGCCCTGTGTAAAACGTAGCTGTCATAGCTCCATAAGGCACCAGTTTTGGATCGGTAGCGCCTAGTCCGGCAGCAACACCACTCGTCGTTCCCATCAAACCGCCGTAAATCATTGCCGACTGGGGCGAATTCAATCCAATGAAACGGGCGATTAAAGGGGTACCAATCGTTACCAGAATAGATTTGACTACTCCTGCTGCGATGCTGATCGCAACCACATCCGAAGCCGCTCCAACCGCCGTACCCGTCACTGGGCCTACCACAAAAGTGCAGGCTCCGGCGCCAATGGTGGTGATGCTTGCTGCGTCCTGATAACCCAGCGCAATGGCAATCATCGCTCCGGCAAAAAAGGACAATATCACCCCAACCAGCAGCGAAACTACTCCAGCCAACCCCGTTTTTTTGATGATGCCAAAACTGACCCCCATCGCAGTGGAAACAATGGTAAAATCCCGGAACATGGCCCCGCCCATCAGTTCAAAACCCGACAAAACCTTGATGTCGGCAATACCTTTGCTGCCACCCGTCGCTACCCCGGCAAAATAGGCCAGGACCAGCCCACTAAAAATGGCAATCGCCGAACCAGGGATTTTTTTATTCGTCAAAATTTTAGACAAATATTCCGCCACAAGCATCAGCAAACCCGTCACCAAAAAAGCCACGATGAGGCCATTTTTGACCAAAACTGTAGTAATGTATTCCATCGTTTATTCGGGTTTGGGGCTGAGTTTGGAGATTAAAGGCATGGTAGCCAGACATACAAATACGGGCACAATGCCAGCCAGTAGTGCTACCAATCCACTGGATAAAGCAAGCTTGGCGTTCTGCGTAGCCGACATGGCCACAATGACAGGCAAGTACATTTTGCTCCAAAATACTACCCCTTCCTGCATTTCCAGGTGAAAACGCCCGCGTTGTTCCAGCCAGTTTTGGGATAAAATGAGCAATAGCATTGCGAAACCAACGCCACCTACATTGGCGTCGATGCGGAGCAAACGCCCCAGGGTTTCTCCGATGAGTTGTCCGATGACGTAACAGGCTGCGAGTAGTGCAACTCCTCTAATGAGCATGACGATGAAATTTGGCTGGGAAAATAGGACTAAACCCTTGGAATTGTCCTATTTCCCTCCATTATTTTATTCACCTTTCATCAGCCGCACTGGCCCCAATAAACCGGAGTCCAACAACTGCCATTCCGGCTTGATTGTCACATTCGTTTTGGTGATCCGTTCATTCTGTGGTTTGCCGCGGTCGCCCACCAGGCGATTGCGCCAGGAATTCACCACCATCACTTCGAGTTCATTGCCTTTGGCCTTCAACAATCCCGACACCGGAATCCGAAAAGGAGGGCACCACAAGATCCCCAGGTCTTTACCATTCACTTTGACTTGGGCAATGCCTACGTCTTTTACGGCACCCAAATCGAGAAACAACTGCCCATTCAAATCCGCCGCGTCAAAATTGGTGCGGTACATGGCGGCACCAGAGAAATATTTGATACCCGGTTCGGGGCGCTCGGTCCAGCTGATCAGCGAATCCAGTTGCATTTCCTGATGGCCGTATTCGGGGTCGAAGAGCACCCGCCAGCGGGTTTTGAGGGTATCGATGGCGCGGTAATTGAGGTAGTTGGGGGCTTTAGAAGCGGCTGTACTTCCAGCAGGTAAGGCTTTGCGGAAAACCACAAAGATGGAACCATTGGGCCCAAAGTCCAGCGGCACAAAGGTCTTGCCTTCTTTTTGGTAAAAAGTGCTGGCTGGTCGTACTTCCCCAGTTACGGCATCCCACAGCTCCGGTTGTTTGCCCTGCATTCGAAAAGCGGCAGTAAGCTGGGTGCTCACCGGGTTTTGGCTGCTGATGAAATAGATATCTTCCGTTCCAACCTGCCGATGGATGTAATCGTAAATTTTACCCTCCGGTTTTTGCACAAAAGCGCAGTCGGGTGCCAGGGTGGTATTCAAAACCTCTTTGGCTGTTTTACCCCAAATTACTTTGCCGCTGCCTACGCTGCGCATGCCTACCGCTGCCGGAGCTTTGCCCCACAAGCTGAGCACAATGGCTGTGCGCTGTTTTTCCGCTGCTTCACCACCCATTAAACTTGCGGTACTCAATGGCGGCCTGCCAATCACCGTTGCCCCAGCCAAGACCAGCGCCTGCACTTTTTTCAAAGCCGCCAAAGACAAAATCTGGTGATTGGGCAATACCAGTACCCGGTAACTCACCCCATGCGGCAGCACAATCCGACCATTTTTCACGGCCAGGGCCAATAATTTATCCTCGTTGATGAGGTCGTAATCGTAGTCGGGTAAGGCACCAGCGGGGTCATCTTCCTTGTAGCGCCCGAGGTTGGGGATGTGGTCGCCGTAATAGTACAACACATCGGCTACCGAACGCCCCTGTTGTAGCATCATTTGGCAGCGGCTCAGGTATTGGATAAATGGCCCGGAGTAATGCCACCAGGTCACGTTGGGATTGAAATGGGTGCCCGCGAAATACTCCTGGCCGGGTAGGCCCATCTCCCGAGGGGAGCAGGTAAAGGTGTGCAGGTAAACGAGGTTGAGTCCGGCGCAGTATTCGTGGTCGGCGCTGGGTTTCATATCGGCCCAGATGACGTCGTTCCAGTGAGGACCGATGGTGGTGAAAGACTCGGCACCCACCAGCTTTTTGTCAAAAATTTTGGCTGCGCTGGCGGCTTGTTTCACAAAAAAACGGTCGATGTGTTTGGAACGGTGGGGCGAAGGTGACCAAAACTCACTCATCATGATTTCGGAATGACTGTAGTTTTTGAGGCCATCAAATGGGCCTGCGTGTGGCCCAGCGGATTCGGGCTGGATGCCCATGCCGTATTTTTTGGCTCTTTCAGCAAAAACGCGGTAGTGATTGTCCGAAATGCAGTCGCCCAGGGTTTTGCGCAAGTCGTTCAGGAAGCGATTGCTAACCTCACGGCTTTCGATGATTTTGCCCGCCAAGACGGGCAGGTAAGGAAGGGGATCATAGCCCCGGCGTTTTTTGAATTCGGCTTCAAAACCATCCGTCCAGTTCATCCCTCCTGCTTCAAAGCTGTCGGTTTGCAGGTAGCGGAGGGTTTTGCCAGCGCGATCGCCGATCATTTGCAGAAGCGGTTCCACGTGGGTGTCCCAATAGCGGTTGAAATGTTTGGCGCTCATGTAGTCCATCACCCGGCCTTGCCATTTGCCGCTGGAGGTCGACACATGGGCGTCGGTGGGGGAGTAGCCGAGGCGAATGATTGTCCAGTCACCGGGTGGGGCGGTCCAGTCCAGTTGGCCATTTTTAAAATAGGCGTTGAGGTTCAGGACTTGTTTGAGGGCGGCATCTTCTTCTCCAGGGGTACCGGGAATGTCTGTCAACAAGGGTCGGGTTTCGGGTACGGACCAACCCACTTCCCGGGTGGCGGCTTTATTGGCAAAATCGCGGATGGGTTGGCGCTCTTTGATTTCTTTGTAAGGAATGGCCAAAACCACAATATCCTGGTAATAGTCGTACCTACTGGGCGGCTGCGCTAGGGTTTGTTGAATGCGGGTGCCGCCTTGGACTTTGGTTTCCGAAAAAACCACCTGTTTGGCGGCTTCTTCCGGGGTGATGTCCGGTCCACCCAAATTCCAGCCACTCTGGATGCTGAGCGACATCACCAGTCCATGTTTTTCGGCTTCATTGATGGCATGCAGGTACAGGTCGCGCCAGTCCGGGCTGCCAAACATCGGGCCTTCGGGCACCTGGGCATTGCCGCGTTGCTCAGCCCCTCCGGCGTCAAAAATGCAGGCCCCGCTGAACCCTTTGGCTTTCATCTCGGCCAAATCGCGGGAGATGGCGGCCTTGGTAACGTTGCCATTGAGCCACCACCACCAGCAGCGGATGCCGTAGCGCTGGGGGGGTGAGAGGAAGTCGGTTGGGGATAAGGGGCTTTGAGGGGGCTGGGCGAATGCTGCTACTTGCATCAGTAGCGCTAAGAGGAAAAGGAGTGACAATTTGTGGATGGCCCGCATAACAATTGGAATATGGTGGTTGAATAAATTTTGATAAGCTTGTAGGAACGAGTAAGCTATTTACAGCTTGTTCTTTACTTTACTTTATTTTTTCGTTCCTTAACCTTGTTGGCTTCATCAAAGCTTTGTCCATTTCAAAAGGCAAGACCCAAACTTTATTTGCTTTCTGGTTTGAAAAATAAAGCTTGGAAATCGAAAATTGATTCGCATCGCCGTCAGCCCAAAAGGCGTAAAAATTTGGATGTGCGTACAATGGGCGGCGGGCATACGCATGATTTCGAAGACTATTACTGGTTAGGTTCCGAATTTTAGTCCAGGTTTTTCCTTCGTCACTGGATTCCCAGAGCACCATTTCGCCACCCGTTCCATATTGTTGTGGGCCAGCAGTCGTAGGCCCAATTATTCGCCACAGCTTGGGCTCGATGTAAAGCGATCCCATGTCATAATTGTGGGTAGATTCACATACTTTATGAAATTCCCAGTGGGTATCTTTCCAATGAATGACCACCCATTCCCGTTGGCCGCTTTGAGGCCCTGGTTTTGCACTTTTCCCTAATACAGCGAGTATGATGGGGTTTCCTCGCAGGTCAAAATTCAGGTCGTTTAAATAAACAAGTTTTGCCTCAACTGCATAATCTTTGACCAATGCCTTGTTGTAGGTATCGCTTAGCGGAGTTTTTAAGACTTCACCACCTACTGTTTGCCAAGTTTTCCCCCTATCATTCGTTTTTACCACATAGAGGTTGGTGCGTTGATCTACGTTTCCTCCGGGATGGTAATTAAAAGCAGTTACCAAAGTATTGTCGCGCATATTGGTAATTTGGTAATGCCCACCCATTCCGGCAAGTTTTTGATCGGGAGCCCAGGTTTTGCCGTCACTGCTTGTAGACCAATACAATTCACGGCCATTGGTGTATTTGGTAAACAGCAAAAGAAAACCATTTGCTTCAGTTGCCCAGGGTTGTGGATAAGTTATTTCCGCTTCACGAACTTGCTCAAATGCATCAATAGTATAGGGTTGCTTACTTTTGAAAATCAGGCCTGGCCTGACTTTTCCACGTCCGCTTACAAAAATCCACACATACCCATATTTGTCAATGGAAAGAGAGGCGTTGTCATGGGGGTCGTCTACTCCCATCTTATCACAAACAATGACTGGTTTGGGTACTTTTTTTTTGCGGTGGTCAAAATAGGATATCATGATCAATAAATGCCTTTCATCTTGATGCCTAGTCCCTCCATACACAAAAAAAGTTTTTTGGACTGGAGGTGCATAAATCGCTACTGGCAAGTGATTGGCAGTGTAAGTGCCCAGCCCCCCTGAATATTTATCCCCATATTCTGAAAACTGGCCCAATGTAAACCAAATTCCTTTGTAGCCATCCATTCTCAGGTTTTGTGCATGTATACAGGGGATGCCAAAAATGAAAACCACGCAAAGCCATAGAAAGCCATAAATTTTTTGGTGCATGGGTTCGATTTAAATGATGCTACTCGAATTTTTTTTTGAGGCTCTTAGAAAGAAGATCAATTTCATCTACTGTTGCCCCGCCAAGCGAACCCCGATTTTTCCCTTCCCCCCCTTAAACAAATAAGCCGGAATCCGCAATTCAAGCCGCTTCAAACCTGGAATCTGCCGATCAAGCTCCAATGGTGCTGGGTAAAGGGAAATGACGGAAACACTGATTTCAGGATGGGAAAGGTTTTCTAGCTTCAGTTTTTTGCCATCCTGTGTCAAAACTGCTCCACCTTTTATGATTTCTACATCAGCGGTGGTCATCAATTGCCAGGTGACCATTTTGGTAGCAGGGATGGTTTCAATTTGGTCTTCGATGAGTAAAGATTGTGGGCCATCTTTTACGAATCTGCGTTGGGCACTTTTTAGCTGCCCGGCAAAAGTAGGGCTCATTTCGATGGTCGCTTCTGGATTAGTTCCAGCTTTGAAATCGGCAATGGTCGCCAGACCATCCGTAATGTGTAGGGAATCGTTGACAGTTAAAGTGCTGTGACCGTAGTTGTTTTTAGTGAGTAGCTTCCAGCGTTGGCAGGTTTGGCAGCGCCCCCACAGGTCAAAACCCGTTTTTTCCAACAAATGGTATTCCTGATTGCCGGGATCAACTACCCAGCGCACACCATTCAGTTCAAATACAAAGGAACCACCATCCATATTGCCGTGGTTGACGGTGCCGCGACCGCCCTTTCCTCCAAAATAATACTGGTGAGGATCGGTGGGGCCACTTTTAAAAATAACGATGGGGTTGGAGCCCTTGCCGCTCCAAGCCTCGGGCACTTTAATGTCTTGGGCTTCCTTGTACTGGGACAACCAGACCAAACCAGCCCCTTCTAGGCGACCCAATTTGCCCATCTTTTCGGTTGGGCGCAAAAAACGCTCTTTTTCAAAAAAGACCTTGTTCCCTGTTTTTGCCGCAAACCAGGCCAGGGTGACATCGCCGTTTTCGCCCCGCTTGTCGCCACAATCGGCGAAGTTGTAATACCAACCCGAGGGTGCTACATTGAGCACTTTGTAGGTTGCACTTTCAATAAAAGCAGGGTATTTAGACAAGCCAAAATCGGTGCCGAAGGCACTTTCAAACATGGCCGCCGTAACCACACTAAAACTGGTCCCATAACCCCAATAGGTTGCTCCTTCCGGGTAGACACCATCGGGGCCGTATTCGTCCAGGGCGTGGGGCATACCTTCTAGGGCGCGGTGGATGGTTTGGGCGGCGAGCTCTGGGTCCTGTTCGGCGATCACGATGGCTGCAGCGATCATACCTCCGTGGCAAACCTGGTTCCAGTTGTTGGTTCCATTTACCCAACCTGTATTGCCTGCTTTGTTGTAGCTGGGTTTGATGCCCTTTTCGATGAGGGCCGTTTTGGCCAAAGCCACCGTTGTTTTGGGCAAGTCCTCACCCGCCCAATCCAGGGCAAGGGCAATCGCCAGCGACATTTCAGCTACATCCAGGTAATGTGAGGGGTTCCAGTCTGAGAAGTTGCACACAGCCAACACTTCCTCATTGATGCGCTTGAGGATGCTTGGGTCTTTTTCCAGGCGATAGGTCATACCCAGCATGTTGATCCGGTACAACATTTCGCGGGAAACGGCCAACAAACGCCGACCTTCTACGATGCGTTCAAGCAAGGGTAGTTTGGTGATGCTTTGGGCATTGAGGCGAATGGCCTGGTACATGTTTTTGATAACGGGGTCAGATTCGATCTTTTTTTTGAGGTCTTTTTCAATGTCTGCATTTAACACCAACCTTGGACTTTTTTTGCGCAGCTTTTCTTTCAGGTATTGTACAGACATGGGGTTTTCCAGCTTTGGTTCCGGGGTAGTGCGATTAGGGCTTGGAGACGAGATAAAAGCAGTACTCAGGAAAAGT
>NZ_JANRKL010000082.1:0-10650 GCF_033763495.1 Haliscomenobacter sp. | reverse complement strand
CTCCGCTCAGTGACCGGATCGCTCGCGGCAGCCTCAACTCCTCAACCATTTTTCTATACATCAAAAAATACGGTTTCCAATTCGCCTTGCATGTGTACATCGAAATGGTACTCGGTACGCCCGTTGACGATCTGCTTTTGTGCAATGAGCGTGCTCCGGCGCTCAGCAGGTACGCTATTCAACACGGCATCCTGAGCATTTGTTGCCGCCTCGTCCGAGAAGTAAATCCGGGTATAAGCATGCACCAGCAGGCCGCGCATCAGTACGATCAACACCAAATGGGGTGCCTGCCCGTCATGACTTTGAGGCTTGATGGTTTCAAAGTGGTAGCGGTGCTTGGGATCCGTTCCAGTTCCGATGCGACCAAAAGCTTTGATGTCCGGTTGCCACAATTCCAGCATGGCATCGGGAATAGTGGCATTTTGGCCATCAAATACCCGACCTACAATGTGAATCCGGTCACCTGGCACATCATCCGAAACGAGTATATCATTGGCAATCTGGTCAAAATCATAACCGTATTGGGCGGCAGTAAGGCCATAGGCAAAGTAAGGCCCCACGGTTTGAGAAGGTGTTTGTAAGGCCATCTTTATTTGTTTTCGAAGGGTGTTTCATTGTGCCCACGCAGCACAATGTCGAATTGATAACCGAGGGCAAAATCAGGCTCCGTCAAATCCAGGTTAAATTTGGAAATCAGCAGTTCCCGGCTTTTTTCCGGCACCCCGAGGTAAATTGGGTCGTATTGCAAAAGGGGATCACCGGGGAAATACATCTGGGTAACCAGGCGATTCGTGATGTTGCGCCCAAACAGCGAAAAGTGGATGTGATTCGGCCGCCAGGCATTGGGGTGATTGCCCCAGGGGTAAGCACCAGGCTTGATGGTATAAAACTTGTAGTAGCCTTCGTCGTCGGTCAAACAACGGCCACCACCCAGAAAATTGGGGTCAAGTGGCGCAGCGTGTTGGTCTACTTTGTGGATGTAACGCCCGGCTGCATTGGCCTGCCAAACCTCAACGAGGGTATTGCGCACGGGTTGCCCCAGTTCATCAATGACCCGACCAGCTACCACGATTCGTTCGCCAAGTGGTTCAGCATTGATGATCCCGTTTTTGGTCAAATCATTGTCCAAGGCGCCAATGCTGTCCATGCCAAACACCGGGCCGCCGCGTTCGGAAAGGGTATGTTTGATCGGAATCAAGGGCTTACTCGGCGCACGCAGCACCGTTGATTTGTAGCCCGGAGATAAATAAGGCGGGTGTACGCTCCAATCTCGTTTGTTTTCCATAAAAGCTATGATTTTGTGGTGATTTTGTCCCCAAAAACACCTTTTGCAATTCTGATGGCGGAATTGCTGACGGGCACGCCAGCATATACAGCGATGTGTAACAAAGTTTCTTTGATGTCCTCCAGAGTGGCTCCAGTGTTGGCCGTGGCCCGAAAATGCATGGCCAGTTCTTCTTCATACCCCAGGGTCGCCAGTACCGCAATGGTAAGCATGCTCCGCTCCCGTTTGCTCAAGCCCGGGCGCGACCAAATGGCTCCCCAGGCATTGTTGGTGATGTATTCCTGAAAATCGCGGTCGAAATTGGTTTTATTGGCCTCGGCACGATCGACGTGGGCGTCGCCCAGTACCGCACGACGGGTCAGCATGCCTTTTTCGTACAAGGATTTGACTTCACTGTAGATCACAAAATCCAGGATGACCGTGGCCATCCGCTGGGGAGATTCTACACAAGGAATATGCCCGGCTTCGGGAATGAGTACAAAATCTGCTCCCGGAATGGCTTGGGCCATACTTTCCACCAAAGCTGGTGGAGTTGAACCATCAGCTCCACCACCAATACAGAGGCAGGGAAGTTCAATTTTGGGAATGTCCTGAGTCAGGTCATTGTCGCGGATCGCTTTGCAGGCCATCAGGTACCCTTCCAGTGGCGAGTGAGTCAACATGCTGCGACAGCCGTACAATTCCGCTGGCCTTTCCTGGTGGAATGCCTCCGAAAACCAGACCTTCATCACCATGTCGGCGATGCTGGCAATGCCTTCTTGTTGCACTTTTTCGATGCGGGTATTCCAGGATTCCAGGGTGCCAATTTTTGGAGCGGTATTGCTCAGGATCAGTTTTTCAAACCGTTCGGGGTGATGCACCCCTAGGTATTGACCAATGACCCCGCCGATGGATAAGCCGATGTAGACGGCTTTTTTTATTTGTAGCGCATCCATCAGAGCCACGGTAATTTCCGCGTAATCTTTGATTTGGAAATCGCGATCGGGCAGTCCCGAAAGGCCATGACCGGGTTTGTCAAAACGCAGGATATTGCCGTAAGGCTTGAGTTCTTCCACTACTTTGTCCCAAATCCGAAAGTCGGTCCCCAGTGAGTTGACGAACACGAAGGTGCGGGCCTGCTGTTGGTCCTGGTACTCGAAGTGAATGGGAATGTTATTTAGTGAGATCCATTCCATAGAATAAACTTGTAAAAGGTTAATACCCCACCTTCGGTGGAGTATTCTAGAGATTCAGCCACAAATGACACAAATTTCCACAAATTAAGGCACGAACTTCGTTCGTGTGGGGAGCACAAACGCAAGTTTGTGCCTTAATTTGTGGAAATTTGTGTCATTTGTGGCTGAATTATTGTTGTCGCGCATCGCCGAAGGCGAGGTGCTAAATTTTACCAATATTTTAAACATCCTTTAAGCCTACATAATTCTCGGCAATCGTTGTGGCTTGCGCCTTCGAGATGCCGATGTAGTCAAATTTAGCCTTTTGTAGCAGGTTTTCAAAAGAACCATGTTCAGCTTGTTTGTGGAAGAGGTAGGTCATGAAGTTGGAAAAGTCCTGCGCCCGCCAGATTCGCCGCAGGCAATTGCTCGAATATTGCTCCAATAAATCAGTTTGACCAGTTTCAAAAAAGTGAATCAAAGCCTCTGCCAACCAACGAATATCTGCTACCGCCAAGTTCAAACCCTTCCCGCCCGTGGGGGGCACGATGTGCGCTGCATCACCCGCCAAAAAGAGCCGACCGTATTGCATATTGTCGATCATAAAGCTGCGCATGGGGGTGATGGATTTTTCAAAAATCGGGCCGCGTTCCAGGGCCCAACCCTCGGCACCTAGGCGAATTGACAATTCTTCCCAGATGCGTTCATCCGACCAATCTTCAATTTTATCCTCATTGTCAACTTGAATGTACAAGCGGCTTACCGAGGGTGAGCGCAAACTGTGCAGCGCAAAACCCCGCTCGTGGTAGGCGTAAATCAATTCATCGGAGGAAGGAGCTACATTGGCCAAAATGCCCAGCCAACTAAAAGGATATTCGTGACGGAATTCGCGGTAGGAATCAGGGGGCATGGTTTTGCGCGAGAGCCCGTGGAAACCGTCACAACCTGCCACAAAATCACAAGACAAGGTATGTACCAACCCATTTTGGGTAAAATGAATGGTAGGTTGTTCACTTTCAATGCCTTCAATCAGGGTCGCATCGGCTTCAAAAAGAATGTCAATGCCTCGGTAGAGTGCGGTGGCGATCAGGTCTTTGACCACTTCTTGCTGGCCGTAAATGGTAATCCCACGGCCTCCGGTCAATTCATCAAAAGGCACCCGGATGCGTTGGCCGTTAAACGACAGGATTACACCGTGGTGTTCCAGGCCTTCCACATTCAGTCGATCGGCAGCACCCAAGTCGCGCAGGAGGTCTACGGTGTTTTGCTCCAGTAAACCAGCCCGGACGCGGTTTTCCACGTAGTCGCGACTGCGGTTTTCCAAAATGACACAAGGGATGCCGCTGCGTTGCAGCAAGAGGGCAAGGGTAAGGCCTGCTGGTCCGGCGCCGATGATGCCGATTCGGGTGTGGTGATGCATGTGATGTAGGTGTTAACTAGAAGCTATCTCAAAACCCCAATGGTAATCAAAAGGAGGAGTTTTTTGAAATAGTTTTCAACTACAAAATTAATGCTTCGCTTACAATGAAGAAGTGCTCTATATTTGTGCTTTTGAGCCATTTTTTTGTACAAATCAAACATTGATGCCAGCACAAAAGCAACTCTATGGCTTGTACGGCGAACCGCGGGATTTCGCCTTGCCAAATTTTATGCATTGTGAAACCATTGAATACCGTAGTAAAAAATACGATTGGCACATCGAGATGCATCGCCATGCGCATTTATTCCAGGTGTTTTTGTTTGAAAGTGGATTTGGACAATTGCAACTTCAAAACCAGCTAGTGGAACTTCGGGAGGCCTGTATTTTGATTTTACCC
The DNA here is from genome assembly GCF_033763495.1 of Haliscomenobacter sp. Lineage (GTDB taxonomy): Bacteria > Bacteroidota > Bacteroidia > Chitinophagales > Saprospiraceae > Haliscomenobacter. The sequence continues at coordinate 6,394 of NZ_JANRKL010000082.1, read as the reverse complement.
GAAAACACCCTGCATGGTTTTGTTTTGAGTTCGGATGTGCAAGGAATGGTGCTGACCTTATCGCAAGATTTTATCGAAACCATTTTTTACAAGTCCCCACAAATTCCGCTGGCACTCAATCAAGTATTGTTCTTGCAGGCAGAGGCAGATGCTGATCGGTTTAAACACATCACCCAACTCATTCAGCAATTGTACACAGAGTTGGTCCACGAATTGCCAGAAAAAAAACTGGTTCTGCAAAGTTATCTAACCCTTTTGTTGACGGAGGTTTTTCGCATGTATGGCGCTATCTCCGGTCAAAAAGAGACCAATGGCTCCCGCAGTACCGATTATTACAATGCCTTTCGGCAAAACATCCGCCAATCCCGCTCGCCACAAAAGTCCATCCAGGAATACGCCCGGGACTTGCGGATCACCGACGTCCACCTCAACCGGATTTGTAAACAGGTGGCCGGGCAAACGGCATCACAAGTGGTGCAGCAATTTTTTATCCTGGAGGCGGAGAAACATTTGCTGCATACGGAGTACAGCATCTCGGAGATAGCTTATTCCTTGAATTATAAGGATCCGGCGTATTTTTCAAGGGTGTTTAAGGGGGTGACGGGGAAGTCGCCGAAGGCGTTTCGGAGGGGTTAAATAGGGAACATTTCAGTGTGAAACTGCGCCCCAATTTCCCCAAGAAACAGCAGCGTTTCATTGTCCAAGATGATGTATAAATCCAGTGGGTCGCTCCAAAATACCACGTTTAGCTCACAGCTCAAGTCGGGATGTGCTTGTTTTAAGGCAATCAAGCGGTCTTTAATGGGCATCAAGCGGTTCACGATTTTTTGAATAAGCTTAGCCGAGACGGTGTTTGGGGTCATCGGAGTACGGATTTTCCAAATGGTCGTTTTTGTACCGTCGATCTCGTTATTATCGGTACCGCCGAATTCGTCGGGTTCCAGTCCAAGCCAATCCACAAAATCCACTTCTGTCAGGGTACTTGAACAGAGATCGAAACGAGCATAACCGGTACTGCTGATTGGCCTTTGTTTGCTGGTCATCAAGAATTTTTGCTCATAATAGCTCAGCACCCGATCAACGATAACATCAAAATCCGCAGTATCTAAATGTTCGATTGAAAGTTCAATCATTTTGGTTAAGGCTGCACCGGCTTCACCACGCCAGGTCCAATCCGGTGCACTTGCAATATTGATGATCCTGCCATCCACAAAAGTGAATGGATCACCAAAGTAGTCCTTAAATCCCTGGATGCATTTTACAATATCGTGGTGATCGTCAGTCGGCCAGTCTGTCAGCGCACTTAAAAAAAGCTGTGCAATGTCTTTGAAAATATGGTCGGTTTCATCTAGACGGACCAAATGTAACAGCGAGCGATAGGTGTTTATTTTAGGATTCATGTTCATTCAAATTTTATATCCCTCTAAATTTTAAGTAGGGATGTTTTGGCAGTCAGGGTTCCTTCGACTCCGACCAGGGCACCCAATCCAAAAGGTAAAGGGCGTCAGAAATCTCTTTGGTAAATTCAGGATCAGTGGTTTCAAAGTGATAAAAGCCCTGCTCAAGTAGCTCTTTTTTTGCCACGATCCAGCTCAAAAGTTTGTTGATGGAAGCAGGGGCAAATTCCTTGAAGTGAGATTTTCTTTCGATCAAATCGTGGTAGTTACTCCGGATGAAGTGAATCAAATTTCGGAAACTATGGTCATTGACATCAAAACTCCAGCGCTCGAGGAAAGGGTCTACATCACCGAAAAATGGGTATAAATCCTTAATTTGCAGCAAAACCCAGGTTTCTTTATTGGTAAGCGACTCCGTCCACCAGGCCAGTAAAAAGGCACGGATAGCGTTTTTTTCTGTTTCTTCCCAATCCTTCCATTTTGCGTACTCCAATTTTCCGAGCACAACCTCGTGACCATAGGCAAGGCCCGTGGTAGCAGAGAGTTCTAAAAGTCGGGGCAAAAAGTGTTTAAAATCTTCTACATCGCCCCAGGTGGTCATAGCCTTGAAGGAATAGTGGGAAGGGTCTTCGGATTCCATTAGGTTTAAGGCCTTGGCAGACAGTTGCTGCTGGTCTTGTGCAGTGACACAACAAGGACAGCCATCGATTTCTGGACGAAAAGAATATTGTGCAAAAATCGTGTAAAGATTGGTTATGGCGTTTTTAAGCTCTGGTGTCATTTTTCTTCTGATGCATTAATTATTTAAGCATCTCAAAATATCTACCATTAAACCGATATCGGGAAAAAAGTTCCGTCACTGCCCCATTATTCGCAATCACCGGAATAGCAATTATTTTCTTTTGCTCATCGTATTTGATCAACTTCAGTGGCCGTTCGGGGTGCTCCACTACGCTATAAAAATCGAACTCAAAGGAAATACTAGTGCTCATTTTTCCTTTGATATTGAACAACTCCACTAGCCGAAGCTCATTTTGCTCAATGAAAAATGCTTCCAGAGACTGCCCTGCATCAGCCGTAGAAAAAATGCCGTGGCTGACGGCGAGGTAGAACGTTTTTTGCCGCGTTTTTACCGGGTATATTTCTGAAAAAAAGCCCATACCACCAATTTCCTCCAAAAATATAGCCTCTCCTGACTGAAACTGGGCGATGCTCTTGAAGATATGGGCAGTTCCCCCCAACCAGGTATCCCAACTGTAGATGCGGAGCAAACCATCTGCTGATGTGGCGATGAAACAATGTTCTTTCAGTTGGACAAAGGGGTGTTTGAAGGTAGCCGGGTATTTTTCGAGATAGGTACTAATTTTTTCATCGAAACGCTGGGAATAGTATTGTAAGGAGTCATAGTCTATCCGAAAAAAGGAAGAGATCGAGGCGTAGGTTTCGACGAGGTCTTTTTCAATAGAGTCCAAGTTTTGGGTCAAAGCAGGAGTGGTGAGGAAAACTAAAGCCAGAGTCTTGGGAATTGACCAAAAATGGAGGACCAGCTTATTCATGGTATTTTCATTAGGTTTTAGGTGCAAAATTTCTGAAGTGTTCCTTTAGTGTCTCAGGTTTCTAAGGTGGTGAAGACATCCTCTTCGCGCTTGCGCGCAAGAGCTTTTATTTGAACCACCTTAGAAACTTAAGGCACTAAAGAGTCACCTTAGGGCAGCCACACCTCCAACTCCTTTATCTTCTTCCCATCCGCCCAAGTACCCAAGGATTTTTGTTCAACCGTATTCCCGAAGGCAAATTCACAGTTTTCACCCGCCCGCACGCAATCAATCAAGGCATCACCCCATTTCCAATACCCGTAATAATCCGCCGCATTGGTCTGCCCCACGAGGTAGCTGCGGTAAATGGTAGGATTGCGGAGGCCACAATCCAGCGATTCATCCAGGCTGTAACAGGCATTGTGGTGTGCCTTTACTGCGGGAGTCCCGTATTCGTCGGCGTATAGTTTTAAGAAGTTGCGGGTAGGCGTATTGACGGCCGTATTAAAAATGGTGCGTTGAAATTTTTCTTTCACTACCTGGTCGTCATTGCTGTTGACGATGAGTAATTTGGTATCAGCGGGCATATTGCGGTAGTCGTCCAGTTTGGCGCCGTTCATCGGGCCGGTTCCGGGAGCGCAGAGCAAAAGTCCCTTGGGTTGAGGGATACCATATTGTTTGTACTTCACCGCCAGGTAGGCAGCAGTAGCAGCGCCATACGAGTGGCCCAGCATGATCAGGGGGCCATTGATGGGTCGAACATGGTCGCCGGTTTTGAGGGCTTTTAGTGCGTCGCGGATTCCTTTGGCGGCGTTGGCGGGGAATTGTTCCGTGGGGGTAAGCAACATGTCGCGTTGGAAACGGGGGTAAATGACGATGTTGCCCTTCCGCACCAGGTGTTTGATCCAGCCACCATAGGCCATTGGGTTCAAGGCTCCATAACCGTGCATGAAGACGATGACATGGGCAGAATCGGGTTTGGGACTGGCGGGCTCAAACAACCAGTAACCATCCGTCTCACTGGCTGAGTCCCGCATGATGACTTCGGCATGCAGGTAGTTTGCACCACCAGGGCCGTCAGCAGGTTGGTTGGGCGAAGCCGGTCCATTGGTTTTGCGGGTCGACAAACCAAACAAACCTGCCACCAGCACAGTGCTCAACATGAAGCGTTGCGTCCAGGGGCCCATTTTGGGCATTTCAAACTTATTTCGGTTTATTCGCCAATTCATTTACCCTTGTTTTCTCTTACTCTGCAACGTTTGGGATTGGGTTTTTGTTTTTTTTAGCCTATTGTAAACTTTTTTCACTCCCTCCTCAAACTCCCCCACTCTTTTTTATATCAATCCAACCAATACACTTACTTTTACGCCAAATTGAAAAAGAGCGGATGCCAGATTTTCAGCAGACAGTTGGGGTAATTGGAGCGGGTACCTTTGGAACGGCCATTGCCAATCTCTTATCCCGTCGGGTAGATGTACTGTTGTTCAGTAGAAATCCTGAAACGGTTGAACGCATCAACCGCGAGCGTTCGAATTTTGGCCTCAAGCTGTCGCCGCGCATCAGCGCCATCAATGATGTGCAGGAACTGGCCGAAAAATGCACCCTGATTTTTCCGGTAGTCCCTTCAGATGGGTTTCGCAGCACCATGCAACGCATTGGGCCGCATCTCCGCCCTTATCACCTCCTCATCCACGGCACCAAAGGTTTTGACATCCAAGGCATCACTCCGGAACAAATGGACGAAGGGCTGCTGGAACCCCATCACGTGAGCACCATGAGCCAGGTGATTACCCAGGAAACGGTGGTGCGCCGGGTCGGATGCCTTGCTGGGCCCAACCTCGCCTCCGAAATCCTGGAAGGGCAACCCACTGCAACCGTAATCGGGAGCGTTTACGAAGAGGTCATTGAACTGGGTAAAAAAGTACTTTCTTCCGATGCTTTCCACGTTTTTGGGAACAACGACATCCTCGGTGCTGAATTGGCCGGGGCATTAAAAAACGTCATTGCCATTGGTTCAGGCATCCTGCGTGGCCGGGGTTTGGGCAAAAACCTACAGGCCATGCTCATCACCCGCGGGTTGATGGAAATGGTGCGATTTGGCCAGGCCATGGGCACTACCAACTCCGCCTTTTTTGGCACTGCTGGCATTGGCGACCTGGTGGCTACCGCAACCAGCAAAAGCAGCCGGAACTATACCTTTGGATTTCGGCTCGGGCAGGGGGAAAAAATGCAGGATATACAGGCCACCATGCCTGAATTGGCTGAAGGGGTTCGTACCCTGAAAATTACCTGGCATTTGGCAAATTATTATAAATTGCGCCTGCCCATCACTCAGATGTTGTACAACATCGTTTTTGAGGGGTACAATATCGATAAAGCAATCAAATATTTGATCACCTATCCATACGATGTAGATGTGGATTTTTGAGCCAATCAATAGACTTTAAAAATTAAAGTTCTAACCGTTCATTGGCCAGTTTTAAATTAATATTTTCATGAACCACCTGATTAAACAACTCATTCCTCACCTGATCGCCATCGTTATCTTCACCGGTGTATCGGCCTTTTATTTTGCGCCGCAACTCTCTGGTAAAGTTATGAACCAGAGTGACATCACCCAGGTGACGGCCATGATGAAAGAAATGAACGACTACAAAGTCAAAGAAGGTCGGATGCCCCTGTGGACCAACAACATGTTTGGCGGGATGCCTACCTACCAGATCGCCAGCGTACGCGATGGCAATCAAACGGGTTTGTATGACAACCTGCTGCAATTGTACATTCCCAGGCCCATTGGCCGTTTTATCTCAGCGATGTTGGCCTTTTACATTTTGATGGTGGTTTTGGGGGTTAACCGTTGGGTGGGCGTCATCGGGGCCATTGCTTTTGGTTTGACCACCAACAACCTGGTGCTTTTTGAAGCTGGACACACCTCAAAATTGGGAGCCATTGCATACATGCCACTGTTGGCTGCAGGTTTGTTGCTGGCCTTTCGAGATAAAAAATACCTGGCCGGGGCCTTGCTTTTTGGCATAGGTTCGGCTTTACAGCTCTGGGTCAACCACGTACAAATGACCTATTACCTGGTTTTAACCATGCTGGCTTTTGGCATCGCACAATTGGTCGATTCCATCCGCAAGGGTGAAATTGTACACTTTGCGAAGGCTGCTGTCTTCATTATTGTATCGGGTTTGATCGGTGTGGGTACTGGTGCTTCCAACCTGCTTACTACGCTGGAATACAAAGAATCCACCATGCGGGGCAAAAAAATTCAGGCACCCGTTCCGGGAACACCTGAAGCTAAAAACCCGGTAACAGAAGGTTTAGGATTTGAATATGCTACCCAATGGAGCAACACAACCATTGACTTGCTAGCCACGCTCATTCCTAGGGCAGCGGGAGGTAGTAATGCCGAGCCCATTGGAGCTGATTCAAAAACGATGACTTCTTTATTGGCTCGGG
>NZ_JANRKL010000081.1:0-29575 GCF_033763495.1 Haliscomenobacter sp. | reverse complement strand
TTCTTGAAACTTTCGAAGTCGTTGTGTTCAAAAGGAAAACGTTTGCCGATGTGCAAACGAACCCCATCGTAAATACAGCCGTGGCTGTCTTTGTCGTATACGACCGCATCGTGGCGGCTGAGTACAGAATCAATGATAGAGACTACTGCCTGGTAGCCGAAGTTGATCAGCAAGCCGCGCTCCTTTCCAACGAAAGTGGCCAGCTCTTGTTCCAATTGTTCGTGGTAAGGCGTTTCACCCGACATGATGCGTGCCCCCATTGGGTACGCCATCCCCCACTCCGCGGCGGCTTCAGCATCCACTTTCCGGATTTCCGGATGGTTGGCCAAGCCCAGGTAATTGTTCAAGCTCCAAACAATGCGCTCTTTCCCTTGAAAGATCATGCGGCTGCCGATTTCACCCGAGAGTTTGGGGAATGCATAATAGCCGTGCGCCAAGGCTGCATATTGTCCCAATGGACCGCGGTTGTCTAGTAATTTCTGAAAAAGATCCGCCATTACAAATTAGTTTTAAATTTGGTTCGAACTCTTTACTGAATTCAGTGGGCAAAGATATATACTTTATCGCTTTTTGCACAAATTCCGACAAAAGTCATTCGTAATCAATTAGCGAGGAAAAACGAAATCCAACGGCGTAGAGACGCACGGCTGTGCGTCTTTTGTGCAATTCGAGAAAGACGCACACCGTGCGTCTCTACGCGCTAAACTTCACAGGCCCTTGCCCCACTCGATCCCGAATCATTTTCCCATCCTCACAAAGTGGCAATAATTCAGATTGTATAAACGGAGCAACCTGCTCGGCAATTTCAGTGGGATACAACAAATGTAAGTTGGGGCCAGCATCAAGGGTGAAGTAGAGCGGCTGCCCGGTTTCATTGCGGTACTCCCGGATTTTTTCAATCATCGCCAGAGAGTTGGGTTTCATCAACAGGTAGGGTGGTTGTGAACTCATCATCAGGGCATGGAGCGTGAGTGCTTCGAGTTCGGCAATTTCACCGAAGGCATGTACATCTCCGGCTTTGAGCACATCGACCAATTTGACCATATTGTCGTTGGCCTGTTGGTAACGGGCTGCGGCGTATGGATTGCCCTCCATCAGCTGATGGCCGGCACGACTGGAAACACTTTTTTCTCCTTTGCTCACAATCAGAATATCATCGTGGTAAGTGTGGAAAACGGGGTGCACCCAATCGGCACAAGGGCTTGCCCAGAGGTCGGTGCTATCCGCGAGTTTTTCCAAAGTGCCCCATTCTCCCATTACTGGATACAAGGAACGACAAGCACTACCCGAACCCAATCGGGCGAAGTAAGAGGCTTTGCGGAAAAATTCAGCAGGGCTATTTAAAGTGCCAAACAATTCCTGCTCCATCGTACACAGGCACAAGGCCAGCGCACTCATGCTGGATGCCGAGGAGGCAATACCCGCTGAATGGGGAAAGGAATTGGAAGAATGAATTGTCAATTGGAATTGGGGTAAAAAGGGCATGATTTCACTGGCCGCCAATTCACTCAAAAACTTGTTGATCTTTTGGGCAAAGGCTGGCTGGGGCTGGCCTTCAAAATAAAAATCCAAAGCAATGTCACTGCTTTCCTGGGTACGTGGACTGTAGCTCAGTTCGGTTTCGGTATAAGCAGCTTGTAAGGTAAAACTGATCGAGGCATTGCGGGGGAGTTGTTGTCCGTGTTTGCCCCAATATTTGACAATGGCAATATTGGAGGGACTCTGCCAATGAATGTCGCCTGAAAAAACATAGCCCGGTGCCATGCGCAGAAGTGGATTGCGGTAGTGGTTTTGCATTGTTGAAGGGTTGATGGGAGGTAGAACACAGCACACAGGAGAGTGTTCAAACTTTAGACAAAGGTAGATAAAATGTAGCGGAGGAGTATATGTAAACCAATAAGTGTATATATTGTTTTTTATGTAATGCAAAAAAAAGAGTACAGGAATGGCCCTATACTCTCTTACCTTAATTTATTTAATTCGATCCACTAGTTTTCCCCTGCATCTTCTTCGCTTTCTGCATTGGGTTTTCTCCTGCTTCCATAAATGGCAAACGACCGCCAGCTCCTTTGAATAACTCAAAACGGCTCATTTGTGGTTTAGCGGGAAAGTAGTTATTTTCCATGTCCACATCAGAAGTTTCGAGGTAAGGATCAAGGGTGATTTGCACCGCCTCTTTTTCAGTGGTGAACACTTTGGTAACTTCCTCGTTGTTGAGGCGCCAGATTTCTACGGGTATACGGAACTCTTTAAAGGTACCGTCGGCAAAATCAAAACGCAGGATAAGTGGCATTACCAAGCCACCTTTGTTTTTGAATTTGATCTCATAGTAGTTTTTATTTGCACTGAGGATTTTTTTCTCCTCCTCACTCAGGCTATTGAAGTATTTCTGGTAATCCTCCTTGTCTAGGGTGGTCACCTGGAGTGGGTCGTAAGAGGAATAAAAATCCTTCAAACTTGGGTCGATGTCCTCCTGGGTTTTGGTGATTTCCTTTTCGTTGCGGATGCTGCTGATGTTGCGTGGTTGTTTCTCCTGCTCTTTGCGCGCCAGGGTTTTTTCCACCTCCGGATTCTTGCTGTCGGGGCGATACCATTTTACATCCTCCAGGGCAATGTCCACATTGTCGCAAGTATAAAACCAGCCACTCCAGAACCAGTCGAGGTCGATGCCACTCGCATCTTCCATCGTACGGAAGAAATCGGAAGGAGCAGGGTGTTTGAACTTCCAGCGGTTGGAGTACATTTTGAAGGCGTAGTCGAAGAGTTCGCGGCCCAGTACAGTTTCACGCAGGATGTTCAATGCAGCGGCGGGTTTCCCGTAGGCGTTGTTGCCGAGTTGGGAAACCTGTTCGGAGTTGGTCATGATGGGCTCCAACATTTTTTTGTCCATCTTCATGTAAGGCACAATGCTGTTGGCTGGCCCACGGCGAGAAGGGTAGTCGCGCTCCCATTGTTGCTCGGCCAGGAATTGAAGGAAAGAGTTGAGCCCTTCGTCCATCCAGGTCCATTGGCGTTCATCCGAGTTGACGATCATCGGAAAATAGTTGTGACCTACCTCGTGGATGATTACGCTGATCATGCCGTATTTGGTTCTTTCGGAGTAAGTGCCGTCTTTATCCGGGCGACCACCGTTGAAGCAAATCATCGGATATTCCATCCCGATCTGGTCGGTGTGGATGGACCAAGCTGCGGGGTAAGGATAATCAAAAGTATAGTTGGAGTACCACTTGAGGGTATGGGCTACAGCCTTGGTGGAGTATTGCCCCCAGAGTGGGTTACCTTCTTTGGGGTAAGCGGACATGGCCAAAACACTACTGCCATTGGCTTGCTTCACTGACATGGCATCCCAGATGAATTTGCGGGAAGTAGCAAAAGCAAAGTCGCGTACATTGTCGGCTTTGAAACGCCAGGTTTTTTCACCCTTGCCTTTTTCTTTTTCGTTCTCGCGGGCTTCCGCTTCGGTTACAATAAGCACTGGATTGGTATACTCAGATTTGGCTTTTTCAAAACGCGCCATTTGTTCTTTGCTCAAAACATCTTTTGCATTTTGGAGTGTACCTGTAGCGGCTACAATATGGTCATCGGGCACAGTCAGGCTTACATCGTAATTGCCAAATACCAAGGTGAATTCACCGCCACCCAGGAACTGCTTGTTTTGCCAACCCTCAATGTCGTCGTATACACACATGCGGGGGAAGAACTGAGCAATGGTATAGAGGTAGTTTTTGTCTTCGGAGAAGTACTCATAACCGGAGCGACCACCTAGTTTTAAACGATCAACAACATTGAACCACCATTTGATTTTGAAGGTGTATTTTCCTCCAGGTAAGATAGGAGAGGTGGGATCAATGCGCATCATGGTTTTGACCACGGTATGTTTGAGGTCCTTGCCAGTGGCGTCTTTTACAAAATCAAGCTTAAAACCACCGTCAAAAGTAGGGGTGAAACCATCTAGTTGGCGCAAAGTCATGCGCTCACTCATGGTGCTTTGGCGGGTGGAATAGGTGTCGGATTCTTCGTCGAACAGGTTTTGGTCCAACTGCAACCAAAGATACTCCAGTACATCGGGGGAGTTGTTGGTGTATGTGATGGTTTCTTCTCCATAGATGCGCTGCTTCTCGTCATCGAGTTTGATGTTCATCACATAGTCGGCTTGCTGTTGGTAGTAACGTTGGCCGGGCCCACCCGCTCCGTTGCGGTAGAGGGTGGGGGTGGGCAGCTCTTCGTGGAGCTGTTTGAATTTGTCTTTTTTGTCGGGTGTTTGTTGCCCCCAGGATGGGGCGACACACCATGCCAGAGCCAAAAACAGCAAGGCGATTTTGGTGGTATTTGGTTTCATCGAGTGGATGGTTTTGAATGCATGAATGATGATTGCGATTCTTAAAGGTACAAAAGGGGATGGATTAAAAAAAGGGGGAGTGGTGAAGAAGGGGGATGTTCCACGTGGAACATCGTGTGTGGCCTCGGTTTTTTCCCACGAATAAATTCGTGGGGTGGGGCGGCGGGGTGGCCTCCCACGGATAAATCCGTGGGTTGGCGTTGCGTTTTTGAGGGGAAGGGTGTATATTTGAAGTGCTTTTATTTATGATATACCTTTCTATTGAAACTATTATTTACACATCCTTTCGAGCTGATTTGATTTCTTTAATCCAAAATGCTGTTGTTTTATGGCTCATTCTAAAGTCAGGATGTGGGTGCATGTCGTGTTTTGCACTAAGTATCGGAGGCAATTTATCTCGCCGGATGTAAAACCCAAGATGTACGAATTGCTGCGTAAAGAACTAAGAAAGAAGAAATGTACAGTGGATGTGATGAATGGAATGCCTGATCATGTGCATATACTTTTGCAGTTGGATGCGAGTAAAAGCATTGCCAGCTTGCTCCATCAATGCAAGGGAGCGAGCTCAAATACCATCAACAAAGAAGGGTGGTTTGATCGTGAATTCAAATGGTCGGTGGGTTACGGTACTTTTTCGGTAAGCCAATCGCTTGTCGATAAAGTCCGAACCTATATCTTAAACCAGGAAAAACACCACGAAAGAATTAAATTCAAAGAGGAATATAACCGACTCCTCAAACTCCACGGCTTAGAACCCGACGACCTCGAAGATTAAAAACCCTTTTTCTCGAGTTTAGGTCTAGTCTTAAGCTTCCCCGCCAACCCACGGATTTATCCGTGGGAGGCCACCCCACCGCTTCACCCCACGACTTCAGTCGTGGGTCGGGTCGGGGAGATGAAGAAGGAGGATTTAGAGGGGCTATAATAACTACAAAAAAGGCGATGTTCCACGTGGAACATCGCCTTTTCCTCTTCTCAAACCCTCCCGTATTCTCTAACTATTCCTCTCCAACCACCCCTTCAACTCACCATACTCTGCTTCCAATCGATCCGCCTTTTTCTCCCGATCTGCCAACTCCGCCAACCTCTCCGGTACCTCAATCCGATGCCCCAATATTTCTTCCACATCATCCAAAAACTTCGCCGGATGAGCCGTCTCTAAAATTATTCCCCTGGTATTGGGATGCTCCCGTTGGTATTCCTCTAATGCCAAATACCCCACGGCCCCATGAGGATCTAGGGTGTATCCATACTTTTGATCCACCATGCGCATAATTTCTGCCGTTTTCGCATCGTCAAAAGCATAGCCACTGATCTGTTCTTTGAGATTGTTCCACGTGGAACAATCATCTGAACCCAGATATAAATCGAGCATTCGGGCAAAATTAGAAGGATTACCTACGTCCATTGCATTAGATAAAGTGCGCACTGAAGGACGAGCTTGATACTCTCCTGTTTTAATATAGGCTGGAACAACATCATTCGCATTCGTTGCTGCTATGAAATGATGCACAGGTAAACCCATTTTTGCCGCCAACAGCCCAGCAGTAATATTGCCGAAGTTGCCACTTGGCACACAGAAAACAATGGGGTCGCCCTCCTTTTGGAGTTGCTTAAACGCCTCGAAATAATAGAAAGACTGAGGAATCAGGCGGGCAATATTGATTGAATTAGCTGAACTCAAGCGCAATTTTTGATTCAACGCTGTGTCTAAAAAAGCCTGTTTAACCATCGCCTGGCAATCATCAAAAGTACCGTTGATCTCCAACGCACTTACATTGTGACCCAGGGTAGTCAATTGTTTTTCTTGTAGCATACTTACCTTGCCACTAGGGTAGAGGATGACCACCCGGATACCCGGAGTTTTATAAAATCCCGCAGCAACAGCCCCGCCAGTGTCTCCGGAGGTAGCCACCAAAATGGTCAACTCACGCTCATTTCCCCGATTAAAATAGCTCATCAACTGTGCCATAAACCGGGCCCCGAAATCTTTAAAGGCCAGCGATGGACCATGAAAAAGCTCCAGGATGTATTTCTGCTCATCCAGTTTTACCACCGGAGCTGGAAAATCCATTGAGTTTTCCAGGATGTTTTTTAGATCTGCAAGTGGGATGGTTTGGCCAAAAAGGGTGGTACAAACCTCTTGAGCAATCTCCAAAAAAGAGTATTGGCTCAAGTTTTGGATAAACTTAGGGTCAAGTTGAGGAATTTGTTCCGGCATGTACAAACCATTGTCATCAGGCAAACCTTTCATCACCGCTTCCTGTAGACTGGCCTGGTTGTTTTTATTTTTTGTGCTGTATAAAAGCATGGCTTGAAATTTTGATAATTTGGCTTTTCGTTTTTACAAACGAATCGCTCCTTGTTGATTGATGGGGGAGACGAACAATTGGCAATTGATCTTTTCTTCAATGTAGATTTTTTCCATTGCTATACCTACATTTTCGGCCACGGCCTGGCTTGAGCTCAAGGCAAAAATAGATGGTCCGGCCCCGGAAATGCTACAACCCAAAGCTCCGGCATTGAGCGCTGCAGCTTTGGTGGCATAAAAATGCGGGATCAATTGAGCGCGCTGTGGTTCGATGATCACATCGTGTAAAGAGCGAGAAAGTAACCCGAAATCGCTATTGTACAAGCCCACCATAAACCCGGCGAGATTTCCACATTGCTCAATGGTCGCACTCAATGAAACCTCTTTTTTTAAAATGGCTCTGGCTTCACGAGTCAATACTTCTACTTCAGGATAAAGCACACTGGCATAAAGCCCATTGGGCACCGGGATGTTGTGTACGTCCAGGTCCCGATTGCTGCGAATGAGCACAATGCCACCGAATAGGGAAGGGGCTACATTGTCGGCGTGGTAAGCACCATCGGCCAGTTGTTCACCCAATACAGCAAAGTGCAATATTTCTCTTTTGCTCAAACGACCGCCGAGGAGTTCATTTACTGCCATGACACCCCCTACTGCACTGGCCGCGCTAGAACCCAAACCACTTCCAAAAGGCATTTTTTTGTGGATTTCCATTTCAATGCCCCACTCGTTTTCGCCCAGGTGTTCGAGTAATTTATAGGCAGAAAAACTTGCTGTGTTTTTTAATGGATCCATCGACAACTTGCCTCCATCGCCGGTGATGCGGGTGATGCGGATTCCTGGCTTATCTGAAAAACGTGCTACAATTTCATCGCCTGGTTTGTCCAGTGCAAAGCCCAGGATGTCAAAACCTACTGCTACATTGGCTACCGAGGCTGGCGCAAAAACGCTTACAGAATTCATGTTTTGTTTGGGTATTTAAATCAAAACCCTAGTATGAAGCCATACCAGGGTTTTGATTTAGTTGAGGTAATTTCCAATTTTGATGATCTCCGAGAAAATACCAGCCGCGGTTACTTCTGCTCCGGCTCCCGGGCCACGTACCACCAAGGGGCGATCTTTATACCGTTCGCTGGTAAATACAATCATGTTGTCGCTGCCACTTAGTTGATAAAACGGATGTGTCGCATCTACACTTTGTAGACCGATACTCGCCACACCATTTTCCAGGGAAGCCACCATGCGGAGCACCTTTCCGTCTGCCGCTGCTGCTTCGGCCAATTGGGTGAAGTAGTCATCTGCCTTTTTCAATTCTTCAAAAAAGGCTGGAACATCTGGAGCATTCCGACAGACTTCGGGTAACACCGGATGAATTAGTACATCCTCGGATTCAAGTGCCAACCCCGTTTCCCGGGCCAGAATGATCAACTTGCGACGTACATCAATCCCGTTCAAATCGATCCGTGGATCAGGTTCGGTAAAGCCACGTTTTTGCGCTTCGCCAACAATAGAGCTGAACGAGATGCCAGGTTTGAAAGTATTGAAGATAAAAGACAAAGACCCCGAGAGCACCGCTTCAATTTTCAGGATGCGATCACCACTGACGATTAAATCATTCAAGGTGGAAATCACGGGCAGGCCTGCTCCAACATTGGTTTCATACAAAAACAAAATGCCCCGTTTCTTAGCCGTTTTTTTCAACTGCAAATATTGCTCATAAGCCGATGAGGTAGCAATCTTATTCGGAGTAGAAATAGAGATGCTGGCGTCCAGAACTTCGTTGTAGTGTTTGGCAATTTGTTCGTTGGCCGTATTGTCTACGAAGATGGAGCTGCTTAGGTTCATCGACTTCATTTTTTCCACAAAGTCTTTGATTTTCATCGGCGTTTCGGAACTGCTGAGCTGGTCCCGCCAATTGTCCAAATCAATGCCATTTTCGTTAAAAAGCATCCGTTTGCTATTGGCCAGGCCTACTACTTTGACTTCCAGGCTGTGTTCTTTTTTCAAAAACTCGGCGTGTGCCTTGATTTGTTTTAACAAAGTGCTTCCAATGAGCCCAACCCCCACCATAAACACATTGACAAAAGCGGTGTCCGAAAGGAAAAAGGCTTCGTGCAGTGCATTCAAGGCTTTAGACTCATCGGCGCGATTGATGACTACCGAAATGTTGAGTTCGGAAGAACCTTGAGCAATGGCCACCACGTTGATCCCGTTTTGGCCCAAGGCCTGGAACAAACGACCCGAAATACCCGGCAGGTAACGCATATGTTCACCGATGATGGCTACTACGGCCAGGTCATTCTCCATTCGTACAGGATCGACCAAACCCGACTGTATTTCGTATTCAAATTCTTTTTCAACCTGTTTGCGGGCCTTACTGGCTTTGTCTGGTTGTACTGCAAAACTGATTGAATGTTCAGAAGAGCCTTGGGTGATCAAAATGACGTTGATACCTGCGCTGGCTAATGAGCCAAACAAACGAGCCGCAATTCCCGGCACGCCAAATAAGCCACTTCCTTGAAGCGTAAGCAGGGCGATATTGCCAATAGAAGAAATACCCTTGACTGGCGTGCGCGAATCATCCTGTTTGTCAGATACCAAAGTACCTGGGTGGCTTGGATTGAAGGTGTTTTTGATCCACATCGGGATCTTCTTGGCCAACACGGGCTGGATGGTCGGCGGATAAATGACCTTAGCCCCAAAATGGGACATCTCCATCGCTTCAGCGTAAGTCATCTCCGGAATGGAGAAGGCTTTTTTTACCCGGCGTGGATCGGCGGTCAGTACTCCATCCACATCCGTCCAAATCTCCAATGAACCAGCATCCAAACCGGCCGCAATCAAGGCTGCTGTGTAATCAGAACCTCCCCGCCCCAGGGTTGTGGTTAAGCCACCTTTGGCTGCCGCAATAAATCCGGTAACAATTTGAATATCTGTATTTTGCTGGTAGTACTTTTTGATGTTTTCGTAAGTCAAGGCCAAATCAACTTTAGCATTTCCGAAATTTTTATCGGTGACGATGATCTTACGGGCGTCCAGGTACGCAGCGCTTAACCCGGCTTGTTGGAGCGCATGAGCAATGATGAAAGCCGAATTGCGTTCACCAAAGCTGATTACATAATCCATGGTACGGGTAGAGGCCTCCCGGACCAAAAAGATACCATAGAGTAGGTTTTTCAATACCTCATGGTTGTTTTCTAAACCCGCCAATACCTCGCCCAAATAAGGCTCAGGCAATAAATCTCTGGCTGCATCGGTATGTCTTTTGCTAAAGGCCAGGAATTGTTCATAATACGACTCGTCCCCTTTGGCGGCCAGGCTGCTCATGTTGATCAAGGCATCGGTGACTCCTCCAAAGGCTGAAAAAACCACGGTGAAGTGGTCACCTCGAGCAGCATAACTTTTTAAGATGTCAACAATTCCACGAATCCGATCAGGAGTACCCACGGAGGAGCCTCCAAACTTCAGTACTTTCATAACTCAATGCATTTGCAATTACAGATGTATGATGGTTGATTCACACACTATTTACACGACAATGTGGTCGTATTTGGTTGGCAGGCTAAATCATTGGGCAACAAAGGTATGAAAAAGGTGTATTCTCACTTAGTAGTGGGGCAAAATGAACACTTATTTTTTTATCACCCCAGAGGGGAACTACGCTGTAATAGATTATACAAAAAAAGACGGCCCACCGAAGCGAGCCGTCCAAAATTATTACGGTTTACTAGTTGTCTAAAAGAAGCGCTCAAGAAGAGCGGTATGTTCAAGAAACATTATTTGTTCAAAGTCGGATTCATCATTTTGCCAATAAACAAGGCCTGGTTGCTGCGGCCCTCACTGATGACAAAAATGAAAGGTTGATTCACGATAAACTGAGGGTTATTAGGAATCGAGGTAACCACAATTTCAACCGAAGTGGCCGCAGCAGCTTTGGTACCTGCTTCGTCAACTTCAATGAATGCTTTGTGTTTTACGTTTGAAATAGAGAGTTCTGCACCTGTAGCAATTCCCGAAAAATCTGCACGCCCCGGCATAAATGCAGTAGGCATACCTAGTGCTTCGAGACTGGCATTTAGGCTATTCTCATAGCGCATGCTGAACTTTGGTAGGGCAAAAAATATTTCTTCGGATGAATAAGCTTTATTCCAGGAATTCCAATTTGTTAGTGTAAGTTCTGATAAGATGTCTTTTACAGTGAATCCTTCTTTTGGTAAAATCACCGTCATGGAATAGACGGAATCTGCATAAGGTAGTTTAACCGCGTGTAATTTTTCATTGCTAAAATAAGGCAATTTTATTAAACCAGTACCATATGACATCATTTTTACTGGAACTTGTTTGCTGTTTGTCACAAAGAAGTCACTATCGTAGGTCTTTTTGCTATCAAACTGCTTGCGCCAGGTACCTTTGAAGTAAATGGCATTGATTAGGAACATCACCGAATTGTCCTGAATCTGATCGATAATGCTGGGGATCAATTTATTCGTCTTGTCACTCACCCATTTGTTGATGATGTCTTTGGCTTCGGGTTTGCTGAAATCGAGTGGGCGCACCTCACTGTTGTAATAAGTGGTGTTGGTGTTCAAAAAGGCAGCATTCACATTGAAGCCCTGCCGGTACCAGATAGAGTTGGCGATGCCCAGGTTTACTTTTGGATCCAGTTTGGGTAGCTCTTGCAGCAGGGTTTGGTAAGCTTGATTGAGTTCATCCAGGTTGATTTTTCCGGCACCCAATACTTTGATCATTTCCTCTTTGGTTTGGCCATTGGCACCATTGAGGGTCATACTCAGGGCTGAGCTAATGCTGAGGGGGGAAATAAAAAGGTTGTCTTCAGGTTTGTCAGCCTCCAGCTTTTTAAAAATATCAAAACCAAATTGGTTGGTGGCTTCGCCCAGTTTGCAAACATTGGGGTTGTTCGCGCAGCTTAAGGTACTGCTGCTGGGGCTGGGTTCATCACTAGCGTCACATTGGAATAGGAAAAAGCTCAATGCTGCACAAAGTGCAAGTAAGAGAGAGTGGCTTTTCATTGTAAATCGGATTTTACTTATTCAGACGAGGAAGCTTGGGAAAAGGTTGGAGCAAAAGGCCACTTCTTTGTACAAAAAAAGAACCGACTGCAAGATTGGGAGTCCTGGAGCCGGTATCGAAAGCGACTTTAGATTGCAGGAAAGATTTGCTTCTTTTAACAAGAGGATGATATTACAGCAAGAATATAAACCCTTTGATGTTGCAAAGAAAGACCTGTAAGATGAATTCTGGATTAAGCAGAGGTTAAGTTGAGCTTAATTTTCGGCATTGATTAGCCTAACAATTGCTGCAAGATGGGATTGACCAGCTGAGCACGCTGTGGATCAAAATTGGATTGTACCGTCTTTTTTGCCACACCGTCGCCTTTGGCAAAATTCAGGATTTCCTGGCGCTCGGGCGGTGTGAATTTGGAGAAAGTACGCCGCAAAACCGGAAGGGCTTCCCGGAATACTTCGTAAGGCAAGGTTCCCAGCCATTCATTCAACAAGCCCCACAGCGTTGGGGTATGTAGCAAGAGTTGCCCACTGCCGTGCAAAAAACCTTCCAACCAAAGGGCTGCATCATTCACCCCGGCAGCTCGGGACAAGGCTGCCGACAATTCAGTGCCTGCCTGCTCCGGGTCGAGCATTTTTTTGTCCAATAAAATCCGCGTCGCGATCCCCGCCAACAAGGGATGGGTGCCATTGCCGAGCATCACGCCCACCAGTGCTTCATTCCATAAATTGCTGGCCTCTTTTTCATTCAGCAAAGCTACTGCCCGATTGCCCTCCAGCAACAAGCGGAAAAATTCGCGGGCGGGTTCTTCATCCAATTGGCGACAAGCGGCGGGTAAACCAATACAAACCCTGGGCAAGAGTTGATCCAGCAACTCTCGAACGGCCAGTGCATCGGTTTGACGGGTATTGCCGTAGCGCAGGATATTGGCCAAGGGAGCAAGTGCTTCTAGCAGACCCATCACATCACGGGTTTGAGCCCCCAGTTCTTGCAGGCGTTTGGTCATGGGGCCAACGGCCAGGGGTAAATCTGCTTTTAACACTTCGCCAAAACGCTGTAAGAGTAAAGACAGGTTATCTTCCTGTTGAACCAGATGCAGGACATAATGTAAAGAAGCCTCCTCCAAAGTGTTGCCCCACATGCCCATTTCGATCAGGCGAATGATGAACTCGGGTGTCCAGTCCACAAAACGCCACAATTCGTGAAAACTGCCTTTGACTTTATCCGACACGGCTACCGGGCTGGCCCAGGCAATGCCCAAAATTTGTAAACGGTGGAGCAGGTGACTAGCTTTGAGGTTGGACAGTGTGCGTAAGTCCAGTTTTTTAGGCTCTTCCTTATCTGTACCGCTGCGGTACAACTTGTTCAATCCCGCACTTTTGATGCAAGCTTCAAAATCTTCTTGTAGTGGAATGCCACTCACTTGGGCGGGTACATTTCCCCTGATTTTACCAATGACCAATTCTTGCTGGATGAGTTGGAGGGGTGCCGAGTCTCCTTGCCCAAAAACCGCCAGTGCTGCCTCTTCCAATTCGCCAATTCCGGTGGTGCTGCGATGGCGCAGGGCGGCCAGGGCATCGGCCAAACGTACCGCTTCTTGCACATGGGCGGCCGAGGCATCCAGGTGTTTTTGGCGCAGCAATTGAGCGACCCGAATCAACCAGCGTACCCCTTGTTCTTCGGGGTGCAAAAAAAGCAACTCGTACCAGGCGGGCGAGAGCACTCCTGCGGCGTAACCCGATTGAAAGGCTAGTCGGTCGTAACTCCAGGGAACCCAGGTGCAGCGGGTTTTGACTTTTTTGAGGCCCCGCAACAGGGCATTGTCATTTTTGGCCGGGTATTGGTTGAGTGCATGGAGGGCGGGTGAGTGCCAGGCCCCGCATACCACGGCAATTTTTTGGAAACCCTCTTTTTCGGCATGACGAATGGTTTTGCGCATGAAGGCTTCGCGCAATAAGGTTTCGGTACTTTCCATCCGCAGCCCTTCTTGCCGTAGGGCTGTCATCATCTCCAGGATGGCATCAAAAACGGCATTGTCGTCGCTGTAGGTTTCAAAGGTGTGTTCCCACCAGCGCTCACTGTCGTCGTAGCCCGCCAAGGTAGCCAGGTAATGCATGGGGTCGCGCAACATTTGAACCAGTTCAGGGTCGGGTGCTTCGCCTAGTTGCAGCTGTGGCAAATTGCTGGCGGAATCGCGCAAGGCAAAGGTATGGGCCATGGGCAAATCCATCGGGCGGGCGGGAATGCCCACGCGCTGCGCATAATGCAAGGCTTGCCACTCAGGGGAAAAAACGGCGAAGGGCAAAAAGCTGGCTTGTTGCAAATGCTGAGGGTTGTACAACAGCAAAGCGACCGGAACCTCCAGCTCTGCATGGCTGATCCACTTCAGGGCGGGTTGGCAATCTTCGGGCAATTCGATGAGCACACAGTCGGGCTGCCACTGCTCCAGGGCGCGGAGTAGTCGTTGGGCGGAGCCGGGACCGTGGTGGCGAATGCCGAAGATTTTGTGCATTGGGTTATGTGGTTTGTGCAAAATTGGGGTTTATTCGTTGGACATGTTCGTTTTTTCCTAAAAAAATGAGAGTTGGGGGTAAAAGTATTCGAAATTAATTTAACGTGAGTTTTGAATTAATTAATTTTTTTACCGCAGAGTTTCGCGGAGTAAACACAGAGTTTCGCAGAGTTTTATTAGTTTTTAGGAGTTTTGCCACCTCTGGTGGCTGGAGGTCGAGTATGATTAAAACTTGAATGTCAGGTATTTAGTGTTCATTCAATGCGCCTCTGAGTACTCTTAGCCACCGAAGGTGGCCTAAACTCTGCGAAACTCTGTGTTTACTCCGCGAAACTCTGCGGTAAAAAATGTTGTGGATGAACGGATTTTTTGAAAAAAAACATAATAATCCATTGATATTCAATGCGAATAAATCAAAACTCACGTTAATTTATTATCGATTGATACTGCCCCAAAAACTTAAACGAGTTCTTGCATTGCCGATAAGCGCATTTATCATCTTGTAACCCGCCGCTTTATCGGCGGGCCTAGAAGCTACCTCCCCTCACATCTAACATCTTTGCCAGATCACACATCTACCCTCTCACTGTTTTGATGCATGATCGGGCAAAGATGATAGATGTGAGTGTCGGGGGCTTCAACCCCGCCGTTGAAACAGCAGGTTTCAAGATGATAGATGGATTTGAGCTTATCCGTGGACTCTGGTTAAACTAACTTCAAAGAATAGGGCAGTTCCCGGTAAAAAACTAGTTCATACCCAATTACCTCCCCGTTTTTGGAAGCCTTTAATGGCATGTCATTATTGACGTACTGGCTAAACAAGTTCTGCGACCAATCACTCATGTGGTCAATGACCTTGTCGATGATCTCTTTTTCACTGGCTTTTAGCAACTGAAGGTCAGCTTTGACGAGTGGCAAATACCGAACCTGCGTTTGTCCCTGGAAACTGGTTTTGACTCTTTGGATTAGCTCGCCTTCCAACAAATGTTGAATAAAATGATCAAAATCTCGCAAGATAGGGCCACTGGAGGTTTTTAAATAACTCGCCCCGCTCAATTGTTCTTCGCAAACTTCGTAATGGTTGAAATCAATGAAATAGAGCATGTGCTGCAAAACGCGTTCATTCATATTGGGCTTCCCCGCACAGTTTTCCAGGATGTAGATGAGGACTTGGGTGAGTTTATCTGGGTCTAGGGTTGGGGTATCATCTCGCTCGCTTGCAGCTATTGTTTTTTCTGGCTGCCGAAGTTCTATGTTTTTTTGCAGGGAGTAACCTTCGGATAAAAAATCATCGATCGAAAATCCAAGCTGAATGGCCAGTTTTTGTAGTTCGACGGCGTCTATGTTGCGGTTTCCTTGCTCGATTTGCGCTAGCGAGGGGCGTGAAATGGCAATGCTTTTGGCCAATTCGGCTTGTGATAAACCTTTGCGTTTGCGCAATTCGCCAAGGCGGGTTCCGATTTGTTGGTTGGAAAGAATGGTGGGGTGTTCCATATTTTTTGGTTTGGGGTAAAGGTAAGGGGTGTTTGATTTTGGATCAAGAGAGTGGTGGGAAATAGAACGTTTTTCCGATTTATTAACAAGCCATAAATGGCAAGTTGATCAGTTTTTCCTTTGAAAAAACAGGGTGAAATGTATACTTATTTTGCTGTTTTTCTTGTAGCTTTAAGCTCATTACCGTCAATAGCTACTGCAGGAATGAGCGGGGTAGAGGAAATGGTCTTGCGTTTAAGACATGTTTGCCGAAACTAAAATGATAAAAATATGAATATAACAAAAACTGTTGTTTTGACTTTATTAATATCACTATTAAGTTGTAGTCATGATAATCAAAAAGATGATGAATGTGAATGTGTCATTGAGGAGAACGTGGATAAAAAGACTGAAAAAGGACAAGACAACTCAGACCAGACTTTGGAAGGTGGGGCAAATGGGGGAGTTGAAGCTCTTGTAAAAAAAGCAGTTGATGCTAAAATAAGTATTTCAGGTTCTTATTTAGGCTCGAATCAGAAAATAGAGGAGGTATATAGGGAAATAATTGGTTCAAACCCCCAAATTACGCAAAAAGCAAACCTTTACAGAAGTGTGGCATGTGCCTATTACGAAATCGCCTGTCAAGATAAAACATTAAGCGATAAAGAAAAAACCGATAGACTAAATGAAGTAGTTGCTGGATATGAAGAAAATATACACAAAATAATCAATGAAGAAAAAACTGCTGGAATTGAAAAAGAACAACTTACACCTGAACCTCAAAAAGAAAATATAAACGCTAATAATGTTCGAGGTAAACAAAGAAAAAAACAAGATGAAATTGAAACAAAAAAAACATCTTCTACCCAAATAGAGAAAATTGAAAATAGTGGAAATTTAAGTATTGGGCAGACTGGAGGTTCAGTTACGCAGACAACAATTGTAAACCCTAAAGAGAAGTTTTCAGAAGAAGAAAAAAGGGAAATAGTGCGGAATATTAATCTTAAATATAGGGCAGTTGGTCAAAATGGAGCGACTTGCGTTGAGATTACCCCTAATCAAGTTCATCCAAAGTCATATGATTTATGCGAGGATTTAGAAAATTTTCTTAGGCAAGAAGGGTATTACATTATAGAGAATACTAGTACAATGAATGTAAGTGGGTATGAAAAGGTAAAATATAGAGTAGGTGAAAGGTCTTGCATGAATTTAATTATCACTTATGTTCAATAGATAAGTTCAGAGAAATGGAAAATAAAATCAACACAACAGCGAACAATGCATATATTCGATGCCAGTTAATTACTGGTATCGAATATACGACACCATTGTGCCTGATAACATAAAAAAGATGAAAGAACTGAAAAAAGAGTTAAAAGAATTAGTAGTTAGTTCTAAAGAGAAGCTTTTTAAACGAGTAAGTTCGTCTTTAAAAATTGAATCAACATTAAAAGATGATTTCGAACTAATAAGAGCAAGATATTATAGTCTTTTAAGAGACTTCAATCTAAATGTTATAGCGAGAGAAGATTACGACATTGAAATGGCAAAAATATCAAAAAGTTTAATAGATATGATAAATCTAATAAAACATGAAGATATTAATCAACCAGAAATTTTAGGTCTAAATGAAAGCATTTTGACAAATAAACATATTGTTCTTAGTTTGTTTGGATTTTTAATTTTAGGTTTATCTTTCATTATATTCAATCTATTGACAACTAATTCTAATTCACAAGAAAACCCCCAGGTACAAAACTCTAATTTTGATTTAACTCTATTGAATTCGACAACAAATAAAAAAGAGCAACCAAAGTCAATATTCGAAAGTAAGATTAAAAATTTAATGATATTTTCGGGAACAACAGGTGATGGAATTTCATTTGATTCAAAAAAATTGGATGGTGGACTCTTTACTCATTTTTTATCAAAGGGAATTAATGGATCAGCAGATGCTGATAGTAATAATATTATTAGCATTCAAGAACTTTTCAACTATGTATCAGAAAATGTAAGTGATGCTTCAAATGGGGTTCAGAACCCTACATTGAGATTTGTACACGGGAAAATGAACCAAAGCATCAAAGGAAAAAGTATAAGCGAAATTTACTGTTTGTCGATTGGAGTGTCAAATTATCAAAATTCTGCATTTAGCCTTAGATATTCAGCAAAAGATGCCAGAAAATTTGGGCAATCAATTCAAAATTTCGGCAGTAGTTCACAAATATACATATTAACAGATGAAAGTGCTACCAAGGATAATATTGAAAAAAAGCTAAATTTGATTATTAAAAATTCAACTAAGGACGATTTAGTTTATATTTATTATAGTGGTCATGGGGGGCTGGATAAAAATTTTGAATACAATATGGCTCCTTTCAACTTTAATTTTCAAAATTACGCTAATGGTATACCCTTTTCAAAAATCGAATCAATGTTGGGCTCAATTTCAGCATCACAAATAATAATGTTATTAGACTCATGCCATTCAGGTGAATTAAATGAATAAGATTTATAAAAGAAGATAAAAAACAGTGAAACAAAGGCTGAGATTCAGACAAGTCAAAATAGGGCATAACAATATATATGTCTATGCCGCCGAAAGCCACCACACGATGGTATAGGCGTAAATCAAAACATCCAACCATGAAAGTAAAAGTTGAGCAAGCGATTGCAATGGCCAGAAACAATGAAAGCTTGGAAGGGCTGGTTATCGAGGATTTGCAAGATACTCAGGTTCGGGCTGTTGATGCCTTGGCATTGGCTGAGCACGGCGTTTTGTTGCCTGAACAAAATATCTACTACAATGATGAGGATATAGCATATGATCCTGATTTTGATGAGGTTGAATGGAGTAAAGAACCGCTCAAAATGACCTGGGAGGAAAAATACAGTTGGCAGCGCAAATAGAAAAAAATGCTACCAATGATGAAGAAATATCAGTCGTGGTAAAAATTGCCGATCGGGAAGTTCGCCAATGGATGAATGAGCATGGTGATAAAATGGGGCAAATTTTGGGAAATTTCATTGTGGACATCTATAAGGCCAACCAGATCATTAAGGGATAATTTAATTATAACGATTTATATTCGCAAATGTGAATTGCTTAGGCTTGAGCAGTACACTGCCGAACCAACATGTACACAACACATGAGCCTAATCAACCTAAAAAAAGAACTCAAAAAACTCGACAAAGAGCAACTAATCGACTTGATTGCTGACCTGTACAAATGGAGCAAGCAAGCAAAGGAGTTTTTTGATTTTTATGCAGAGCCCGACGAAGTTGCCTTGTTTAAAAAATACCGCGACAAGGTTTATGAAGCCTTTTACCCTAAACGAGGCTTTGGATTTAAACTCAAAGAAGGCAAACAAGCCATTAGTGACTTCAAAAAATTGGGAACCTCAACGGAGCTGATCGCAGAATTGATGTTGTTTTACGTGGAGACGGGGGTGCAGTTCACCAATGAATTTGGCGATATTAATGAAGCTTTTTATTCAAGTTTAGAAGGAACCTATCTTCAAGCATTGACCCTGATGAAAAAAGAGAATTTGCTCGGTAAGTTTGTTGAGCGAGCCAGTAAAGTTGTAAGAGACACCCGCAATATTGGTTGGGGTTTTCATGATCAGTTGAAAGGGATTCATTATGATTATTACTCGGATGCGGGTTGAAGTGAACACCACTCAGTCCAATAAAAAATCCAAATAATTCTCTCGATTCACGACCTGATACGAAGCTTCAGGATAATTATCAACCCAAGACTGAGGAGCTTGCGGTGCCTTGTTGGACAGTTTAAACTCAAATCCTTGTACTTGTCCTTTTGATTCTTCGACATAATCCAGTTCCGCACCAGTATAAGTGCGCCAAAAATAGCGGTTGGCATTTTGCCGGGAATAAGTTTGTGTTTTGATCCGTTCCAAAATCAAAAAATTTTCCCAAAGGCCGCCACTGTCCCTGCGTAAGTGGAGGGGATTGAAGTTTTCTATCACAGCATTACGCACCCCCAGGTCGTAGAAAAAAATTTTGTCATGCCTGGTTATCTCCTTGCGTAGATTGCGGCTAAATCCGGATAACCTAAATACAACGAAAGCTTTTTCAAGGGTATCGATGTAATTGGCTACGGTTTCTTTGGAAATTTGCAGATTGTTGGCCAACTCACTCAAAGAAACCTCTGAGCCAATTTGTAAAGCTAAAAGTTTGACCAAATCTTGTAATTTACGGGCATACTTAATCGATCCTATTTCCAGCACATCTTTGTACAAATAGGATTGAGTTAATCCGCGTAAATACTCAATTTTATCCTCTGGATGCTGAAGCGAAAATAATTCAGGATACATGCCGTAAATCATAAAATCGTCTACTTGTTGGTCCAATGCAAAACGATTGGTAGCAGGAGCCAACTCGCATAAAGCTATTGGAAACAAATGATAACTCCATGTTCTTCCCGTTAGCGGTTCTTGAGTTTTATTTGCCAAGTCAAAGGAAGATGATCCCGTAGCTATAATTCGCAGTTGGGGTAAGCTGTCGTGAAGAATCTTGAGGTTAATGCCAATATCTGGAATTCGTTGAGCCTCATCAATAAACAATACATCAATACCATCCACAAGTTGGCTCATTTTCCTTAAAGATCGACTAGATAAAACCTCTGCATAGTCAATGTCATCGGCATTGATTTCCAGTTTTTTGCCGGGTACTTCGGCCAAGACTTCTCTGGCCAGAGTGGTTTTACCCGACTGCCGTGGCCCGTATACCAAGATGATTTTATTGGGCGACTCGGTCAATCTTTTGATAAGTATACCTTGTTGAAGGCGCTGGATCATTAGCTTATTTTTGAACAAAGTTATAACTATTCTCCGAATTAACGCGAATTCGGAGAATAGAGTCTCCGAATTCGCGTTAATTCGGAGAATAGACTGCTTTTAATCCTCCCAAACCCTCCCTTTTTTCCCAGCTCAAAAAAAATTAATACCTTTCCACTACGAGCCAGAGGATAAAAGACGTTTTATCCCTTCCTCGCCTCAACTCGTCACCAAACCTTTTTAACATAATATGAGAATTCAAGATTTCAACAAAATCTTTTTCCTGGTAAGCCTCTTCGGTATCGTGGCTTGCCAGAACAGTACAAGTAGTACCCAGGAAGAAACCGCTGCTGCACCAAGTGTTGAGCAGAAGGTATTCCGCAAAGAGCAGGGCGCTGATTGCGATAAGGCTGCGGACGACGAAACCCGCACCGATTGCGCCAGAATAGACCTCTTGTACCCTGTGGTCACCAAAGGTGAAAAAGCGCTGCAAGATGCAGTTACTGCCTGGACGAACAATTACCTCTTTAGCATATTGGAAGCAGAACAAACGCCAAAATCCTCCACTCTTGATGGAGCAGCCAAGGCTTTTTTCAGAATACACGATGAGACCAAAAAAGAAGGCGGAGCCTCGGTTATGACCGGTGGCTTTGAAGTAAGTACAGGCTCGGAAGTTGTGTTCAACGATGGAAAATACCTCACCCTGGCCATCAACGGCAATGCCTACATGGGCGGCGCGCACGGCAGTCCAACCGAGGCATTGAACACTTTTGACGCAAAATCGGGCAAAATCCTGACTTGGGACGAGCTCGTGACCGACAAAGCAGCCGTCCAGGCTTTGGCCGAGAAAAAAGTGCGGAAAGAAAGAGCGGATGTGTTCAAAGAAGGATTCGACTTCGACGATACATTTAACTTTGTACTACCCGCCAACTATGGCTTGACCGAGGAGGGGATTTTTCTGTACTACCAACATTATGAGATCATGCCCTACGCCTTGGGTGCCACGGAAATTACCCTTACTTTCGAGGAACTAGGGCCGTTGGCAAAAATCAAGCTTTAAAAAATAGGAAATAGTTTAAGACCCCACCTTCGGTGGCGTCTTATTTTGAAAATCAGCCACAAATGACACAAATTTTCACAAATAAGGGCACAAACTTCCGTTTGTGCTCCCAACACGAACGAAGTTCGTGCCCTTATTTGTGAAAATTTGTGTCATTTGTGGCTGAAAAATGTTGTTTCCGCTTCGCCGAAGGCGAAGTCACCAACTATTAAAAAAACGGATTGATAATGGTCGTATTTCAGGAGATGAGGTGTACTGCTTCATCTCCTGAAAAATTGATCCCAGCTACTTAGAAAAAATCGGCGAAAATAAACCGCCAAGCCGCCAATCACCAAAAGCATCCCAAAGATCACATACCATTTCAGGGCAGGATTCCCCATCTGCACCACACTATCCTCCCCCACATAGGTCAGTGCCGCCCAATAATAAGGTGTCTTTTGAAAAGCGGGAATTTCCGGGTCATTCAAATAATCCAATTTAGCCGAGTTTAGCGCCTGGGCCTTGGTTTCTCCTTTACGTAAATGTTGATAAAAAGAGAGAAACAAGGTTGAACTGGACACTTCATTCACCGACCACAAAGTAGCCACCAGCCCTTTCGCGCCCGCATACGCAAAAGCCCGGGCCAAACTCATCACCCCCTCGCCCTGCTTCCATTCCCCCAGGCCACTTTCACAAGCGCTCAAACAAACCAGGTCGGCGTGGAGCGGCAAGGCATAAATGTCGGACAAAAAAGCCCGGCGCTCATAAAACTCAATTCCGGCAGTGTTGTGCACACTATCTGCCGAGGCGTGGGTAGCCAGGTGCAGGATATTGAACTGGGGCGCTTTTTCGGCAAAATGTTCCCAGCTCGCCTGATCCTGGAAGTAGGCCTTTTTTTTGACGCCCTTGATTTGGTCAATTTCCGCTTTGCTGTTGCGCAAGGGCGCCAAACCCCGCTCGGCTTTGTCGAAGCCGGGTGCCAGGGCCAACATGCCTCCGCCGCTTTGGGTGCTCAATTCGAGTTGCGACAACAAAACTCCCAGGGAATATCCGTATTGCAATTTGACCTGCCGACACCAATAAGCAACCTGAGGCCAACGGGCAGCCTTTTTTTCGCCCGTCACTAAAGCTTCAAAAGGTAGAGCACTCAACCAGGCGTCGGGAATCAACACGATGGGTTGGGTAGCCCTGGGACGAACGACTTCCGGAACCAAATTTTTTAACAATTCTTGCCCCAAAGCCTGATAAGTTTGCAAATCCCCACCACTTTTGTCTTGAACCAAGGCCAGGAGTTGACCCACCTGGCTGCGCAAAATGGGGGACTCCCCAATGTTGCGCCATTGCATTTTCCCATCGGCGGAGAGCTGGAACAAATAACTCTGTTCGTCGCCGAC
Source organism: Haliscomenobacter sp. (assembly GCF_033763495.1). Taxonomy (GTDB): domain Bacteria; phylum Bacteroidota; class Bacteroidia; order Chitinophagales; family Saprospiraceae; genus Haliscomenobacter. Next base: position 6,685 of record NZ_JANRKL010000081.1, on the reverse strand, counting down.
AAAATATTCCAGCACCACGGCGTCTTTGTTTTGCAAGAGTTTTTGCCGAATTTTTTCGAAATCCATTTTGTACAATTGCTCCTTCAACTGCGCATAAGCCGGGTATTTTTTAGCCAACTGTATTTTCAAACTAGCCAATTCATCACGGGTTTGGTTGGCCTGGCGCTGATAGTTTTGAACCTGGGTTGAGTTTTGGGTACCCAGAGCTGCATTTTCTAACCAGGCGATCCGCTTTTTCAATTTGATTTCCTCTTGCAATAAAGTGTCACCACTGTTTAACGCTTGTTTCAATCGATTTTCTTGTACGGCCTCCAGCAAAACCGCCGCCTTGTTTTGCTCCAACATCGTCCAAGCCACTTGAATGGTTTGTTGCTTGGGCTGCCGCTGATACAAGGTATAGGCAATGGAAAAAGCCGCTTCCATGCGTTTGCGACTGTAAGCGAGTAGGTTAAGCTTGGAAGATTCAAATTTTAGGGTGTTGCGCAAGGAAAGTTCCACCTGTTGCGCCAGTTGATGACAGGCAAAGGCACTGCTGAGGTAGCTCAATTGTTGGTTTTGTTGGTACAGTTGGGCGAGTGCTTCAGCTTTGCCCGCGAGTGCTTCGTAAAGGGTGTTTTCTTCGTATAATTTTTGCGCATTCGGCAGATCCAATGGCGTTTTGGGTTTAAAACTGGGCACCACGGCTTGTAAGGCTGCATCAAAAAAACGCACTGCCTGAGTGGCCTGGCTATTTTTCAAAAAAAGCTGACCGAGTTCTACATTGATTTTGCCATACTCCCGGTGCTGGGTGCCGTATACCTCATGTGCGAGGTCCAAGGCTTTGCGCAGGGATTTTTCAGCGGCAGCGTAATTGTTGTTTTGACGCTGCATGACCCCTTGCAAGGCATAGGCGCCCGCCAAATAATCCAGCACATCGACTTCTTTTTTTGGGATACTTTCCAGGGCTTGTAAGGATTGTTGCAAGGCAGTTCCCGCCAGGGCAAATTTGCCCAACTCAAATTGACTCCGCGCAATACTGAGCAAAAGCAGGCCTTTTTGCGCAGCGTTTGCGGATTTGAGTTTTAGGCCTTTTACAAAATATTGGAGTGCTTCGGTATTCCGCCCTTCATTCCAATAGGTCAGCCCCAGATTGTTGTACAAGCCAGGCAGGCTTTCCGGATCGGCTTCTTTAAAAGCGTTTTCGTACAACACCCGCGCTTTTTCATTTTCGCCCAAACGGGTGTAATGCGCAATCAAGGGTTTGTACAGGTATTCTACCATGTCCGCATAGTGGTAGCGTTGGTGCCAAGATAAGGCCGCTTCGAATGCCTGAATGGATTCTAGCACCTTCCCCAATTGAAAAAGGTATTCGGCGCGGCTGAGCTGTATCCAGAGGAGTTCTTCGGCTTCGAGGCCATTTTTTGGCTGACGCCAGAGATGGCTCAGGGTTTGATCTAAAATTTTAAGCGCAGCGCTGGGGTTTTCCAGCTCGTTTTGGCGATCCCAGTTGTAGCGGAGGTAGGAGGCGAGTTGATTGCGGGCGCGGAAATGCTGGAGAGAGTCTTGCCCGAATAGGGGCGAGAAACTTAGCACAAGCATCAATAAGCTGGATAAAAATGGCTTTAGAAACAAAGCTATGTCTTTTGGCAATCAAGTATTAGGTAGAAATGACGAATTCCTGGTCACTGAGCGAAGTCGAAGTGCGGGAATTCGTCATTCAACAAGGCTCTTCATCAATACCTCTTTCCGCGACTGATAAATAAATTTCGGCGTTTGCTCCACCAGTTTATTGTACATCTCCAGCGCTTTTTGGGTTAGCGTGCGGTCCTCTGGATGCAAAAGATGCAGTTCAAAGTATGCCGCAGCCTGTTGGTCTGGGCTTAGTGATCGTTTGAGTAAGTCCTGTACACCTTGCTCCGCTTCCATGAATTGCCGGTACAAATGCAAACGTTTGGCATTGAGTAGAGCACCCTCGAAGTACAAATCGGGATGATCCAGGTCAATGGCCAATTGCTGAGCTTCCGCAGTCACCTTGTCAAGTTCGGCATGGTTGCCCGTTTCCAAGAGTACTGTACCTTTTTCCGCCAGACTCAAGCCGAGCACTAGTTTGTTACCAATGGCTCGGGTGATTTCGATTGCCCGATTGTAAAAATGCAGGGAGCGCTGGTATTGCTGGAGGTTGTAAAAAATATCTCCTAGCGTGTTGACTGCTTTGGCCAGTCCTTTTTGGTAGCCCAGTTCTTCACAGAGCATCAGGGCTTTTTGCATGTATTCAATCGCCTTGTGGAAATCCCCCTGAATGTTGAGCAATTGACCAATGAAACCCAGAGCAATGGATTGCCCCTGTTTGTCCCCCAATTCTTCAGTGAGTTCCAGGTCTTTGACGTACAGTTCCATCGCGTCGTTGTACTTACCCTGGCGCTCGTAAATGAGTCCGATGTTGCCAATTCCGACAGCAGTCAGGTGTTTGTTGCCCAACTCGGTAGCCAGATCAAGCCCAGCCTGGAAGTGGAACAAAGCCTCTTCGTAATCCCCCTTTTCCTGTAAAACGATGCCAATGTAAGTATGGATGGTAGCCATGCCCGGCTTGTCGTTGTGGGCCTGACAATAAGCGAGTTGTTCTTGTTGTTGCCGGATTCCTTCGTCGTAATTGCCCTGGTTCATGTAGGTGAGGCCGAGGTTGGCTACAATTTGGGAATCAACGATGTAGCCCCGTACTTCCTGGCCAATCGCGAGGGCATTTTGAAAGTATTTTTTAGCTTCCTCGTATTTGCCCTGGCGGAAGTAGAGGTTGCCCAGATTGCCATACACTTCGGCAAAACCAAATTTGTCATCTACCGACTCAAAGAGGAGTACCGATTTTTGGTAATAACGCATGGCCTCGGTGTAATCACCACGCAACATCACTACCCGACCCATACTGTTGAGGGCCCGGCCCAGGAGGATGACGTCGCGGTGCTGTTTGGCCAAATCGAGGGCGTGTTTATAGGTCTGTTCACATTCGTCCCACTTGCCAATCAACTCCTGAATTTTACCTTTTTTGAGCAAGGTTTTGATTTGGCTGGCAATGTCCTGTTCACTACCCAAGAGGTGCAGCAATTTTTCGTACAAATCCAGGGCTTGCTGGTTTTGAAAGTTGCGGCGGGCGTAATCCCCGGCTTTGCGCAGGTAAGAACAGGTTTTATCAAATACGCCAGCTTGTTCGTAGTGAAAAGCGAGATCAACAAAACGTTCATCGATGTGATCTGCGTACAAACGTTCAATGGCCTCGGCAATCAATTTATGCAACTGCTGCAAACGGGCCCGCAACTGCATACTGTATGCAGCCTCCCGCAACAAGGAGTGACGGAAAATGTAACGCAACTCGTTCATGGCCCGCCAAATCTGTACCTTTTCAGCCACGCCGATTTGTTCGGTGAGGAGTTCTAAATCGGGATTGTTTTTGGAAAACTCCTCGTTGTACTTCATCACCTCGGTCAATACGGTCACTTCAAATTCACGCCCAATTACAGCCGCAGCTTTTACAGTTTCTTTGACCAGGGAAGACAAACGATCGATCCGGGCAGTCAAAATGGAGTTGATCGAACTGGACAACTGAATGTTTTCATCCTTGATGTTCCACAGTCCATTGACTTTGTGCATCAGTTGTTGTTCAGAAAAATACTCCAGCAACTGCTCCAGATAAAAGGGGTTGCTATTGGCTGCCCGTTGCAGCAACTCAAAGAAAGTATCTGAAATGGGCCCTTGCAATTTGATTTCAGCAAATTGGCGCACCGCTTCGGGTTGCAAAACATTGAGGTCAATTTCCAGAGGTCCGCGCACCTGATGTGCTTCCAGCAGGAGTGGGTCCAATAACATTTGTTTTTGCCCATCATCCCCGTAACGGGAAGTCATCAGCAAAAAAATGGGATAACGTTTCAAGTAGCGGACCAACTCAACCAGCAATTCCTGCGAGTTTTCATCGATCCAATGGGTATCTTCCAGTTCAATCGCCACCGGGCGAATCAGTGATTCTGCCAAAAACAAATCGATGATCGATTGAATGGTATTTTGGTAGCGCCCGCGGGCATCCAGTTGCTCCCAAAGTGAGTCAAAGTACACAATGCCAACCTGAGCCGCCAATACTGATTTGGTACGGATCAAATCATCGCGCAAGGCATGCGAATCGGGTATACCTTGTAACTTGTCCAGCAATTGCTGAAAACGGGCCTCAAAACGTTGCAAGTTGCGCGCAGTATTTTTTTCAAGCGCCTGGTCGAAATAGTTTTTCAGGAAGTAGATAAAAGGGTTAAAGGGTTTACGCAGAATCTGATCCGCCGGGCAAGTGTACCACTGTACCTTTTGATCACGAAGCAATGCTTCCTTTAACTCGTAACTCAGGCGGCTTTTACCGATACCAGCTTCACCAAAAACGTAGGCAATCCCCGTGGGACGTCCTTCCAGCAAGGGTGTGGTAAAATCGATCAGGCGGAACATTTCGGCATCACGGCCTACCATGTTTTCGCTGTATACCTGCTGGCGACTTTCATTTCTGCCTATCAGCATATAAGTGGGAATGTCTCCTTTTACACCCTTATACTGAATATCGCCCCGATGGTGGAAACTGAAGTTGCGGTTTTTTTGAATTTCTCCATCCACCAGCACTTCCTCCCAGTCGCCATAAGACATGATGCGAGCCGCCAAATTGACCCTATTCCCTACTGCTGCGTATTGCAATCGTTCGCGCCCACCGATCAAACCAGTATAAGCCGTCCCCTCGGTGGCTGCTGCTTTAAACTGTACGCCGTATTGAGCGCGCAATTCGTACAGCTCCTGGTTGAGGGCATGGATGAATTCCAGGGCGCGGTCAATGTTGTTCTCAAAAGAAACGGGTGCTCCAAAAAAACAAGTCATTACTCCACCCTTGTCGCCAAAGTCGATCTCTTTAAAATATCCACTGAAGTTGTTGATTTGTTCGATCACTACTCCAGCAAACTTGTTCAGCAGAGCATGATTGGGCACACCTTCAAAAGCAATAAAAACGGAAATAACGGTACGGAACTCCCCAACCTGACTGTAATCGATGACTTCAGCTGGTACAAATAGCTCCAATACGTCCCTGCGCAATTCGGGTAAAGTGGTATTGGGCAAACTGATTGGTTGCGTTTTGAAGTCCGCCCCCAAACAAAAGAACCCATCTTCTACGGGAATTACCTCGGTATTGCTGGGTAATTGGCTCAATAAAACACTGTCCAGAGCAATGGAAGAGGATTGATTTTTGGCCATATCCTGGCAGAGTGCAGCCTTGAGCACTGGATCACCCCGGAAATAAAAAGCCCGATGGTAACGTCCTACGATCCCCCATTCAACTGTTCCGTATGAAAGACCAATTTTTACCCCGATTTTAAAAGCACCAAATTTATAGGAGCGTTGTTTAAACAGGTTCCGCACCGAGATGGCGGCGTCCATAAACACATTTACGCCCAAGTCCTCACTTTGGGGAAAAATAGCCGTAAAAGCATCACCCGCATAATAAGGGATGAACCCACCGTGAGTATAAACCACTTCCACCAGTGGCTCGAAGATGTCTTTTAAAATGAGGGAAAGCTCCTCTGCGCCGCGCCCCCCTTTACCCATGAGGGTTTCAGTTAGGGGGGTAAAGCCCGATAAGTCTACGAACATGACGTAGGCTTGCAGCGAATTGTGCAAATTGCGTTGATCGAATTGCTCCTGTATGAAGTGCGGAATGAGCTGTCTCACGGTTTACTGACCTATGGTGTTTTAGAAAGACAATGAAAATCGACACTAGTGTGCTTATTCCACACTTTCTATGTTGGTGTTTTCAAGCTTGGCAAGTTAATAAGAATTTAGCAAATATCGCTGAATTGAAATTTGGAATGACATAGACCCAAAAATGCAAAAACTACACCTTAATATATATAGGCATTAAAAGCGCTATTTTCATTTTTTTGATTTTTTTCTTGGGAAAAGCTTGTATGTAATAAAAGTAGGTTCTACTTTTGCATCCGCTTTGAAAGCAAGGCGATTTGGAGAGGGGTAGAAAGAATTGATTTCGAGGGTTGAAAAAGCCCTGAAAAAACTTTCAAAAAAACTCTTCAAAAAATTTGGAATAAAGGAGGCAGATGTTGTACATTTGCATCCGCTTTGGAAAGCAGGGCATGAATAGAGGTTGAAAAAGGGAAGTGGAAGCGAAAAAAAAGAAGAAAAAAATCTTCAAAAAGTTTTGCAGAAACGAGGATGAGTATCTACCTTTGCTGCCCCCGCAGGAAGTTGCTTGAGAGAGCGACGGAGGAAGCGGAAAGAGTTGAAACCAAAGGGTTTTGACTAAGTTAAAAGCCAATTCATCGGAATTGAAAATACGGTTGAGGTATCGTTAAACGAGGAAGGTTGCAGAGCCTGAAGTTTAGGGATGAGGAGACCAAAGAGTTCATTGACACAATGGGAATTGAGGTAAGGAAAAGATTATTTTTTTAAGAACCATGAGCGGAACCTTGAAGATCAATTTTTATTTGGTTTTTGGTTCAGACGTCCAAGCAAATCGACCGTTCAGCTTCTTAGGAAGCTTTACAAAAGATATTACTATGGAGAGTTTGATCCTGGCTCAGGATGAACGCTAGCGGGAGGCTTAATACATGCAAGTCGAGCGGCAAGGTCTTCGGACCCTAGAGCGGCGCACGGGTGAGTAACGCGTACGCAATCTGCCCTT
>NZ_JANRKL010000080.1:0-16473 GCF_033763495.1 Haliscomenobacter sp. | reverse complement strand
GGCAAAAAAAAAGCCGTACTCTGATGCACGGCCTCACGCTAATAACAAATCATAATCTCATGAAAAAATAAGACGACCTAAAAATCTTTATTAGAACGAACTAATGTCAAGTTTTGTTGCCTTTAACAGCTTGATTATGGAAGGTTCCCCGCGTTTTTTTGCGAGGAACCTTTTAAAGTTTATGGGACTATGATTACCGCACGACCAACTTGCCTGTGTTGATTAGTTGCCCTTCAGATGTTAACCGATACGAATAAATACCGGCGGCAAGCTGATCACGATAAACATGACAAATATTGCTGTTAAAGAACTTTTGCTGAATCAATTTTCCACTTAGATCATAGACGCTCAGCTGTAGTCTATTGTATTGACGGCCTTTGACTTCCAAAGTCACCATCTCACTAAAAGGATTGGGATAGATGTCAACTTTTACACCAGGGACGAACACTTCCTGACTCGAAGTCAGAATACTCACAAAATCAGGGAAGTGATCGACCATCCAGCGCACGGTGTTGGTTCCGGAGGGTAGACGGTAATCGAAATACACTGTAGCGCGATTGTCGATCACCGTCCCCTTGGGATTGTTCGGTTTTTGGGATGCCCGGAATTCAACGTATCCGTATGTTTTTTGCGTTGTGCCGCCGTTGGCGGGCAGCAGATTAATACTGTCGAATGTAATCTTCAGGATACCGCCTTCGTATACTTCTAAAAAGTAAGGATGGCTACTGGCACCAGGTATGACTGTGGTGGGGTCGATTGCCTGGCTCAGGGTATCTCTGATTACTACACGCTGAACGGTATCACTGCCGGAGTTTTGGAAGAATACTGTAAATGTCAAATCGGTTTTTGCATCAATGGTACTTTGTTTACCATAGCCTTTGGGATGGCCCCTTAATGCCACCGGCTGCACAGCGCTTAAAATTTCTTGTACGTCAACTGAGACAAAAGCATCCTGATCGTCTTCAGGAAACTGGGTTACTTGTCCCGTTTTTATTGGTGTCCCCGTTTCGGCGCATCCTTCCACTGCCACTGTTGGCAAGCTTCTTCCCGGGTGGCCTTCCGATTGTTCTGCAAACAAGCGCAAGGTTGATCCCGCAGGATTAGGAATACGGACCTCAATGGTTTGTCCACTTTGCAATTGATAGCTAGGGGTAACATTTCGCATGATGATGTCATCCTGAACCACGATTCCTTTTTTCCGTTCCTTCATATCGCCTTTGCCGATATTCTGGATTTCAAAAATCACCGTGTCGATTTTACATGCACCGCGTACTATGATGCTTGAACGGTCCCAGCGGGGATCAAGATCCAAGCAAAAAGTGTCTGGGAAAACTCGGGCTGAGACCAGTCCACTTTGGCCGTTTGCGATACCACTACAAGCGAGTGCAGTGCTGATCGAAAAAGAACCGCAGCCGTTGACTGGAACTGTACCGAGGCGGAAGCGCAATTTACCGTTGCTCAGTTGTTCTGCTGAAATAGTTGATGACTTAAAGGTCAACTTGCTATCCAGAGCCAGATCAACATAAGCGTTAGTAGCATTCGCCGTTCCGGTATTGCAATAATTGACGACATAATCTACGTCGCTGCACTCAGCAAGGAATGGAGTTGTAATGTCCACTTCCATGTAAGGGCAATCTACTGCTGCCTTGGCACCAAAATCAACCCGCAAAGAATCGTAAAACTCACGAAGGCGTACGTTTACTCCTTCTGTATTACAAGTTGACCAGTAGCGATTGGGTGGCAGTACTTTTAAGTTGTACACTCCGGTATCTACCAGAATGCTGTAGTTGCCATTTTCATCGCTGGTACCATATACTACGTCAATACCTTTAGTTGCCTTGATGATCCAACCGGAGAGGGGAGCCTCTCCGTTGTCATAATCGCACTGGTTGTCGCGGTCCACAAAAACCCGGCCATTGAGGCGGTTGGTAATCGTGTTGCCCGAAGCATCCGTTTTGACCAAAATGAGGTCGTTAAAAGTGTTGAGCAGCTGGCCGTTGTAACCGGTAATGATGTATCCACCTGCTTTGGTGGCTTGAATATCGCGGCCTTCCTCAGTAAATTCTGCATCGCCGATGGCTTTTTCCCATAGTATGTTGCCTTTGGCATCAACTTTTGCGACCAGAAGGTCTACGTTTGCAGCACTTACCAATTTCAGGCCAGTGATCACCAAACTGCCATCCTTTAATTCAGTAATGGCGTTGGCCTCTTCTTCTACTTTATCGTCTCCGATGGAGCGCATCCAACGCTGATTGCCATTTGCATCGTATTTTACGATGAGGGCGTCAGCATTGTCGTTGATGACTCCTGCAACCGCTAATCCATTATCCTGTGTAGTGATGATGGCGCGGCCTTCTTCGCGGAAACTATTGGCGATCCGGCGTTCCCAGATGATGTTACCCGTGTTGTCAACTCGATAAAGAACGATGTTATTGTCGAATCCGGTTTCGCTGCGGCTGTTGCCCAACAATGCGTAACCATCTCCGATTCGACTCAGGCTTTTGCCTTCATCTTTGCGCAGCGTACCATAGTTTTTTGACCAGATCGCTGTACCATCGGCATTGAACCGAACCAATAAGATGTTCTCATCTGCGTCTGTGGCTGCTTGGCTGGTTCCAATCACGGAGAACCCTCCGTCTGAATTGAGTACAACGTCGCTTGCGCGCTCGCTGCCTGCTCCACCAAATTGCTTACTCCACAGTAGACCGCCTTTGCGATCTATTTTTAAAAGGTATATGTTTTCCCTCTCGCCTGGTTTACCAACAATGTTGCCAACGATGAGGTAATTTCCATCAGCCGTAGGGATGATTGCTCTGGCTTGTTCCTGAAAACCTTCGTCGTAGTACTTGGTCCACAAAATGGTACCATCAATATCGGTACGTACAACGAAGATGTTCTGGTCATTGTCTGTGCCGAAGGATTCACCAAACCCAACTACGATGAATCCTTCATCTTCAGCTTGCAGAACCGCCCAACCTTCGTCCTCTTTAGAACCACCAAAGTTGAACTGCCATCCCTGTGCTTTCAATCCGCCTGCAGTCGTTACCAATAAGATGATCGCAACTACAAAAGAGTGCAATGAGATCATTTTATTTGCAGGTCGGAGTTTCATGAGTGCTAATTCTAATTGCTTTACTGCTGAATGCAATACAAAGATGCAGCAGCTTTTTGCTGAAAACAAAGACAAAAATCGGCAATTGTTGAAAAAAAACACCTTTTTCCTTTGCGGCATCATGGTCTTTTCACTTTTTTATTTTTTGATTGACAATGTTTTATAACTTTACACGCGTTGAAAATTCTGTTGAAAAAACATTTTTTAAAACCCATGCAAAATAGTCAACTCACCCACATTTTATTGGCACTTTCTAAAAAAGAAAGCCGGGAATTGCGCAAATGGCTGGTCTCTCCCATCCATAATCAACGCTCGGACGTGGTACAATTATATGAGTATCTTACGAGTGGTAACCGCCTTGAGGATGACAAAAGCCTGGAAAAGGAGCGGATTTTTAGAAAATTGTACCCAAAAGAGGCGTATGATGATGCCAAAATGCGGCAAGTGATCCATTTTTTGCAGGAATGCATTGAAGAATATTTTATTTATTCAAAGAATCAGGAAGATAGCCTTACACAACACATTAATTTGGCCAAAGTCTATCGCGAAAAAAAACTATTGAAGCTTCACGAAAAAACGATGAGGAAAATCGAAGAAGATTTTCAAAAGATAAACTATCGGAACGAAGAAATTTTCGAAAGGTCGTACTTGATTGAAAAAGAAAAGTCTACTATGTTCATCGAAAGATCAAGAGCAGTCTCTACCAATTATCAAGCAATGTCTGATAGTATGGAGATAACCTTCATGTCTCGAAAATTGAAGTTGGCTTGTGCGATGCTTTCCCATCAAAAAATTTACAAAACAAATTACGACTTTGGGCTCCTCGAAAATGTACTGAGTTTTTTACAAGGCAAACCTGATCTGATTCAAGACCCGACCATTAAATTGTATTATCACCTTTATAATCTGTTTAAGTTCCCAGACGAAGAATTTCACTTCTTTGAAATCAAACGAATTTTCTCCTCATCTGAACATTTTTTTGATGCTTTAGAACGCAAGGATATTTATTTGATGATCATCAATTATTGCATTTCTAGAATGAACATCGGATACAAATCCTTCGTGAGGGAGGCATTTGAATTTTATCGAAAAGCCATTGAAAGTAGAATCATCATTGAAAATGGTATCCTTAACCATCTCGCCTTCCGAAATATCGTTACAGCAGGAACCACACTAAAAGAGTTCGACTGGGTTAGCAAGTTTATCGAAGAATACCAAAACTACCTTTCCCCAGAGTACCGCGAAAATTTCGTAAAGTTTGCCTTGGCTCGCCTCTACTTTGAACAGGGCGACTACGATCGGGCTCAGGACCTTTTGATCCAGTTCGACATTGATGATATCCTGATCAACCTCACGGCCAAAACCATGCTGATTCGTTTGTACTACGAGAAGGATGAATTTATGGCCCTGGAATCCTTACTGGACAGCATGCGGGCTTACATCAACCGCAAGAAAATGCTGGCTTACCACAAGATGTCTTTTAAGGAATTGATCAGCGCTTCCAAACGTTTGATCAAAATCCAATTCAACGACCGCAAAAAGATTGAAATCTTGAACAATCAGATCACCAATTCCAGGATTTTGCCTTCGCATATGAAGGAGTGGTTTATGGAGCAACTAAAAAAATTGAAGCGATGATAAGAGAAATATTTTCAATAGAATCATGCGGCAAAGCTGCAAATTCAATAAATTACCAATAGAAAATTATCTTCGCAGCCCACAACCACTATTACAATGACTATCATCGAAGTACAAAACCCGGAACACTGGAAACTTTTCCACCAAGTACCCCACCGCATCTATGCCAATGATCCGAATTGGATCACTCCCATGGAAGGCGACGTACAAGGCACCTTTACTCCAGGCAAGAACCATGCTTTTGATCATGGTGAGGCCAAAGTTTTTGTACTCCTGGACGAACAAAACCAAGCCGCTGGCCGTATCGCAGCCTTTATCGACCACCGCAACAATAAATTACAACCTTATCCACTAGGGGGCATCGGCTATTTTGAGTGCATCGAGAACCCGGCCTATGCCAAGGCATTATTTGAAACGGCTGAAAATTACCTCCGCGAAAAGGGTATGAAAGCAATCGACGGCCCCATCAACTTTGGTGGGCGGGATAAATTCTGGGGCCTGTTGGAAAAAGGTTTTGATCCGCCCCTCTTTCAAGAGACCTATAACCCACCTTATTATACAGACCTATTTGTGGCCAATGGCTACATCGCCTGGGAACAAATCCTCACCATGAAAGGCAGGCCCAAAGACATTGACCTGTCGCGTTTGCGTGCGGTCATCGAACGGGTTCGTTCGGGCAACAACAACATCCACGTAGAAACCTACAATCCGGCAAAACTGGAACAATACGCCGATGATTTCACCGAAGTGTACAACGCCGCCTTTGGCCACTACGAACATTTTCGGCCTGCCGACCCTGAAGGCTTCAAAAAATTGATGAAGGAGGTCAAAAACATCATCGATCCCAAATTTTTGGGTATTGCTTATTATGAAGACAAACCCGCCGGGTTCTGTGCCTTTTTTCCTGACATCAATCCCTACCTCAAGTTTACCAAGGGCAAACTCAATTGGTGGAAAGCCCCCCTGTTCTTGCTTAAACTCAAACTATCCCGACGCCGCCAGGCCAAGGGCACTGGCTTTGGGGTACACCCCGCCTACAAAACCAAAGGGATTTTTGCCTTTATCGTGGAGTTCATGAATTCCGATTACATCCAAGAACGTTACGAGAACATTTACCTCACTACGGTAAGGGCCCACAACAAGGAGGCAGTAAGCATTTACATGAAAACGGGAGTATGGGTAGATCGGGTGCATATCGGATACCGCAAGTCCTTGGATGAATCGATTGTGGTGGAACCGAATTATTTTATGGAGATTGCTTAAAGGTAGGAGGAAGTAAGTCAAAAAAAAATGCCCCTTCGGTGCTGTTATCCAGTCGAAGGGGCATTTTACATTTTTCAAGTAAGTAAGAACCTAGGCTCTCTTGATGAAAAACGTCTTAGGAAGATAAAGTACAAGTTCTTGATTGATGACAAGTTTACCTTCACGAATGTCATTCCATTTCACCAGATTGTCCACAGTAGTACTAAACAAAGTTGCAATTCTGTTTAAATCATCGCCTTTGGTAGTCACATAAGCAGTTTTGATGGTGCCGCTTGGCAGCTTCGAATTGCTATCCAGGTAACTGCGCAGCAAAAGTGAACTTTCGCTGTTAGGCAACATCAACAAATGCCCTTTGGCGCTGCGCGGAATAATCCCTCCAGTGAAACTGGGGTTCAAGGCCGCAATGACTGAAGTTTTTACGCCTGAAATACGGGCGATTTCACCAAAAGACAAGCTGCGGTAAACCCGGATTACCCGAGCATCAGGAGAGTAGTAGAATGGAATAACGGGCTGCAAGCCGTGTTTGTGATAGTAGCTCATCACGTAAGCGGTAGCCAGATAAGCGGGAACGTAGCGGCGTGTTTCATGTGGCAGATAGTTGCTAACAATGCTGTACTTTTTGGTACCAGCCTTACGCACAGCCGACTTGATGGTGCCAATACCAGAATTGTATGCGGCCAACACCAGCGTCCAATCCCCAAGTTCATCGTACAGGTATTTCAGCATTTGTACTGCTGCTTCGGTAGAACGGTGCAGATCAAGTCTTTCGTCAACTCCGCCACCCATTTGCAAACCATAGTGGCGTGCAGCAACAGGCATCAGTTGCCAGATGCCTGAGGCACCTACAGCAGAACGTACTTGCGGTTGCAAGCCCGATTCGATGACCGACAAATACTTGAGTTCTTCAGGCAATCCGTATTGATCGAGATAGTGCTCAAATACGGAAAAGTACAGATTGGAACGACCAATAACCAACTCGGTCTCTTTTTTGCCTGTACCAATGTACTGGCGAATCCGAGTCATTACTGCTTCGTTAGTTTTCACTTCGATAGGTAGACCTAATTTACCAAGCCGTTCCTTCACGAGTGTTTCGGTAAGTGTAGTTTTGCTGGAAATAATACTTACCTCGGTTTTGTGTGCTTTAGCGCCAACAACAGCTGGAGAAAGGTTTGAACCGATCACCAGTGCCGCAGCAACTGTCCATGGGAAATTCATCAAAAAAAAATTTGGTGATACTGAACTAACTTTTTTGCAATAATTCCATTAGTTTGACCTAGTCAGTTCAGTTGGGCAATATACCCCAGCAACTAGATGTGTGTCGAAGACTCCATTTCGTTACCGCCTTGGGGCAAAGTTAAGCCCGTTTATCGGTTTACACAATGCATTGTAAATCAACCTGGATTTGAATGCCCTTTGTAAACGATTAATTATTTTGGAAAATTATTTGGCAATTTTTGCCAGTTTGGGGGCGATTTTGGGGCTTTCTTTGTAAAAATCCAAATAAATGCAATGGATTCGAGCAAACGAGTGTACCTAAAAAGTGGTATATTTTTTTGCTTATTTAACGTTTTTATGACCTTTCTGTGACGTAGCCTAGGGTTTTCCACAGGTTTTTTTAGCTCATAACAACACTTTTGGCAGGAAATATATGTACACTAAAATAAATGTAATGAAGATAAAAATTTTGGCATTTGGGATAACGAGGGATATTTTAGGTGGCAGTACGGTCGAAATGCAAATTCCCGCCGAAGCCAGCGTAGCCGATTTAAGGGCTGCCTTATACGCCGAATATCCAGCTTTGCAAAAGCTAAACAACCTGGCGATCGCCCTGAATACGGAGTACGCCAGCGAGGAGCAAACCATTGCAGAAAGGGACGAAGTGGTGCTGATCCCACCCGTCAGTGGAGGATAAGATAGGGTGTGATGGTGTGGGTGTGAAAGTGTGGGTGTGATGGGGCTGCTCCGGGCTCAGCTCAGCTCTAACGCTGGTACAAGTCTCCAGTCTTGTACCATTATCAACACGTCTCTGACGTGTGTTTTTTCAGCATTTTCGCGCTGCTCATGCGTCTGGAGACGCAAAAATATCGGTACAAGTCTGGAGACTTGTACCAGCCAAGGGCAGCCCTATGCGGCTGCCCTGTCCAAAAGTAAATCGCCATTTTAACCCCTAAACAAGCTCTAAATTCTGCCTCAGCGCCATATTTTTCACCTGCTCCAATAACTCTGGCATAACCCGTTCCAGCTCTGGCGACAATTCGATCTGTTGCGACTGGATCATTTCAATTGAAACTGCGAACAGGTATATCTTCGGCAGTTTGCCCAGAATAGCCAGACCTTCTACCAAATCGCGCAGGCCAATGTCGTGGGTACTCATCGCCCTTGGGAAATCGCTGGCAAAACGTGGTTCAATCACTCTAATGCTGCCCGTAGGCCGATCATCCAGTGTAGCATCAATGAGGATGACAACGGGATAGTTTTCAAAATATTCCATCAGGAAGAACCCTCCTGTGCCCCCATCCAGTACATCAATTCCTTCTGGCAGTGTCTCTTTGGCGAGGCGTTGGGCTGCGTGTACCCCTACCCCTTCGTCTCCCATCAAATAATTGCCAATGCCCATGATTAGAACTGCCATTCGTGCAATAGTTTAAAAAGCGACCGGGCGAATCGCACTCACCCGGTCGACAATGATGCAATGAAGAGAATAATTGTACTTACTTGAGATGCGTTTTTAACTCTTCCACGGCTTCCTCCTCGATGAATTTCCAACCTCCACCCATCGAAGAAATTTCCCCCCGGCCTTCTACATAATCATGGTAAAACACCAGGTAAACGTGGACTACAGCAAACAAAATGAAAAACCACATTGCCGCATGATGAAAGTGGCGCAGGGGGGCGTCACCACCAAACACGCCAGGAACCCAGGCAAACAATTGTGGAAACCACCAGTCGCTGGTAGCTGCGTACAAACCAAAGCCCGTGATCACCTGCACTAGAAAAGCAATAAACGTCAGGAAATAGATAAACCCCGCCAATTGGTTGTGCCCCACAGCCATGTGTTCTTTTCCCTTCAGTTGCAGGATGTCCATTTTGATGACCTGCCACATCTCCTGGAAAAAGCGCCAGTTCGTAGGGATAAAATTCTTCCAGGAAGCGTATTTATTACCCACAAAGCCCCAATAAATCCGAATGATGAAGTTGAACAAAAAAAGGTATGCCGCCACAAAATGGATGAAGCGAACCTTCCCAAACCAGAAACGGAAAACCGCTTCATCGCTCACTTGCAAGGCAGGAGGGTTGGAAATAAAAAAACCGGTCACCACCAAAGCGGTTATACTGGCTGCATTCAGCCAATGGTAAACCCTGACGGGCAATTCCCATACAAAAACCCGGAGGAGTTTGTGGTGAACAATCTGTTGCTTGCTCATAACCTTAGCTTTTTGTATTAGAGAACTTTCACCCGACTGAGGTGCTTACCTTCTTCATCGTACAAGTGAACGGCACAGGCCATACAGGGGTCGAAGGAGTGTACCGTGCGCAAAATTTCTACTGGTTTCTCCGGATCGGCGATCGGCGTATCCATCAAGGCTGCTTCGTAGGCCGACATTTGCCCTTGTGGATCGCGTGGCGAAGCATTCCAGGTAGTTGGAACTACCAATTGATAGTTTGCAATTTTTTGATCCTCTATCACGATCCAGTGCCCCAAAGCTCCCCGTGGTGCTTCGGCGTGACCAACACCTTTCGCCTGAGCTGGCCAGGTTTCAGGTTGGAATTTTTCGGTATTGGCCATGCGGGTATCGCCCAATTTGATGTTTTGGATCAATTGGTCATAAAACTCCTGCGCCCAATTGGCCACCAGTTGTGCTTCCAGACCCCGTGCTGCGGTACGGCCCAGGGTGGAAAAGAGGGCAGTCACAGGCACATCCAGGTGTTTTATCGTAGCGTCTACAACCTCCTTGAATTCAGGAATACCTTTGGCATAACCAACCAGCACCCGCGCCAATGGCCCTACTTCCATGGCGTGCCCCTTCCAGCGGGGTGTTTTGAGGAAGCTGTATTTTTCTTCGGTATTCAGGTTTTCGTACGGTGGTTTTGGGCCGGTGTAATTGAGTTTGGTTTCACCTTTCCAGGGGTGCAAACCTACATTGTCCCCACCTTCATACGTATACCAGGATTTGTTGATGAATTCCTGAATTTCGCTGTCTTCCCGCATGTTCACTTCGTGTACTTTGGACAAATCCTTGTTCAAAATAGCCCCGGCTGGGAACTTGAAGGAACTAGGATCACGGAAACCATTGGTAGGCAAATCGCCATACACCAGATAGTTGCCTAGCCCGCCACCGATTGCGCCCCAATCTTTGTAGAAAGAAGCTACCGCCAGCAGGTCAGGAATGTATACCTGCTCAATGAAGCGTTTGCCATCGTCCAGCAACTGTTTGATGTAAGCGAGGCGTTCGGCATTGATGGCACTCACATCGTCAAGGCCAATGGCACAAGCCATGCCGCCTACGAGGTAGTTAGGGTGTGGGTTTTTGCCGCCAAAAATGGTTTGGATTTTGACAATCTCTTTTTGCCATTCCAGTGCTTCCAGGTAATGCGCCAGGCCAATCAGGTTGACTTCAGGCGGCAGTTTGTAAGCAGAATGCCCCCAGTAACCATTCGTAAAAATGCCCAATTGGCCACTTTCCACAAACTTGCCGATGCGTTTTTGCAGATCCGAAAAATACCCGACCGAACTCTTGGGCCAGTTGGAAATACTTTGGGCCAGTTCGGAAGTCTTCTTAGGATCTGCTTTGAGGGCATTGACCACATCCACCCAATCCAGGGCGTGCAGGTGGTAAAAATGGACTACGTGGTCGTGCATGTACAGGGTGGCAAACATCAGGTTGCGCACAATCTCGGCATTAGGGGGGATCACAATGCCTAGTGCGTCTTCAACTGTACGTACCGAAGCCAGTGAGTGCGTTGAGGTACATACCCCACATACCCGACCAACGTAGGCCCAGGCATCGCGTGGATCGCGACCCCTTAATATTTCTTCCAGCAAGCGGACCATGGTACCCGCACTATATACATCGGATACTTTCCCGTTTTGGATGTCTGCTTCTATGCGCAGGTGGCCTTCGATACGGGTAATTGGATCTATGACGATTCTTTGGCTCATACTTTTTTTTTAAAAGGCTTTAGGAACAAGGTGCTGCCTCAAGCAGCATCTGTTTTTAAAGTCTACATTTCCTTCTCCGTTTCCTTTCCTTCACCAATCAAGTCAGAAATGAGTTCCTTCTTACGCACATTGGTCATGATGGCGTGTGCTGCGATACCAGCTGCGGTAACACCAAGTGCAACTTTTCCAACCGTATCTGCATTGCTTTCGATGCCAAAACCAGGGAAAACTGAAGCCCGTTCGTACAGACGGCCGTTGTCCCAGTAGTTTTCTTCACTACAGCCGATACAACCATGGCCGGAAATGATCGGATTACTGACCCCGTTGTTCCATTTCATGACCCCACAGGCATTGTAGGTAGAAGGGCCTTTGCAGCCCACTTTGTAGAGGCAATAGCCTTTTTTGGCGGCTTCATCATCGAAGGTTTCCACAAACATCCCGGCGTCGTAATACGGACGACGTTGGCAGGAATCGTGTACCCGTTTGGAGTAGAAAGCTTTGGGACGACCCAAACTATCCAATTCAGGGATGGTGCCAAAGGTGACCACATGGACAATGACCCCAGCCATTACTTCTCCAATTGGTGGACAGCCGGGCACATTGATGATCGGTTTGCCGCTGATGAGTTTGCGCACAGGGGTAGCCTTGGTAGGATTGGGCTTGGCCGCCTGTACACAACCGTGGGTAGCGCAACTGCCCCAGGCAATGATGGCCTTGGCATTGGCCGCAGTTTCTTCCAGAATCTGTAGGGCTGATTTTCCCCCAATGCAACAATAAACACCATCAGCGGCAGTGGGGATGGAACCTTCTATACAAAGGATGTACTCGCCCTTGTATTTTTTCATGGTGTCCTGCATAGCGGCTTCAGCCTGGAAGCCGGAGGCAGCCATCAATGTTTCGGTATAATCCAATGAAATTTGGTCCAGTAAAATATCAGCTACCATGGGGTGCGAGGAGCGGATGAAAGATTCACTACAACAAGTACATTCCTGAAAATGCAGCCAAATCACCGGAAGCCGTGGTTTATTCATTAAGGCGTCCGTAATTTGGGCTAAGCCGGAGGTTTCCAGGCCCATGTAGGCAGCCATCGTGGCACAGAATTTTAAAAAATCCCTGCGCTCATAGCCCTTGCGCATCACTTCTTCGAAGTAGGTAGGGCGCTTTTGGTCGGTTTGTACGGCCATTTTTCTTGCGTTTTTGCGATCTTCCCTTGGCTTTGAGGAACCTCGGTAGAAAGGATGCTTTAGAAAATTATGGTGGCCGGGTAGGCTTTAGGGAAAAGAGAAAGAAATAGTAAATTTTATAGGATGTTACAAAATTTGTAAATAGACCTGGGGATTCGAGTGATACAGATCATTGCCGTCAATGATTTTTGTCATCCGGCTTTTTCCCATGGACAGCTAATATTGCTCAGTGGAATTTTTTATAAAAACCAGATTTACAAAGCTGTGCATGAGTTATCCATCGTCCTGAGTGTTGTGGATGCGGCTGCGCAAGTTGCGCAGGAAAACCAGGCCGAACGCATCGATGCCATTGAGTTGGAAATCGGCGCTTTGTCGGGTGTTGAATTGGATGCCCTGGAATTTGCCTGGAGTGAAGGCATCAAACGTTCGATTTTGGCCCAGGCGGAGAAAAAATTTACCCTCATCCCGGGCAAAGCGGAGTGTAGCGATTGTGGACTGAGTTTCCCGGTAACGACCTTGTATGATCCTTGCCCCATTTGCAACAGTTACTTTGTCCAAGTGACTGAAGGCAGGGAGTTGAAAATAAAATCCATCACGCTAGAAACTGCTTAAATATATGTGCACCACTTGTGGCTGTAGTTCACACGAAGACGGGGTCAGCATCACCCGGGTAGGGGATCAGGCTCAACATCAGCACCAAAATCTGAGTGGCTGGGGACGGTTTTGGCATTTTTTGTGGTATGGCCCACATCAACATAGTGCTCCCCCCACAACCAGTACAGGGGAAAAGAAAACCATCCATTTGGAACAAGATATTTTGGCCAAAAACAACCAATCGGCTCAACGCAATCGGGGGTACTTTGAAGCCAAAAACATCCTGGCACTCAATCTGGTTAGTTCACCGGGCTCAGGAAAGACGGCTTTGCTGGAGCGCACCCTGCACGACCTGCGAGAGAAAATGAATTTTGCAGTCATTGAGGGCGACCAACAAACGACCCAGGATGCCGATCGTATTGCAGCTACAGGTGCACCAGTGGTACAAATCAACACCGGACAAGGCTGTCACCTGGACGCCGACATGGTGTATCGGGCTTTGCACGAACTGCGCCCAGTTGAGGATACGGTAGTGATGATTGAAAATGTAGGCAATCTGGTTTGCCCGGCGATGTTCGATTTGGGGGAGACCGCCCGGGTTGTCATCATCAGCGTCACCGAAGGCGATGACAAACCCATCAAGTACCCGGATATGTTCCATTCCGCCCAACTTTGCCTCATCAACAAGATTGATTTATTGCCCTATGTAAAATTTGACCTGGAACGCGCCAAGGATTTTGCCCGGCGCGTCAACCCTCATTTAGAATTTATTGAGGTATCGGCAACGGCGGGAACTGGGATGCAGTCCTGGTATCAATGGTTGTTGGCTCGCCCCAGGGTAAAGCTAAACCCTGCCCCGCTTGGGACTTATTCACTTGTTCATTAAAATGCTGTTACAATGTGCTTAGCCATTCCCGGAAAAATCACTGCCATCACCCCTTCGGTGCTGGATAAAAACGTTCGCCAGGCCAAGGTTTCTTTTGGAGGCATTTCTAAAGATGTGGATTTGTCCATGACACCCGACGCAAAAATGGGGGACTACGTATTGGTACACGTTGGGGTAGCCATCAGTGTAGTGGATGAAGAAGAGGCCAAACGTACTTTTTCTTACCTACAAGAAATTGGCGAATTGGAGGATTTACAGCTTGAATGAGGAGGATATGCCGATTAAATGTTAAGGTCTGCTGGAAATCTCCGGCATACATAGCGCCTCAAGGTCTTTTTTGCTGCCTTGAAACACGTTCATGTCCACCGCCCCGGTGATACCGTCCAACTTGCCAGTATCGCGGCGTTGCCAGAACTCCCATTTGCGGCCATCAGCGAGGCGTGGTTGGCGAACACCATTGTAACGGGCGATCCAGAGTGGGTAATCGTCGAAATGCCCGGCCAGATAGGTATTGTAGAATTTTTGATTGGTATAAATGACGGGCTTTACTCCATATGCTATCTCCACCATGTACAACCAGGTAACCACACCCGCCAGCAATTGAATTTTTCCAGAGCCATCCAGGGTTTCTACATCCAACACAGGAGGTAAGTCTCCAGCTTCCATTTTGACGTTGCGGATGAAATTAAGAGCTTGTTGCTCGGGAGAAACGTTGGCGCGAAAAAAATGGTAAGCGCCCCGGTGCATACCTTCAGCCTTGATGGCTTCCCAGTTGTCACAAAACAGCTTATCGTTGAGGGTATTGCCTTCAGTTGCTTTGACAAAAACAAAATCCACTTGTTGTTTTGCTACCTTGTTCCAATCTATGCTTTCCTGGTAATGAGATACGTCAATGCCCCGAACGGCATATTCTTCGGACCACGAGGCGGGTCCGTTAAAATAGAAAAGAGCGGTTGAGATTAGAATGCTGATTAGCATTAACAACTGTTTCATGGGACTAACATCTTATCAAACGCATACACAAATCTTTCCTTTTTGAGTTCGCGTTCAATGATACAGAAAAAATTTTGTTTTCGCAAAGCATTTTCGAGCTTTAAATTTTTGGTAACAAATGACAAAAATTCAGAACCAGATTTTTCCGTTTAAAATTCCTTCCAAATCCTGTTTTTTTGCTTCGACAAAATAATTGCTAGAGAGGATTGCGCCAAGTAAGTTTTTTACCAATTTTGTCATGTTCAAGACGTAAACTCAAACCCTGGAACATCCAACTACCGCCACACATGCACACCAGACAACTTTTCCTCCAACACCTCGCTCCTACCAGCCCGAGTCCGCTCATGCTGGAAATCGACCGCGCCGAAGGCATGTACCTTTACGCCCCTCAGGGCAAAGCCTATCTCGACTTGATTGCAGGCATCAGCGTCAGCAACCTGGGGCACCGCCACCCCCGGGTAATTGCGGCCATTCAGCGACAACTGGATCGCTATCTGCATACGCTAGTGTACGGGGAATACGTGCTCGACCCACAAGTGCAACTCGCCAAACTCCTAGCCGATCAACTCCCCTACCCACTGGAATCGGTCTATTTTGTGAACTCTGGCACCGAAGCCACCGAGGGCGCGATGAAACTGGCCAAACGCTACACGGGTCGAGCCGAAATTGTGGCCTGCAAACGCGCTTACCACGGCAGCACCCAGGGCGCCGCCAGTTTGATGTGGCCCAAAGATTTTACCCAGGCGTACCACCCACTGCTGCCCGGCATCCATCACATCGAATTCAACTGTGAAAGATGTTTGGAAAAAATCACGAAAAAAACTGCGGCAGTTGTTGTCGAAACGGTGCAAGCCGAATGGGGGGTGCGCAAACCGACCCGCGATTATCTGAAAAAACTTCGGGCGCGTTGCACAGAAGTTGGAGCCTTACTAATTTTGGATGAAATCCAGGTGGGTTTTGGCCGCACGGGCAGTCTTTTTGCCTTTGAACAATATGCTATTGTACCCGATATCCTTTTACTGGCCAAAGGAATGGGCGGCGGAATGCCGATTGGGGCTTTTGTCGCTTCAAGGGAACTGATGCAGGTTTTGTCGCATGACCCCATCTTGGGGCATATCACTACCTTTGGGGGACACCCGGTGTGTTGCGCGGCAACACTGGCCAATTTGCAGACTTTATTGGATACACCTTATATAGCAGAAGTAAAAGCCAAAGAAGCACTCTTTCATGAATTGCTCCAACACCCCAAAATTCTGGAGGTACGCAGTGCAGGGCTGCTGATGGCGGTAGATTTAGGTTCTTTTGATGCGGTGATGCACACCATTCGCCATTGCTTGGAGCGTGGGCTAATCAGCGACTGGTTTTTGTTCAACACAGAGTCAGTGCGGATTGCGCCCCCGCTGATTATCAGTGAAGAAGAGATAAAGTGGGCTTGTGGGGTGATTTTGGAGAGTTTGGAAGATTATACTTGAGGCGAGTTGCTTATAAATTACTTGCTTGATGATTTTCTTGTTTTTTTTGAGTGAAGAGTACATGACTTATGAGTTTAGAAGTGAGCTACCGCAGCGACGGAGACCCACTGCAGGTCCACGTCGCTGCGGTAGCTCGCTTCTAAACTCATAAGTCAGGTCTTCTTTACTCT
>NZ_JANRKL010000079.1:0-43314 GCF_033763495.1 Haliscomenobacter sp. | reverse complement strand
CGCTGCGGTAGCTCACTTCTAAACTCATGTACTCATGTATTCGGAACTCTTAACTCAAAAAAGCCGTAAGCCAAAATTATCAGATATTGCATTAATTAACTGAAAAGCACCTCGCCTCAAGTCTACTTCACAATCCCCCGCAAACCCTCCAAATTCCCCCGCAGCACGACCTCCACATCCTCATCATCCCGATGCCCCAGCACCCCGATTCGCCCCTTGTAACCACTTTCTCGAATCAATTGAATCATTTCTTTTTCACTCTTCCCACTCCCAATCGGGAGAATTTGGCCTTTGTTTAAATCCATACCATCCAGGTTGATGGCTACAAGGTAGGGCAACATATTTTTCAATAGGCTGTGGAAGCGGTTGATCTGGTGGTGGCCATGGTGAAAACTGTATACGATGCCGACGCCTTTCAGCCCAGCTTTTTTGATGATCTCTATTTCGTTTTCTGGTTCACCAAACCAGCCGCCGTGGTTGTACAAGGCAATTTTGCACTGCAGTGGCGTCAGAATGGAATGCAGGTATTTCAAAAATGCGGCCCCCTTGGCCACCCTTTCATGGTGGGTCAATCCTTCAAAAAAACCATTGTCAAAACCCAGCCAAAAGGTGGTTTTGAGTTTGTTTTTGGCCACAATATCGATCACTTTCTGGTTGTCGGCGCTCAATTGCCCGGTTTTGTCCAGCTGGCTATTGACCCACAGCCAAACGCCTTCCATGTTGATGTTGTGCTGTTTGGCCAATTTGATTTCTTGATCAAAAGAAAGGATATGTTCACTGCGCCAGTCGTATACGTACTGCACGAAGCCTAATTTTTCCAACATGGCGATCCGCTCTTCCGGGCCACGCTTCAGTTTGTCGAAGGGGACGATGCACCAGGCAGTGAGGTTGTTTTGGTTAAAAATATCCTGAGCAAAAGCAGGAATACTGTTTAGGGAAAAGAGCAGGAGGAGCAATGGCATAATTTTCATGACGCAGCGGTTTGAGTGGCTAATTTAAACAATCCACCCCAATCCAGCTCCTGCAATAATTTCCTATTTTCACCCCATGAAAAATGTAATGATCTTAGGAGCTGGTTTGACTGGCCTTACCCTCGCTTATCAGCTCAAAAAAGCAGGCATCGCCGCCATCCTCATCGAGGCTCGTAACCGCCCGGGTGGGCGCATTCACACCCTTTACCCCGCTGGCGAAGCTCCAGTAGAAATGGGCGCAACCTGGCTGGGTGAAAAACACGAAGCTTTGGTCGCTTTATTGAATGAATTGGAGCTGCCCGTTTTTGAACAATTCCTGCAAGGGTATACTTTTTACGAACCCATTTCCACCTCGCCACCCCAGGTTTTTCTGCTGCCGGACCAAGCACCTAACCTGCGCATTGCGGGTGGCAGCAGCGTTTTGATCAACAAACTACTGAGCTACTTGACCCCCGATCAACTCCACTTGGGGCAGAGGGTCCAAAAAATAGTCTACCACAATGGCATTTTTAGTGTAGAAAGCCCTGATCAAAGTTTTAGTACAGATATTCTGGTGTCTACGATTCCGCCGAAATTGCTGGTTGAAAAACTTGAGTTTCAGCCAGCCCTTCCGGAATCCCTGGTGCAAAAAGCCCAACAAACCCATACCTGGATGGGTGAATCCATCAAAGTAGCCATCACTTATCCCCGGGCTTTTTGGCGGGAGAAAAAATACTCGGGCTCGGTATTCAGCAATGTAGGCCCGATCAGCGAACTGTACGATCATTCCAATGTGGAAGCATCCCATTTTGCCCTCAAAGGTTTTATGAGCGGGGCCTTGCACGGGGCAACGCAGGGACAAAGAAAAGCGCTGGTATTCCAACAATTGCAGAAGTATTTCGGCGATGAAGCCCTACAGTACAGTACCTACTACGATTGTGTTTGGCAACAGGAGGAGGATACTTTTGCGCCTTATGCCGGATACATTTTACCGCATCAAAACAATGGAGATTCAGTTTTCAGGGAAGCCTATTTTGATGGCCGTTTTATCATTGCAGGCACAGAAACTGCTGCTGCATTTCCCGGTTATATGGACGGAGCGGTGGCAAGTGGTATGGAGGCTGCGAAGCGGGTGTTGAAACTGCTTTAAGATTTTTTTTGGCAGAAATGCCCTTGTTCTTGTACTTTTAGTCAAAAGACCTGCTGTCCAAAATCAATCTGTCCATGAAGACTCATCTGCGCACCATTGTATACTTGTTGATGATCTTGCTTGCTGAAGTAAAGGGCCTCGCCCAAACTCGGCACTACCACGAGCCCCATCGCCCCCAATTCCATTTCTCACCACCCTACATGTGGATGAACGACCCCAACGGCATGGTTTATTACAAAGGCGAGTACCACCTGTTTTATCAGCATTACCCCGAGGATAAGGTGTGGGGTCCTATGCACTGGGGGCACGCGGTTAGCAAGGATTTGGTGTATTGGCGCAATTTACCTATTGCCCTGTATCCCGATTCCCTGGGCTACATTTTTTCGGGGAGTGCCGTCATCGACTGGAAAAATACCAGTGGTTTTGGCATCAATGGCCAGCCGCCGATGGTTGCCATGTTTACCCATCACCTGATGGCTGGCGAAAAAGCTGGCCGCAGCGACTTTCAATACCAGTCCATCGCATACAGCAACGACGCTGGGCGCACCTGGACCAAATACCAAGGCAACCCGGTGATCCCCAACCCCGGCATCCGCGATTTCCGCGACACCAAGGTGATTTGGCACGAGGGCAGCAAACAATGGATTGTGGTATTGGCTGCACAAAACCAGGTGCGTTTTTACGGTTCCCCCGATTTAAAAAACTGGACTTTCCTCAGCAACTTTGGTGCCGAGCACGGCAATCACAGTGGCGTGTGGGAATGTCCGGATTTTTTTCCACTCAAAGTAGCAGGCAACAATCAAAACAAATGGGTATTGATCCAAAGCATCAACCCCGGTGGGCCCAATGGTGGCTCGGCTACTCAATACTTCATTGGCGAATTTGACGGCAAAACCTTCCGCAACGACAATGCCCCCGATAAAGTCCTCTGGATGGATTGGGGCCGCGACAACTACGCCGGAGTAACCTGGTCGGATGCCCCCGAGGGGCGGCGTTTGTTCATGGGTTGGATGAGCAATTGGGACTATGCGCAAAATGTACCCACTCATCCCTGGCGCAGCGCGACTACGGTCGTGCGTGAGTTGAGCTTGCGACAGACCCCGGAAGGCTTAAGGATTTTTTCGCAGGCGATACCCGAACAAAAGAAGTTGCGCGCCAAGGGCTTTACTCTTCCTGCTCAATCCCTGAGTGGAACTTTGGATGTGGGCAAAAAAAGTGGCCTTTCCCCCGCCCAATTGGAGCTGGAGCTGGAAGTTATGCTACCCAGCGACCCACAGGTGAAATGGGGACTTGAACTCAGCAATGCCAGTGGAGAAAAATACCGCATGGGCATGGACGCTGTTCAAAATCAGTTTTTTAGCGACCGACGAATGGCAGGTAAGCACGATTTTTCCAAAGCATTTGGCAAAGCAATACATATCGCATCCCGTGAAAGCAAAGACCACAAGGTGAAAATGCACATCCTGTTGGACGTTTCTTCGGTCGAACTTTTTGCTGATGAAGGTCGGGTGGTGTTGACGGATTTGTTTTTTCCTACCACGCCATTTGATTCCATTTCCCTGTTTTGTGAGGGAGGGAAAGTGGACCTGATGAAGGGGCAGTTGTGGGTTTTGAAGGGGATTTGGAAATGAGGATTGTAGAGGAAGGATAATGCGTTTTTTATAAATAGTAGAAAGTTTAAAAGTAAATCTTTATTTTTACTTCTGAACGTCGAGTAAACCCAAAAATAATGCCAACGCTCCTCCTCGTATCTGCCAATGATCCCGACAATCGACTCAACCAATTGTCCAACGAAATCAAGGAAATCCAGCGGACGCTGAACAAAACCTTCGAGAAGGGTTACGACGTTGTGCTCACCCCTGATGCCAGCATTCAAGATCTGATCGAAGAACTTAGAATCCCCAATCGAGAGATTGAAGTGTTGCATTATGCTGGCCATGCCGATACCACCCTGATCCAATTGGCGGATGGTAATGCTGATGCTGCTGCACTCGCCGAAAAATTACAACATTTTAATTGCCTGAAACTTGTTTTCCTCAATGGTTGTGCCACGCGTGGGCAGGTTGATTTTTTCCACAAAGCGGGGATTCCTTTTGTAATCGCAACCAGCTGCAAAATTGGTGATGACAAAGCGTATTTGGTATCAACCCAGGTGTACCAATACCTTTGTCTGGGGCGTTCCTTGCGCGAAGCTTGCCAGGAAGTGGAAACGGATGTGCGCAAGTTGCAAAAGAAAGCAGATTTTGTAGCCACCCGTGCCCTGGTCAGCGTGCCTGGTCAGGCCAATGAAGAAACGGATGCTTTTCCCTGGGGCTTGTATTGTAAACCGGGCGCAGAACAAGAAGACTACCGCCTCCCTTTTACAGAATCAGAACCCCAAGGCGAGGTAACCCTAAACCAGACTTCTTTTTTAAATAAACTCATCCAGGCGATGGCCAAAATCGAAGGTTCGACGATGGCCGGTATCCGCAGTCTGGCACCCAACCTGGCGAGAGGTAATGTACCCGACAATCGAAAAATTTCCGAGCTGCTCAAGGTTTTACCCTTGCCCATTGCCACTCGACTGCGCGATATCACTGCTCTGGTTGACCTACGCAATGATGAATACTATCGTGGTTTGTTGTACGATTATGCCGTTTTTTTTGACAATCTTTTGCAATACGCAGCGGCTATATTGCTGGCACAATTGTGGCAATTGAAGCAAAAACCAAATCCTGAACTGGCCACTACCATTCAGCATTTTTTGCAGCGCAACCACCTGCAAAGTTCTGCTGTACTCTATCGGGATTTGCTGCCTGCCCTGAATGCAGCCCGTACCCCGGAGTGGAATGCCCAGTTTAATCCCTTGCCAGCAGAAACCCTCGATTACCTCGCTAGTCCGGCATTTGAAATGGCGGCTGATTTCTTTTGGGGCCTCAAAAAATACTACTGGCAACGCGTTCGTCTGCGTGAAGAGGAGTCGGTACGCTGCTGTTACCAGGCACAAGAGCAACTTAGTGAAGCATTTTTGCATTTTCGGACCGAATTGGGGTTGGTGATGGCTTCAGTCCGCGACATCAAGGTGATCAACCAGCGTTACGTATCCAAGGAATTTGACAACATCATCTCCAAACTCCTCTTACGTGAGTCGGACCCACTGCCTCAAACAGGGGTGCAGATGTTGGAAAACCGTTCCATTCTCTGCTTTCCGGAGGCTGATTTTGGGGTAGATAGTCCTTCGCTTAACCTCTTTCCTTTTTTGATCGACCGCAACGTGTTCCTGAACCAAAGCAATACGGAAGTGGACATCTACTTATTCGCGGGTTATTACCAGCCAGAAGGATATCCTCGGACTTGTTTTCATTTTGTATCCGTGGATCGCCCTGGCGAGGTTTGGCGATTTGATGAAAGCCTGGAAGAAATCAGCTTGCTGAATATTGGCGAAATCAGTTCACAGAACCATGAAGCCAACCACCTAATGACCAATACCTGGGAACTGAAGCACTACCTGAACCAATTTAAAGCACAATTTTTAACTGCATAGCCATGGCCACTAGTCCTTTTAAATTGTTTGAACCCTATGGCCCTGGAGACAAAGACGTCTTTTTTGGGCGCGATTCGGAAGTGTTCGCTTTGTATCACTTGCTGCAGCAAACCCGGCTTTTGCTCATTTATGGAGCCTCGGGAACCGGTAAAACCAGTTTGATCAACGCGGGACTTCCCAAGGCCTATAAATTAACCAGTTGGTATTGTATTTCGGTGCGTCGTCGCGACGACATCAATGCCTCTTTTCGGCAGGAGTTGGCCCGTTTGTTAGGGCGGGAAGAACCCATTACCGATCTCTCCGCAGCTTTGCAGGAATTGTACGAAATCCGCTGGATTCCCATCCACCTCGTGTTTGATCAGTTTGAAGAGGTTTTTACTCTGGGCCAGGATGCCGAACGCAAAGCCTTTTTTGAAGACTTACAACTATTGTTGAACGCCAATTTGCCCTGCAAAATCCTGCTCTCGATGCGGGAGGAATACATCGGCTACCTCTACGACTACGAAGCCCTGGTGCCCAATCTTTTTGAGAAACGTTTTCGGGTAGAGCCAATGAAGGATAGCACGGTACAAAGCATGATCGCCCAGATGTGTGCATTGTACGACATTGAGCTGGAAAATCCGGAATCTGAAGTAAAATCAACGGATCAAACTACTACTGCGCAGCAGATTCTGTTACAACTGAAAGAGGGCAAACAAGCGGTGCATTTGCCCTACTTACAAATTTACCTCCACTATTTGTACCAACACGCAATGGAAACCCTGCAACGGCCCCTGTTCAATGCAGCAGGGGTCGCTGCAGTTGGTCAGTTGGGCAATGTGTTGCGCCGCTTCATTGTGACCCGACTGGAAGATACCCAACATTTTTTGAGTGACCTGGAAGCCCCCAAAGACCTGGCACCACGTTTGCTCGATGAGTTTGCCACTGATGAAGGGACAAAATGCTCCCGCAAAAGGGCCGACCTGGCCAATACGCTTCAAGTCTCGGAAAAACTGGTGGGTAGCGCTCTTACTTACTTTTGTGATACGGCCAAACTGCTGCGTGCTGATGAAGACAACATCGAACGTTACGAACTGGTACACGATAGCATCGCCAAACAAATTCATGAATTGCGAACCGCTGAGGACAAAGAATTCAAAACCTTTGTTCGTGAGTTGCAACTGGAATTCAACCGTTGGGAAAAAGAAAAAAAGAACAAGGATCGCCTGTTGCTGGAGTTTGATCTCAACAAGGTAGAGGTGTACAATGACCGCATCAAGCGCAGGGAAGAATACCCTCAATGGGCACCCTTCCTGGAACAAAGTAAACAACGCATTAAAACCAAAAAAGCCCTGCGTCAGTATCTGAACATTGGGCTTTATGTACTTGCTTTTGCTGCGATTGCCTTTTTGGTGGTAATCAATATGCAGGCGGAGGCAAAAATTGAAAAAAACCGGCTTACCATCAAAAAACAGAAAGCAGAGATCATTGAACAGAAAACAAAGAGTGTAGAAAGCCCGGGAATTGTTAAAGCTATTTTGGCAAATGCGGAAAAACAAATCCTGAATCTAGACTATGAAAAATCCTGGACTACTATGGTCACTGCCCTTAGTTTTGATACGCTTCAAGACACGATTGGTTTGGCCATGCTAGAACCCGCCATTTGGTATGTTGAAACTGGCCAGATGGCGCGTGCCCGTAACATGTTGGACACCATTTCGAATTTGTTGAACAAGGGCGATTTAAAGCCTGAATTACTCAACCTGAGCAAACTTGATTCTGCTAAACAAAGACAAGAACTTCGCACCTATGCCAACAAAATTGATGACCGGACTTATCGCCAGTTGATGCACCGTTATTATCCGCATATGTTAAAGGTGACCGGGGGCAAGCAATTTGCCATGGGGAAAAATGTCATTGTCAAACAGGACAGCAATGCATTAACCCAGCCGGTTTGGGTCGATAATTTTGAATTGGCAAAAACAGAAACGACGGTTTGGCAATGGGCCGTATTCTGTGCAAGTACGGGAAAGGATATTAAATTCTACCTGGTTAAAGATTCTTTGGGTAAATACCAGGACCAGGGAAATCACCCTGTCGTAAATGTGACCTGGCTTGAAACGGTGGAATACGCCAACTGGCTCAGCAATCGCTACTGGTTGAATGAAAATAATCCTTTGGAAAGGGCCATTACCGAGCAAAAAGGAGCGGGATATCAACTCAAGCTCAACGCAACTGGTTTTCGTTTGCCCACCGAAGCGGAATGGGAATACGCCGCCAGAGCCGGGGGCGAAACATTCCTTTTTGGCAATGGTAAAAACATGGCCGACCCTCAGGAGATCAACTTCAATGCTTCAAAAGAAACGGCTAACTCGCTAAAGGGCAAAAACCGTGGCATGACTGTCCCGGTAGCTAGCCTCAAAAACGCCAACGGACTGGGATTGTACGACATGAGTGGCAATGCCAATGAATGGGTTTGGGATTGGTTTGCACCTTATACGGCTGATTTTAAAGCTAACCCAAGTGGCCCGCAACAGGGAAAAACTCGTGTTTTTCGAGGAGGCTCCTGGTTTAGCCCTGCCGGACGGGCTACCGTTTTTCATCGGAGTAGTTTTGTACCCAGTACAAGAAAAGATGCCATTGGATTTCGGGTAGCCAGGACTGGGCATTAGGGGCGGGGTAGCCAGCTTGCTTCATCGCCCTTCCATCAACCCAATAAATGCCTCTTTGTACATCCGTCCAATGGGTAACTCCATCTTCTGGATTTCCACATCGTGGGCGGTATACGCTTCAATTTTGTCAATGGCTACCACAAAAGACTTGTGGATGCGCACGAAACGGTCTGAAGGTAATTCATTGAAAAAATTCCCGATCGAGGTTTTGGTCATGATTTTTTGACCTCTGAGCACTATTTTGACATAGTCTTTTACCCCCTCCACGTACAAAATATCTTCGATGGCGACTTTGATGGTTTTGCGCTCGGCTTTGATCAATAAAAAAGTGGCTTCGATAAGCGTAGGGGGGACCGGGCTAATTTCAGCTGCCGGCTTGTGGATTTTTTGCTCCAAAAACTTGTCAATGGCTTTGATGAACCGTTTGAAAGGAATGGGTTTGACCAGGTAATCCAGCACATTCAGTTCAAATCCTTCTACCGCATATTCCCGGTAAGCGGTGGTGATGATGATGGCAGGTTTGTTTTGGATGGATTCGATCAGGTCCAGGCCAGTTAGTTCGGGCATTTGGATGTCCAGAAAAAGTAGGTCCGGCTGCAAGGCTTTGATTTGCCCCAATGCTTGCAAGGGTTCGGTAGATTTTCCACAAACCTCAAATTGCTCAAACTTGCTCAAGTGTTGCTCGATGACATTCAGGGCCAGGGGCTCGTCGTCGAGGATGTAACATTTATAGGTCATTTAAAACGTAATTTCCAAGGTAACTTCATACTGCTCCTCCACATTCACAATTTGCAATTGATGCCGATCAGGGTACAGCAAGTTAAGTCTTTTTTGGATGTTTTCCAGGCCAACGCCACCACTGTGGCTTGGTGTCTTATTGGTTTTACGCTTGCTGTTGTTTAGGCTGAAGTACAATTTTTTATGATTGGTGTACAGTTGGAGTTCTACACGAAAAATCCCATCCGCACCAACGCCCCCGTGTTTGAAGCAGTTTTCGGCAAAAGGCAAAAGCAACAAGGGTGCGATGGCCATGCTGTCGTTTTGTATGGCAATATCTGCCTTCACCTGGAGTTTCTCGCCGTAGCGCAATTGTTCCAGCCCCAGGTAGTTCTCCAGCAATTGGACTTCTTTTGCCAAAGGAACGGTATCCATACTGGCGCG
Source organism: Haliscomenobacter sp. (assembly GCF_033763495.1). Lineage (GTDB taxonomy): Bacteria > Bacteroidota > Bacteroidia > Chitinophagales > Saprospiraceae > Haliscomenobacter. Next base: position 33,879 of record NZ_JANRKL010000079.1, on the reverse strand, counting down.
GTACACTAGGTAGTCCAGCAACTCGGTGAGTTTGAGAATGCTGTCGGCGGTGAGCTCAGATTTGGACAAAGCCAGGCTGTAAATGTTGTTTAAAGAGTTGAACAGGAAGTGAGGATGCAACTGGCCTTTGAGCAGTTTGATCTCTACCTCCGCTTTGGCCTTGATGAGTTCCTCATTCAATTTTTGTTTGCGGCGGTAGTCCCCGATGATGTGTATGCACACCGCCAGCGCAATGATCGAATAATCCCGGATGATGTTTTTGAGCATTTTGTTGACCGGAACCGGGTAGTACCGATCCGAGCGTAGGTAGTTCACCAATTCCTGCCATTTGATGCGGGTATAAAAAACCAGCGCTGCTACAACCATGCACCACAAGAGGAACCAAATCCATTTATTGGGCATCAGATAACGAGGCACGACATAAAGTGCCAAAAAGTAAGTGGCTGCCATCAAAATGGGCAAGGGTAACATTGTTGCCCGCAAAAACTGCCCCCATTCACTGGGATAAAGATGGGCCAAATTGGCAAAGTATTCCGATACCAGATACAGCACCCAAAAGAGCACATGGGTGAGGAGCAAGGAATAATTCATGCCTTTGCCTGCTGGCCGAGTTGTTTGTATAGTTTCGATGGTCCTGGTTTTTAAAAGATTGCCTTAAATTACGAGGAATTACTTGGGATTTTTGCTTCAAAGTAGAGCAAAATAGCATCTCGGTAGAGCAACGACTGGTTTTTAAACCCAAAGCTGACTTTCATCCGAATTTGGTTGTTGCTATCCCCAATCTGGAGCTTGGTATACCTTTTGAATTTGACATTGGGAGGGGCCATACATTTGAACTCATCATTACTTCACCAAAACTTGTGATCATGAAAAGTCTAAAAAGTTTATTGTTTTCAGCCTTTGTAATTGTAGGGATGTGTTCTTTTGTTACATCACCCAATCCTGAAGCGACAGCAGAACTGCCCGGTGGCGCTTACCTAACCATCCAGGGCAAATTCGGTGGCGACATCAGCAAAAAGGAAGTCCTCAAAACCAAAGAACTGGCCGTAGACGGTTGTGCAGTAGGTTCCAAGATTTTCACTTACACCATCGACATCAATAAAGGTGGCACCATCAGTACCTTCCAAGAAGAATCCAATACTTTTTCCAAGGAAATCATCATGAAGATGAAAGAGTTGAACACTGGCGACTCTTTTGAATTTAAAAAGATCAAAGCATATTTACCAAATGGGAAAGACCAGGTGGATGTGCACAGCAAAAAATTTGTGGTCGTGGCCGACAATGTTTGATTTAATCTAAAATGAGTGTATTTCGGAGCTTCCTGGGGTGCTGCTAAGCTTGGGAAGCTCCGTTTGGCTGGAAGGCCCACACACCCACACGTTCACGCCCACACCTTCACACCCATTCTAGTCCATATTCCTAAAAATCTTCCCCCCCTTTCTCCAGGCCCCCACAAACAACCAGCCAAACACTACCGCCGCCCCATAAGCCCACCAAGCCGAGTTTGGCTCTCCAATTTTCAAAAACCATTGCGCCAGCACCACCGCCGCCAAGCCCATCAGGGCCATCAACCACTGCCGGGCCGCCAAATACAACAACTTTGCTCCATCCCGAATGTCCGGTGTGCGCACCTCTAATTGGCCTTTATTCGCTTTTTGTAAAGTTTTGCGCAGCTCATCGGGCAGGGCTAGCAGATTGACCAGGGTACCTTGTAGCAGGTTGCGGACAAAACCAAACCAGCCACCCTGCTGGTCTTTGACCAACTCTGTGGCATAGGGGCGCACTACTTCCAATGGATTGAGTTTAGGATCAAGGGTATTACAAATGCCCAACAACAAGGTCAAAGCCCGATTGAGCAAAATCCAGTCTTTGGGCACGGTTACTGTACCAGTGATTCCACTGATGCCGATATCCTGGATCAGGCCTACCATGCTGTTGTTGAAAGGATTGACCTCAATATCTTTAAAATTCAAACCATCCAGTTTGATTTCATTTTTCAGGAAGTTACGCATGGCTTCGATCATCTTTTCAGCCATTTGTTCGGCTTCACGACCATCGGCCAGGAAGCCCATCAGGCGGACTGCTTCGACGATGCCCTGGGTATCATTTTTTACGGCGGATTCGATCAGTTTGGGAATGCCTTCCTTGAGGGCGGGGCTGAGTTGCCCGGTGGCGCCAAAATCGAGCAAAACCAGGGTGCCGTCTTTTTGTACCAGAATATTGCCCGGGTGGGGATCGGCGTGGTAAAAACCATCCTTCAACACCATTTTGCTGTAAGCCCGCAGCAGGGTAGTGGCTAGCGCGCGGCGATCCAATTTCCAGGCATCGATTTGTTCCAAATTGGAAATTTTGACCCCGTCGAGCCAGGTGCTGGTCATCACCCGGGTAGCGGAATAAGCGGGGTGGATTTGGGGAATATTCAAACCCACTACATCTTGCAAATTGCCCCGGATTTTTTCCATGGCAAGGGCTTCTTTGTTAAAATCCAATTCCTCCTCAATCATCAACTTGACCTGAGTATACACATAATCCATGCCTTTGATGTTGTAAAACCAGGCGCTGACTTGAATCAAACGGCGAATGATTTCGAGGTCAATGCGAGCTGTAGCCTCAATGCCCATGTGTTGGACTTTGACCACTACTTCGGTGCCGTCGGGCAACTGGGCGCGGTGGGCCTGGCCAATGGAAGCTGCAGCCAGTGGCTCTACGTCAAAACGCGTGAATAACTCTTTAGGGTATTTTCCCAGTTCACTCCGCACCCGCTCGCGTACCTGCTCGTAGGGGCGGGCAGGGATTTTGTCCTGTAATTCTTCCAGCGGTTTTTGAAAAGTTTCTGGCAAAAAGTTGCTGAGGATGGACAACATCTGCCCAATTTTGATGAACAAGCCATCGAGCTCCAGAATGGCGCGTTTGACCCGCTCAGCATTGCGGACGTGCAGCTTTTCAATCCGCAGATCGTAATAGCGCTGCCCAAAGAGGCGTTTGCCCAGGAATAACCCCGCATAACTCAGCATGACCTGGAGGGCAGTGCGGTAGGCTTTGCGAAATCGTTGACCACCGGTGAGGACTTTTTTATTAGACATGTGTAAATGGGTTGAGAAGTTGAGGAGTTGAGAGGTTGAGGAGTTAAGGCTACCGCAAGAATGAGTTTGGGTATGATTTGTGGGTGTGAAAGTGCGTATGTCGCTGCGGTAGCCTCAACTTCTCAACCTCTCAACTTCTCAACTTCTTTCAGACACCTTATTTCAAAGTCCCGTTGCTTTTCCACACCTTCTGAAAAAACGCCACATGATCCGGCAGCGCATTTTGCCAATATTCCCAGGTATGTGCACCAGGGCGCTCGGTGTATTCGTGAGGGGTTTTGTTGTAAAGAAGTCGGCGGTGCAATTCGCGGTTTGGGGCGATCAGGAAGTCGTCTACGCCACAATCAAACTTGATGGGCAGCCCATTGGCCTTCATTTTATCCGCCATATTTACCACCGAGTTGTTGAGGTAAAAAGCTGGATTTTCTGCTTTGGATGGCCAAACGGTGACCTGGCGATCGGCAATGGCCTTCCGACGCTCAGGAGTAACATCCCAATGGTCGGTATCGATGTCCAGTGCACCGCTCATGCTACCTACCGCACAAAAGAGCTGCGGATTGCGGGTGGCGAGGTACAGGGCGCCATGGCCACCCATGCTCAGGCCACAAATGACCCGGCCGGTTTTTTCTTTGATGCTGCGATAGGAAGCATCTACCTTGGCGATGACTTCTTTGGTGATGAAACTTTCGTATTGGCTGGCGGGATTGACCGGGCTGTCCAGGTAATACCCGCCGATGCCGCCTTCGGGTAGGACGATGATGAGGTTGAATTCATCAGCAATACGGTGCATGAGGCTTTTGTCGGGTGGGGCAATCAACCAATCGCTGAATTTGCCATAACCTCCGTGCAACAAATACAGGGAAGGATAACGTGCTTGTCCGTTTTGGTAACCCTTGGGGGTCACCACCGCAATTTTGACTTTGCGTTGTAAAAAACTGCTGTTGATTTCTACGGTGTCGACATGGGCGGCATGCAGCATGAAACCGAAACTGACGCAGCAAATGGAGAGTAAAAGACGTTTGAACATGGTAAGAATGTCGCTTTTATTTTTGTGAAAAGATGCCAAATTAGCGTAGCTGAATGTAGCTTTTAAAGTTGAACTTCTGGCTTCTGACGTCCCTTTTCTCCTACAATCACCTGCACCGCCAGCATACCCAAAATTACCAAGCCACCGATTACGGTCCACATCCCTGGCTTTTCCCCGTACCCAACAAAAACCCAGACCGGATTCAATATTGGTTCCATCATGGCCAGTAACACACTCTCGATGGCCAGGGTACGCTTGAGTCCGTAATTAAACAACATATAGCCCACCCCGATTTGAATGACCCCCAGAATGAAAAACAAGGCCCAGTGCTCCAAAGTGGGTGTGGCTGATTTTAAATACCAGGGCAAACAGATCAAGGCAATAAAAATATTGCCCCAAAAAATACCTGCGTCGTAATGCTCCATTCGATTGAAACGCTGGGTGATCATCATGGCGGCAAGCAGGACGCCGGACAAGAGGGCAATGAGGTTACCTTTTACATTTCCCCCACCCAAATCTTCCGCAAAAAAGAGCAACATTCCCACAAAACAAACCACCACCGTAATGATGTTCAGCCGAGTAAGTTTGAATTTGAACAAGATGGGCTCCAGTAAAAACACATAAATCGGCGCAGTGTATTGCAACAAAACGGCATTGGCTGCGGTGGTGGTTTTGGTGGCGACTACAAAACAAATCGCCAACCCGGCGTATTGCAAACCAACGGTACCAATGATCGGAGTCAATGTCAAGGCCCGCTGCCGGAAAAATGCCAAAAAGGTCAAAGCAGCAAATATGGAGCGGTAAAACAGAATGGTGTACGGATCGTAAGGCAGCAATTTGATGCACAAACCGCCGGTACTCCAAACGGTGGCCCCGATGAGTACGGCAAGAATGCCGAGGGTGTGTTGGTTTTTCATGATGGTTGGAAAGTTGGAGGGCTGAAATGAAGTTGAAAAGTACTGGATTTGATCATGAATTACTTGATAATCAAATCACAAACTTTTCAACATCATTTCTTTCCTTCCACTTCATTATTTCTTGTATAGTTCCATTCCCGCCTTCTCATACTTATCCCCCGCCTTCCACTGAGGCCGCTGGGCATTGTCTGCGATGAGGCGCGCCAAATGGGCAAAGGACTGACAATATTTGAGGAAATAAGGCATGTCTACCGACTCGGCATGGTCGGCTACCTGGTGGTAATACTTGGCGATGACATCGTCAAACTTAGTGATACCCGGGCTAAAATCCAGCGCAGGTACCCCCTTTACCGCAAAAGAAACGTTGTCAGAGCGGTCGAAGAGGTTTTGTTCCGGAGCAGGTTCTGGGAAAACCTTCAAGCCCACACTATTGGCTGCTTGTTCAATGAGGGCATCTGTACCCGTGCGGCTCCAGCCAATGATTGAGATGTGTTCGGTGCTGTTGTAGCCCGCCCCATCGGTATTGAGGTTGAAAATGCACTTGTTGAGGGGAATCAGTGGATTGTCGGCGTAATACTGACTGCCCAAGAGCCCCAGTTCCTCACCCGTTACGGCCAACACAATCACCGAACGTTTGGGTTTTTGCAGCGCCAGTGCTTTGGCTGCGCTGAGCAGGGCTACGGTACCCATAGCATTGTCGCGGGCACCATTGAAGATGCTGTCTTCTTTGGAATAAGCGCCACCACCTTCTTTGCCAATACCTACGTGGTCGTAGTGCGCACTGATGATCAGGTATTCGTTCTTGAGTTGTGGGTCGCTACCCTCGAGTACGCCTACTACATTTTGGCTGGGCACCATGCGCCGGCTAAACCCGGAGCTACTCAAACTGGCCTTGAATTTTTTGCCTTCCTGAAGATCCTTGATGTCGCTGACCGTGTTTTTTTCTTTCAACCAACCGTAGAACATTTTATTGGAGGCTTTGGGGTCTTCCTTCGGGGCTACGCCCAGGCTTTCCTTGCCAAAATAGCTGGTGAAAAAATTCCAGGGGAAAGACAAGCGGTACAATTCGATCAGGCCTGCGGCTCCACGCTCATAGGCCCAATCGCGTTTTTTGGCCATAGCCCGAAAAACGGCTTGGGGTGAAGTCTCATTGGGTGCGCCGGGCAACACAACGACCAGTTTACCCTTGACATCTTTGCCTTTGTAATCATCTTGCCCGGTTTTTTCATCGATCCAGCCATTACCCGCAAACACCACGTCCAGTTTGCTGAGTTTGGTGGCATCTCCGGTCATCACGATGAAGTCTTCTTTGAATTGGTATTCGGTTTTACCAATCATTAAACTGGCGGAAGCTGGTGGAGTATTGGCTTGAAAACCAATGGGCTGAAAGTAGGAATTCAGGCCTGGTGCCATGGAATAGCCGTAGCTCCGAAGGTGTTCGGCAATGTAACGAGCAGCAATCAGGTTGCCATTCGAGCCAGTCCGGCGGCCGCCTAATTCATCTGCGGCCAAAAAACGCAGGGGAATTTCTACATCAGATTGGTTAATGGCAAATTCAGGCCCTTTTTGGGCGCTGGCGTACAGGCTTAAGCCCAGTAGGAGGAGAATGAGTGATTGTTTTTTCATAAATCAGGTTTTGATATGGTATGAACCTTATAAAAGGATCTTCTCCAAATTTGCAGGAGAATAATTGATTGATTTTAAGGTTTTATCGTCATCCTTGCGGTACACCAGAAAGTAGGGAGGCACTTCCCGGATGTAACTTTCTACACCACGTTCCTGTTGGTAGTAGGCCGCAGTTGCCTGAGCTTCGCCGAGGGTTTTGCACACCTTACTCATGTTGGAGCGCTGCACTTCGTCGAAAAGTTCGCGGAATTTTTCACCCATGCCAAACTCCAGTACGGCACCACTGAGTACGTATTGAATATCGCATAAAGCATCGGCGATTTCAACCAAATCACCTTTGGCAATGGCCGATTTTAGTTCGGCAACTTCCTCCTCCAACAAGGCTACCCGCAGGCGGCAGCGCGTTTCGGCGGGGATGATTGGGTGGGGTTCGATGGGGTGCTGAAAGGTACGGTGGAATTCTGCCACTTGATTGAGGGCGTCGAGTTGCTGCATGGTGTCTTTTTTTAGCGCCACAATTTACACGATTTCACAAGAATTAATGGGTGCAAGTATTAGCTTTGCATCGCTTTTTAAGCTTGTTTGATCAACCATTAAAAATCTTTGGCTAAAGTGAACGGAACCAACAGATACTTCGACCTGATCGATCAGACCTTTTATTTTCCACAGGAAGGTTTTGACATCGATGTCAATGGTTATTTGGTGTTCAACGGTGTACCACTTATGTACCTCATTGAAAAGTACGGCACTCCACTGAAACTCACCTATTTGCCCAAAATTGGCGCTCAAATCAAAAAGGCGCGCAATTTGTTTACGCGGGCCATGAAATCGCTCAATTACAATGGGAAGTACCAGTACTGCTATTGTACCAAGAGCAACCACTTTAGCTACATACTGGAGGAGGCAATCAAGCATGAGGTTCAATTGGAAACCTCCTCTGCCTTTGACATCGACTTGATTCGAAAGTTGTACAAGAAGGGCTTGATTGACAAAAACATCACCATTGTCTGCAATGGCTTTAAACCGGACCATTACAAACAACGCATCATCGACTTGATTCATGATGGGTTTGAAAATGTCATCCCGGTTTGTGACAACATCAATGAAATCGAATACTACAACCAACATTTGAAGGGGCAATGCAAAATTGGCATTCGGGTAGCAACCGAAGAAGAGCCCAATTTTGAATTTTATACTTCTCGCCTAGGCATTCGCAACTCGGATGTGATGTCTTTTTTTAGGGAAAAAATCAAAGACAATCCCAAGTTTAAACTTACCCTGCTGCACTTTTTTGTCGATACAGGCATCAAAGACAGCTTGTACTATTGGGGGGAATTGCGCAAAGCGGTGCGCATGTACGCCAATTTGCGCCGCGAATCAGAAGACCTGGAGATTCTGAACATCGGCGGAGGTATGCCCATACGCAACTCTCTGGGTTTTGAGTTTGACTACAAATACATGATCAAGGAGATCGTCAAAACCATTCTCCAGGCTTGTCAGAAGGAAGAGATTCCAGAGCCGGATATTTTTACCGAATTTGGCAAGTATACGGTAGGGGAGAGCGGGGCAACGCTTTTTTCCGTTTTGACCCAAAAGCAACAAAACGACGCGGAACGTTGGTACATGATCGACAACTCCCTAATGACTACCTTGCCGGATGTTTGGGGCATTGGTGAGCGGTTTATTTTGCTACCCATCAACAAGTGGTACAACGAATACCAAAGGGTCAACATCGGAGGCTTGAGCTGCGACAACTCGGATTATTACAACGCAGAGGTCAATCAGGCTCAGGTGTATTTGCCTGCCTATGAAAATGGTGATCCGGAACGTTTATTCCTTGGTTTTTTCCATACTGGAGCTTACCAGGACCAAATTAGTGGTTACGGTGGCATCAAACATTGCCTGATTCCTTCACCCAAACACATTCTCATCTACAAAGACCCACAAGGAAATATTGTAGATCGTTTGTACCAGACTGAACAAACTTCGGAGGAGATGTTGGAAATATTGGGCTACTGAATACGTTAGTAACGCTAAAACACCTACACATGAAAAACCATATTATCCTTGAGCCCGCTGCGGGCAAGTTGTTCCAGATGGATGAACAGGGACAGGTTCAAATTTTTGACTTGGACGCTGGTTTGCAAATCAGCCTACAGGGAGATCTCTTGAATCTTGCTTTACCGACTCCTTTTACTCCTGAATCAGTAGTTCGAACCACTACCTTGGACCCTGGCCAATCCCATTTCAACGTTGTTTTTGACGCCAATGCGCAGCTGTTGTCCATTGTGCTCACGCCATTTTTTCCAAACTCGGGAGCATCCGCAGTTGCTGGCGGTGGCAAAATGAAATTGGGCTCCGTGGATTTGACTTTGAGCAGAAACATCCTGGCAACGACGACCGCCAATTTGGGAGTTAGCGAAGAAGCAGGTCAAGGCCCAGAAGCGCGGGCTAGTCAGTTGGAGTGGTTATTGCTAGATTTGAACCAGTTCAGCCTGGTGATCGAATTGGTAGATGGGCAGTTGCGATTGAGTACTATCGCTGTGAGCCAAGGAAATTTAGCTTGATGCTTTTCTAAAGTGATTCTTAAGTGTCTTAGGTTTCTTAGGTGGTTATTTTTTTTCACCACCTAAGAAACTAAAGGCACTTAAGAAACACCTCAGATTGGGGGTGCCTTATTATTCTCCTCGTTTCACCAACTTCCCACTAAATACTTTTCCTTCGGTACTCAATCTGAAAATATATACTCCTGGCGTCCAATCCCGGATCCGAATGTCATTGGAATAGCGATTGATGCTTTGTTGCATCACCTGTCTGCCCGCCAGATCAAAAACACTCAAAATTCCTTGCTCATCACTCAGTCCGGGAATCGAAACCCAGTCGCTGGCCGGATTTGGCACCAAAGCAAGGGCTTGATTGGCCAAAGGCTCCCGCACGGGAGTTGTCTGGCTACTGCGGAAAGAGGTGGTGTACAGGCTCAAACCACCCCGTTGATTGCCCACCACCATGTCTAAAAATCCATCACCATTGATGTCGGCAAGGTCAGCCTTGGTACGTTTTCCCAGGTGGAGGTTCCCCAATTCTTGATCCAATACCCTGAACGTATCCGTCAAAAAGCGTTCGATTTGGTCGTACATTTTTAGCTCCCCTCGTTCTGTACCCAAAATCAAGCGCATTTGTTGGGCTTGTTTGAAAAACAAGGGGGCACCGTAGCCATAAAAATTGACATAGTCGTTTTGGTCGCGGCCATTCACTCCACCCAGGCGTTGAATGGAAGGATCTTTGGCAAATTTTGCCACCTGGGTAGTTCCGGTGTTTTTAAAATAACTGATGTGCCCACTGCGGTTTCCAACGACCAAATCGAGGAGTTTATCGCCATCAATGTCCACAATTTGTGGAACAGCACCCTGGCCAATGTCGATGTTCATGTATTTTGCCTGCCACAATCCAAATTTCATGGTTTGATTAGGCCCGGCAATGTTTTCCGCATAGTACATCAGCCCAAATTCAGAGCCGACCAGAATGTCCAGATCATTGTCGCCATCCAAATCACCAAAGGTGGGAGCCAGGGCATAATTTTCTCGATTGTATTGATTCATGCCCAACCAGTCCCGATCTACCAGGCGGTATTTGGGTTTTTGGGTAGTACCTACATTTTGAAACAAGGTCAAACCGATTGATCGTTGCCCTTGAGGCAAAAAACGAGCCCCATTGCCTACTACCAAATCCATCAAACCATCAGCATTAAAATCTACAAAACTGGGATACGCACCAGTCCCCAGGTCAATCATGTCCTTGACCAAAAAGTTATCTTGTTTGAATTTGAACTCGGGGCTTTGGGCCGTTCCCTTGTTTTCATAGAGCCACAGTACATTCAAGTCTTCAGAGCCATTGTTCTCATTGGGGGCTACCAACACTTCTTTGGTGCCGTCGTTGTTGATGTCTACCATATAAACCGCCGGGAAAATGGGCAGGTCAACGCCTTTGTCGTTACCAGGAAAACGGGGGTCTTGTTTGTTGAACCAGGCTTGTTTGCAGGTGCCGCCATTGGTCAATAGGTTGATGTTGTTGTAGGACACGTCGCCTACAAATAGGTCGAGATCGCCATCTTTGTCGATATCAGTGGTCGTGAGCGTGGAACCAGCGTGCCGAAAATCAACCGCGTTTACGTTGGATTGATAACACTGCCCCGGTGCAGCAGCCAGACCCATATTGGCACTCAGCCCATCCTCATAAATGCCGCCCCAACAACTGCTTTGTAAGTTGAAAAGCATACTGTCGCGGCCAAACCCTTTTTCAACTGACTGGTTTTGGTAAAATTCAACGAAGCCGCCGGAAATGTTGAAGGTGATGATGTCCAAATCGGAGTCACAATCCACATCATCAATGGCGGGGATGTCAATACGGGAAATGTAGATTTGAGAATTCCCGCCAGAGCGTAGGGGGAAATAAGCCAAATTAAAAGGCCCTCCAAAATGGTAGCGCCGAAAGGCCAGCTTGTTGTCCTTCCAATACCCGGTATAGGCGGTCAAACCGTCGATGCCAACTACATCGGAATATGCGATGATGTCGGCAATGCCATCGCCATTGTAGTCGCGCAGCATGCTCCAGTCAGTCAGGGCCGGGAAATTTTGCACCAACTCGGGGGCAAACACATACTGTGTGCCTTGCCGCCGGTAAGCTAGATGGAGATTGGCGGTGCGGTCAAAGATGTACAAATCTTTGAGCCCATCTTGATTGAGGTCGGCTTCGGACAGCTGCGGACAGTTGAGCCCACCACCCCAGGGATTGCTGAGTAAACCTGCTTCGGTTTCTACTTCAATGTTCAGGGGGGTAAAGGTTTGGGCAAAGGTGGCTTGCAAAAACAGCAACCCTACCCAAGTCAGGCAGAACTTGATCCTCTTCATCTTTCTATGTTTTGAACGGTATCCTTCCTCATAACGCAGGAAGCTGGTTTAGCGTTTGCAAAAGTGATGCCAAATCGGGTGGGGGAGTGAAGAAATTAGAAAAAAAAATAATAGATGAGTAAACAAAAGCGAGGGCGCATAGATGTCTACCAAGCAAAATGCCCAGCAGTACAAACAAAGTTATACTTTTTACCCTAAACAAACCAGCCTTGTTGCAGGAAGTTTTTTATCTTTCGACTCTCAAAACAATTTGCGTCACAAAATGTCCGAACTGCATCCCACGGCCCAAGCCAATACCTACGTCACTGTCATCTTGCCCATGGCGGTGCCCAAGCCGTATACCTATGCGGTGCCCGAAGAATGGGTCAGCAAGGTGCAAGTAGGGGTGCGGGTAGAGGTGCAATTTGGCCCCAAGCGGCAGTACGCGGCACTGGTGCTGGACGTATTGACTGAGGCACCCGGGCACAAAACCAAAGCCATCCTTTCCATCATCGACGATACGCCGATCATTTGGGCGGAGCAATTGCGCTTTTGGCAATGGGTGGGGCAATACTACTGCTGCACCCTCGGCGAAGTGATGCACGCCGCTTTACCCGCCAACCTGAAGCTGGCCAGCGAAACGACCATCACCCTCAGTCCCTTGTTTGATGGGGACATCATGGACTTGGAGGACAAAGAATACCTCATCGCGGAAGCCTTGACCATCCAACACGAACTCACCCTGGAGCAGGTACGTGATATTCTGGGCATCAAAACCATCTACCCCCTGATCCGGGACATGCTGGACAAACGCATCATTTACCTTAAGGAAGACCTCAAGGAAAAATTCAAGGCCAAAACCGTCGCCTGTGTACGCCTGCGAGAACCTTACGTCAGTCATCCCGAAAACCTGCAGGACGCCTTTGACAAACTCAGTCGAGCCACTCGCCAGGTGGAGGCATTGATGGCCTATTTGCAATTGGCACGGGGCCAGGAATTTGTGCGTCGTGATGAATTGTACAAAATGGCCAAGGTGGATGCCAGCGTCATTTCGGCTATGGAAAAAAAGGAAATCCTGGAGGTGTACGAACGGGAGGTGAGCCGCATCGGCGGCTACGAAGACGAGATTGTGGAGGCCGATGCACTGAGTGAACAACAAGTGCGCTCCATTGCTGAAATACAGGGCCATTTTGAAGAAAAAAACGTGGTGTTGCTGCAAGGCGTAACGGGCAGTGGAAAAACCCGGGTTTACATTGAACTCATTCGGGAAGCCATGAAGCGCGGAGAACAAATCCTTTACCTTTTGCCTGAAATTGCCCTCACCACCCAAATCATCGATCGCCTCAAACGAGTTTTTGGCGATCAGGTTGATGTATACCATTCTCGTTTGAACAACAATGAACGGGTGGAAATCTGGAACCGCACCAAAGAAGGAAAAGCCCTGATTCTGGGCGCTCGCTCGGCTTTGTTTTTGCCCTTTCGCAACCTGAAACTGGTCATCGTTGATGAAGAGCATGACCCCTCCTTCAAACAGCAAGACCCAAACCCTCGCTATCAAGGGCGGGATGCCGCGATTTACCTGGCCCAATTGTTTGGGGCAAAAGTCTTGCTTGGTACCGCTACGCCATCCATCGAATCTTTCTACAACACCCAGGTGGGTAAGTACGGTTTGGTGAGCATGACCGAACGTTTTGGCGGCCTGGAATTGCCGGAAGTGGAAATCGTCGACCTCAAAAAAGCCCAAAAAGCAGGAACAATGCAATCCCATTTTACGGTCGACTTGATCAATGCGATGAGGGGCACTTTGGAAAAGGGCGAACAAGTCATCCTGTTTCAAAACCGCCGGGGTTACGCCCCCATCTACAAGTGCAGCACCTGCAACTGGACTTGTGAGTGCATCCACTGCGATGTAAGCCTGACCTACCACAAGGGGCAAAACAACCTCAAATGCCATTATTGTGGCTACCAAACCCAGTTGCCTAAAGAATGCCCGGCCTGTGGTAGTAAACAATTGATTGTGCAAGGCTTTGGTACTGAAAAAATTGAAGATGAACTGAAAATATTTATGCCTGATGCCAAAATCGGGCGTATGGATTTGGATACGGTACGCAGCAAAAATGCCCACGCCAAGATCATCAACGATTTTGAAGAAGGGCGATTGAATGTACTGGTAGGTACTCAAATGGTGACCAAAGGCCTGGATTTTGAAAAAGTGGGCCTGGTTGGGATCCTCAGTGCTGATCAACTGCTGCAATTCCCCGATTTTCGGGCGGGTGAACGCGCTTTTCAATTGATGCTTCAAGTAGCAGGGCGGGCCGGGCGTAAACACAAGCGAGGCAAGGTCATCATTCAGGTACAAAATGTGGCCAATCCGGTGATCAAAGAGGTCTTGAACAATGACTTCCGCGCTTTTTATGCTCGTGAAATCATGGAGCGGCAAGAGTTTTTTTACCCACCTTTCTACCGCCTGATCCGCATCACCCTCAAACACAAAAAGCCCGAAGTGATCAACGCTGCCGCCCAGAAATACGGCAATTTTTTGCGCAGCAAATTGGGCGATCGCCTGCGAGGCCCGGCAGTGCCTTACGTTGGTCGCGTGCGTTCGTATTTCCTGATCGATTTTTTGATTAAATTAGAGCGCAACCCCAAGCTGATTGGCGTGACCAAAGACCTGATCGCGGAAGCTGAACATTTTTTGCTGAATGAAGAAGGGTATTCCAGCATAAAAATCGCGGTGGATGTCGATCCGATGTAGGGGCAAGAAAGGGTGTGGGTGTGAAGTGTGATAGTGTGGGTGTGAAGTGTGATAGTGTGGGTGTGTTGGCCTTTCATTCCTCAAGAGACATATCGCCAACCCACGGATTTATCCGTGGGAGGCCACCATACCGCCTCAACCCATGACTTTAGTCGTGGGAAAGTGAGCGGCCAAAAACATCAAGCGCAATGAAACAAAACATCATCCTCTTCCTCTGCACCCTCTACAGTGCAGCCCTCCTCGCCCAGGAGCCCCTCTACCGCATGAGCACCGACAAGCCACGTTGGGCTACCTTCGAAAATCCCAAAGCCACGGTGGGAGCGGGCGGCATGGAAAACCAAACCGCCAAGGGCCATGCTTTTGAACCGATCAAAGCGGGAGAAGTAAAAACCCTGCTCAATGTAAATGGCATGGGCATCGTTCAACGCATTTGGCTGACCGTCAGCGACCGCAGCCCAGCCATGTTGCGTTCCCTGCGCATCGACATGTATTGGGACGGCTCCAGCCAACCCGCAGTATCGGCCCCCTTGGGCGACTTTTTTGGCATTTCTCATGGTCAAATCATGCCTTTTGAAAATGCGCTATTCTCCAGTCCGGAGGGACGTTCTTTCAACTGCCGCATTCCGATGCCGTTCCGGAAAGGTGCCCGGATTACGGTGACCAATGAAGCCAGCAAAGATTTGGACTTGTTTTTTTACGATGTCGATTTTCAGCTAACTACTACTTTGCCTGCGGATGCCTTGTACTTTCATTGCCACTGGCGCCGGGAGCATAAAACCCAACTGGCGGTGGATTTCAATATGCTGCCCGAAGTGAAAGGAAAAGGGCGCTTTTTAGGCGTCAATGTCGGACTGATCACTGCCCCCGAGTACGGCAAAAGCTGGTGGGGCGAAGGTGAAGTTAAAATTTACCTGGATGGCGATGGCCAGTTTCCCACCATTGTAGGTACCGGGGCTGAGGATTACATTGGTTCAGGTTGGGGCTTGGGTAAATTCATCCAATGGCACCAGGGCTGCACCATTGCCAATGACAGCACCAGGCAGTGGTCCTTTTACCGTTTTCACATTCCTGATCCCATTTATTTTCAGCAAAAACTAAGGGCTACCATTCAGGTGATTGGTGGATATTCCAGGGACCAGGTGCGGCAAATGATCAAGGATGGGCATTCTTTGAAGCCGATATCGGTAGCCTATGACAAAGGTTTTATGAAGTTATTGGAAGGCAATCCGCCTACTCTTGATTCGCCCAATTTTCCCGATGGTTGGGTCAATTTTTATCGACAAGAGGACTATTGTGCCACGGCCTATTTTTACCTGGACAAACCTGTGAATGGGCTGCCTGCATTGGCGGGAGTAGGTGACAGGGTGAAGGGGATGTAAATACCTCTTGAAACGCTGGATTATAGCATTAAAATGACTCTTTCCACCAATTCAAAAAAAGCCCGGTTTTGGGTTTGGAAACATAAATGGCCTCTGGTACCGGGCAATTGAGTTTGAGCAAGAGCTTGCGGCCAAAATAAGGCTCTGCGCTGCCAATCGCATCGCGGTGAATGATGTATTGGCGATTGGCCCGGTAAAAAAGGCGAGCGTCCAATTGTGCTTCCAACTCCTCCATGCTGTGGTTCAGAAAATACTTTTGCTGGTTGCGCGCAAAGGCACTTACAATGCGCTCAGCAGAATGGATAAATAAGATATCGTCGCTGCGCAAAGGGATGATGCTTTCACGTTGTTGCACTAAAAAAGTACTGGTTTTTCTGATAGGGCTTAAATCGCGCAGTAGTTTTTCCAAATTTTGAGGCCAGGTTGGCGCCACTCCAAAAGACTGCCGTAACCTTTCATATTTTTGAATAGCCAGTTGCAAGCGACTGGGGTCAATGGGTTTGAGCAGGTAGTCAATCCCATTGGCCTCAAAAGCCTGAATGGCGTATTGGTCATAAGCGGTGCAAAAAATGACTGGAGCTTGTACCTGAACCTGGGTGAAAATTTCAAAACTCAAACCATCGCCCAATTGAATGTCCGAAAAAATCAACTCGGGAGCGGGGTTGCTTCGCAGCCATTCAATACTGTCTTGTACCGATGCCAGGGAGTCTAACAATTGCAATTCAGCGACCAAACTTTGCAGCATTTTGCTCAATTCCCGGGCGGCGTTTGGCTCGTCTTCAATGATCAGGATACGCATCATGGCAATAAGGGGATTGTGACCCGCCATTCCTTTGGGTTACTTTCAATTTCTACCTGGTGATTGCCCAACAAGGAATAGCGATTTTGTAAATTTTGTAGCCCAAATTCAGATGAAGGTTCCACGCTGCGCTTGGGTTGTACATTATTGCGCACACATAAACCCATTTCAGCATTGGCCGTCACCTGAATACAAAGTGGCTGCTGCTCCAAAATCACATTGTGTTTGACTGCATTTTCAACCAACAATTGGAGTGCCAGGGGGGGCAGTTTTTTGTCTAAAACTTCGGGGGCGATGTTCATCTCTACCTGTAATCCTTTTTCATAGCGCGTTTGTAAAATAAAAAGATATGCGCGTATAAATTCTAATTCTTTTTGCAAGGTAACTGTACTTGCCACATTAAAATTGAGCAAGTACCGGTACACATTGGACAATTGTACCAGGTAGTTTTTAACAGGTGCTTCGGTACTGATAGAACTGACCGTATTTAATGCGTTGAATAAAAAATGTGGATTCACTTGCTGGGTCAAGGACTCTAGCCGAGCCCTCAGGTTTTCCTGTTTTAGCTGTTCATTTTCCAATGCGTTTCTTTGTGCTTGCCTTTGCACCAGCCAGTAATAGAGCACAAAAAACTCAAAAGTACTCAAAACAATGGCCCGAAAAGCCAGAAACCAAAACAAACGGTCCGGTAAAACATGGGCAAAAATGCTCAAATTGTGAAAAACACTGCGGACGCAACCATCGTAAATCAAGGCCAAAGGAATACTCAGTGCAATACCCATTAAGGCTCTCCAAGGAAACTTGGGTATAAAAGTGCTTACCCGGTGGTGCAACAAAAAGAAATAATGCACAATCCAAAGTATAAAACTAAAGCCTGCCAGGTAAAGGGCATTTGCCACCGCTTCATCCAACTCAAAATCATCCCTGCGCAGCATCCGTGGGAATGAGGCCAATGCGCCAATAAAAATGGATAGCCCAAAACCCAAAAGCCACAATCTTTGAGGTTTTTCCAAGTAAACCAAAGGAGCGAAATAACGATGTTTCAATGCTTTGTGCTTGTTTTTATTTTGCCTAATCCATAACTCAAACGCAGCGCCAGCGAGGGATAGCGAAAGCTGGAAAAACTTTTGGCACTCTGCCCCTCCACCAGTGGGTTGACATATGAATCCAGCAATAAATTTACCAAAAAACCACTTTTGCCCTCAATTTTAATCGGCGCTGCCAAATTGAAGGAATAACCCAATTCGGCGTGTAGGGCCAAACGGGGATTTTTGAATCTCCAAACTTTGCCTACCAAAATGCCCATTTGTAAGGGGCGGATGGTGGGGTATACTACGGTTGAAGAGTAAAAATCCGCCACAATTTGGTATTTCGTGACCAAAGAATCAATATTGCCGCGCAAATCACTGTCGCCTGCAAGGTCGAAATGTTCCACCAATTCTTCAGGTGTCGCTGCCAACGAACTTCGTTGAAACTGAAGATTAAGTCCGCCATAAAAGCGTTTTTGAATGTGATGCGCCATCAAGCCCAGTTCAATCACCGATCCATTGCGCAAACGCGCCTTGATGAAATCTTTACGCACTTGCGCTTCCTCCGTTTTGGCGTCAATGGTGTTGAGTGCAACCAGGGTGTAAAAACGCGAAAACTGCCCTAGCCCGAATTGTGCACTCAACGGCAAATTCCCCACCCGCATTTCCAGGTTGAGGGCATGCTGGATGGGAAACTGGGTTTTGAGCCCCAACATGGTTTTGGGCAAAAAACGCCGGCTCGCCAAACGTGCAGAATCTTCATCCACCTGTTCTTGGTTGACCTGCATCAATCGATCAATTTCCCAAACCCTGCTGCTGTCTTGAGCCAGCAAAAAGTGGGAAAAAAGCAGGATCAGCCACAAGCTCAAAGCCAATCCTGCACAATTTACACCTGAGGTGAATTTGAAAAAGTTCGGTATCAACAACATCTTTTAGCGAATTTCCAGGCTCCGAGTCGTGATTTGTACGGCGCCAAAATACCCCAGAGCGCCATTGCTCAAATTGGAGATTGGATTGCCGGGCGCTGCACTAATTCCTTGTCCAGGAGCACTGCTGGTGTTTTCTAATGTGGAAAAATAGAGGTACAAAATCGGGTCTACGCACCACAATTCGAGCAAGCCAGACTCCCCGGCCTTGTAGCTCACTCCGCGCATGGGTAAGCTTACCGCGCTGCCATCTTCGATCAGGCTCTCATCACTTTGCACCGGAGCATTGTCTTCCAGTAATGGGCCTTTAAACACCCGCATGCGGTAACGGTTCCCTGTGCCCAATGGGTCACGAAAGTGAGCGACCAGATTGTAATTTGAAGCTTTGCCAGGCGTTTGGCGAATGGCGAGTTGCTGCGAAACGCTGTCTAGTGGAACCAAGGCTGGCATTACCGATTGTGCACTAAAATATTGCCCTTCAGCTTTCACACTCAGGAAATAAGTTCGCCCAGTCAACGCAGTTCCGGTTGGATGGGTGTAAACACCGGGGAAACTTTCCCCTAAAACGAGGGTATCGCCCTGATCGTTGTAAATCATTACCTCGGCACCCTGGACGGGAGGAGGGAAATCAGGATTGAAAAAATCGGTGGTTTTGGTGATCTTGACTTCACAATCGCCTATCCGATTGGTGATTTTGCCTTCAATCACAAATTTAGGGTTGCTGCTGTTGAGGTCAAGTTCAATGACATCAGTGCAGGCGCTCAGGATTAAAGCCAGGATTAAGGCCAGGCCGGGATTTTTATAAGATCTACTTTTCATCTTGATTACCATTTAAAATTCCAGGTAATGGAGGGCACAATGCCAAAAAGGGCAGTGCGTACGGCTTCCGTTTCGGAAAGGGAACCTGATTTGGTTTCAAAATTGATTTGATACGCGTTTTTGCGGTTGTAGGCATTGTAAAAGCCGATGTTGAGTGATTGCTCGGTACGTGTGCCTTTGCGGATGTAGTAATTGAGTGCCAAATCCAGACGGTGATAGGCGGGCATGCGGTAACCATTTCGCTCCGTGTAATAGTTGACCAGACGGCCTTCGAGGTAGTATTTTCCGCTGGGGAAGGTCACTGCACTACCCGTGCTGTATACCCAGGTGGCAGACACATTCCAGCGCTCGCTCAGATCGTAGATGCCTACAATACTGATGTCGTGGGTGCGATCCTGAAAAGCTGGGAATGGTTGCCCCTGGTTAATTTCCGCAAACTTACGCTCGGTTTTAGACCAGGTATATCCTACCCAACCCGTGAATCGCCCTGTTTTTTTCTTCAAAAACAACTCTACGCCATAACTCCAACCTTTGCCAAAAAGCAACTCCGATTCTACGTCCTGATTCACTCGCAACTGAGCCCCTGGTTTGTAATCAACCTGATTTTGCATCCATTTGTAATAGCTTTCGATGCTGAACTCATAGCGGTTGTCGGCAAAATTTTGGAAATAACCCGCTGAAATCTGGTCGGCAATTTGGGGCTTCACATTGGGCGAAGCCGGGATCCAGATATCCGTAGGTGCTGAAGAAGTGGAACTCGACAACAATTGCACATACTGCTGCGTGCGGGCGTAGGCCCATTTGATGGCCCGGGTATCACTGAGCTGATAATTTAAACTCAAGCGGGGTTCAAGCCCAGAATAGGTTTGGGCCACTTCTCCCTTGCCATAAATACTGGAATCTACAGCAATGCCATCTTCATTGTAGTTGTAAAAAGTGCCGGGTCCTAGGACATTAAACATGCTGAAGCGCAATCCAGCATTCACTTTAAGCCTGCTACTTAGTGCAAACTCATCGGAAACATACAAGCCACTTTCCAGTGCGAAGCGATTGCTGATGTTGGTACTGGCGGGGCCAGTGTTTTCGCCCTCTTTTTCCCTACTGATGTTTCCCGGTACAAAAGTGTGGTGGGTGAGGTTCAGTCCAAAACGCCAATTGTGCTGATTGGCAAAAAGCTGGTAATCGTGCCGCAAATTCCAATCGCGAATGGCTGAGGAGATGTTGAACTCCGTTGAGCCTGAACCCACCGCCACGTTGTATTGGTAGTCGGAAAAAATCAGCGCCGTATTGGCAAACAAATGGGGATTAAAAAGGTGATTCCAGCGCAGGGTGCCCGTGGCATTGCCCCACTGAAAGTTGAAGTTTTCGCCCGTGCTGAAACGGTCTTTGCCAAAATATCCGCTCAGGAAAAGCCGGTCTTTTTCCCCTAGTTGATAATTGGTTTTTAGGTTCAGGTCGTAAAAATAAAGCTTGGTGCCATTTAGCGTACTGTCCTTGCTGAGTTTCAAAAACTGATCGGCATAAGTGCGGCGGCCAGAAACCATGAAAGAAGATTTGTTTTCCTGGATTGGCCCTTCCACCGTAAGTCGACTGGAGATGAGCCCCAAACCTCCGCTGACCGAAAAATCCTGGTTGTTGCCCTCTTTCATTTTGATGTCCAACACGGAGGACAATCGCCCGCCGTATTGCGCAGGCATGCCACCTTTGTAGACTTGTACGTTTTTGATGGCGTCTGAATTGAACACCGAAAAGAAACCCAAAAAATGGGAGGGATTGTAAACGTTGGCCTCGTCGAGCAAAACCAGGTTTTGGTCAATCCCCCCTCCACGTACGTAAAAACCTGCGTTGCCGTCGCTGGCAGCTTTGATGCCCGGCAGCAATTGCAGGGTTTTGAGCACGTCTTTTTCCCCAAATAATACAGGGACTTGGGAAATTTCCTTGATATCCAGTTGGGCTACCGACATTTGGGTGCTGCTGATGTTTTGGTTGGCTGCCTTGGAGCGAACTACCACTTCCTGGATGGTTTGGGCAGCGTCTTGTAGTTGAATGTCCAATTGGGTATCTTTTTCCAATTGAATGTTGACGGTTTTGGTCTGATATCCCAGATAATTCACCACCAGTTGTTGTGTCCCCAGAGGCAAATGAATGGAGTAAAACCCATACTCGTTGGATACAGCGCCCAAATCAGGATAACCTACCGCTTGTACCGTAGCGCCAATCATCAGCTCACCAGTTCGAGCCTCTTTGATGCTGCCACTAATGGTCGCTTTGTTTTGAGCAAAAATCGCCCCTACATACAGGCTGAAGCCAGCCCATAGGATAAGATGTTTCATGGTTCTGATTGATGTAAAGTAGTCAGGTGACATTAAAATGATGGGCCAAAACTAAGACGATCGGCAGTCCAAGGCGGAAGAGAATGACTGAATTGGACAAAATGGAGGCTGAAGTGGGCAGATAAAAGAATAATGCTTATTTTCGTGAGCATCAACACCTAAATAACACCAATGGAAGCCACACCATACCCAAAGATTCGTTGGACTGGCCTGCAAAAGTTTATCTTTCGGTTTTTGGCCACTTATCTTGCTCTCCTGATCATTCCAAGTATTATAGGACTGGCTGTGTCGACTTTTCCTGGGGATTACTGGTTCAAACTCATTCAATGGACCGGGAAACAGGTCCTGCATATTCCGTACGAAATTACAGTGCGACCCAATGGTAGCGGAGATACTACCTATAACTATGTAGAAGTATTTCTCAATTTTGTATTGTCTGTTTTTTTGACATTGATTTGGAGCATTGTAGATCGGCGCCGCAATGACTACCACCGATTGTACTACTGGATGCGGGTAATGGTAAGGTATTACCTCTTCTACACTATGCTGCAATATGGCTTTTTTAAGGTCATCCAATTGCAATTCCCTTTTCCCTCCCAGGGTGAGTTGTTGCAACCTTTGGGAGACTCTTCACCGATGGGCCTAGCCTGGAATTTTATGGGTTATTCTAAAGGGTACAATTTTTTTGCAGGCTTTTTAGAAGTGTTGGGCGGCTTTTTGCTTTGCTTTCGACGTACCGCCACCCTTGGAGCTTTGATTGTGTTGGGGGTAATGAGCAATGTAGTAGCGATGAATTTTTGTTTCGATATTCCGGTTAAGTTGTACTCCATGCACCTGGTAGCGATGGCTTTATACGTGCTGTGGCCCGATACAATCCGACTGATCGATTTTTTGATCCTCAACGAACCAGTTTATGCCCGGCGTTTTATTTCCGTTTTTTCCAACCGTGAGTTAAACTTGGCCCGCTCCATTTTTAAGGTTTTGCTCATTGGTGGACTAATGGTTTATTCCTTTATTCAATCCAAGCAATATCAAAAGCAATTTGGCGACAAGGCACCCAAACCACCTTTGTATGGCATGTATGAAGTAGAAACATTTGTACACAATGGCGATACCCTGCCTCCACTACGCACGGATACTTCCCGCTGGCACAAGTTGGTCATCAGCTACAAAGACCGTGCAATGGTCAGAATGGTCAGTGATAGTGTGCGGGGTTTTGAATTTAAGGTGAATGAAAAACAGCAAAGCATTCGCATGTCGCCACAGCGGGATACCCTGCAGAAGTTTCAGTTGACCTACGAGCAACCCAGCAAAGAGCAACTGATTTTGCGGGGGCAATCCAAACGGGATACCTTATTGATCAAAATGCGGACGATAGACCGAAATTCATTTTTGTTGGTCAATCGTGGATTTCATTGGATCAATGAATTTCCGTTTAATCGATAGTAGAGACGTAAGATCTTACGTCTCTACGAATGTGACGCCCGCAATGCCTGATCAATATCTGCAATGATATCGTCCACATGCTCCAATCCTACTGAAATCCGCACGGTACCAGGATTGATGCCAACTGCTGCCCGTTCGGCTTCAGTCAACTTGCTGTGCGTAGTAGAAGCGGGGTGGGTTACAATGCTGCGGGTATCGCCTAAATTGGAAGAGAGGGAACACATTTTCACCGCGTTCAAAAAAGCCCGGCCTTGCTCCAATCCCCCTTTTACTTCAATGGTGACAATGCCGCCGCCCATTTTCATTTGTTTGAGGGCCAGCTCGTGCTGAGGGTGGGATGGCAGGTACGGGTAAATTGTTTTGGCTACTTCGGGGTGTTGCTCCAGGAATTGCGCCAGTTTAAGGGCATTGCTGCAATGCCGCTCCATCCGTACGGCCAGGGTTTCCAAACTTTTGCTCAACACCCAGGCATTGAATGGCGACATGGCTGGACCCGTGTGGCGGCAAAAGAAACGGATGGGCTCAATGTATTCCGCTTTGCCTACCACGATGCCGCCGAGCACGCGACCCTGGCCGTCCATCCATTTGGTAGCGGAGTGTACGATTAAATCCGCGCCATATTCGGTGGGTGTTTGTAGGCAAGGGGTGGCAAAACAATTGTCGATGTTGAAAATGATGCCGTGTTTTTTACACAGTGCGCCGGCTTTTTCCAAATCAATCAATGCCAGGCCCGGGTTTGAAGGAGACTCCAACACCAGCATCCGGGTAGTAGGTTGGATGTGTTGCTCCCAGTTGTCGATGTCCTCGGGATCAACATAGGTATAGGTGATGCCCCACTTGGGGAAAACTTGGGTCAAAATCTGGTGGGTTGAGCCAAACACCGCCCGGGAAGCCAAAACGTGATCGCCAGAACGCAACAGGGCTGCCATACTTGCAAACACGGCTGCCATGCCTGAAGCGGTTGCAAAACCATCCTCCGCCCCTTCCAACTGGCACACCTTATTGATGAATTCGTCAACACTTGGGTTGTTGTAGCGAGAATAAATGATGTCGTCGTTCAAGCCGGCAAAGGTATCGGCCATCAATTCCGCATTGGGAAACGTGAAACTGGAGGTGAGGTACATCGCGGGGCTGTGCTCGCGGTAGTCGGTGCGGTCCATTTGCCCGCGGATAGCCAAAGTCTCTGAGTGCATCTTAAAGTAGTTTTTGTAAAAGTTGAGAAGGTTGAGAGGGTTTAGGCTCCGCAGGGGACAACTTCACAGCAAGCCTCTAAACTTTTACCTTGTCAAAGCACAAAGAACCCATTTTTTTGGAAAATGGGTTCCATTTCGACCTGATTTTAGGAGAAATTTAAGAGATGCTAGGCTTTGGGCTCATTACCCGCTGCTTTGATGTTGACCAGTTTTTTTAACAAATCAAACCAAAATGGAGCACCTAGCGATACGGCCAGGGCGGTTACGATCCAGCCTAGGATTTTGACGACCCAATCACTAGGAGTCATGTTTTTCAGGTCTTCAGGATGCCAGCCTAGCCCGAGAGGGGCATTGGCCTGCTGCAACTCATCCTCAATGAGGCTATTGACTTGCTCCCATTGTTGTTGGACTGAGCCGCCAGTCTGGATGTCAAGCTCATTTTTTTGGGCGTAGGCTTCGGCCATTGTGACAATTTCCTTTAGCTCTTCGGGATTGGATTCCAGGCGTTGGTACACGGAAATGGTGTCTGCATTGAAAATAACCGCAACCACCAAACCAACAAAGGTGACCAAAATCTGGATGTTGCGCTTGTACCAGCCCGCTGCGCGGTCCATCACATCGTTGTACCAACCATTGATTCTTTCTTTGAAGGCATCCAATTCGTAGCCAGCATCGTTGAGCAATTGTTTGAGCACTTGTTTGAGTTCATCATTGGGGATTTCCTCAATTTTTTGCGTCAACTTACCCGCGTCCTCACCCTTCAGAATGATGTCCATGAGGATGGACTGAAAATTTTGAGAGCTAAGGTAGGAGGGAGGCCGCAACTTGGCGCTGTCGCGGTAATTGCACAATTGTTTGTACAAGGCATTGCCCTTGAAGGCCTGGAAAAGTTCTCCCTTTTTTTGCCCATTGGCCAACATGTTGGTGAGGGCTTTTTCCAGGTTTTTTCCGCGTAGGGCCAACATGGAGGAAATCAACTCCATTATGGTTGTCACCAACAGGCTCAATAAAAGAAGCAAAAAAACGAGTCCAATGACTACTTGTATCAGTCCGATCATGGTGTTTGGTTTTTGGGCATTAAAAATAAGTGCTCAAGAAAAATGAGCACTTATTTTTGCCCACTACATAGATCGGGGAAAGTTAGTGTTTATCCTTTGGATTCGGTAGTGGGGAGCTTTTATTTTAGGGTAGCCGAGTTGTTGAGGTCACCGATTTTGATCCCGATAAATGCTACGTTGCGAATAGGGTACAGTGGGCCTATTCGGATTGTTTCCGGCAAATACTCCTTCAATGGATTCGTCGGATCTTGAAAAATATGATCTACATTGATGAAACGCCAACTACTGTTGTTGGCAAAATTGGCGTCGATGCCTAGAATAACCTTGCGCAACTGGATCAGGTCCAACGTCGTGATAGTCCCGGAGCGATTGATGTCCGCTGCAATGTACTGGTAGGGCGAATCAAAGGTTTTGATGTTGAGGATATGCCTTTGGATTTGGATTAGATCGAAGGTGCTGACGCCGTTGAGGGGGTCGGAGGTTTTGCTGGGGGTGATGAGGTGGTAGGGAGCACTTTGATTTGCATGATAAAAAAATGGATTCATTTGTTCTACTAAAGGTCGATTAGGACTCAAAAGATTTACTTTGACACCAGGAATTAAGGCCTTCTTTTGGTCGTAGATTTGCCCATTCACGGCTGTTATATACCATTTATGATCAATTCCGCAAGCAAATTTTTCATCGTAGACACTCGCATAAACCACAATGTCTAAAAGTGGAAGTGCCGAGCTGAGGTTCCACACATAAATTTTCGCCAAAACTACACTAAGATCATCACGACAGTTCAGCTTTATAACTTTTTGGTTTGAATCTGGTACTTCATCAATGCGGTTTATACTGGTTAGGAGGGATTTTCTTCCCCAGAAATCAGCAGTACTGACACCAGCCGCGCAGGTATAAAATGGGCTTTTTAAAAAATCGCTTGCATGAAGCGTAGCGATTGCCAGTTCCGGATAATTATGGAAATCCGTATTTTCATTGGGTTTAAGGAGTTTCATTATCCCAAATTGATAATCTACAAAAAAAGCAGGCTGCTTTAACTGAAGCCATCTTACCGTAAGTATGTTAGGAATTGAATCAATTGCAGCGATTTCTATCAACAGAGAATCTTGAAAATCACTGCAGAACAAGGGCAGAGAATCCAACCATGGACTGAGCACAAATCCATCTTTTCGATTCAACTCAAAACCATCCAATGCGCTGAGTTTTCCGTCCTGGTTTAGATCATAACCCAGTTCAATCCAAGGGGACAGATTGGCGTTGCGGATGGAACGCCGAACTTTGAATTTTTTGGACTGAGAGAGGGAATCACTTGCCTTCAGCAGTTTGTTTGCTGGAATGAGTGGCCGAAATAAACTGAAAGATTGGTACAAAACCAGTTCAAGAGAATCACTCAACTGTACTTGGACTGGAGCTTGAATACAATAATTAGTGGTATCCAGTACTGTAATGCTGGTTAGGCAAAGGTTGTAATTTCCCCATTCATCCCAGGTAAATACACTGAACAAGATGGGCTTATCTCGATGAATACAACTCAGCTCAAAAGACTTTTTAGTAGAGTCTGGTTTTACACCAGGCAGTTCAATGTACCAGGGCTCCAAACTGAACCTTTGAATCGCGGGGCTTATCGTCGTGTCAATTGGACTGTAGTTTTGATAACATCCGTCGTACATTTTGCCTGCAATCAAGTTCCTGGCATTAATTTTCACACTCCCTTGTTCCTGATTTAGATAAACCTTAAAAGGGGATACACACCTTGGGGCCGAAGTATAGTTGTCCGAAAAGGGGATCAGCTTTTGCAAATACACAGGTATACTATCCTTGCCCAATGCTCTCACCTCAAAATAAAAAGGTTCCTTTTCCCCACAAGGCATGATTTCGATGTAATAATTCCAGGGAGAAAACTTCTCGTCATCAACGCTTTCAAAGCCATCCAATTGATTGAGCAAGCCATCCTTATTGAGGTCGTATCCTTTTTGCAGGTAAATGGCTTCGTGGGTGGGATCAACCGTGCGGCGAACACTGAGTTTGCTTAGATTGGTTTGAACGAGGGATGCTGCCTCAAGGATTGTTTGGTAAGATTGTGCCTGGAGGACAATTATTTCTAGGTTTTCGACAAAGCGGATGTACCCTTCCTGAGCTGATCCAATTTTGCAAAAGAATAAAAACACCAGTGCCAGAACGGCAGATGAGGAATAATTTTTCATGGGACTATGGTCTAATCTGTTAAAAATAATGGGTAAAAGAAAAAGGTCGATCTTAACGATAATATGATGTTGCAAACATAGAAAAGAAGTACGAATATTAAATGTTAAATTTTTATCTGAGGGTACCCGTTTCCAAAGTTCAAGGGTTCCATCCGGCACTTCGACTAGCCTCAGTGACCGGATGGAACCCTTGAACTTTGGAAACGGGTACTCAATTACTTCAACGTCTCCTCAAACAACTTGAAAATCCGCTTGTACTCATCCGCCCAGCTGCTTGGCTCAATAAACCCGTGATCCTCCAGCGGGAAAACGGCCAGATCCCATTTGTCCTTTTTCAATTCGATTAAGCGCTGAGACAAACGCACGACATCCTGGAAATGCACGTTTACATCCACCATCCCGTGCAACATTAGCAGATTGCCCTTCAGCCCTTCCGCAAAATAGATCGGTGAACTGCGGCGGTAGGCGATGCTATCCTCCACTGGCGTATTCAAAATGTTGGCCGTATAGCCGTGGTTGTAGTGCGCCCAATCGGCCACCGAGCGCAAGCCCGCTCCACTTTTGAAGGTTTCAGGAGCATTAAACAAGGCCATCAAGGTGATAAAGCCCCCATAAGAGCCACCGTAAATCCCGATGTTTTGGGCATTCACTTTGTGGGTACTCACCAGGTATTTGGCCCCATCCACCTGATCGTCCAGGTCCTTGCCGCCCATGTGGCGGTAAATGCCCGTGCGCCAGTCGCGACCATACCCCGCGCTACCCCGGTAATCCACATCCAAAACGGTGTAGCCCCGATCCACCAGGAAATTGTGGAACATGTACTCCCGCGAGTAGCTGCTCCACCAATTGTGTACGTTTTGCAGGTAACCAGCCCCGTGTACAAAAATGACCGCCGGGCGACTGGGCGCAGGTTTGTTGGGTTTGTACAAGCGAGCAGGCACTTTAACCCCATCCCGAGCGGTAAACCAGACAATTTCAGGCACCCGCCAAGGGTAAGTTTTGAAAGCAGCAGTAGTAGAGCTGGTCACTTGCTGGGCGGTAGCTCCGGCCTGATTGGGCATCCAGTACAATTCCCAGGGTTTGTTGCCAAAAGAATAACGAATCGCCAGCGTGCTTTCATCAGGTGACAATACAGCTTCGTTGCCCCCTTTGAGGCTGGTGATTTTTTCCAGTTTACCTCCAGCTACGGGCAAGCGGTAAAAATGGCGCTCGTGCGGGCCATCGGCACTGGCGGTGACAAAGAAGAACTTACCATCGCGAGACAGGTTGCTTTCCAGGATTTCAAAATTGCCGCTGGTCAGGGCTTTTTTAACTCCGGTTTTGACGTTTACGGTATAGATATGGGAAAAACCAGTTTCTTCGGATTGAAACCACAGGTGTTCATTGTCCGGCAACCAACCAATGCCGCCCCCGCCAAAACCACTCACTCCTGGGCCGCCAATCCAGGCATCGTCATGCTGGCGATCCAGTTGTTTGAGTTGTCCGGTCAGCAGGTCAATGAGTACGATCCAACGGTCTTTGTTGTCTTGTGCGCGTAGGGAAATGACTGCTTTACCATCGTCTGAAAACAGCACATTGGTATACGATACCTCGCGGGGTTTGTCGTACTTGGGGTTATAGGGTTTTTCGCCTTTGTGGTAGTCTTTCAGAAAGGCGGGTTTGTCGTAAATGCCTTCCAGTTTTTTGGTGTCTACCATATAAAAGGTGTCGCGGGTACGGTCGTAAATGCCAAACTCGTAGGTGTCCTGAGGGGTGCCTACTTTGGAGCGGGCCGTCAAATCAGTGGTGTAGCCCGATTCGGTGACGTAATTGGGTACATCCGTGTTTTTAGACTCAGCGCGTTTGGTATAACGGAAGGTGACAAAACGCAGGTCGGGACTTGCTTGTAAGCCACTAAGGAACTTGGTGCCGTAGTTGATCTCGCGTGCACGTTTGACCTCCATGGCCTTGTTCTGGCGATCGCGGATGTCCCGTTGGCCTTTGCGCCAGCGCAAGATCTCAAACAGGTCCATCTGGTCTTCCTTCAGCCAGGTTTCGAATTCGAGTGGCTTGGGGCTGGGGCGAGCAGGCGTATTGCGGAAATTGGTCAGCTGGGCAATGCTTCCCGTTGCGCTGTCCCAGTGGTAGAGGTTGTTGTTGCTTATCCAGGTCAGGCCCTTGCCATCGCCCGTAAACCGTGGGCCACTTTCGTTGTCAAAGGTGTTGGTGATTTGTTGCTCCTTGCCCGTAGTTAAATCGAGCAAAAAGACATCACCATTGCGGCCAAAAACCTTGCGTCGGTAGTCTTTACTGTATTCGCCATTGCCAGACATTTTGCGTTGCTCTTCCAGACTGACTTTTTCGGGTTTCCCGTTGGGCAATACCACTTTATACAGGCTATTCAGTGTGTCCATCGTCGGGTTCCAGCTAAAATAGATGGTTTTGTTGTCTTCGCCCCAGAAGACATTGTCGGGCGAAAAACCAGTGAAACGATCACCGAGCATAATTTGGTCGATGCTTAGGCTAGCAAGGGATTGGGCCTGGGTAATCAGCAGGCTGAAGATCCCACAGATCAGGGTGGTAATGATTTTTTTCATGTCAGTTGTCAATAAAGAATACATGCTGACAAGATCGAAAAAAAATGGAAGATGAAAAAAGGGAAAGCAGTATTGATGCCGAATGGAGGGATTCGGTTGTTGAATAACAATTATACCAATGAAAGCCTCAACTCAACAACATATAGGCCAACCAACTGCTCAAATACGCCAGCCCGGTCATAAAGGTAAACTGGATCAGTGGCCATTTCCAGGACTTTGTTTCCCGTTTGACCACCGCAATGGTGCTCATGCATTGCATGGCAAAAACATAAAACAGCAACAAGGACAAAGAAGTGGCCGGGCTATAAATCAACTCTTTGGTGATCGGATCGCGCTGTTTGGCCATTTTTTCGCGAATGGAATACTCGTCATCCTGATGGCCAATGCTATAAATGGTGGCCATAGTGCCTACAAAAACCTCCCGAGCTGCAAAAGAAGTGATGATGGCAATCCCGATCTTCCAGTCAAAACCCAGTGGTTTGATGGCTGGCTCGATGAATTTACCAAGGTGCCCTGCGAAGGATGCTTCCATGGCTTTGGCCGCAACCAAGTCTTTGGTGGCTTCTTCATCCAGGTTTTCCAGTTGAGCACGCTGTTTGGCCAACGCTTCAGCCTTGGAAATTGCCCCTGGAGGGCCAAAGGAGGACAACAACCACAAAACCATACTGATGATCAGGATGATCCGCCCCGCTTCCACGGTAAATGTTTTTACTTTTTCCCAAACGGTCAACCAAACGTTGCGCATTACTGGCAGCCGGTATTCGGGCAATTCCAGCATAAGGTAGCTGGTTTCATTGGTTTTTAAAATGAGTTTAAAAACCAGGGCGGCCAGCAAGGCCGCAACAATGCCTAGCAGGTACAAACCCATGAAGGCGAGCGCCTGTAAGTTGAACCCCCAAACCTGGGTAGCCGGAACCACAAAACCAATTAATACGGTATACACCGGAATTCTGGCCGAACAACTAATAAATGGTGTAACCAGTATGGTGATCAAACGTTCTTTCCAGTTGCTGATGGTACGGGTACTCATAATGGCTGGAATCGCACAAGCTCCACCGGAAATAAGGGCCACCACACTACGGCCATTTAAACCAAAAAACTGCATGATGCGATCAAACATAAACGCTGCCCGAGCCATATACCCCACTTCCTCCAGAAGGGAAATCAGGAAAAATAAAATAGCAATCTGGGGCACAAATACAACGATGCCTCCAAGCCCCGTAAGGATACCATCCGTGAGCAGGCCAGTCAGCCAATGTTCGGGCAAGTTGCTTTTTAAAAACGCACTCAAACTACCAAAAGCGCCTTCAATCAAGTTCATCGGCAGTTCGGCCCAGGCAAACAGGGCATGAAATACCATCAACATGATACCAAAAAATACCACCGGTCCCAAAAAACGGTTGGTCAGCAGATTGTCCAGCCTTTCAGTAAAGCTGGCCGATTGGGCAGCATCGCGCTCCCGGGCTTGTTGAACAATCGGGGTGAATTGATCATAACGTTGCATGGTTTCATACACTTGCAATTGCAAATCCTGAAACCCGGTATTGTTGATGGCCTGTTCAATGATTGTTTTTTGAGCAGGCGTTAAAAAGGGTAACCATTTGATATGGTGTGCCAAAAGCACCAATTGATAAGGGGTAAAACCCGGAAACTCCCCTTGGATTTGAGTAA
The DNA here is from genome assembly GCF_033763495.1 of Haliscomenobacter sp. Classification (GTDB taxonomy): domain Bacteria; phylum Bacteroidota; class Bacteroidia; order Chitinophagales; family Saprospiraceae; genus Haliscomenobacter. The sequence goes on along the minus strand of NZ_JANRKL010000079.1, from coordinate 2,150 downwards.
TCAATTTGGCTTCTTCGGGTGCCAGACGGTATTGGGTACTGTCAGTAGGCCTATTAGCAGGTGCCAGAGCCAATAAATCAAGGATCTTCTGCTTCAATTGTTCCAGGCCTTCCCCTGTGCGGCCACTGACCAGTAGGGTAGGGGCGCCCAATTTTCGACCAAGCTTTTCCAGATCGTATTGCAAACCCTCCTGTTCGGCTACATCGGCCATATTGAGTGCGAGTAGCACCGGAATCCCTAAATCTTTTAGCTGACTGAATAATAAAAGGTGTTTTTCCAATTTGGTGACATCGGCGATGTACACAATGGCATCGGGGTAGTTTTTATTGCCCGGCTGTACCAAACTTTGTACAACCAGCTTTTCATCTTTGGAAGTAGGGTAAAAACTGTAAGCGCCGGGAAGATCGATCAATTCTGCACGGATTCCGCCAGGAAGTTCCAGCGTACCGGTTTTTTTGTCAACGGTAACACCAGGGAAATTTCCTACTTTTTGTTGGAGGCCGGTGAGTTGATTAAAAATTGAAGTTTTGCCACTGTTCGGGTTACCAATCAGGGCAATTTTTGGTTCAGGATCGGGCGATAGAGTTGGTTTCAAACCTTTAACAGAACTAGATGACGGATGAAAAAAATTAACGAACCACAATGCTACAGGCCTCTGATTTGCGCAATGCAATCAAAAGATTGTCTGCTTTGATGTAACACCCGCCTCCAAATGGAGCAGCACGTACCACTTCAATCTGGGTGCCTGGCAAAATGCCCATCGACAATAGTTTGCATGCCATGCAATTATCCGTGAAATGAGAAACATGCCCTTTGCTGCCAACTTTCATTTTGGCCAATTGCTTTCCGGTATTTGTAGTTGCGACCACGAGTACGCTTATTTTGATTTAATCTAAGTAACAATTCTGGTGCAAAATAGATCGTTTTTTTTCTTTTTCTACTAACAAAAATCACCGATAAGCAAAAATTACCTAGCATGAGGTAGCAACCCTTATACCTAATGTTAGGTACTGAAGAAGATAAGCCATAGAATTATTGGTTTTTTATTGCTTTTTTGCCAACTCAAGCTTGCAGAATATGTTTTTCAAAAAAGCAGGGCCGAACCACCAGCAAAAGAACACCAAGCCTTTTGCTAATCTGCGTTGGAAACCCGACACTTACGTCAGGCAGCCGACTGGAGTGAATATACTTTGGCGCAATTTTTTGACGATACGCTCAATTTGTTCTATTTTACTTCCAAAGATCAGTGCAATGTGGTACCGCTCAAATTTTTATTGTATGACAGGCTCTGATCGAAAATCTGAACTATGCGTAAACTTCACACCCTCGTTTGGGGCATTCTATTAGGTTGCACCAGCTTGTATGCCCAACAATCGGCACAGTACACCTTACACATGCTTAGTCCATATTATTGGAACCCAGGTGCAGCAGCCATCGATCAGGATTTGAGCATTACCGCCAGTATTCGGCAACAATGGAGTGGTTTGCCAGGAGCTCCAATGTCACAGTTTGCCTTGCTCCAGGTTCCTTTGCCTCAATTCAGAGCCGCTTTTGGCGTTAAATTTGAAAATGATGAATTGGGCGCGCAACGCAATAGCAATTTGATGCTCAGCTACAATTACCAAATGGAACTGGGCGAAGCAATCCTGGGGCTGGGGGTATCGGGTGGTTTTATTCAATATGGTTTGGATGGGTCCCAGTTGCGGGCCCCTGATGGCTCTTACCAGGACATTTTAATCAACCACAATGATGCCATTCTTTCGGCGGGAGCCATGAGTGGAATGGCACCTACTTTTGACCTCGGTGCCTATTACCAAAGTGAAAAATGGAATTTTGGCCTGGCAGTCCGCAATGTGTCGGCAGCGAATATTAGGCTCAGTGAATTTGACCTAAATACGACACGGACCATTTTTTTTAATGCTCAAACTTCATTCCCTTTGGGAACCAGTCTATTGTTTCAGCCCTCCGCCATTGTCCGGACGGATTTAACCCAAATCCAAACTGACCTGGGTTTGTTAATTCGATATAATGACAATATCTTTGGCGGCGCTTCGTTTAGAGGGTATAATTCCAATAGCATTGATGCTCTTGGTTTGATCGCAGGAGCAAAACTAAATGAGAAGTTGAGCGTGGCATATGCCTACGATTTG
>NZ_JANRKL010000078.1:0-3511 GCF_033763495.1 Haliscomenobacter sp. | reverse complement strand
TTTCAGTATGGAGGAAGAATGGTTGGGGCCGCCCGATTACCAATTTGATCAGGTGTATACAGAAACGTTTTTAGCCAGTTTTGGCGAGGAACAGGAGGAAGTTATGGACTTTTTTTACGAATTGGGTTCCAAATCCAGTGGGCATAAGCTGGGCGGGTACGCCTTTTTCACCCAATACGATCCCCGCGACCCCGCTGTTCCGATGCAGTTGTTGTTTCAAATGGATTCGGACAGCGATATCGATACCATGTGGGGGGATATGGGTATCGCCAATTTTTTCATCTATCCTGAAGATTTAAAAGCCCTGCGTTTTGATCGAATTTTGTACAATTGGGATTGTGCATGACCAGGATTTTACATTGCATTGAAAATTTTATCTTATTTTTATGGTTATATAGTTTCGTAGCTTTGAAGTTTGAGTTCCTTTTCCTACAACCAACCAAAATGATCAATAATGCTTGAGCCCTACTACGACCCGGATTTGTGTGAAGCTGGTTGCGATGAAGCCGGCCGCGGCTGTTTGGCGGGGCCAGTTTTTGCTGCAGCCGTTGTTTTGCCCAAATCATTCCGGCACCCCCTTTTGAACGACTCCAAACAGCTTTCGGAGCAGCAGCGTACGGAATTGCGTTGCATCATCAAGGCCGCTGCCATCAGTTGGGCGGTGGCACAAGTAGATCCTGTCGAAATCGACGAAGTCAACATTCTTAATGCTTCCTTTTTGGCCATGCATCGGGCATTGGATAAACTGGACCTGCAGCCCGATCTCATTTTGGTGGATGGCAATCGTTTTAATCCATATAAAAGCATCAAACACCAGTGTGTCATCAAAGGGGACGGCATTTACATGTCGATTGCGGCGGCATCCGTTCTCGCCAAAACTTATCGCGACGATTACATGGCCAACCTTGCCGATGACCACCCGCAATACGGCTGGACCGCCAACAAGGGTTATCCCACCAAAGCACATCGTGAGGCGCTGCGGCACCATGGGCCCAGCCCCCATCACAGGCGCTCCTTTCGCTTGTTACCGGAACAGATGAGCCTGTTTTAGTGATCTAGAGAAATTATTCAAGCATTGGTAGAGCTTCTTTCTTGGATTGTCCAAAAAAGCGGCAATGCATACCTATTTGTTGTAAATTGCTTGAAAATTTTAAACCATGAGCCAAAGCAACAAAAGCGACAACCCATGGAATGCCATCATTGGTGTCGCAGTTATCGTTATTTTTATGGTGGGGCTATTTATGTTGGCCCGCTTTGTTTTCCGCATCTTGGCCTTTTTGTCGCCGATCATGTTGATTGCAGCCTTGGTCATCGACTATACCGTTGTGACTGATTATTTGAAGTGGGTTCGCAAAACGTTCCAGCGCGATGCCATCGCCGGGGTGATCATCGGGATACTTTCAGTGATTGGATTCCCCGTTTTGAGTGGTTACTTTTTGGCCCGAGCCTTACTGAAAAAACAGGTGAAAAAAGCCAAAGCAGAATACGAACGCCGTCGCGACGGTGACCTGGTGGAGTATGAAGAACTGGAAACAGATTTTCCTCCACGCTTCCGCAAAGAAGAACGACCCATTAATGACGACGATTTGGTGCGTTAGTGCCCCATAAACTAGGGAGGAAATAGGCCGATGTTTTACCTATTGATCAGCACACTTGTATTAGGTACGGCCTATATTCTCCTGATTTTGTATTTTTTGTACCACTGGACAAAAATTCCTCAGACGGGTTTCACTCCTCAAGTTCTGCCTTCAACTCCCGTTTCCATCATCATACCTGCACGCAACGAAGCCGCCAATATTGGCGTTTGTTTACAAGCTATTTTGAGCCAAAATTACCCTGCCCAACTCATGGAAATTGTAGTTGTAAACGATCACTCCGAAGATGATACGGCCTCCATCGTTCAATCCATACCCGATCCCCGCATCCACTTGATTAACCTGGCTGATCACCCTATCCAGGGGCATGCATTTAAAAAACACGGCATTCAAACCGGCATTCGGCAAAGCCAGGGTAAGTTGATCCTGTGCACCGACGCTGACTGCCAGATGGGGCCGGAGTGGCTGGGCCGGATGGTGGCTTTTTTTGAGCAGGAAAAGGTACAAATGATTGCTGGGCCAGTTAATTTCCACCAGGAAAAAAACCTCCTCGAACGTTTTCAATCACTCGACTTCCTGGGAATGATGCTGCTCACCGGGGCAGGCTTACAATCGGGTTTAATGCGCATGGGCAACGGGGCCAATCTGGCTTACACCCGCGCGGCCTTTGAAGCAGTAGGTGGTTTTAACGGGGTGGACCAACTGGCTTCGGGCGACGACCTGTTTTTGATGCATAAAATTGAACAACAATACCCGGGGCAAGTCCGATTTTTAAAATCCCTGGAGGCTACGGTGTACACCACCGCGATGCCGGATTGGCGGTCTTTTTTTCAGCAACGAGTGCGTTGGGGCACCAAAAATGCGGCGTACCAGGAATGGCAGATTACGGCGGTATTGGGCCTGGTTTTTGGCTTGTGCTGGGCCATTATTGGGGCGGCCTTGTTGTCGCCGTTTGTGCCTGGATTGGGCTACTGCTTATTGATTTTATTGGCTGCAAAAATTGGCGCGGATTATTTGCTGCTGAGTACAGCGAGTACTTTTTTTCAGAGGAAGGATTTGTTGAGGGTGTTTTGGCCGGCGCAGGTTTTGCATATTTTGTACATCGCAGTTGTTGGGCTTTGGGCTAATGTGAGGAAGGGGTATGAATGGAAGGGGAGGGTGGTGAGGTAGTGGTTGGGTAATACTGGATGTGATTGAGAAGAATTGTAAGAGGGTAGCCATTGATTTTTTGCTATTCTTGCATCTTTCCTTTAATTCTTTTATTTTGTAGAAAAATAGTCGTTTATGGTGATTACTCGTTTTTTTGATGAAGTGATCGATTTTTTGACTTCTTTTCCTCGCCCGGAAGATATTGTGGCCTTCAAACCTTCCGTTGCATTACAGTCACGGGCAGAAGATTTATTGGACAAAAAACGAGAAGGGGCTTTGACTCCTGACGAAGTGCGTGAACTGGATTATTTCATGGTCATTGAGCACCTGATGCGGATGGCTAAAGCTCGGGCGCGTCAGCGTCTTGCGTAATATGGGTATGAAAAATTTGCCATCTCCACCTTGTCCAATCTCCAACTAGAAGTGATTAACCGGTATATTATTAAATTACTTTCTGCTTTTAGAGAATTGAACCAACTCTTCAGCGATCGACATACAAAGCATTTCGGTTTCAGGTTTGCTTCTATTGGTTTCAGAAACGCATTCTGGTTCTATCTCGGACGAGTAGCTTGGAACACAAATAATTGTACCATCTATAGAGCTAAATTCAAGATCTAATAACTTTTTAATTCTACTTTGTCAGATTAAATTTTGATGTAATACCTAATTTTGTCCGCGAGCCGTTGCGCCTGTCTTTTCAAGATTGCGAGGTTCAAAAGTTCGGGATTGTCGAGTTTGTTTTGAAGTTTTTTGGCCAGCAACAACTT
>NZ_JANRKL010000077.1:0-7026 GCF_033763495.1 Haliscomenobacter sp. | reverse complement strand
GGTCCCACCTCTTCCCATTCCGAACAGAGAAGTTAAGCCGCTCAGCGCTGATGGTACTGCCTTTAGGTGGGAGAGTAGGTCGCTGCCAACTCAATACAACACACACAGCCTCATTCGTTGACTCGGATGGGGCTTTTGTGTGTCTGGGTCTGAACATACCCAACACACAACCCGACCTGAAAAACCGCATTGCAATTCGGGACGCCCTGCGTCCCGAATTGCAATACAGGCCAGATACATGCGGCCCTGCTCCTCTACCCTACCACAATATAACCCAGTCTAACCACGGAGTGGTTTAATTCAGAATAGCCGCGGTCGTCCGCGGTAAAATGGCAAGAGCGAGGTGTCACAACCACGGCAGTGGTTGAACAGGCCAGCGGATGATTTGCCACTGGTGTTGAAACTGGAACAGGCTGGTGTGCCGAAGGTGGATTTGGTGTTGGCCTTTCATTCGCTGTATAAGAGAGCGTTGTCTGTGTATGGGGTGGCGTAAACAGTTGACAAAGGTGTAATCGTTTTTATCAACTTGCGAAACTTGATCCTAATTTAGATTAGTTGAGGGTACAAAGCCCTCTGGCTTAAAAAATGAATTTTGGGTATTTGGGGGTCTAGCAGAGGGGTTATTAATATTGGCTCATTGTAAGATTACAAATTTCCAGCCCATTCCCGAATTTCCTCCCCCGCCCTTTCCACATTCTCCTCCGTCAGCACCAAACCAATCACCAATTCCTCTACCTCTTCTTCGTCCACCTTAGTCACATTCACCCAGCTACCAAAATCCGCTGGCAACAATGGTTCTTCCTGAATAATGCGTACAGCTTTTTTGAGTTCATGAAAATAAGCTTGATAAATTGGATTGCCATCCTGCAAAGGGATACCATTAACCATGGTAGTTTTCAGATAATCTTGTTTACTAAGCCCCAATTCACGAAATAACGGATCAAGCTTTGCTTGCCAAAAGTCGGAAGAAGCTTGGTAGCTTGAAACGTCCTCCAAAAAATCAGGATATAATATGGTATCCATCGTTGTTAGTTTAAAAGCCAAATTAAGACAAAAACAATTAAGAGTAAAGTCACAAATGCGTGGCCACCCAATATTTCAATGTCTATTTTGACGTGGTTAGTTCCTGTGGTTTGCACTTTATTTTTTTGCTTTTTTAAAACTTTAAATAGATTTTTTAATATTTTTAAACTTATTTTTATCTTGCACTTTATAGCCAGAACAATTATGAATAACCCATCTACACCATTAATTACCTACCAGCATTGGTCTGCCGATTGGAAGCAACGCATTAAATCTGCTCAAATCAAAGCTGCGTTGCAGGTCAACCGCGAAGTGTTAAGTTTGTATTGGGAATTAGGTCGCGATATCGTGATTAAGCAGCAAACTGCTGCATGAGGAGATGGCTTAATTCCGCGATTTGCAAAAGATTTGAAGAGTGAATTTCCACACCTTACTGGTTTTTCAACGCGCAACTTATTCTATATCCGGAAATGGTACTTGTTTTACCATGAAAAACTTGAATTAGTGCAACAAGTTGCTGCACTAATTCCTTCGTCAATTGTGCAGCAACTTGCTGCACAATTACCAGTACGCTCAGAAGGTGATGAAAAAGAGTATCCTAATTTTCTTTTGCTAGCACCTTGGGGGCATCATCAAATTATTTTAGATAAATGCTCTGACATTGATGTAGCTATTTTCTACCTCAAAAAAACAATCCAAAACAATTGGAGTCGGGATACGCTGCGTGCCCAATTGAAACAAAACCTCTACGAACGCCAAGGCAAAGCCATCACCAATTTTGAATGGACACTTCCCAAACCCCAAAGCGACCTGGCTCGTGAAACCTTGAAAAATCCCTACAATTTTGACTTTTTACATCTTGGCGAGGAGGCATTGGAGCGAGATGTAGAACAAGCCATGTAGCATCATGTGGAGAAAGTGCTATTGGAACTTGGGCAAGGTTTTGCATTACTGGGGCGACAATACAAGATTGTCGTAGCAGAGGAAGAGTTTTACATCGATCTCTTGTTTTATCATACTCGGCTACACGCATATATGGTGGTTGAACTGAAGGGCGGCGCTTTTAAACCCGAATACACGGGCAAACTCAATTTCTACTGTTCAGCTGTTGATGATTTGCTTCGCAGTGAGCTTGATCAAGCGACAATTGGTCTGATCCTCTGTCGAGAAGCAGGCAAACAAACCATTGTAGAGTATGCCTTGCGGGATATTCAAAAACCGCTTGGCGTTGCTGAATACATTTTGACCCAAACTTTACCAGAGAGTCTCCGCAATATCCTGCCCACTACCGAAGAGCTTGAACGGGAATTGGATGAGAATTTTGAGGATTAAAGAATGTAAAATTAGGCCTTTCATCTACGCAATAAAAGCACCAATTCGGAACGCACCGCGTTCCAAATCCCCTACTCCCCCATCAAATACGGATTCCCCATCCGCTCCGCCCCAATCGTCGTCGCCACCCCATGCCCGGAATACACCTTCACCTCATCCGGCAGCACCATCAATTTTTCCCGAATGTTTTTCATCAAGGTTTGATAATTCCCCCCCGGTAGATCATAACGACCAATGCTGTTTTTGAACAACACATCACCCGAGAGTACAAAACGATCCTTTTCGCAGTAAAAAGAAAGACTGGCAGGTGAGTGGCCAGGGGTAAAAATGGCCTTGAGCTTGGTTTCCCCAAACTCAATCACATCACCCGCGTTGATGAACTTGCCAATCGCTGGCGAAGGCTCCGGATAAGGGATCTGGTACATCGAAGCCACCTGTACCCCAGTGTCGAGCACCACCTGTTCGCCCTGGTGGGCTTCCAAAACTAGGTTAAAAGTAGTCGCGATAAAGTGATTGCCCAAAATATGGTCAATGTGGCAATGCGTATTGATCAAGCGAACTGGGCGCAATTCCAGGCGGTGGATCGTTTCCAACAACTCGGCTTTTTCATCGGGGAACAAGCAGCCGGGATCCACCACTATACATTCCTTCGTATCATCATAGACAACGTACGTGTTTTCCTGGAAAGGATTGAACGTAAGCTGGATAACATTTGCCATCCTTTTTTTTATTTTGCTTGTACATTTTCACAAAAATGGCTAATTTGAGAGGTATGTTGTGGAGAATCGGGCAGATTATTTTTTTTATCCCCTTTTTTAGTCTTGGATTGAACTGAATATGGCACGATTATGTCATATTCTAAGCAAAATAAATAGTGTATGATCAAGCGACTTTACCTCTTGTGTTTGATGGGTGTTGTGCTGTTCAGTGTGAACGCACTGGCACAGAGCAGCAACCAGGTCAAATTTGGCAAAAACCGCGTCCAATACCATAAAGACTTTGATGAATGGTCGCAGTACGAAAGCGACAATTTTTTTGTTTACTACTACGGTAAGTCGCGCAATGCTGCCCACAAAGTTGTACAAATGGCGGAGTACGACTTCGATGAAATCCAGGCCCTCCTGGAGCATCGCATGAATGAAAAACTCCAGATCATCGTGTATGCAGATGCGACCGATGTGAAGCAGAGCAACATCGGCTCGGAAGACTTATTCGTCAGCAGCAACAACCAAACCAAGGTTTCGGGCACCACCATCTTCGTCTATTTTGACGGAAACCACCAGCACTTGCGCGAGCAGGTACGTGAAGGTATAGCGGCGGTATACCTCAATACCATGCTGTTTGGCGCCAATATCCAGGAGATTGTACAAAATGCGGTGATGCTCAATTTGCCCAACTGGTTCAAAGAAGGCCTTGTGGCTTATGCAGGCCAAACCTGGAACGTAGAACGCGACAACGAACTGCGCAACATCCTGCTCAGCCGCCGCTACAAAAAATTCGAACGTTTTGCCGATGATTTCCCTCGCCTGGCCGGTCAATCCATGTGGTATTTCATCAGCGAAAAGTATGGCCGTCCAGCGGTCTCCAACCTTTTGTACCTCACCCGCATCAACCGCAGTGTAGAAAGTGGTTTTTTGTATGTAATGGATCAATCCTTTCAGTCGGTGGTACAGGAATGGGACCAGTTTTACCGCAGCCGCTATGAAGGGGACCTCAAAGGCCGCCAAAACCCTCAGGCCACCCAGATCGTTACCCTCAAAAAGCGCAAAGAACAACTGCCTCTTACTCAGCTCAAAATCAGCCCTGACGGCAACAAAGTTGCATACGTGCTCAACGACATGGGGCGCGCTAACGTCTACATCTATGACTTGCAACAGAAGAAAAAAACCAAAATTTTTAAGGAAGGATACCGCAACGCCCTCCAAGCTACCGATTTTAACTACCCTTTGATTGCCTGGAACCCAAGCGGACAGCAGCTGACCATCTTGTACGAACGCCGGGATAACCTGAAACTGGCCAATTACGATGTCTACAAAAAGAAAATTACTACCGAGCTCCTTTCCGAGCAATACCAAAGGGTTTATAGCCTCGATTTTGTCGACAACTTTACCCTGCTGTTCTCAGCCGAAGTGAGTGGTCAATCCGATATTTTCCTCTATACCCCACGTACCCGCCAAAGCCAACGCATCACCGCTGACATATATGACGACCTGGATGCTGCAGTGGTTAATGTGCGCAACCGCAAAGGAATTCTCTTCACCTCCAATCGCCCAGACATTTTCCTGCGCAACATCAAGCCGGATAGCATCTTGCCTGTGGCCTCTCTAGATGTGTTTTATTATGACCTCAAGGGTGAAATCAAGGAGTTTGTAAGAGTGACAAACACACCCTTGGCTAGCGAACGTTTTCCGATGCAGGTGGATAGTACCTATTTTTCGTACCTGAGTGACCGACACGGGATTTACAATCGGGAATCGGGCTTTTTAGAAACCTTTGTACGCGAGTACCTACAGCATATTTATTTAAAAGACGGTACCGAACTGGTATGGCCAATGGATTCATCAGTGGCTAAATTGGACTCAACCCAGATTGATTCAGTAATGGTGCGCCCAGTGATTCGCGAGCGTGCCATAACCCATATCGAAACCAATTATCCCTATCACATCAACCAGCAGCATAGTGCACCACAAAGTGGAAAGTTGGTCGAATCTTATGCAGCATTAGGGCGTCGCTCTTTTTACACCAGTCGCCTGATGCCTACCCATTCCAGCGCTCCTGCTACCACGGCTTTCCGGGCGCGGGAAAAACAAATGGAGGACCTGATTTTTGTGAAAGATACGGCTTCAACTCCAGGATTGCCAGTGCTGACCAATGGTGCGCCTGTTCGGCCAGTTTTGGTAGATACCCCAAAAATAGAGATTGTGGTCAAAGCACCACCCAAGGATACCACCAAAACGATTCAGGAGGAATTGTATTTGTTTCAAAGTGAGTTTGGTAATCCCAAAACCATAAACGCGGTGGCCGAGGAAAAACCAGAAGAGACGCAGTCTGTCGCGACTGAACCTGCCGCCACTCCCCCACCCGCCCCGACTCGGCCCACTGAAACACTGGCACCAGTCAATGGCATGAGTTTCCCGTTGCAAATGACAACGAATCGCAAGGTATATATCCTCAATCCAACCCGTGCTATACCTTATCGTTTGCAATTCCGATCCGATTTTGTGACCTCACAAATGGACAACTCACTGCTCTTTGAAGGGATGGAAAGTACTGCGGCCAACCCCGATGGATACCAGCTGCCACCGCCAGGTATATTGTTGAAGGCAAATGTCAAGGATCTTTTTGAAGACTATGAATTTGAAGGTGGCATTCGGATTCCGACCACCTTCAATGGTGCGGAATACTTTGTGACCTTCAACAATAAAAAACACCGCCTGGATCAAACCTACGCGGTGTACATGCGCAACACCCGCTTCAACGACCAGAGCCCAACTCTGGTGCCACGTCGGCGGGAGTACAATATCTTGCTGGGTCAATACGGCATCCGTTACCCATTGGATGTTTTCCGCAGCATCAGAGCCACCACTACCTTACGGCGTGACCGCATGGTACAACTCGCTACCGATCGGGCTACCTATAATGTGCCTGATCAAACCAGCCAACGCATTGGGTTGCGCATGGAATACGTGTTTGACAACACCGTTGATATTTCGCTTAACTTACGTACGGGTACTCGCTATCGGGTTTTTGCGGAAGCCCAAAAGAAATTCTCTGTAGGTGATGAATCCAATTTTGACATCAACTTTAATAAAGGTTTCATGACGGTGTTGGGGGCGGACTTCCGGCATTACCAGCGTGTTTTGCGCCATTCGATTTTGGCAGGACGTTTTGCAGCTGGTACTTCCTTCGGTTCAGAGCGAATCCTTTATTTCCTGGGCGGAATGGACAACTGGCTTTTCCCTCAACAAAACAACGATATTCCTGTACCTAGCGGTAATTTTGCTTTCCAAACGCTGGCGGCTAACCTGCGTGGATTCCCCATCAACATCCGCAATGGTAGTTCCTTTGCACTGGTGAATACTGAATTGAGGGTGCCATTGTTCCGCTACATCTCGCGCCGCATTCAATCACCATTGTTCAAAAACTTCCAGGTAGTTGGTTTCTTCGACATTGGTACTGCCTGGGAAGGCAAAACACCTTACCGCGAGGACAACCCCTTGAATACTTCAAAATTCCCCGATGGGCCTTTCATCACGACCACGGTGAATTATTTCCGGGATCCGCTGGTGGCAGGGTACGGTTTTGGAGCACGGACAACGCTATTTGGGTATTTCATCCGGGCGGATTATGCCTGGGGAATTGAAACGCAACAGATCCAGAAGCCGAAGTTGTATTTGTCGTTTGGATTGGACTTTTAATCTGAGGTGACACTGTGGTTTCTAAAGTTTCTTAGGTGGTGAAAAAGAAAAAACCTGCGTAGCAAGGTCTTCTTTCACCACCTAAGAAACCTAAGACACTCAAGGAATCACCTAATTCTACTTTGTCAGATTAAATTTTGATGTAATACCTAATTTTGTCCGCGAGCCGTTGCGCCTGTCTTTTCAAGATTGCGAGGTTCAAAAGTTCGGGATTGTCGAGTTTGTTTTGAAGTTTTTTGGCCAGCAACAACTT
>NZ_JANRKL010000076.1:0-14555 GCF_033763495.1 Haliscomenobacter sp. | reverse complement strand
GATGGCCTCCCAAGGCTAAAGCCTTGGGGTGGCTTACATTTGCGTCATTAAAAAGAAAAAGAGGTAAACCCAGAGCAAATCTACAAAATGCCAGTAGATCATACTGAGTTCAAAGCGGTGTTTTCGTTTAGGCGTTACTTTTAAGCCCAAAGTAAAAGCATGAAGTACAGCGAGTAGCAGGATAGCAATCCCACCCACTACGTGGGCTGCATGCACATACGAGAACACGTATACAAAAGAACCTGAAGGATTGGTGGTCAACTCTACGCCGATAGACGCGAGAGCCAGCCAACCACGATATTGAGTGTACAAAAATACACAACCCAAAATCGCAGTAGCTACCAAACCGTATTGGTACACTTTTTCATTACCTTTCAAAAAGGCACGATATGCAAGGTGCAATGTAGCACTGCTCAGCAAGATCACTACCGTGCTGAGGGTAAACACCTGGGGCAAGCTGAATTCCAGCCAGTTCCCGGCAGCCTGGCGCACCAAAAAGGCACTGGTCCACGCTGCAAACATCATCATAATACTCGCGCAAGCCACCAGCAAGGCGAAAGTCTGAGGATGTATTTTATTCCGGCCAAGCGTATTGGGGAAGCTTCCTTCCATCTTTTTCCCAGTTATAATTGATCCACTAATAGCACACCCAAAACAAACGGAATGTATACAAATGAAAAGAACATCAAATGCAAGGCTGATTTCCGATCATTGTTGCGATACAAACGCCAACCCAGGTATGCAAAAAAGATGCTCGAGACCACAATACATGTCGTACTGATCCATCCAGCGACACCAAGACTCATCGGTAGAAAACTTACCGGAATGAGCACCAGGGCATACAAGAAAGATTGTAAGGCCGTATAACGTTCCTTTTGTCCTTCCGGGCCAGGCAATAGTTTGTAACCCGCTTGCTCGTAATCCTCTTTTCCCAACCAGGCAATCGACCAGAAATGGGGGAACTGCCAGAAGAACTGGATGGTAAATAAGGTCAATCCCAAGGCTGAAATATACCCCTCCGCAGCAGCAGCGCCAATCAGTGTTGGCAAAGCTCCTGGAATTGCGCCCACTGCTACAGCAATGGGAGAGATTCTTTTCAACGGAGTATACAAAAAAGCATAGGAAACCAAGGCAAGGGTACCAAAAAAAGCCGTCCAGGGATTGAATAAAGCCAAGGCGCTTATACCCACCATACTCATCAATCCAGCCCAAAGTACAGCATCGGCAACCTTCATCCGACCAGTTGCCAGAGGCCGGTTGGCCGTACGTTTCATCAAACGGTCAAAGTCCTTTTCCAGCACCTGATTGAGTGCATTCGCCGCAGCAGTGACCAAAAAACCACCCACTGCAAGGATCACAATACTCAGCCCTGAAATAGGTCCGGGTACTGCAATCAAGTAGGCCATCACCGAAGAAAAAACTACGGTGAGGGTCAATCGCAATTTTACCAGTAATTTGAAGTCTTCCACCTTTTGCCAAAAAAGAACCAAAGGTTTCTGTACTGCTGTTTTTACCGCCACTTTAATCGTGAAGTATTGGGGAGGAGAACCAAATGAATTTACTCCTCCTCCCCTATTGAAAATGATCTATTCTTCTTACTTCAATCAGCCTGAGCTGTTCCCATTAGTGCTCACCAGGAGTTTCACCTTCTTCCATTGGCGTGATTTGGGAGATAAACTCCTTACCATCCTTGCCATAGTCGTAAGGCCAACGGTGTACCGTAGGAATTTTACCCGCCCAGTTGCCGTGTCCTGGGTTGATCGCAGTAGTCCATTCCAGCGTAGAAGCACCCCATGGGTTTAGAGTGGTCATCTTTTTACCCTTCCAAATGCTGTAGAAGAAATTGACTACAAACAAAATTTGGAAAGCAAAAGTGGCAATAGCTGCAACAGTGATGAACTTATTCAGGTCATCAAAATGCGAGAATGATGCAAAGGTATCGAAACGGTAATAACGACGAGGCACCCCAGCCATACCGATGTAGTGCATTGGCCAGAAAATGGCATATGCCCCGATCATGGTACCCCAGAAGTGGATTTTACCGAGGGTCTCGTTCATGAAACGGCCATACATCTTGGGGAACCAGTTGTAGATACCTGCAAACATCCCAAAGAATGCCGCAACCCCCATTACAATGTGGAAGTGTGCAACTACAAAATAAGTATCGTGCTGTTGGATGTCAATGGCAGAGTTACCCAGGAAGATACCAGTCAAACCACCAGAGATGAACATGGATACAAAGCCAATGGCAAACATACTTGCCGCTGTAAACCGGATATTACCACCATAAAGTGTAGAAATCCAGTTGAAAACCTTCACCGCCGAAGGAACGGCAATGATCAGCGTAAACACCACAAAGAAGTTGGAGATAAATGGGTTAACCCCCGACATGAACATGTGGTGTGCCCAAACGATGAAGGACAGGAATGCAATCGCCAAGATCGAATAAACCATCGCTTTATAACCAAAGATTGGTTTACGAGAGTGTACAGACAGCACTTCTGACACCAAACCCATCGCTGGCAAAATGATGATGTATACTTCAGGGTGGCCCAGGAACCAGAACAAGTGCTGGTACAAAATTGGGCTACCACCTACGTGATCCAGAGCCTGACCGCCAACAAAAATTTCACTCAGGTAAAAGCTTGTGCCCATACCCCGGTCGAACATCAGCAACAAGAAACCAGAAACCAGTACGGGGAAGGACAAAAGACCAATGATCGCTGTCACGAAGAAAGCCCAGATGGTCAGTGGCATCCGCCACATGGTCATACCTTTGGTACGCAGGTTGAGAACTGTAGTGATGTAGTTAATACCACCGAGCAGTACCGAAACTACAAAGAACACCAAACTCAACAACCACAGAGTCATACCCGCGCCCGAACCAGAGGAAGCTTGCGGCAATGCACTCAGTGGTGGATAAGCGGTCCAACCTCCAGAGAATGGCCCTGTGCTCACAAACAGAGAGAACAGCATGATCATACCGGACAAAAAGAAGAACCAGTATGAAAGCATATTCAGGAAGGGTGAGGCCATGTCCCGGGCACCTAACTGCAAAGGAATGAGCAGGTTACTGAATGTTCCACTCAAACCTGCGGTCAATACAAAAAACACCAGGATGGTTCCATGCATGGTCACCAGCGCATAGTAAAAATCTTGCGACAGAGTACCCATTCCGGTTTCCGCATTGATGATGATCCATTTGCCCAGCAGGGGTTTCAACCAGGCCATACTTTCTTCAGGGAAGCCCAATTGTAAACGGAAAATCAAGGACATGCCCGCCCCAATCAAAGCCCAAATCATCCCCGTAATGAGGAACTGTTTGGCAATGATTTTGTGGTCCATGCTGAACACATAGGTATTGATGAAGTTGGACTGATAACGGTCGCCCTCGTGATGATCGTGAAAATGATCATCATACCCCAGCTTTTCAATCAGCTCTTCTTCTTGCGTCATTGGATGGTTTGCTACGTGAGCCATCTGCTGAATGTTTTAAATACGTTTACAATGCTAAATTACAAATTGAGCCATTTCCATAACAACTCAATTGAACCAACATGGTTCAATTCAACATTTATATTATTGCCCTACGATACGGAATTCCGTACGGCGGTTTTTCGCACGATTTTCATCACTATCGTTTGCCACTACAGGTTGAGTTTCACCAAAACCTTTTGCAGACAAACGGCTTGCATCAATTCCCTTGCTACGCAAGTATTTCAACACCGCATCAGCACGCTTTTGCGACAAGGTCAGGTTTTGAGCATCTTCCCCGGTATCGTCAGTATGACCAGCCAATTCTACTTTGAGGCCCGACTTTTGCTTCATCGCGTCAACCAGGTTGTCCAGTTCGTAACGAGATACCCCAGTTAGTTTGTCCGAACCAGTTGCAAAGGTTACGTAGCTGAATTGTACTGTTTTCTTCGCAGTAATCAAAGCAGTATCCAAAGCTTCGGCAAACTCTTCTTTTCTTGCTTCGATTTCAGCAGAAAACAGTTTGTCTTTATTTGGATCTTCGTCCTTGAAGCGAATATTGCTCAAATAGTATGACTTTTGCTGCATGGCCCACATTTCATAGGCTTCTGGCTCCACAATTTTTACCGTTTTGCGCATCGCAAAGTGGCTATTGCCACACAATTCAGCACAAGCCAGTTCATAATCAAACACCTCCCACTTTGGTTTGGAATTTGGATCTTTTGGATCGGATGGCACCTGATATTCTGGGTAATTGCGCAATTGCTCGCGGAATTCCTCATTGGTTTTTTGTGGCTCAAACACGAAGTAAGTAGGAATACCAGGAATGGCGTCCATTTTTACCCGGAAATGAGGCAGATAGAAGTTGTGCAAAACGTCTTTGGAAGTAATCCGCACCCGAATCTTTTTGCCTTTAGGCAATACCAACTCATCGGCGTGGAAGTCATCCACGTTCCGCTCATCTGTCCAATCCTGGCCCAGGGGGTTTGCACCCGAGATGAGTTTGTAGTTCTTTGGCCCCAGCACTCCGTCCGGACCTGGATAACGCAGGGCCCAACCGAATTGGAAGCCCGTTGCTTCGATTTCCAGGTAATCCTCACCAGGCTGGATGTCTGCCATGATTTCATTCCAGGCATCCAAACCACGGATAACCAGGAACGCCATCACTACGGCTGGAATGGCAGTCCAGATCATTTCCAACTTGTTATCGTGGGCAATGAATTTGGCTTTACCAGTCCGACGACCTGAGTATTTCCAGGCATAATAAAACAGCAGGATTTGAGTAATCACAAATACGATCCCGCAGATCACCAGAGTTACATTGAACATGGCGTCAATCTTCCCCCCGTGAGCGGATGCTGCCTGCATGGGGCCAAAGCCCAAGTAGTAGTTTTTATACACTGCACCAGTGTAGGCAGTAAGCACCAAAAAAGCGATCATAAAAATGACCATGTAGAGCCCTTGCCTACCATTGATGATCTCCTGCATTTCTTCCTCACCCCGGATTTTGGCAGCCAATTCGGTCACCTTGCCAATTTGAATGGCAATCACAACGATCAGGATGAGACTTAAGAATACGAGCAAAGCAGTCATTATTCTTTAAATTTTAGTCGAATTCAAATTTACAACCAAAGATTCAATGATGTGTTCCACCATTGCGACACTTTTCACTTGTTTAGACTTCGTCTAAATTAATGATGCGCATCATGAGCACCATGCCCATCTTCCGGATAAGGCCAAACAGAGTGGTGCATCGTTTCATCCATGTATGGGTCATTTGAAGGCACCAATGCTGCTTTTTCCAGTTGCTTGAATACAAAGTAGACAAAGCCAGCCAGGAAGCCGAGGAAAATTCCCAATTCCAACAAACCTGGAATAGAAAAGCCAGCCGCAAAATTCAGGAACTTATGGCCTGCTTCAGCAGCTTCAGCACCATGTCCGCCTGCATGCTCAGCAGCAGCTTCGATGGCAGTCAAACGGGTACCAGGCTTGATCATCAGGAAGAAATCCAGCCAGTGGCCAAACAAGGTCAGGATAGCCGCAATGGCCATTGGTCCGTATTTGCGTTTGTTGTCATTGCGCATCAAAATGAAGAATGGCAACACAAAATTGATGACCAGGTTTGCAAAAAACAAAGGGCGGTAATTATCCAGGCGATGGCGGAAGTAAATGGTTTCTTCCCCAACGTTAGCATACCAGATCAACATGTACTGTGAGAACCACATATACGTCCAGAAAATGCTGATGGCAAACAAAAATTTGCCAATATCGTGCAAGTGGTTAGCCGTAATGTTTTCATAATAACCGCGACCTTTGAGGTACATCAGCATCAAAATGGTAATCGCCATAGCTGAAATGAACCAGCTTGCGCCACTATACCAGGCAAACAGGGTTGAATACCAGTGGGCATCTACGGACATGACCCACTGCCAAATCATGGCCGCACTTGTAAAGCCAAAAATTGGCAGAAAAATAGCGGCATAAACCCGCATTTTGCGGTGGTGCCAGAAATTATCGGCAATCCCTTGACCATCTGCGTCTTCAGCAACCGACAATTGCCGGTTTTTAAAGGCAAAATAATACCAGGTGCCTACAATAATCAGGGTGCCTAAAGTATACCAAACCGGATTGAGAAATCCTGATTTTCCTTTAAGAATTGGATCAGCAGCTACCGCATGTGAATCCGCCCAGTGGTAAAGGTGATGCCAGTGTCCCCACATGCCGATGATGATGGGAATGAACAAAATTATGCCTGGCAACAAAAACAGGGAAAATGCTTCCCAAACCCGTTTCATTCCTGCATACCAACCTGCCCAGGCAGTGGTAAATGCAGCCAAAATGAACATAGAAATGCCCGCAATACCTGTAAAAAATACGGTATTGTGGAGGTAGTTAGACCAGAAGCGCACATGCATTGGTTCAGAGTCCATGAAGTAGGACAAGATCAAGCACAGCACACCGAGTATCATAAACCCGAGCAGGAAAGTCTTTTGCTTGGCTTCAAAGGTGAATTGGTTCATTGCTCGTCGGTTATTTATTTTTCTTCAAAAGAAGGTTAATCAAATTACTTGCCGCTCTTGGATTTGGTACCATCGCCGCTTGCTGGAGCAGGAGGCGGTGGAGGTGGTGGTGCAGTAGCCAGTTTTTTCACCTGTGCTGCTGGAACCGCAAAGCTGGAATTCAGCGTATTTGCGCTTGCGCTATAGGCCAATCCTTTCGCAGTTGCTTGCAAAGAGCGGATGTAGTGAATCACCTGCCATCTTTCTTCGTAGCTCAATTTTTCTGCATAACCACCCATTACGTTTTTGCCGTACATGATGGCATGATAAAAACGACCATTGGTAGAGATGTAAAAAGTATCCAGCATGAAGTTGGCCGGAGCAGCAGGGTATACGCCACCGAGGTCACCCTTGGCAGGATTGGCATCGCGCACCAGGTAACCAGCGCCATCCCCTTTTTCTCCGTGGCAAATGCCACAATAAATATCGTAAAGTTCTTTGCCTTTAGCCAAACCAGCTTCAGAAATCGGGAAAGGGTTGCCTACAATATCCTTGCTGGCCCGAATCCGTTCCTCTTCGCTGTCGCCGTAGTGGTAAGGCACTTTCCCGTTTACAGGCACCGCAGTAGCGTTGAGCCGATTGCCCCCCCTGAGGATGTTCATGATGGAGTCATAAGCACCTGGGCTGGCGAAACTGAAGCCTGCATAACCGCGAGGGATAGTACCTGCTGCAGGGTTCAATGGTCTTGACAAAAATTTGCGGTTGATCACACTTGCGCTGTCCCAGTTGTTGCGGGAATAGTTGGCGTACGACTGTGATTCAAATCCTACTGAGTGTGCCATATCCGGCATGTATTCCTTGCCAGCATAATTGCCTCCTGCGGGTGTGCAGGAGTAGAGCAGGCTGACTGCGGCTACCGAATAAAGAATATATTTTAAGTTTTTCATCATTGCTCGATTTTCCTTGGTTCAAACATTGACCGGCTGTCCGGATTTAAATGTGCTTTTGATCAATTTCTTCGGCACCAGATGTTTCCAAAAAGGCCTTGAATTTGGCTTTTTCGTCATCTGATACATCGGTCACATCAAAGGCCAGACAGAATTTATCGTCGGTAATGCGATCGTGCAGCGTAGGGTTGAGGATACCAGGGCCCATACCGCAGATGGTGTAAAAAGTAACCACCATACCAATACTGGCGAAAAGTACCGTCAACTCAAAAGTGACCGGAATAAACGCTGGTACTGACCAGTAAGGTTTACCACCAAAAATGATGGGCCAATCGCTGGTGAACACCCAAGTCATCCCCAGGAATGCAGTAAGGGTACCGATCAAACCATATACAAAACCAGCCTGGTGAAGGCGGCTTTCAGTAAAGCCCATTGCGTCCTCCATGCCGTGAACCGGAAATGGCGTAAACACATCGTAAATGTCCAGGTGTGCAGCACGAGCTTGGTTGACTGCACTGAGAATCTTGGTCTCGTCATCATACAGACCGAAGAGTACATCTTTATTTGGAGATCTTGTCATTGCACTTCGTTTTTGCTGTCTCGAAATTAGATTAGTGCGCGTCGCCGCCATTTGCTTTTACTGATTCCTGATGGTGACCATGTTTCAGGGCATTTTTCATGCCCACGTATTGGTCACCGGCGTTCTTCAGGATACTCTTGATCTCGGCAATGGCTACTACAGGTGCAAGGCGGGTAAAGGCCAGGTAACAAGTAGAGAACAAGCCCAGGGTCCCGATGAACAAACCGACCTCTACCCAGGTAGCTGAATAGTAACTCCAGGAAGAAGGCAGATAATCGCGAGCCAAGGTAGAGGCAATGATTACGAAACGCTCAAACCACATCCCAATGTTAACGAAGATGGACATGGCAAAAGTCACCGTGATATTTTGACGCAATTTTTTGCTCCAGAAAATCTGTGGCGAAATTACGTTACAAGCCATCATACCGATGTAAGACCAGAAATATGGACCCATCAAACGGTTGTAGAAGGCAAATTGCTCGTAAATGTACCCGGAGTACCAGGAGATGAACAACTCGGTCAAATAAGCAACACCTACAATTGTACCTGTAGCCAGGATTACCTTGTTCATACTGTCGATGTGCTCCAGCGTAATGTAGTCTTGCAGATGCAATACTTTCCGGGTAATGATCATCAGGGTTTGTACCATGGCAAAACCGGAAAAGATCGCACCCGCTACGAAGTATGGAGGGAAGATCGTGGTATGCCAACCAGGAATAACCGAAGTGGCAAAGTCAAAGGATACGATGGTGTGTACCGAAAGTACCAGCGGAGTGGACAAACCCGCTAGGATCAACGATAAACTTTCCCAACGTTGCCAGTGCTTGGCAGAACCCGTCCAGCCAAAAGCCAGGAAGTTGTACAATTTGCGACGGAAACCAGAAGCACGGTCGCGAACCGTTGCAAAGTCAGGCACCAAACCGGTGTACCAGAACAGCAAAGAAACCGTGAAATAGGTAGAGATCGCAAATACGTCCCAAAGCAGCGGAGAGTTGAAGTTGACCCAAAGTGGTCCGCGGGTATTGGGATAAGGGAAGATGAAAAAACCCAGCCAAAGGCGGCCCATGTGAATAAGCGGGAACTGACCGGCGCAAATTACCGCGAAGATGGTCATCGCTTCTGCTGCACGGTTTACCCCCGTCCGCCATTTTTGACGGAACAGCAACAAGATGGCAGAAATCAAAGTACCCGCGTGACCGATACCGACCCACCAAACGAAGTTGGTAATGTCCCAACCCCAGTTGATCGTCCGGTTAAGGTTCCAGGAACCGATACCGACCCAAATGGTCCAGGTTACACAAAATACATAAAACGCGAGACCCGTTACGGCAAGAATGAAGGCAATCATCCAGGCAACGGAGGGCGTACGTTCAGTAGGCCCACAGATGTCCTCCGTGATTTGGTGGTACGTTTTTGCACCCGTAATCAGGGGTTCCCGTATTGGAGAAATGTGTCCACTCATGATGGTGTTGTTATAGTTTCACGATAAAATCGTGTCTTTTTTTGTAAAGTTGAGAAGTTGAGGGTTGAGGAGTTGAGAATGCTAAACTTCTCAACTTCTCACCCAACCACGGGCTAATCCGTGGGCTTATACTGCTTCGTTCCGGTTGACAACCTTAGCCTGGTAGTTTACTGAAGATTGTACGTTGATTTCCTCAAGAGCGAGGTAGTTCAACGGATGTTTCATCCGCTTGCTTACTTCAGCAGTTTTGTCGTTGCGGTCACCGAATACGATGGCCCCCGTAGGACAAGCTGTTTGACAAGCAGTTTTTACATCTGTTTCATTCAGTTTGCGGCCTTCACGCTTCGCAGTCAGTTTACCTTCCTGGATGCGTTGTACGCAGAAACTACATTTTTCAATTACCCCACGAGAACGTACGGTTACGTCTGGGTTCAACACCATACGCATCAGGTTATCAGCGGTATAAGGCAGTTCCTCGCCGTTGATGTGGTTCTCGTTGATTGGGAAAATATCGGCAGTTGTGTAATCCAGCCAGTTGAAGCGGCGAACTTTGTACGGACAGTTGTTGGCACAGTAACGGGTACCAATACAACGGTTGTAGGACATTTGGTTCAAACCTTCAGAACTGTGGTTGGTGGCATTTACTGGACAAACGTTTTCACAAGGAGCGTTGTCACAGTGTTGACACATCATTGGTTGGTAAACTACGTTTGGCGTTTCGTAATCGCCAAAGAAGTACCGGTCAATGCGCAACCAGCTCATTTCATGGTGGCGGGATACTTCGAATTTACCTACCACAGGTACGTTGTTCTCTGCCACACAAGCCACCTGGCAAGCACCACAACCAATACAGGCGCTTAGGTCAACGTGCATTGCCCACCATTGTGACTGGCTGTAGCGATCAGCTACAAATTTGTCAAATGGATAAAGGGTTTGATCGTTGAGGTGTTGAGCCTCCGTACGTTTTTCCTTGATTTTTTCAGCCAATTCAGGCAATTCTTTGATGTTGCCTTTGTAGATGATTGAACGATCCACGATACCACCCTGGTAACCAGCACCGAGGGTCATGGAGGTGTGTTCATCCAGGTTCAGGTCCTTGCCATCGCTGGCTTTGATCTGTTTGCCATCTTTATCTTTGCCAGTCATACCCATACCGTGGTGGTACTGTACACAGGCAAAATCTTTGTCTTTTCCGACAGATTCTGATACTTTGGCACTTACCGCATAGTACTGGGTATTGCCATCTGCATCAATGCTCATCATTGGATAAACATTGACTCCGACTTTGTCACCAATGGCACGTCCCTGGTAACCAGTACATTCCCGGCCATAACCAATGGCCAAACCTACGGTATCCCACATTTGGCCAAACTGGCGCACAGCAGTAGTAGTAACCTTTTGTCCTTTGGCTTCAACCTCAACGAAGTCGGCTGAGCCGTACATTTCGCGTTGGTTAAGGTCATTGAGGGCCTTGAAGCGGATACCACCTTCATATTTGAGCGGAACGGCCAGGTTGTTGCCCCATACCGTACGGGCAACCGGGTCGGGCATTTCCTGCAACCATGGGTTGTTGGCGTATTTGCCATCGCCCAGGTTAACGGTTTCAAAGAATGCCACTTCCAAACCATCAGCAGCAGGCTTGCGCACTTTGGCTGCAGCAGCAGCTACGTCACCACCGAAACCAAACTCAGGAACCACTGCAGTAGGCACCTCAAAGATACCATCGTGCAGAGTGCTGTCCCAGAAGCTTTGGAAAGTAGCGAAGCGGTTTTGTTTGGTAAAAATGTTGGCTTCCCAGAAAGCCACCAGATAATCGTACATCGGTTGCTCGGAATCCTTGTTTAACTTGTCGCTTTTCGCCCAAGTCAACAAAGTTTCTTCAACCTGACGGGTTTTGAACAATGGTGCAATCGTGGGTTGGATCAAACTGTAGTGGCCTTGCTTTGGTTCGGCATCACCCCAGCTTTCGAGGTAGTGATTGGTAGGCACTACATAATCACAAAGGAGTACAGTTTCGTTGGGTGCAATCGCGAAGGAAACTTTCAGCTTCACTTTGGCAATGGCATCGCGGAATTTATCGCTGTTGGGTAAGTCGTAAGCTGGGTTAACTCCATCGAAGAAGAAAACTGCGTCCACCTGCCCAGCGGCCATGTCTCTAACCAATTTTTGAACATTTTTGTCCTGTCCCTGGCGTTGGTTGGATGCATTGGCAAAAGTGATGGTATTGCCGTAGGAATCCAACATGGCGTTGATGGAGTTCACCAAAATTTGTTCTCCCGTGTTGTTGGAACCGGAAACAACCAGGGCTTTGCCTTTGGAAGCTACCAAATCCTTGGCAACAGCCTTGAACTTGGCTGCCGTTTCAGCTGGCAAAGATGGTCCGGAAACTTTGCTTCCTCCAGTCAGTGCTGCTACCTCATTGTGCAATGCAATAATTGCAGCACCCTGATGAGATGGTTTTACCAAAATCCGGTTATCGGCATTGGAGCCGGTCAAACTCAAGTGTGCTTCCACCTGATAGTGGCGCGACATCTTGGTTTGGTTTACATCAGTGATCTTGCGGTTTTGGATGTATTGGGTAGCAAATTCAACTGGAGAAACCCAGCTGCCCAAAAAGTCACACTCAAAACCTACAATAACTTCAGCTTTGTCGAAGCTGTAAGCAGGTACTACTGCCTGTCCGAAACACTGCTCGTTGGCTTGCAACAAAGCAGAGCTGGAAGATGGGTCGTAGATAACTACCTCTGTATTGGCATAGGCTGCCTGGAAGTCAGCAATTGCCTGCTTGGTCATTGGGCTCAGAATAGTAGGCGCTACGATGCGAATGCGGCTGCCGCTGTTGAGCTTGGAGGCAATTTCGCGATCGATTTCCGCCAAAGAAGGGCCTTTGCCGAATCTGGCGTCCGCCCGATCTACCTTACCACTTTTTACCCGGTATGGTCCGTCGAAACGGCTGGAGTCGTACAAGCTCAAAACACTGGCCTGAGCCCGTGCGCTGGTACCACCCTTGGTAACACTGGAAAGGCTATTGCCTTCTACTTTGATGGGGCGACCTTCACGGGTCTTCACCAAAATAGCGCAATAGTCACCCCCGTTTATAAAAGAGGAGGCATAATATGTCGCTACCCCAGGTACAATTTCGTCAGGTTTGACGACATAGGGGATGGCTTTTTTGATTGGAATATCACAGCTGGCAGCAATGGTTGCTGCACCAAGGCCAAAACCGAGGTACTTGAGGAAGTCGCGGCGATTGGCATTCAGGTCCATTGTTTTTTCGTCAGCCAATTGCTCAGATAATGGCCGCTCGTAAAACTCCTGATTGGTAATCTCGTTGTAAATCGGATCGTTGGCAATTTGATCAGTACCGATCCAGATTTCTTTATTTTGGTTTTTCATCTGAGTTGAGATGCGTCTGGTTATCCAAAGGCCCGCTGGGCGGGTGATATCGAACCCACGAATAAATTCGTGGGCTGGGGCGGTGTTATGCCTTCCCACGAATAAATTCGTGGGGTGGAACTAAATTATTCCCTCCCACGGATGAATCCGTGGGGTGGGTTAATAGTGGCATTTTTGGCATTCCAAACCGCCAATGTCTTCAACAGTTACTTTTTTCCGCTTACCTTCCTGAAGTTCTTTGTGGAATTTGGCGTAGTATTCGTTGTAGTATTGGTTGTCAGCAAACTTGACCTCCGTTTGACGGTGGCAGTTGATACACCAGCCCATCGACAGTGGAGCATGTTGCTGCAGGACATCCATTTCTTCCACCTTACCATGGCAAGTTTGGCATTCTACCTTACCTACCGATACGTGTTGAGCGTGGTTGAAATAAACGTGGTCTGGCAAGTTGTGGATGCGTACCCACTCAATTGGGCCCTGGATCTTCTTATCGCCAGTTTTGGCATCAGTCAGTGCCTCTTTAATGGCATCCCATTGCAAGCCGCCTTCCTTAATGGCCGCATCAGGAGATTTACCAGCCTGGATCGCATTGT
The DNA here is from genome assembly GCF_033763495.1 of Haliscomenobacter sp. Lineage (GTDB taxonomy): Bacteria > Bacteroidota > Bacteroidia > Chitinophagales > Saprospiraceae > Haliscomenobacter. The sequence goes on along the minus strand of NZ_JANRKL010000076.1, from coordinate 1,104 downwards.
CTTCAATCCATGCTGTATAGGTGCTCTTGATGTCGTCTTCGGAGAGGTTCTCGTAATTCTCGATGTATTTGTCTGCTTTAGGATCGTAACCGATCGAAGCAAAGATTTTGGTCAATTCCGCAGTACCATATTTGGAACCTACTTTGATGGCGCGGTGGCAATTCATACAGGTATTCGCTGCAGGAATGGAGGAGTGTTTGCTCCGGCGTGCGCTATCGTGGCAATAGTTGCAATTGATCTTGTGTACACCTGCGTGAGTGGTGTGCGAAAATTTGATTGGCTGATCAGGCTGATACCCTTGCTGACGGCCCAGCGAGATCGCCTGGTTCACCGTGGTGTAGCCACCCAAAACAACTGCCGCAAACAGCGCAAAAGCGATAACACTTTTGCTGAGCAGGATTTGCTTCAGGGTTTGGCGTTCAGCAGCCTGGCCTTCTTTCACGGCCAACATGTATTTGAGGTTGGACAGGATGCGCGCCAATACAACCGCAAAAATACCCAGGATACCTGCAAGCAAGATAAATAAGGTAGTGTTGTTCTTTGGCTTTGCCCCAGTAGTCCCTCCGGCAGCTCCGGCAGCAGCAGCTGCAGCAGCTGGATCGCAAGAACCATCGTACATACATTGGATATAGGCCAAAATGTTCTCGATGTCCTGATCACTCAAACCGTTAAAGCTGTTCATCACGGTTGGTTGCCATTTGGCCCACAGTTCTTTGCCCCGTGGGTGGCTGTTGATCATGGATTGAGAGTTGCGAATCCATAGGTACAAATCGGTGCGTGGATAAGCAGCCCAACGCTCTTCTACTCCACCCAGAGCAGGCCCCGTGAGGTCGCTCTTCATGTTTTTGTTGTGACAAGAGGCACAATTGTTCTGGAAAAGGGTTTTCCCCGCCTTGTCATCGCCCTTTGCCACACCCTGGCCGTACATTGCCATGGTACTGAACAATAGAGATGCAATGAGCAGTACTCGGCTAGTCAGAGACTTAAATATCATCGTACTTGCGTTTTATAACCTAGTATAACAAGATTGTATAAACTGTCATTTTTCAGTCAGCGCAAAGATATAATTAGCTATATCTTTTTAACAAACTTTTAAGGAAAGAC
>NZ_JANRKL010000075.1:0-10520 GCF_033763495.1 Haliscomenobacter sp. | reverse complement strand
GGCCTTCCATCTACTTGAATGTGTTGGACTAAGGTGGGTACTTTAAATTCTTGCTGGGACATTAATTGAGTTTAATGCAAGAAAGTTAAAAACTTTGTACAAAAAGCAGCATATTAGCAGAACGAAAACAAAAAACTAAATTTGGGTTTGCGTTCTGTGGCTGAATTAACCCAGAGTGATGTTATGACGGAAGAATTTTCAAAACCAGGATTTAAGCGGCATAAATTCAAAGAATTGAAGGTTTATGCCTCAACGGAGTGGCTGGCTGATAACAAAAAGAAGTATCGGCAGGTGTTTGATCGTTTGGAAACTACTTACATCTATGCAGAACTCTCTTTTTACAACAAGTACTTCGACATTGAAGATTGGGAAATTGATGTAGAACTGAAGTGTTTTTCCTTAAAAAAAGGCCGTAAAGAGATTTGTGACTTACCCTTGCGCAAAAAGGTGAGCAAGTACGACAACGTCGTGTACATCCGCGAAGGTTGGGGCAACAAAACCGAAGGTTCTTTTTGGAAAAATGGCACCTATTATTGGGAGGCCTGGATTGAAGGAGAAAAGGTCGGCACCAAATATTTTTACATCGAAGATGCTGGCCATGACTTTTTGAGGGGCGAAAACCCTTATCTCGCAGTGAACTCCCTGCGTTTGTACGAAGGCCCTTACGACGATGTTCCAGAATTGGATCGAGTCTATTACAAGTCTTTTAGCGGCGAAGAAACCCGGTACATCTACATCGAAGTCGTGTTGCAAAATCTGCACATTTCTAAAGCATGGCAATGTGAATTGTTTGCCAAATTCTACAACGACGCCCGTGAATTGAAGGGGCAAGTGGTGCGTTTGCATCGGGTGGAAAAAAAGGATGAATTCATCAAAATCACCACTGGTTGGGGCTCTAATGTGAAGGGTTCCTGGCGCAAGGATCGCTATACGGCCGAGTTGGTATTCATGGATCGGCTCATCGCAGTAATCCCTTTTGAAATTGACGAGGATTTTGTGGAAGGCATCTCGCCAGTGTGGCTGCCCGATCGGGGCCAACAGATTGTGCCTACTATTCAACCTGATGACCGGCAGAGTTTTGACGACGCTATGGCCCAGTTCGACAACCTGATTGGCCTCACTGATATCAAACAACAAGTCCGCAATCACGCAGACTACATCAAGTTTCTGCAATTGCGCAAGGAAAGGGGCTTTGATGAAAAAGAAAATGTCAATGTCCATTCGGTCTTTATCGGCAATCCGGGCACTGGAAAAACCACAGTAGCAGGTATGATGGGATTGTTGTACCGCAAAATGGGCTTACTCAGCAAGGGGCACGTCCACGAAGTGGATAGGGTAGACCTGGTGGGTGAATACATCGGCCAGACTGCTCCCAAAGTAAAAGAAGCCATTGAAAAGGCCAGGGGTGGCGTATTGTTCATCGATGAAGCGTACGCGCTAGCGCGTTCTAGTGACGATACCAAGGATTTTGGGCGCGAAGTGATCGAAATCCTGGTGCGGGAAATGTCTAATGGTGTGGGTGATTTGGCCATCATTGTGGCAGGTTATCCCAAAGAAATGAAACAATTCCTGGATTCTAACCCAGGTCTTAAATCGCGCTTCCAGTTTAATTTTGAGTTTGCTGATTACCTGCCGCAGGAACTCTCCCAAATTGCCCGTTTTGTGTGCAAACAAAAAGGTGTCAAGCTGGGTGAAGAAGCGGAAAAGAAAGTAGATGAAGTCATCATTGATGCCTACCGCAAACGCGACCGTACGTTTGGCAATGCCCGTTTTGTAAACGACTTGATCGAAAAAGCCAAGATCAACCTGGGGCTACGGATCATGCGCAATGAAGATCCACGGCTCTTGTCGCGTGAAAACCTTGAAATGCTCGAATTGGCCGACATCGCAACGATCGACTTGAAAAATCGCCGGCCATTGCCCAATATCCCCATTGATGAAGTGTTGTTGCGTGAGTCGATCGACGAACTGAACCGCCTGATTGGTATGGATAAAATCAAGGCGCAAATTCAGGAAATGGTGCGTTTGGTGCGTTTTTACCGGGAAACGGGAAAAGATGTATTGAATAGCTTTTTCCTGCATACCGTTTTGATTGGCAATCCTGGTACGGGTAAAACCACGGTAGCCCGCATTTTGACCAAAATCTACAAGTCATTGGGCATGTTGGAGCGGGGGCATATGGTAGAAACCGACCGCCAGGGCCTAGTTGCAGGTTATGTAGGTCAAACGGCGATCAAAACCAATGAAAAAATCGAGGAAGCACTGGGTGGCGTACTCTTTATTGATGAAGCTTACGCACTGACTGCAAAAACCGGCGGTGCCCACGGCGACTTTGGCGACGAAGCAATCCAGACTCTGTTGAAACGCATGGAAGATCTGCGGGGGCATTTCTTTGTCTTTGTAGCGGGCTACACCGATAACATGGAGACCTTCCTTAAGGCCAACCCAGGTTTGAACAGCCGCTTCGACAAGATGCTGCGTTTTGATGACTACCTGCCGCAGGAACTCCTGGAAATTGCCATGTTCATGCTGGATCAAAGTGGCTTGATTCCAACGCCAGAAGCGGAGGAGTACCTGAAGCGTTACCTGACTTTCATCTATGATTGTCGGGACAAATACTTCGGCAACGCCCGTACGGTGCGCAATATCGTAAATGAGGCGATTAAAAATCAGAATCTGCGCTTGGCCGCATTGTCCCTGGAGGAGCGACAAAATTTACCGAATAACCTGTTGACGCTGGATGACCTGGAGACCTTCAAGTTGGATAAGAGCACTTTTGCATTCAATCGGCAAACGATTGGGTTTAAAGCAAGGGGCTAAGGCCAGAACACAACACTGGTACAATTCTCCAGATGTCTTTTATCAAAAAGAAATAAGGCACAAAGGGACACAAAGTTAGGCATTGATAATGCCTTAATTTGGCCCTTTGTGCTGCTGTTTTATGTTATTTCAAAATACTGCTCAAAGGTATCACTTCAAATTCCTGACTGGCTCGGAAAGCCTCTTCCAACACAAAAGAATGCGCGTTGCCGTAAATGATCAGGATGCGTTCAGCAGGAGCTGTGCATAATTTTTTTACATTGCTAAAAATTCGGGTATTGCGTTGGTACCAGTTGCCGGTCAAATCAGCCCCGGCATAGGTGCTTTCATTGCCAACGTGGACCAGTCCAGTGAACCAAAGCCTTTTGTATTCTTTTCTGACCGCATCGCTGTTAATGAACAAGAGGTAGTCTTTTAAAGAAAGTTGATACTTGATCGAGTCGATGTAGCGGTTGAATTGTTCATTGAGTGGATCGTAACTTTTCTGTTCAGCCGCTCCGCCCGCAGTGGCTACGTATTTGTCCCAGTCTTCTATTTCGAGAAGAGACTCTGGTTGTTTAGGCCGATTGTCGATACAATAGACTTGAGCATGTCCCATGGCTTTCGCCAAACGAAAGCCGATTTGATAATATTCCCCCGTTTTTAAAGCCCATTTACCCACCAGATAATCGGCATAGCGCTGCTTAAAGGTTGAATCTTGTTTGGGCAGCCATTCTATGCATATTTTGGTGGGCTTAAAAGTTGCAAGTGCTTTAACCAGTTCTTCAATTTCTTGTTGTTTGCTGGGGCTGAGCATGTCGACCTCTTTTTTTGCCTTCCAGTCGCTGCCATTTGAGCCCAAATCAAAGTGAAATGAACCCAAAACCATAACCTGATGGGGGGCTTTGGGAGCATGGGGAATGTTTTTGATGGCTTGTTGGATCGAGCTATTGTACAGTCCACCCCCTGGGTTTTCATCCTGGGTGTAGTTGAAGTTTTGTTTGGAGAAACGCCCATTGCGGGTTCCTTCAATGCTGGCCAACATTTGAGTGGCGGAAATGCGTTGGTACGCGATGCGCTGGGGGAAATCGTGGGTTAGGTTTTCACAAATAAACTCTGGGCCACGTTGGAAAATCACTTTGAACACCACGGGTTGCTGGTTGTTTTGTCCCTGCACCGTGGAAATGTAAGACCAGGCACCTTTGCGGTAGGCAAATTCTAGGGTTTCCTGCGTTGTACTGTCTTGTGCGTTTTTGACAAATACACTTTTGCCTTGCAAGGTGCTGTCGTTGTGTGCTTTCCAAGTTTCGACAATTTGTCCATTGCTGGTATTGATCTTCCAGGAGCCCAACATCCATTTAAAAGCGTCGGCTTTTTGGCTAAACAGGGTCAATTGAGCAAGTAAAAATAGAAGGTTTGCAGTAAGGGTGATCACAGGTTTCATTTGGTGCGGTTTATCATTTAAGACCGTAAAAATGTTTAAAAACCCACATCTAAAATTGTAAAAACGCGACATTGCTAATTTGTACCAATAAAAAGTGCGGAAAGTTGAAGGTGATCAGCATAAAACTGCTTGGGACTGATCCCCGTAAAAGCTTTGAAGTCTTTGATGAAATGAGACTGATCGAAGTACCCACTTTGATAAGCCAATTCGGTCAAACTGAGCTCGGTATTTTGGTTCAATTGTTTGAGGGCAGTTTGTAAGCGGATAATTTTGGACAATTGTTTGGGGCTGAGCCCTACGTTGATGCTGAATTTTCGTTCCAATTTCCGCCGATTGATGTTCAATTTTTCGGCCATTTCTTCCACCTTGACCTGCCCGGCCTGGCTGACTAAAATTTCAATACTTGACTTTACAATACAATCAAGGACCTCCAGTTTGTTCAGGCGTGCCAGCAAAAAGGTTTCGATGTGTTGAATGCGCTCGGCCTGAGTAGATGCGATCAGGATGTTTTTTTCCAAAAAATCACTCTCCTCTCCAAAAAGTTCAGTCAATGGGACCGCCCGGTTTTCCATCCCCGCTAAAGGTATCGTTGCCAGAGGAATAAAACCATCAGGATGAAAACGGGCAGCGATGATTCCAGTGTGGCCGATAGGGGCTATTTCGAGGGTATTGCTGAGCTGACCAAACACAAAACTACGTGGCTGTATGAAACTGCTGCCGTTTTCCTGAAACTGCTGGTACAAATCCCCATAATGGATAATCAATTCTATACAGCCGTCCGGGATAATGGTTTGTTTTTCGGGCTGCGGGGTTGCGGCGAATTCCAGGCTCCAAAAACATTTAATCAAAGGGGCGAGGTGGGGGGAAGGTGGATAGGTTTGGTACTGCATGTCTTTATTCATTTTGCGCAGCCAACCCAAGATGCGCTTTTTTATTTTACCCCTTCAACAACGCCTTATCATACTTCTTAAACCCACTTTCAAAAAAACCATCGAACGCATCGTGTAAACGCAAAAACGCCAGCATATCGTGATTGAGAATCATTTCGGTATCTTGCAAGTTATTAGCTACAGCTTTTTTCAAACTTTCAAACCCTTCCAAAGGCTGTTCCAATACCGAGTAGGCACAGGCCATGTGGAAATAAATCTCAGGATCTTCGTCGTTTTCCTTCAGCGCTTTTTTGAAGTCTTCCAGAGCCTCGTTCAATTGGTAGGCCTTAAGTTTTAGGACTCCTTGTTGTTTGGCTTTGTTGATCTTTTTGGGTAAATAGCCGTATTCAACGCGTAAGTCTTTGATTACCAGTTTGTCATTTCGGTGCAAATCTAGTAATACTTCTGCGTTGGCGTTTAATTTGGTCGTTAGGACAAATTTTATCTTTTTGCCCTTTTCCAGGACGGTAAATGGATGATTTGTACCTGTGATCGAAGATTTTTTGGACACAACCTGCCCTTTAACAATTACGGTTTCTTCGCCCAACCAGTTGTTGTGGAATTCGATTGTCGTACCTTCAGAAGTGATTTTTTGGTATTGCATTGGAAGAATCAGGAATGCTTGTAGGTGATCAATGTGGTTACAAAAGTAGACAAATTCAACAATTACCCCTAGGCTTAAACCGCATAATTTGTAAGTTTACAACTCATCACTTCAAAACCCAATAAGCCAGATTGTATGAAAATGTATACAGTGCTCGTAGCCTTGATCTTGTTTACCCTCACATTTTCTACTGCCTATGCGCAGGACGCAAAAAAATGGGACGTCAACAATCCACCCGGCACCTACAAAAACATATCCTTCAGCACCAACGAAGGTACCTGGATGAACCTCGATGTTTCGCCCGATGGCAAAGAAATTGCTTTTGACCTTCTGGGCGACATTTACATTTTGCCCATTCAGGGTGGCGAAGCGAGGGTGCTGCGGGCTGGTCACGCTTTTGAAGTGCAGCCCCGTTTTAGCCCCGATGGCAAAAAAATCCTTTTCACCTCCGATGCCGGTGGAGGCGACAATGCCTGGGTGATGGATCGCGACGGCAAAAACGCCCGCCAAATCACCAAAGAGGACTTCCGCCTGGTCAACAACAGTGTTTGGACACCCGATGGCGAATACATCATCACCCGCAAACATTTCACCTCCACCCGCTCCCTGGGTGCTGGCGAGTTGTGGATGTACCACCTGAGCGGTGGCAAAGGTATCCAGCTCACCCCCCGCAAAAACGACCAGCAAGACCTCAACGAGCCCAGTGCTTCACCCGATGGCCGTTATGTCTATTACAGCGAAGACATCTATCCTGGAGGTTTTTTTCAATACAACAAGGATCCCAATAATCAGATTTTTGCCATCAAACAATTCGATCGGGAAACCGGGAAAATGGAAACTGTGACAGGTGGTGCTGGAGGTGCGGTAAGGCCCCAAATATCCCGTGATGGCAAATTACTAGCTTACGTGCGGCGGGTACGCACCCAATCGGTCTTGTACATCCGCAATCTGGAAACCGGGCGCGAATGGCCGGTTTACCACAAGTTGTCAAAAGACCAACAGGAAGCCTGGACCATTTTTGGCTCTTATCCCGGCTTTGCCTGGTCGCCCGACGACCAGTCCATCATCATCTGGGCCAATGGTAAGATCAATAAAGTGGATGTGAATGGGTTTAACCAGTCGGTCGAAATTCCTTTCACTTGCCAGGTCAATCAAAGGATTTACGATGCCGTTCGTTTCAAACAAGCCCTGAATCCCGCCAATTTTGACGCCAAAGTGATCCGCAATGCGGTGACTGCCCCCAACGGCAAATACGTGGTGTTCAACGCAGTGGGTTACCTGTGGAAAAAAGACCTGCCCTCGGGTACCCCCCAACGTTTGACCAAAGGGACTGATTTTGAGTTCGAACCTGCTTTTTCACCCGATGGAAAGTCGCTGGTTTTTGTGACCCACAACGACAGTACCTCCGGCACCCTGCAACGCCTGCAATTGGAGGGTGGTACCCTCACGAAATTGAGCAGCGATCCGGGCAATTACCGCAATCCGGCCTATTCCAACGATGGCCAAATGCTGGTATTCCGGAAAGATGGCTCCAGCTCAGCCATGGGCCCGGCCAATACCGCCAAGCCCGGCATTTATGTGATGAAAGCCAGCGGTGGCCCGGCTACTTTTGTCAAAGCTCAGGGTGAAGACCCCCGCTTTAACCTCAAAGGTGACCGCCTCTATTACAACGCTGGCAGCATGATGGCCAGCTGCAAACTGGATGGCTCCGACGAACGCATCCACCTGCGCAGCACCTATGGCAGCCAGTTCACCCTCTCGCCAGACGAAAAATGGATCGCCTTTGTGGATTTGCACAAGGTGTACATTGCCGCCTTTCCTCATTCTGGAACCACCCTCAACCTGGGGGCTAGCACAGCCGATTTTCCGGTCAAGCAGGTGGCCAAAGACGCCGGGATCAACCTGCATTGGAGCGCCGATAGCAAGTCACTGAACTATACGCTGGGCAACCAATACTTCAATATTCCACTGGAAGACCGCTTTGAATTCATTGCAGGCAAACCCGATTCCAGCTTCAAAATGCCCGAAAAAGGCATTGACATTGGTTTAAAAGTGTCCATGGATAAACCTACCGGCCTGATCGCCTTCACCAACGCCCGCATCATCACGATGAAAGGGGAGCAGGTGATTGAAAAAGGCACGGTATTGGTGGAAGGCAACGTCATCAAAGCAGTTGGAGCGGCATCAGCTGTAAGCATTCCGAAGGAAGCCAAAATAATCAATTGTGCGGGCAAAACGATCATGCCCGGTTTGATCGACACCCATGCCCACCCTGGCCACTTTAACTCGGGTTTGACGCCCCAGAAATACTGGCCTTATTACGTGAACCTGGCTTATGGCGTCACCACGGTGCACGACCCTTCGGCAAATACAGAGTGGGTCTTTGCGATGAGTGAACTGCAAAAAACGGGTGCCATTGTAGGGCCTCGGGTATTTTCTACCGGAACCATTCTATATGGCGCGGAAGGAAACTTCAAAGCGGTGGTCAACAACTTGGAAGATGCCCGCAGTGCCATTCGCCGCACCAAGGTGTTTGGAGCTTTTTCGGTAAAAAGTTACAACCAACCACGCCGGGAACAACGCCAAATGATCTTGCAAGCAGCCCGGGAACTGGAAATGGAAGTGGTACCTGAAGGGGGATCGTTCTTTTACCACAATATGTCGATGATTCTGGATGGGCATACCACCTTGGAGCACAACCTGCCTATCCATGAGTTGCACAATGACGTAATCCAGCTTTGGGAACAGTCCAATACAGCCTATACGCCTACCTTGATCGTGACCTTCGGTGCAATCAATGGAGAATATTACTGGTACCAACACAGCAACGTTTGGGAAAAACAAAGGCTGCTGACTTACACGCCACGTAGTGTAATCGATACCCGCAGCCGCTACCGTACCATGATTCCCGAAGAAGAATACGATAAGGGCTATATTCAAATTTCCCGGCAATTGAAAAAACTAATGGATGTGGGCGTAGAAGTCAACATGGGTGCACACGGCCAACTCAACGGCCTTGGTGCCCACTGGGAGACCTGGATGATGGCCCAAGGCGGCATGAGTAACCACCAGGCACTTAAAACTGCCACCATCAATCCTGCGCTCAGCCTGGGTTTGGATGAGCACATCGGCTCCCTGGAAGTGGGCAAACTGGCCGACTTGCTGGTGCTGGACAAAAACCCGCTGGAGAACATCCAAAACACCGAATTCATCCGCTACACCATGGTCAATGGCCGCTTGTACGATGCGGAATCGATGAACGAGGTCGGGAACCAGCCCAAGAAACGCAGCAAGTTTTTCTGGGAATTGAATAAAAATGCTCAGTATGAGCCGCTGCTGCATGAGGAGACGGAGAGTGTGGGGCGGTGTTTGTGTGGGAGACATTAAGGAGTGAAAAGTGAAAAATGAAAAACAGGGGTGTTTCGCTTGTTTTTTGTTTTTCACTTTTTGTTTTTTGGGCTTTCTTTTGCTTTTTTGTTTAGTTTTGAAAAAAACAACGATTAAGCGTATTCTCAATCATGAATTTTAAAAACTTCTTTCGCCGAAATAAACCCATTCATTCGTATCAAGATTTTTGGCAATGGTTTCAAAAAAAGGCTAAAACTTTTCACCAAGTCGTGAAGAACAAGGGCGATTTTGAAAAAGTATTTTTTGATCCCCTTTCAGATAAACTCAATGAGTTAAAAAGTGGTATTTATTACCTCACAGGTATGTATGATGACCACACAGTAGAACTCATTTTTAGCGCCGATGGGGCCTTAGAAAACATGATTTTTGTAGATGAATTAGTGGAATCTGCACCCCACATCAATGGATGGCTATTCACCGCTTTGAAACCTGCAACAGAACTCGAGGAATTTAGTATTGAAATGGAGGGATATTCTTTTGATGGTGAAAACATCTTCTTTTATGCCAATGAACATGCTGACTATCCTGATGAAATCGATCTAACCATAATCCACAGCGATTTGAATGATGAGAATCGTGGGATTATCGTTAATGGAACTCACCTTTTTCTCGATAATTATCTAGGGGAGTGGTATTATGCGGCGGTTATTGATGAAATCAAAGTGGTAGCTAAAACTGAGGCAGAACAAGAACTGATTCCCATCAAAAAGCTTAAAAGTTACCTGGTTTGGCGACAAAAGGAATTCATTGAAAAATATGAAGACACCTGGTATACTCATATTGAGGATACTGATCGCTATAATTTATATGAGGTCCAAGTTAAAAATGAAACCATGTTGCTGGCATTAATGAACCAGGATTTATTGGATTGGGAAGGCAAAGCCTCACATCCTTGGTTGTTCTGCATTGAAATTAAATACAAGGGACAAAAAAGCGGTGGAATGCCAATTGGGAGAACCCGTAAACTAATCAATGCCATCGAAGATGATTTAATGGAACAACTCAAGCCTTATGAAGGCGTTCTCAACATCGGTAGAGAAACAGGGGATAATACCAGAACCATTTACCTCGCCTGCAAGGACTTTAGGAAACCCTCTAAAATAGTACACCAGTTAAAGGAAGGCATGTCTAAATTTGAAATGGATTTTGACATTTACAAAGATAAATATTGGAAGACGTTTAATCGGTACATGAGGGCGGGAATGTTCAATGAAGTGTGTCAAGAATTAAAAAATATTGACGAAACCCTAGTTTTGTTCCCCGCGTAGCGACCAGCCATCAATTTGCCGGAGCGAAAGTCAAGGTTGCGGTTCAAAAAATTTGTCCGCTAGGCAAA
>NZ_JANRKL010000074.1:0-7279 GCF_033763495.1 Haliscomenobacter sp. | reverse complement strand
CAACTTTTTTGGTACCGTTGGAAAAAAACGACCCAGTGGAAACGCAAAAACTACGACTTGCACAATGTTTCGGGCTTTTACGTGAGTTTGCTGGCCCTGGTTTTTGCGGTGACGGGTTTGGTGTGGGGATTTACCTGGTTTGCACAAGGTTATTACACGGCAATGGGGGGCAAAAAATCCCTGCTTTACGTAGATCCAATTTCGGTAAAAAATCCAGCGATCCTCACCGATGAGCAGTCGCCATTGGACAAAGTGTGGTTAAAAATGCAGGCGGAATACCCCAGTGCTAAAAGTATTGAGGTGCACCCACCTGAGACGGATTCTTCTTCCATCGCGGCCAACGCCAATTTCCAGGAAGGAACGTATTGGAAAACCGATTATCGCTACTTCGATCAATACACCTTGCAGGAAATGCCCGTGGAGCACATTTACGGACGGCTTAAAGATGCGGGCCTGGCCGATAAACTGTTGCGCATGAATTATGACATCCATGTGGGGGCAATTGGTGGACTGGCAGGAAAGATATTGGCTTTTTGTATCAGTTTAGTGATTGCTACACTGCCAGTTACGGGGTTTTACATTTGGTATGGACGGCGGTGGAAAAAGGTGGAGAAAGCGCCAAAATCCAATCAGGCTCTGGTCGAAACTTTGTCTTAAAATAGTATTGTACTTACCTGTACTTAAACCGGTATAAATACGGCGCTTTATTCGCAGCCCCAGTGAATTTTTTTTCAAGCCGCTCCAGCACATCAAGGTCGAGGATTTTTTTCTGAAAATTAGTCCTCCAAAATTCTTCACCAGAAATGGTTTCGTAAACCTCCTGTACCTCTTTCATGGTAAAGGTATCTGGTAAGAGGTTGAAGGCGTTCAACTTTACATCCAGGTCACGCCTTAGCGTTTTTAAAGCAAGCTCCACAATCTCCTGATGATCCAAAATCATCGTGGGCAATTCCTGGACCGGGTGCCATTCAATGGTTTGGTCGATGCTGCTCTTCTGTGGCTGTACTTTGCCGATGTCCACCAATGCATAATAACCAATGGCGATAAATCTTTTGGTAAACCAGTCATAATCTTCCTTACTCGATTCGCCAAGGGATAGCCGATCAGAATTGAGCTCGATCAATCTGTCCAAAAAAGCCGCATGGTTGCGGGCCACTTTTCCAAAAACCCTGAATTGCTCCAGGTAAAGGTTTTCGATACCTGTGCGAAACTGCAGGATTTTCTGAGCGGCTATATCAATGTCGTCATTTTGCTGTACAAACCCACTAGGCAAAGCCCAAAAATCTCCATTAAAATCCAGTTTTGGAATCAAGACTTTTAACTGTCGACTTTCATATCCAAAGATGACACAATCAATGGTGATTTGTGGAATTAGGTCTTGTTTGCTTGGGTTGATCATGTTGCTATTTGTTCCAACGACTCCTCAAGTAATATGCTGCTGTTTTGGGTTTTCGGTCGCGGGTAAAGACTCCTTTGTAATTGACGCCACCAAAACGGATGATGCCTTGCCCGGTTTTAAAATCCGAAAACGCCCAGACGTGCATCCCCGCAATGTAGTCTTTTTGATCGGCAAAATCGAGGTAAGCTTTTAGAAATTCAACCTGAAATTCTTCCGTGAACATTTCAGATTGCTCGGTGTGCATACCAGGGTAAGTATCTGCGCCAAACTCGGTGATGATGATGGGCTTGTTGTAGGCTTTGTGCAAGCCATCCAGCTCCAGATGCAGTAGTTTGGTCGCTGCGGCCAATTCGCCAGTGTGCGTATACCATCCATAGTAGCGGTTTACACACATGACGTCGCCCAGACCAACCCATTCTTTGGGGCCGCCCATTACACCAACCAAAGTGGCCAAACGGGTATTGTCTTTCGCTTTGACCAGCGCAAATAATTCCTTAAACAATTCAATACTTTTGGGGCTGGCTGAGCGGTCACCGCCACCGCCGCTTACACTCAAATCCTTGGGAAAAGGCTCATTAGCAATGCACCACATGATGACGGAGGGGTGGTTTTTATCCCGGGTAATCAGTTCGTTGAGGTATTGCTTACAGATGACTTGGCGCTGGGCGAGTTCGGTGGTATCGCCATGGAAGTACAAGCCAACCGCCGGGATTTCATCAATGATCAAAAAACCTTCCCGATCGGCCATCCGCATAAACTCCTCATCATAAGGGTAGTGGGAGGTGCGAAATGAATTTGCACCGGTCCATTTCATGAGGGCAAAATCTTTGATCATCACCGGGTTTGAACTGCCTCTGCCAATGATGGGAAAATCTTCATGTTTACCAAAACCTTTCAGGAAAATGGGTTTACCGTTGAGCAATACTTGTTTGTTGTTGGTACTGATGGTGCGTACTCCTGTTTCGAGGCTGTAGTGGTCAAGGGTAGTTTTAGCATCGCTGATGCTGACATCCAGGGTATACAAATGAGGATCTTCGGGTGACCATAGCCGAACTTCCGGGATCGAAACATTTACCGTCGCTTGATTATTCGTCAAGGAAAAAGGGACTTCAAACCGTTTGCCATTGCCGAATAGGATCACAGTACCTTTACTGGCCTTGCCCTCCGTTTCAATTTTCACTTCAACATGGCCGGTGGTATTGGTAAAACCCGTTTTAACCGTAATGTCTTTGATAGAGGCAATACTAGGCAAACTGTATAGCCAGACATCGCGATGCAAGCCAGCATATGGAAAAAAGTCGTAGTTAGACTTGGGAAAATTGGTGAAAGGCCCACCTTTTACTTCGCCAGTAGGCACACGAGTTGGCTTGAGCAGATTTTCCACTTGGATGCTGATGCGGTTGCTGGAACCCCACTTGAGATAGGAGCCTATTTCAAAGGCAAAGGGCAGGTTACCACCCTCGTGTTTGCCCACCAATTGGCCGTTTATCCACACTTTTGCGGCATAAGTAGCCGAACCCACCCGGATAAAAATGCGTTGCCCTCGCCAAGGGCTCGGCGCGTAAGTTTCTTTTTCATACCACACCATCCCCAGGTAGTCGCGACTATCCGTAAACTGCTCGTTCCAGCTACCGGGTACTGCGATGGAGCGATAAGCAGTAAGGCCGTTTTGCCAGTTTTCTTTTTCCCCTACTTCGAGAGAGTCCTTTTTAAAACGCCAAATACCGGATAGATTGAAGGTGTTTCTGATCTCGTTTTGTTGTGGAAAAAGGGCAATACTCGAGATGTCATTGCTCGATTGGCTATTGGCATTTAGATGATAAAGACTCAAAATGGCCAAAAAGAAAAGTGTGCGCAAGTTGTTCATTTTAAGTGCGATATTAAGGGTGGTGCAGGATTTTTTGCAAAGATAAACTATGAAGCGGGATTAATGTATTTTTTTTATACAATAGAAAAATTTTCTCTTACCTTTGTTCCATTCATTAGTAGTGGGGCAAAATGAACATTTATTTTTTATTGCCCCTTATCAACTCAGCTATCAATATCATCATGAAAAAATGCTTTAAACAAGGTTTGTTCGCATCCTTACTTAGCGGGTTTTTACTTGGAGTTTGCTTTGGCTTAGCGGGTCAGGCTCCCTACAACCCTGCACAGGATTCTATGTTTAGTAAACCTTACATTGACCTTGATGAATGGCGAGATACGCCGGTGCGGCATCGTTATGTTCATGGTGGTTTTGCTGGGACAGGCACCCGTTTTTCGTTTTATTTCCCAGCTAAAGAACAGTACCAGGGCCGCTTTTTCCAGTACATCACCCCCTTCCCAGATCATGAAAACCTATCACAAGGCGCAAAGGGAGAAGAGGATAAAATTGGCTTTTCGATCAGTAGCGGGGCTTATTTTATCGAAACAAATGGTGGCGGTAGGGTAGATTTTGGCCGACCAGGTATTCCTTCAGACCCTTTGATTGGGGCCTATCGTGCCAATGCGGCGAGTGCGCACTTTTCCCGTACAGTTGCTGTGCAGATGTACGGGGCTCATCGTACCTATGGATATTGCTTTGGAGGCAGCGGCGGAGCTTACCGAACCATCGGAGGCATTGAAAACACAGAGGGAGTATGGGATGGGGCTGTTCCTTATGTATTGGGTTCACCGATGGCCATTCCCAACGTATTCTCGGCGCGTATGCACGCCATGCGGATTTTGAATGATAAGTTGCCACAAATCATTGATGCAATGGATGCCGGGGGCAGTGGCGATATGTATATGGGTTTAAACGAAGAGGAAAAACAAGCCTTGGCAGAAGTTACCAGAATGGGTTTTCCACCACAATCCTGGTTTGGGTACAAAACGATGGGGATTCACGGATTCATAGCCCTGTATCAGGGAATGAAAATGGCTGACCGCAAATATTTTGATGATTTCTGGACCGTCAAAGGTTATCTGGGTACAAACCCCACCGCGTCACTTTTGAATGCGCGCCTGCAAAAAAACAGCAAAATTAAATTGGCCATACCCATTGATGAAGCCGTGAAACTGGGGATAAAAGAACCTATATCGGAGGGCGAGCGGGGCTCAGCGGACCTGGCCTGGAAAAGTATCGGTGGCACAGCAGGTGCAATGCCGGTGGCTTTCCAACTCGAAGATGTGTTACCCGCAGTTCATTTTTTAGGAGGAGACCTCATCATTAAATCTGGTGCTGCTGCGGGTAAAAGCATTCAACTGGCTAGTGTGTTTGGTGATAAAGTCGTTTTTGGCCCGGTTGATCCTGCGGTTTTAGCTCAAATCAAAGTTGGTGATGAAGTGTTTGTGGACAATTCTAATTTTTTAGCCGTACAAACTTACCATCGACACCAGGTACCTGGAAAAGAATATCAGGTTTGGGATCAGTTTCGGGATGCCGCTGGCAATCCACTTTACCCACAACGGCCAATGCTGTTGGGGCCTCTATTTACCAGAGGAGCCGCCGGGGTTTTGCCTACGGGTAAATTCAAGGGTAAAATGATCCTGCTCTGCTCTTTGTGGGACAGGGAAGCGTTTGCCTGGCAGGGCGACTTTTATCGCGAAACCGTAAAAGCCAATCTCGGAGATAAAACTGATGATGTGTTCCGGTTGTGGTATACCGACCGGGCCCTACACGGTGATCTGTCAAAACAAGAAGATCCCACCCGCACCGTCAGTTATTTGGGTGTCTTGCAACAAGCACTTCGTGACTTGAGCGCCTGGGTAGAAAAAGGTGTTCTTCCACCCGCTTCCACTCAATACAAAATTGAGGACGGTCAGGTGATTGTACCGGCAAAAGCACAGGACCGAAAAGGCATTCAACCAGTGGTTCAACTTCAGGTCAATGGCAAAAAACGCGCTGATGTGGCCCTTGGGCAAAAAATAACTTTTGCTGCAAGTGTGGAACTAGCTCCAAACTCTGGGAAGCTGGTTTCGGCTGACTGGGATTTTGAAGGTGGGGGTACTTTCCCGATTACCAGTAAAATTAGAAATGACAAACTTCAGCTAAAAACGAGATATACCTTTCTAAAGCCAGGTACTTATTTTCCTACATTACGTATTGCTGTCCAACGCGAAGGCTCAGCTGAAACTGCCTTTGCAAGAATCCAAAATCTGGATCGGGTACGGGTAGTGGTAAAATAAGCTACCAATAAAACCAAAGTCATGCAAGCGAAAGATAAAGTCATAGTTCTTACCGGTGCCGGGAGTGGTATCGGCCAAGAGCTGGCGGTACAACTGCTGCGGAAAGGTGCAAGAATTGCGGGCATCGACATCCATTCCGATGCCTTAGCCCAAACCCAAGCTTTGGCTGGGGTGGGGGATGACCAGTTTAAGGGCTTTGCTCTGGACATCTCCGACAAGCAAAAAGTAGATGAACTTCCTGCCCAAGTCATTGAACATTTTGGTACGGTGGATGGCCTGATCAACAATGCGGGAATCATCCAAAAATTTCTCCCGATCAAGGACCTGAGCATCGAAGACATCCAGCGGGTCATGAATGTCAATTTTTATGGGACCCTTTATTTGATCAAAGCTTTTTTACCCCTGTTTTTAGAACGGCCAGTGGCACATATCGTAAATGTATCGAGCATGGGCGGTTTTATTCCTTTCCCTGGACAAACTGCTTACGGGGCTTCAAAAGCAGCGGTAAAGTTATTTACAGAGGGGCTTTATGCAGAGTTAAAGGCCACGCCTGTAAGGGTAACTGTAGTGCACCCTGGAGCCATTGCGACCCATATTATGGAAAACTCTGGCCTGGGTAAGCCCAGTGTTTCTGCGGCTCAGGCCAATCGTGCCCTGCCCGCCGCTAAAGCGGCTGAAATCATCATTAAGGCGATGGAAAAGGATCAATACAGGGTTATGGTTGGGAATGATGCTAGTTTCCTGGACCTTTTTTATCGTTTAAATCCCAGGAGAGCGACGGATTTTATTCAGCGGAAGATGGCGGATGTGATGCGTTAATCTTTGAAAGGCAGGAGAATAAGGGCGTTTATAGAGTCGCTTAATCAAATTTAATCTTCCGCACTATCAAGCTGGGCAGTAATTCATTTACCCCCTTTTGCACAAATCCCATCTATCCACGCAAACAGTTCGTTCAGGTCGTAATCGCCGCTATGTGGTTTTTCCCAAGGCAATTCCAGGTTCACGTCATACCCTTTGTTGTCAAGCAGGGTTGCCAGCATCACTGGAATGGCAAAACTGGTGTCTTTGTCTTTGGCTCCATGCCGGATGCGCCAATGTTTGGAAGTAGCGCTTTGGGGGGCACCGATGTAGTGCATGGGGTTCATCATTTTTACCAGGAGTGGATCTGCCAGTGGGCTTGTTGCTTTGCTCTGGTTCTGGGCAAAGGAGGTAAAATGCAGGTTCGGTACTGTTGCCGTTCCAAACAGGTTATTCTCAGGGGAGGTCATGTCCAGGGCATCAAAGGCCGGAGGAGTTTTCATGCGTTCGATGTATTTGATGTAGGCGTTGTAGTCCAGGGCATTGACTTTGCCATTGCTGATGCTTAAAAAAGCAAAGGAGGATAAGTCAGTTCCCTTGTCCAATTCTTTTTGGGCCGAAGCGATCAAATAGGACCTCACCAATTCCTTAAAATTGCCGTTCCCGTCCTTGCCCAGGGAAAGCAGTGCGCCACTTTTATCCTTTAATTTCAAACCGTTGAGATAAGCTGGAAACAACACTTTCAATTGCTGAGCAACCGCAATTTGCTCAGCGCTCAGGGAAGCAGGAGCAGGGGGCAGGGCAAACGCATTAAAATTTGAGGGTATTTTCTCTATACTTGTCCGACAATGCACATCGGTTCATTCTACGATTAATGCTGACTTTAGGTTTGTCACCATTTGTTTTGAGTAGGTTGAGCGCCATTCGGCGGATGAG
>NZ_JANRKL010000073.1:0-7571 GCF_033763495.1 Haliscomenobacter sp. | reverse complement strand
TTTTTTTACTTTTTATTGTGCGATCAGTAGAAGACAGTGAATAATTGCTCTCTTTTACTGCTGAAACCATTGATTTTTATTGCCTGTATGAAAAGAACCCAACTTAAACAAGAATACATTTTCCGAGCTTCACCGCAGATTTTGTATCAATTTCTGACTACTCCTTCTTGTCTCATCCGCTGGTTTTGTGACAATGTGGAAATCGATGGTGAAGTATACACCTTCTATTGGGGGGATTCTACCGATGAAGCAACGGTGGTGGAAGACCTGGAAGATGAAGTTTTTAGCCTGCGTTGGGAAGGCCTGCATGAAGACAATGAAAAATTAGAATTTAGAATCACCGAAGCGCCCGTTACCGGAGAAACCATCCTCACCCTCACCGATTACTGCGACGACAACGAAGTGAAAGACCAAAAGAGGTATTGGGACAAACAAATGGGCGAGTTACAAGTAGCTTCTGGTGGTGGCTAATCCAAAATAGTTGAGGAGTTGAGAAAGTTGAAGAGATGAGGCTACTGCAGCGACTTAAGCACGAGCCTTTTCTAAGTCGCTGCGGCAGCCTCAACCTTCTTAACTCCTCAACTCCTCAACCATTCCTTTTTATGAACCTCATTTTTGGTATTGCCTTAGACAATCCTTCCTGGCCAATGCCTGACCATTCCCAAGGTGGTACATTGTGGTTGGGGCCCAATGGCTTATTACAATGGCTGGAGTTTTTTTATGGATTGGCAGGCCACAAAAACAACATTGAACACCTGCGCATTGAGCAATATCGTCAGGCAATCCGCCAACACCTCGAAGAAGATTCAACAGCCTTTTTTTCTCGTTCTTTTGCTGCCGATCAATTTGCAACTGCGGCCAATTTGCTCAGTCGTCGGGATGAATTGTTGTTAGCAGGCTGGGATTTTTCCCCAACTGCCACCACTCCCGCGCGATTGAATAGCATCGCCCAGGTAGAAAAGGCATTGCACAACAGTGAACACAAGCTCCCTGCGGGTTTTGCGGATCGTTTCACCGTCCTGGAGCAAAAAATCAAGCGGCGATCGGCTCCCATCCATCGTATCCAGTTCGTTGAACCTGCGGTTCTACTCCCTATATATTGGCAGCGCCTTTTTAAAGCTTTACAAGAACAAGGTGTAGAACTCTATTATCCTACTCCCCAACAACAGCCTCGGGTCGATACCGATTTGGGCCGTTTTCAGGCTTTTTTAGCAGGAGAAAATACAGCTCAAGAACTGGCCAAAGATGGCACATTACTCTTGTTGCGCGGGAAAAGAGATACGGATTTAGGCGCTTACCTTGCCACCCTATTGCGCCGCAATCCAGGATTTCAGCCTTGTTTTTTGATCCCGGACAAATCCCGTACACTGGATGAAGCTTTCATTCACGAAGGTTTACCGAGTTTAGGCATCCAGCCTGCTTCACTGGCTCGGCCTACCTTGCAAGCCCTCAAGCTGATCCCCAATTTTTTGTGGACTCCAGTTGATCCTTTCAAAATCATGGAGTTTGTTTCCCTCCCCCTCAAACCACTGGAAACGGAGTTAGCCAATCGAATAGCCCAACAAATGGCCCAGACCCCCGGAATACTAGGTGAATCCTGGCAAGCCATGCTGGGCCAATATTTCAGTGAACTAGAAGAAAGAGCAACTAAAGAAACAAGTCTTGACATTCGCGAGATTCGCCAGCAATACCGTTTTTGGTTCGAGCGCCGGCGTTACGATATTGCCGGAGTGGTTCCCAAAAGTGAGGTAGAAGAAATTTTTTTATACCTACACATCTGGGCAACCCGTACGCTGGAACAAAAAAGCAACAACCCTTCTTTAATTACGCTGGCAGAGCAAGCCAAGCAGATTGTAGATTTGTTGCAAACCCTGCCCGAAAACGAATTAAGCAGGTTGGAATTAGAGCGCATTGTACGTACGGTGTACGAACCTGCCCCGATGCAAATGAGTTTGCAGGAAGTGGGCCGCTTTCCTTATGTCCATCAGCCCAACGCGCTGACTGCACCGGTCCGCGATTTAATTTGGTGGAACTTCACCCAAAACGAGCCTGATTATTTCTTTTCGCGGTGGTATGATCCTGAACGGGAATGGCTCTCTCAGCTCAACATTCACCTGAGTAGTCCAGCTGATCAAAACGCGTTACTGGGCTTTCAACGCCGTCACCCCGTTTGGATGAGCAAACATCGATTGATTTTGGTTATTCCTGAAATTGCCGAAGGTGAAGCCATGCTTCCTCATCCCCTGTTGAGTGACCTGGAGGCTTGCTTCGGGCATTTAGCCCCTATTACTTGCACAGAAGACAATCAATTGCTGGCCCGGTATTTTGAACTGCCCGAAAAAGTAGGCATTCCTTTCAGGCGTTTGGGCAAACCAGCTGCGTTTTTGCGTTTGAACCATCCGGAAAAATTGGTTGAACGGACAGAAGAAACTTTTACCAGCTTGGAAAGTTTGCTTTATTATCCCTACCAATGGTTGTTTCGGCACCACATCCGCTTACGTAAGTCGTCCATTCTCAGCATTGTAAAGGACAGTACCCTCCAAGGCAATCTGGCGCATCGTTTTTTCCAAAACCTTTTACTCATCCCTGAGTTAGGTACATGGACCAAAGCACAAGTCGATCATTGGATTGATCGGGAAGCAGAACGACTCTTGCATCGGGAAGGGGCAGTACTGTTGATGTATGGCAAAGAAGCAGAACGCAAACGTTTTTTAAAACGCCTCAAGTTCGCCGCCTGGAGTTTGGTGAATTTGTTGCAAAACAATGGGTGGAAGGTGGAAGCAACAGAATTGCCACTTGAAGGAGAGTTTGGCAGCATTCGTTTGAATGCCCGCGCTGACCTCGTTTTGGCACGTAATTTGGAACAAACTGTGATGGATTTGAAGTGGCGCGGTGGCCTGCGGCGGGAATTGATGATCAAAAATGAAGAAGATTTGCAACTTGCTTTGTATGCCCATTTGTTGCCACTGAGTACAGAACAGGTGCATACGGCTTATTTCATCATGGAGAATGGACGGCTGATTGCCCGGGATCGTTCGGCTTTCAAGGACATCACGCCAATCAATCCCGATGTTAATCCCATTGAGGTTCGAAATCGTATCCTACAAAAGATGAAAGCTACCTTAGAATGGCGTCTGGCTCAAATTCGGCGTGGCGAAGTGGAAATTCGTTGTACAGCCACAATTGCACATTTGGAACAGCATTACGCCGAAGACGATTTGTTGGCCTTTTTGGAGTTAAAACGAGAAGATGCCCCTTTTGATGACTACCGGACCCTGATTAATCTCATCAAGTGAGTATTTTGTACTTCTTGAGACAAAAAAATCGTTTCTCCAAAGTAGTGGTTTTTACCATTTCCTGTGTTTATACCTAAACTTAACACACAATTTAGCCCCATCATAATCTTAAAAACAAGTGAGCATGTGTTTGATGTACTTAAAACGATCTACAATCAAAGCCCTGTTTTGCATTTCCTTGTTTTTTTTCGCTGAGCATCATGATCTCGAAGCGCAAAACTACAATGCGGCCAATATTTCGACTGCCTTATATGAAGACTTAATCCAGAAGCCTGATCATCAATTCCACATTTTGGTCAGCCTGAAAAGCCAGGTAGATCTCTCTCGTTGGCAACAAGGAGAATTGCGGGGTTCCAATTCCCGAGATCAGCAGGTTGCTACCCTGATCAATGCTCTGCAAAGCAATGCAGCAGCAAGCCAACCGCGTCTGGTAGACTGGATGCAAGGGGCGAAAGGCGTAGAAAAAAACTCGGTCAAAACTTATTGGATTGCCAATATCATTGAGTTAAAAGCGAGTGCAACTTTTGTTGCTGAATTGAGTACACATCCCGAAGTGGACTGGATTGAGCCTTTCCCCGAAATGGCCATCGAAACCTATCGTTCGGCTCCTGCACCACCACCATTTAGCCCTGGTGGAGTGGAACCCGGCTTGAATGCCATTAATGCACGCGCCTTGTGGCGTTTGGGTTACACAGGATATGGGCGCAAAGTATTGATTGTGGATTCCGGGCAAGAATACACTCACCCGGCTTTGCGCACTCAGTTTGCCTACAACTATGGTTCTCAAAATGCTACCTACCGCAGTTCTATCCTTGGTGACTTATGTGGTGATCATGGTACCGCAGTTGCTGCAGTCGCAGTAGGTTTGGATCGATTGACGCGCGACACAGTAGGCGCAGCCTTCAATGCCTTATGGATGGGTGGGCCTGCCGCTTTTCGCAATCCAACGACCAACGAAATCTGCCCACTACAAGGCATTTCTACCAGTACCATTGAAGTGTTACAGTGGGCTCTCAACCCCGATGGAAACCCTCTTACTTCCAGTGATATTCCCGATGTTGTCAACAATTCCTGGGGGAATAGCAACAATGCAGATGAATGCAGGAGTGCCTTTCGCACGGTAGTTCAATCTTTGGATGCAGCCGGGATTGCAGTCGTTTTTGCTGCTGGTAATAGAGGCCCCGATCCTTCCACTGTGAATTTACCGGGAGGGTTAAACCTCGATCTGGTTGTTCCGATGTCAATTGGGTCCATCAATGGCAACACCAGCAATTACCCTATTTCTGATTTTTCTTCCCGCGGGCCTTCTGTGTGTGGGCGCGATGGTAGCTTTTTGATCAAACCCGAAGTGGTTGCCCCGGGAGAAAGGGTTCGAACGGCTACGCTGGAAGGAGCTTATTCCACAGTTGATGGCACTTCTTTTTCGGCCCCTTATGTTTCAGGCGCACTTTTGTTGCTCAAAGAAGCTTTTCCTACTCTTAGTGGAAAACAGCTTGGACTGGCATTGTACAATTCAGCCAAGGATTTGGGGGCGGTTGGGGAAGACAATGATTACGGGCGTGGCCTTATTGACCTTGGGGCCGCCTACAACTGGTTAATCAGCCAAGGTTTTCAACCTAGCCCACCTTTGCGGGCAAGCAATGATGTGATCCATGTGCAGGCCAAGCCGCGCATATACGGTTGTGACCGTCAGGCTTACATCGAAGTAAGTTTTGAAAACAGCGGTGCGGATACCCTGCGGAGTATGGACATCATCATTCGTAGGGATGGACAGAGTAGCGCGTTGGTCCAGCACAAGTGGACTGGAAAAGTAGCGCCTGGAAAATTGGCGACTTACCTGGTTCCCCCCTTCGATGCTCCACTTGGACGTTACATCGTTGAAGTAGATTTGCGGAATCCCAATGGGTTTGCCGATGCCCGGTCTTTGAATAACCAGATCAAAACATACATCAATGTAACCGGTTTGCCCCAATTGCCTACAGCAAAAGCCACTTCGACAAATGTCTGTGCAGGAAGTGAAATTTCGTTGAGCAGTGACTACACCGGCGAAGGTACGGTACGTTGGTTCAATCAAAGTAGTGGCGGAACAGCATTGGCCACTGGCAATACCTTTAAAACAGGGGTACTCAGCAAAGATACTGTGCTTTTTGCAGAGCTAACTTTCAATCGAACCACTGGCCGTTTGGATCAAACCGGAGGAGAAGTTGTTTACAACGATTCCGTAGGCGGGCTGGTTTTTGACGCCTACTATGATTTTGTCCTTAAATCGGTTACCATTTACCCCAACCGTACTGGTTTGCGTTTTTTCACTTTGCGGAATGCTACCGGAGGTGTACAAACGATCAGTTATCGGGTGAGTAAGACCGGTGAACAAAAAGTGCCGCTAAATTTCAAAGTCTCCCCAGGTACCGACCAGGTGCTGGAATTAACCCGTGGGGGCGAATTGTCGATTGTTAAAGCACCCGTCTCCTACCCTATTGCCATTACGGATGTATTGGCCATTAAGTATGCCAATAACGTGGCCGCCCCCGAGGATTACCCGTATTTCTTCAACTGGGAAATTGAACATGGTTACCCTTGTGGAAGAACACCCGTATTTATTGATGTGACCGCAAAACCGCAGGCGCAGTTTACCTTGCCCAGCAGCACGCTAAAGGCCAATACTGCTTTGAATTTTCAAAATCAGTCGACAGGTGGCACACAATTCTTGTGGAACTTTGGGAATGGTCTGTCCAGTACCGACCCCAACCCCAGCACCACTTATGCTTCTGCAGGCACCTATCAAGTTTCGCTAAGTGTTACCAATTCCCTGGGCTGTAGCGATACCAGGATACAAACCATCCAGGTAGACCCTTCAACATCCACTACTGAACAGGACGCCTTGGCCTACCGCTTCAGTGTCTTCCCCAACCCTGCTCAGGATGAAGTCAACGTTTCCTTCAACCTTGATCAAAGTAGATTAATCCGAGTAAGTGTGGTCAATAGCATTGGACAAGTATTGCGTGCTCAAAACCTGGGCCAACGCCAATCCGGTCAGGAGCGCATTACCCTAAATCAACTGCCAGCTGGGATTTATTGGCTGATGTTTGATGTGGAGGGAACCAGAGTCGCCAAACCACTATTAAAGAGATTAAAGATGAGAGATGAGAGATGAAAGTGGTGCCCATGGCAGCTCAAGATCGTTCCCTAATTTTTTTACCTTTGCTGCCATCACCAAAATCACCCACACTTTTGCAGGCTCCTATCATCCACGTCATCATCCCGGTTTTTAATGAAGAAAAATCCATTGGCCTAGTCCTCGCTGAAATCCCTAAGGCTTGGGTGCAGGAGGTCATTGTGTGCAATAATGGGAGTACAGACAATACTGCCCAAGTGGCACTGGCTGCGGGGGCTACAGTGGTGTACGAGCCCAACAAAGGTTATGGCAATGCCTGTTTAAAAGGCATGGAATACATCCGGCACAAGCCGTTCGAAGAACAACCAGACATTCTCGTTTTTTTGGATGGGGACTATTCGGATTACCCAGAGGAATTGCCTTTGCTTGTGGCACCCATTTTGAATGAGGAAATTGACATGGTAATCGGCTCCCGCTTGTCTTCCGGCAAAGCCGAAAAGGGTTCGCTCACCCCCCAACAAGTATTTGGCAACTGGCTGGCCACTTTCCTCATCCGGTATTTGTACAATTATCATTTCACCGATTTGGGGCCATTCAGGGCCATTCGTTGGAAAAGTTTGTTGGCCTTGAACATGGTCGATCGCAATTATGGCTGGACGGTGGAGATGCAAATCAAGGCAGCCAAACAAAAATTGCGCTGTATGGAGGTGGGCGTGCGTTACCGGAAACGAGTTGGTGTGTCTAAAGTATCAGGAACCATCAAAGGAACCCTTTTAGCCGGGTACAAAATACTTTATACCATCTTCAAATATCTTTGAGCTCTAACAGCAAAAAAACGAAATTAGATTTGGCGTTTTATAGGAATCCAACCATAAGGTTTTTAGGCATTGTGGGACAATAGATGCGCTACAAACGTTTGCAGAGATTATAAAAAAAAATATTTCTGAAAAAGACGTTACTTTGCTTCCCTAAATCGTTCTAAACTAGTGAAAAACGATATAAATTGCATCGTTTTTCACCACATGTTAAGAAACCTGTTAAAAGAGAAAAACGCACATAACCAATATGATGTCCGCACTTGCCTTCTTTTTTTTGGGGGTGTACACCTTGTCCCTGACCTACGTGACCGCTTACTGCTTGTCACAATTCAATCTCCTCTA
>NZ_JANRKL010000072.1:0-66813 GCF_033763495.1 Haliscomenobacter sp. | reverse complement strand
TGAACGTTTGGAAGGTGCCTTAAAGGTGCTCAAGGGTGAAAACAAATTAACGGAGATCAACGTAGCTGCATCCATCAAGGAGATTCGTCGTGCCTTGGTTGACGCTGACGTGAGTTATAAAATCGCCAAGGATTTTACGGATCGGGTAAAAGACAAAGCGCTCGGTTCGGAAAACGTGCTCAAAGCGGTTTCGCCTGGTCAGTTGATGGTCAAAATCGTCATGGACGAGCTGACCGAATTGATGGGGGGGCAGGCTGCCGGGCTTAACCTGGCTGGCAAACCTACCGTTGTCCTGATTGCTGGTCTGCAAGGTTCGGGTAAAACGACCTTCAGTGGCAAGCTGGCCAATTGGCTCAAAACCCAAAAGAAAAAAAGCCCACTGCTGGTTGCCTGCGACGTGTACCGCCCAGCGGCCATGGATCAGTTGACCGTATTGGCGGAGCAGGTTGGCGTGCCGATTTACAAAGAACCGGAGAACAAAAACCCGGTGCAGATCGCCCTCAAGGCTATCCAGTACGCCAATGAAAACAAGTGTGATGTCGTCATCGTGGATACCGCTGGTCGTTTGGCCATCGACGAAGAAATGATGACCGAGATCAAAAACATCAAAGAAGCTATCCTGCCTCAGGAAACCTTGTTTGTAGTGGACTCCATGACGGGTCAGGACGCCGTGAATACGGCCCAGGCCTTCAACGAAACCATCAACTTCGACGGCGTAGTACTCACCAAAATGGATGGTGATACCCGTGGTGGTGCGGCCCTTTCGGTAAAATACACCGTGGGTAAGCCCATCAAGTTCGTCAGCATGGGCGAAAAACTGGATACCCTGGATATGTTTTACCCCGACCGGATGGCTCAGCGGATTTTGGGCATGGGGGACATCGTATCCTTTGTAGAAAAAGCCCAGGAGCAATTCGACGAAGAACTGGCGAAAAAACTGGAGAAAAAAATCCAGAAAAATAAATTCGATTTCAACGACTTCATGGCGCAGATCAACCAGATCAAAAAAATGGGTGATCTCAAAAGCATCATGGGCATGATTCCGGGTATGGACAAGCTGACCCGCAACGTGGAAATCGACAACAATGCCTTCAAAAAAGTAGAAGCGATCATCCAATCGATGACGCCGAAGGAACGCAGCAATCCCGATCTGCTCAACATCAGCCGCAAACAACGCATCGCGCGGGGCTGCGGCCGCACCCTGAACGACGTGAACATGTTCATCAAACAGTTCGAACAGATGCGCAAAATGATGCACAACATGAGCAAAATGCCGGGTTTTGGTAGTGGTGCTGGTGCTCCGGGTGCAGGCGGTGGGATGATGAAGCGGAGACGGTAAACGCTGATTTTACCAGAGGATTAGATAAGTAAACTTAAGGCGAGTTGATTTTAACTTATTGATTGTCAATTTTCCTCAAGTCTAGTAAACGTTTTATTTTAAGTGTCTTATCTAATCCTCTGCTAAAATGAGCCCTTATTTATGTCCCACTACTAAGTTTTCCGATAGCCAGAAGTGTGGCCACTTCTTTTTCGGCAATACTCATACTGAGGGGCAATTGGCCTACCCCATAAATTCGCCGTAAAACCTCCACTGCGGCAAAATCCTGGCACAAAGTAGGATCAAATTCTCCATACTGCTCCACCAATGTGTCCAAGGCTGAACTCCAATCCATTCCACAAAAATACAAATGAGCCAGGCATACCCCCAGGTCGAACTCTGCATCGCCCTGGAAACAAAATTCTGGATCAATGACAAAAATACCCCGCTCCGTGCGCAGCCAACTTCCTGGGAAAAAATCGCCATGCAAAAGGGTATTGCCATCAGCAAGGTAGCGCTCCCCCAAAGCCATGGTTTTTTTGCGCAGGTCAGGCTGCTGAAAAATGGTTTGCTGGGCCAATGCCTGTAAACCTTCCTGAATCCCATCCAGATTCAAACCATTGTCCGGTTGAAAAGGAAAATCAAAAATGTGGAAATGGTTCAAGTCCCGCATGGCCCGGTTTTGGAAAGCTACAGGTGGAGGCGTTTCCCGACTCTGTTGGTGCAAAGCTTTTAAGAATGTGAGCAAAGGGGTCAGTTCTGTTTCGGGAATTTGCACTTTTCGCTGGTAAAAAAGAGTGAAGTCGGCCCCTGCTCCCAGGTCTTCAATCATTTGCAGGTGATCATCAGGAGCGAAATGCAACAATTGGGGCAATAGCTCCGCTACTCCTTTCCACTGGGCAGCAGTTTTAAAAAATGTAGCTTCCATTTCTGCCCGTTCCACTGGGGCGGGGATGCTAGGGTATTTTTCGACGTAGGGCCGAGCCTGTTTAAGGATGAAGCTGCGCTGGTTGGTTTTGATGCGCAGCGTGTAATTCATGTTCCCTTCTCCGGCTTTTTCTGCAGACAAAATTGATTCAGCAGTAGCAAAGAGCTGATGTTCTTGCATCCATAAAGTGATGGAATCAAGTTGATTCTGGTCTAAATGCATAGAAGGACTAAGGTTTGTTTCGTTGTAAAATCTTATCCGTCAATTGATTGGCCAATTGATCCAAATCGGTGTCGAGCAAGGCCTTGTTTTCCCGCAGGACGGGCACTGTCAAACGGCCAGGCAGGCGGTCAAACCCCCAATAAGCTCCCAGAACTCCTCCTAAAACCGCGCCGGTAGTATCATTGTCCCGACCGAAATTGATCAAAAAAGAAAGGGCTTTTTCAAAATCAAAATCAGCAAAAATCATGGCCGTAAGGACCTGCAAAGTGATTTCACCGGCATGGAAAGGCATATCCTGATTTTTGGCATCCAACAATTGAAAGGCTTTTTGCATGCGGGTCAAATACAGGGCGTCTACCTTTAGGAATCTTGGCTTGGGTGTTTTGGTGCTGTCTACATCCGTCCATTGTAGCTTCTGGGCTTCGAATACGATTTGCCGGGCCTCACGTAGAATCCGGTAAGCGGAACGTCCCACCAAACGGCTTTGGAAAAACCCCTGGGGGTCAATATCCCGAAATACATTGAGCATTTTTTCAGGATTGGCATCTTTAGCCATGGCCTGGGCCGTCATCGCCGCCATTAGTGCGCTGAGGTCGCGGGCATAGCCTAAGTCATAGATGCAGGTTTTGAACGTTTCCTGATAGGCTTTCATGGGGTCGTCGGGGAAAAAAGCCCCTGTAGCAGGTGCATACAATAAACCGGCACAAACCATCTCGCCGCCGTAAAAACGACTTAAAGCATCGTTGTATTCGAGGTATTTGCCCGCAACAAAGGGCCGGGACACCGCAGCCCATTCCTGCAACCAGGCCATGCGCCGGCTTTGGGCCTCAAAGGCAGCAGGATCAGTTCCTGGCGTGTTTTTCAGCGCTTTTACGGCCTGTTCGTATTCCTGAAGGAGGTGTTGGGCAAATTTTTTGGCATCGAGCTCGGGTTTGTCCCCCAAACTGAGCAGGTATTGAAAGGTGAGCTTTTTCCAGCGGGTATCGTCCGTGGTTCCGCCAGCTGGCAAGTTGACCAGCCAGGTACCTTCGGGCGAAGGTTCCCTGACCATCGAGTCGAGATGATCTACAAAGCCATATTCCATTTGGATGTAGTCGCGGGACCACATTTCGGTGGGCGCTCCCATGGCGTCGCCAATGGCCGAGCCGACCAACATGCCTTTGACTTTGTTGAGCAATTCGGCGCGGGTGAAGGTTTGCGCATCACTTTTTACCGCATAAAACAGAACAAGGAACAACAAGGAGAAACGTGCCATTCGAAAAGGATTAACAATCTAGCGTCGAGAATAGCCTCGAAGGCGAAAGATAAACCTAGGTATTGGTTTCTTTCGTCTTCGGGGCTACAAGAATGAGGGTTTAATGGCTAGTTGCGGGGTAATTGTGCGCAGTTTGTGCCTAATTTGGGAGATCAGGCAGCCAAGCATGGTAACTTATTGGTAATTCAATTTAATGGCATCACACCTGATTGCAAAAATGTTTGGTTCAATTTTAACTCCTTGGAAACTATCCGGCGCGCTCAGCAGTACCTTTTTATTGGCACCAATATTGTTAAAAATCAAAGTGTCTATATTCCCCGGAGTGCCATCGGCCATTTGATACAGCAGCTCTACCTTGACTTCTTCGATGGGTTGACTCATGTTGTTGAACACGGCAATGGTGATGCTTTTGAACCCACCCTGATCCGTCTTTTTTTCAGCATGTTCAATGCCTACCTGAACCAACCTTTTCCAGTTTTTCCTTAAGTATTGCTCTTCGGTGGAAAAATCATTGATGTTAAAGGAGTTATTGTAAAAAAATGTACCCACTGACCCCAGTACCCCAATGATTACTACCATCCAAATGATCAATTTCCAATCAATGCTACTTTTCGGCTGGGGAGCCGGGCTGAACTGCATTACCGGCTGAAACATTGGGGCTAACTCAGGCAATGTTTTGGCTTCCACCCAATCGGGTAAACCTTCGTACCAAACTTTGGTTTCTGGAAGGAGGTTTTGAAATTTGAGTTGTTCAATCGAGTAGGGGCCTGCACTGGCCCCATTCTTCACGATGTGGTAGTTTTTCATGCGCTTAGGATGTTACTGGGTTGCAAGCTAAATGATTTTTTGCATTACTCCTAAAGGCCAATGCTGTGGTGCTGCGCTTAAACGCCCTGAATTTTTTCAGACCAACCGCGGAGCAGTTCAATTCAGAATAGCCCCGGTCGTCCGGGGAGTTGGAGGATTTAGGTGGGGGCGATAACCACGGCAGTGGTTGAACAGGGCCAATAGGGGGGATTAAACGAACCCCTCTACCTTGATTTTTGTTGGAATAATGTTTATTTTTATTGCCGTAAAAAAGAAGAAATGAGCTTAGCACAAATAAGGGAAGAATTGCACCAACGGATTGACCTAGCGGACGAGCGTTTGCTGAGGGTGGTTTATGACGTAATGACTGAGCTTGATCTGGAAGAGGAGGAAGAAGATGATCCCGAGTTGGCAGCTGTTATAGCTAAGCATGCGGAAGAAGGCCCGTGGAAGCAGCTGACACAAGAGGAGCTGCTAGCAGAACTGGAAGAAAGCCAGGAGCAAATACGCAATGGAGAATACATTTCTATGGAAGATTTAGAAAAAGAAATGGAGCAATGGTAAATATGTTTAAAGTCATTTTTGGCAAAAAAGCTCGTCAGGATTTACAAGAAATTTCCAGCTATCATCGAAAGACCGCATCCCCACAAGTGGCAAAGAAAGTACTTAAGGGGATAGTTGATTCCGCCAAAAAACTTCAAACTTTTCCTCATCGTAAACCAATTTTGCCAGGGACTGAAGATAGAAGCTCTCCGGTACGTTATACCAAAAAATGGTCTTTCAAGATTTTATTCAGCATTTTTGAGGACAAAAAACAAGTAGAAATATTGAGGATTAAACATGATAAAGAATTGCCAGAAAAAACGATCGAAAGTGTCAAATAGAACGATTAGTTCAATTTATTCATAGCGTTTCAATACTCCGGTTAAACACTCTTGCTTCTTCAATTTCTGCAATAATTTGCTCCGCAGTACGGTCATCCGACCATGCCCCAGCCAAGGCATTCAGCTTATTCAATTTTTCTTGTTCATCTTGTTCAGATGCCGCATCGCGCTCTACTTTTTTTACCTCGATATAGTTTAAGGTCTTTAAAAAAAGCAGCAGAGTAGAAAGATGGGCATTGTCTACATCCAAAGTAATACGTGTCATTTTTCGGCATTGATTTCAACAAATTTAATCCATTTAACAGAATAGCGCAATTTTAATTTGGACCTAAGGCTCGTAGGGTAACGCCTTCAGTGCTGGTGCATGGTTATAAGCTGTAACACATTTTGGTGGAAGCAATAGGGTAGGGTGGCGTTGGAGAATCCCAAAAACAAAAAAGCCACAATCAAACGTTACCGTCCAATTATGGCTTTTTTTAAGTTGTGATCCCGCTGGGAAGGGGTGAGGAAAGTAGGGGCTTGGAAATCAGGGGGTTGGGGGAGTGGGAGGGTGGAAATAAAAAGAATTTAAGAAAATGGGAAGGGGCGATTTTTGAACTAAGGTGAATTTACTGCACAGTAATTCCTACTAGTGGTTATTGTCATTAAGGCATACTCACTGCGTTGGTGTTCGAACTGGAATTAGGTTGATGGCATTCGATTTTCACTATATCTGATGTGTCTTAGGTCAATTTTTTGAGTTCGTTTTCAATTTCTTCAATGCTGGGCAAACTGGATTTTAATTCATCTGGCAAAATTTCAGTCAGTTGAAACTCGCTAACCCCCATTGGTTTATTGATGTCGCGTAGGGCAAACTCGGTTTCGAAATTATTTTTGTCTCTGCACAACAAAATTCCGATGGTGGGCTGGTCGGCTTCAGATTTCACCAAACTGTCTACAGCCGACAGGTAAAAATTGAGTTTGCCGGCATATTCTGGAATAAACTTGGTGTTTTTTAGCTCAATTACCACATAACACTTCAGTTTGATATGGTAGAACAACAAATCGATGTAATAATCGGTTTCCCCCACCAGCAAATGGTATTGCTGCCCTACAAATGCAAAACCTTTACCCAATTCCAATAAGAACTTTGTGATGTGCGTGACCAACTGCCTTTCGATGTCCTTTTCGTGATAGGGCTTGGTCATGGTCAAAAAATCAAAAATATAGGGGTCCTTCAACGTTTGTTGCGCTAAATCTGATAGTGGGTCCGGTAAGGTTTCCCTGAAATTACTGATGGCCTTGCCTTGTCTTGCGTATAGCTGTGATTTCAATTGAAGGGCTAGGATATCCCTACTCCAGCCGTTTTCGAGGGTTCCCCTAATGTAAAAATGCGCTTCTTGAATATCTTTTGACTTGCTAAAAATCAAAATATTATGGCCCCAGGGGATTTTTGTAGCCAGTTGTTGTGGTGATTCAATAAATTGGTTCTCTGGAGATTGCAATTGTCCAACAGCCTGTTGGACAATTGGCGTTTGATAAAACTTGTAAAATTGTTTGGCATAGGAAAGGTTGCTCCTTGAAAAACCTTTCATGTCGGGAAACTCTTCTTTCAGGTCTTTGGCCAACTGCTCAATCAATTTGTCACCCCAGGTATGTTCTTTTTCAGCTATCATTTTGCCCAACTCCCAATAAAAAGCAATCAGCGCAGTATTTGCTGCTACTGCTGCTTTGGCCTGCACGGACCTTATCCTGGATTTTAGATCGGAGAGCCAGTTTTTGTATTCGAGCTGCATAATTTCCATGGCTTTTTCTTTTTAAGGTTGGCTTCAAGGGCAAAAAGGGTATAAATATTGCTTTTGCTGGTTTTAATCCTCTAAATTATTGATTATTTTGAAATGATCAACATTTTTGTTGAAAAATAAAATTGGGATTTGAGTTGGATGGAGCCCAAAAACAAAAAAGCCACAATCAAACGTTACCGTCTGATTATGGCTTTTTTTAAGTGGTGATCCCGCTGGGATTCGAACCCAGGACCCTTTGATTAAAAGTCAAATGCTCTAGCCGACTGAGCTACGAGATCAAGCTTTTGAAGAAACGATTTGCTTAACAAAACGCCCTTTTTTCTAAAGCGTTGCAAATATACGGGTACATGAACCGTTTGTCCAAGAAAAAGATTCCTTTTTTTTCAAAAATGCTAAATATTTTCTCTGTCGCTTGGGGGCAGGGGTGGGGTAGCGGCCTCTATTGCCTTGATAAACAGGTCGAAGTTTAAAAAATCGCTGAGCACCTGGGTGGCGCCCAAATGCAATAAAAAATCGTGATCCTGTCCGTGGCGGATGCCAACGAAGTCCATGGCGAGGTTGCGGGTGGTGTGTACGTCCCAGGCGGCGTCGCCTACGTACACGATGCGTTTGAGGGCCGAGTGGCTGTTTTGCACCGTCTGGACGGCCTCCTGGAGGATTTCTTCGCGGGTGTACTTATCATCGGCCCCGCTGACCCAAAAGCGTTCGGAGGGGATGCCTACGTGCTGCATTTTGATTTCGGCCGATTCTTTCCAGCCGCCGGTGGCCACGGCGACAAGGTAATTTGGGTGTTCCAGGAGTTGCGTTACGGCTCGGGCGGCACCGGGTACTTCGTAAAAGTGATGGGGATTTTCCAGGCGTTGTTGGCGGAGGCGTTCGCCGTAGATGCGTTTGAAGTGGGCGACCTCGGTGCTGGTCACGGGGCGCTGGAAATGTTGCTGGATGAGGTGGGCAAAAATGGTGGTGTCGCTCACGTGGGGGTACTTGCTCCAGTCGATGGTGGGGAAGGGGCGGTGGTAGAGGTCGGTGTAGGTTTGGGCAAAGCAGCGGCTGTCTCTGCGTTCGGAGTAGATGAGGGTGCCGTCGACGTCGAAGAGGATGAGGGTTTTCATGTGGTTCTGTTGAGGCTTCGCCTCTTTTTGCTAAAAGCGACAGGATGGTAAAACGGATGGAACGGATTGAACGAATGAGAACGGATTTTTATTCCGCCTGCGGCGTATAAGGACGAGCCGAAGGCGAGTCAAAGTCCGTTCTCATCCGTTCCATCCGTTCCATCCGTTCCATCCGTTTTGCCATCCTGCCGCTCTACGCCGAAGGCGTTAAAGCGCGAAGCGCATAATGGCCGTCGGCGTAAAATAATTCGTGGCTGTCTTATCTATCACGCCGAAGGCGGGATCAAAATCCGTGTAAATCCGTTTCATCCGTGTCATCAGCGTTGCTATTATTGTCGCTTTGGTGCCTGGGTGAAACGTTTTTGATGGGGGATTGTTTTGGGGGGATTTGTGCTGGGGCAGCCTTCGGCAGGGGTGGGGGGGTAACCAGCAGAGGGGCAACCGCAAGGGATTGCCCCTACGGCGCTTATTCCTCTTCGCCGCCGATTCGGCGTCGGGTCATTTGTTGCGCCTGATTCAGGCGGTAATTCAGGGTCAAATTGATCTGCCGCAGGCGCATTTGACTATTGTTTTCGGTATAAAAATTCTCGCCCCGGGTGATGCTGCGGAAACGGCGACTGTTGAACACATCCAGCACATTGAGGATGAGTTTGCCCTTGCCTTTGAAAAGGTCGCGGCTCATGGAAAGGTCGGTGAAAAAAAGGGATTTGACCTCGCCTTGGGGCGTTTGGCGTGGCGCTTCGTAGCTGGCCCGAATTTGGATGTCCGTCTTTTTGGGCAGTGAAAAACGCGATGTTTGGCGCGCAAACCAGGCGTAGGTATCACTCTGATAGTCCTCCTGGATGTTGGAACCATCGGTGATGGCGCGGAAGAAGTTGACGTTGAAGTCCAGTTTCCACCACTTCTTCAGGGTAAACGAACTAGTGAATTCCGCCCCAAAGGAGTGCTCATCCAGCAGGTTTTCCGGACGGGTAGCGGCAAAACCATCGCTGTTTACCCGCCGGATGCGATCAATTTTACCCGTGGTGTAGCGGTAGTACAAAGAGGAGGCAAAGGAGCCTTTTTCAAAAAACTTGACGTGGCCCAAATCGTAGGCATCGGTGAATTCAGGATTCAAATCGGGGTTGCCACTGAAAAAGTTGCGGTTGTCGCTATAGGTCACAAAGGGGCTCAGGTCGTTGTAGCGAGGGCGGCGAACGCGGCGGCTGTAGCTGATTTGTAGGGAGTTTTCCTTGGCCAGTTTGTAGGTGAAGTGGGCGCTGGGAAAGAGGTTGGCGTAATTTCTGGGGTTGGATTCATTGGTTTGGGCCAGGGTGGTTTTGATGTCGGTGTGTTCGGCGCGAAGGCCGAATTGGTAGGAAAAACGTTTGATCTTGTTGCCAATGATGGCGTAGGCCGCGTTGATGTTTTCGTCGTAGAGGAAGTTGTTGTTCAGGCTGTCCAGAGGCTGGAAACGGCCAGTGCTGTCTTGCTCGGTGACAAAAAAGTCGTTGCTCATGTCGCGGAAACTGCTGCGGACGCCCAGTTCGTATTTGCCTTCTTTGCCGAAGGGTTGCACGTAATCCGCCGAAAAAAGCCATTGTTTTTCGGTTTCATCATTGAGCGATTTTTGGGTGAGGCTGGCCACTTTGTTGATGATGCCATCGTCAAAAACGGTGCGTTGGGTGAAAGTTTGGTCGGAATGCTCCCAATAGTCGAGGTAGCGGGCGTCGATGAGCAGTTCGTGGCCTTTTTTTTCAAAACTGCGTTTGTAACTCAGCGCGTATTCAGAATTGGGTTCGTCTTCGGTTTCATCCTGCTGCCGGTCGGTGACGCTGAAGCGGTTGCTCAGGCTATTGATGTAGTCCTTGTACTGGTTGTCGTTGATGCGGCGAGCATCGCTGCGGCGCCAGAGGTAGGAGGCGGTGAAAATGTTTTTGTCGTCAAAATAGTAATCCAAACCACCATTGATGCTGTTGTTGGCCGCGCGCATGCGGCCCTTGCTGGTCTGTTCCAGAATACGGGTAGTGGCACCATCGTATACTTCCTGGTAGGTCTCACCGCGACCCGGTTGCAGGCGGTAGGCCAGGGCGTAGTTGAGAAAAAAGTTGATTTTGTCCTTGCGGTAATTGACATTGGCACCCGCACCGAAGTTGTCGGGATTGCCCGCGATGAGGTCAAAAGAGCCGTTGAAACCCTGGCGGCGGTCTTTTTTGAGCACGATGTTGATGATGCCCGACATACCTTCGGCTTCGTAGCGCGCCGAGGGATTGGTGATCACCTCCACTTTGTCGACCAGGCTACCTTGCAGCTGCTGCAAACCCGCGCCGCCTTTAAAACTGACCAGCCCGGAAGGTTTGCCATCGATGAGGATGCGCACGTTGTCGCTGCCGCGCAATTTGACATTGCCTTCCCCATCCACCGATACGGAGGGGATGTTGCTGAGGATGTCGGAGGCTGTACCCCCCGCATTGGCCAGGTCTTTGCCGACGTTGAAGATTTTTTTGTCGAGGGCCAGTTCCATGCTGCTTTTTTCGCCCTGCACCACTACTTCTTGCAGGTTCTGGGCCGAGGCGCTGAGGCTGATGGTGCCCAGGTCCAGGCTGTTTTTACCCGCACTCAGGCTAAAGCTGGGGATTTTGATGGGCTGGTAACCCAAAAACTCCACCACCGCGTGGTAGTCGCCGTAGGGCGCTTCGAGCGAAAACAGGCCCTTTTCGTCGCTGATGCCCCCGGAGACCAGGGTACTATCGCTGTTTTTCAAGATGCGGATGGCAGCGTAAGCGAGTGGGGCTTTGCTTTGGGCTTCAATGATTTTGCCCTTGAGGTTGGCCTGTTTGCTGTTTTGGCCAAAACCTTGTTGGAGGAGGGCCAGGATAAAAAGAGCTGCCAATATCACTTTAGTCAATGGATGCTTCATGTTTTTTGTTTGGTATTTGCGACCTAAAGTTAAGCTATCGACAAGACAAGCCCCAGGAGAATAGATTCTTTACCACATTGGCTAGAATGATGCCTTGTTTTAATCGATGGCTTGGATGGAAAGACGTGTAAAAGGCGACTTGCCCCGCTGAGGTGGTGGGAAAAAAATGTAAGGAGGGCGGCAAATGGGGAGATAACTTAGGTGCCTCTTTGGTGCCTTTGGTTTCTTAGGTGGTGAAAAAGATGTTTTTTTTTCACCACCTGAGAAACCTAAGGCACTTAAGGAATCACCTTAGAAAATTACTTCTTCTTCGATACATACTTCGCCGTACGCGCATCCTGAATGACCCCTTTCCAGTTCATCCCAAAACCAAAGGTGTACACATGCCCGGCGGCATCCTTGTGGCATACCATATCGTGAGGAGCATCTTCCGCCTGTTTTTCCACTACGCTCATACTCGCTGGCATCTGCATGGGCAGCAGGCCGGAAGGTTCGGCTTTGCCCGTCAGGATGTCGAGAATGGCTTGATCCTGGACGCGGAAATTGACCAGAATCGCGTTGGCTTTGCTTTCAAATTCGCTGAAAACCATCGGATTGTCTACGTTTATAGAAACTATGACGGGTTTGCCTTTCATTTTTTCATAGGTCTCGGTTACCATCGCCAAGTCGCTAATGTTTGAGGCTTTGACCGATTTGTCTTTGTAGGTGCGGTTGGCGAAATTTTCCAGTGGGTCGCCGCCTGCAATACTTACTGCACGGGCTTCGGTCGCTTTGTATTCGCCGTATTGCAGGCTGATCGGGAAGTACCCATTGCCGCCTTTTTTGACATCATCGGCCTGGTAGCCGTTGCCTGTGTTGGGGCTGCTGATGAAGGCTATCGCTACATCGGCTTCATCAGGGTTGTCGGTTACCGTGAAGTACTTTTTCACGATGTTGATGTTGACCGGGTAATCCATTCTTTCCGGGGTCGTTTCACCCAGGAAGTTGCGACCAGCCGGGGTGAATTTTTTGGGCACATACACCTTGATGCCTGTTTTGAGGGGCAAGGTCTGTTTTTGGTTTTTCAACAAAACCATTGACTTCAATTGGGCCTCATAGCCTGCCGCCATAAACTCGGGCTTACCCACCGTTTGTTTGGTCGTTTCTACGTCCAGGTAAGGGTTTTCGAATAAACCTACCCGGAAGATGTTTTTCAACAAACGTACCGCAGATTGTTCCATGCGTGCGCGCATCCAAGCCTCACCGTGCTCTTTGCAGCCCATGGCATAGGCTTCGATGATGGGTTTGGCTTCGTTGTTGCCCCCAAACTGATCTACTCCTGCCATCAATACCTTGTAATGGCGCTCGGCGATGCTGAGTTTTTCTACACCCCAGGGTTTGCCTGCGGTAAAATTGTCCAGTACGGTTTCATCCCCGGTGATCCCCCAGTCGGTGCAAGCTACGCCGTCGTATTTGTACTTGGTGCGCATCAGGTCGGTGATGATGTATTTGTTGTAGCTGTTGCCTACGTTCTCCTTGTTCTTGGTGTCCTGATTCCAGGAAATGGTGTAATAGGGCATGACCGCCGAGGCCATCATTGTTTTGCCTTTCAATTTGAAGGCTCCATTGATGAAGGGGATAAAATGCGTCTGGAACTGTTTGCCGGGGTACACCGCAAACTTCCCCATGCCGAAGTGGGCATCACGCCCCGCTTCACCTGAGCCACCACCGGGCCAGTGCTTCACCATGGCATTGACGCTGCCATAACCCCAACCATTGGCGATTTCCTGGGCGCCAGTAGAGGTTTGGAAGCCATCGCAATAGGCCTGGGCCATCACCGCGGCGAGAAATGGATCTTCCCCAAAGGTGCCACTGAAACGGTTCCAGCGGGGGTCGGTGGCAATGTCAACTTGTGGCGACAAGGCCGTAGCAATACCCAAGGCGCGGTACTCCGCAGCAGCAATGCGGCCAAATTTTTCTACCAATGCCGGATCAAAAGTTGCGGCCATGCCCAGTGAACCCGGCCACATGGAAATGGCGCCACCTGCTGCAGC
Source organism: Haliscomenobacter sp. (assembly GCF_033763495.1). Lineage (GTDB taxonomy): Bacteria > Bacteroidota > Bacteroidia > Chitinophagales > Saprospiraceae > Haliscomenobacter. Next base: position 53,571 of record NZ_JANRKL010000072.1, on the reverse strand, counting down.
GTTGAATTCGGCGTTGGCTACGGTGCCATGGCGAGGGTCGGAACTGTTGTTGGCCGGAATACCCAGGCCCGTTCCTTCCACCAGGGCCTGCATATTGTTGTTCCACTTGGCGGCAATTTCAGGAGATTGCACCGTGGTGAGCAGGACGTGACGCAGGTTATCTTTGGTCAAAAAATCGATTTGTTGGTCGCTCAGGTCTTCGGGTTTGGCCCCACTTTCAGGGAACGGTTTTCCTTTGTAAAGACCAGCAAAATAACCAGTTGCGCGCGCTGGAATGGATTGGTGGCGGCTGTACAGCATCAAACCCGCAATTTGTTCGATGCTCATTTTGGACGCCAGGTCTTTGGCGCGTACATCGGCGGGCAGACGCCAGTCTTCGTAAGGATCGAGCTGTCCGTTTTTGTTCAGGTCTTTGAAGGCCAAACCCGCCACGGTCAAAATTTTTACGCCGGAATTGGGGGAATAAGCGATGGTCTGGCCGCCCTGGTTTTGGACCAGATTGAAACTTCCCTTGGAGGCCTCGGTCCATTTTTGTTGGGCAAAAATGCCGATGGTGCCCAAAAGCAGGATGAGTGTAGTGCAGAGTTTATACATGATTTCTATGTTTTAAAACTTCCACAATTTATGCAAAAAAGAATAAGGCTACCTGATGATTCTACTCACCCGCTGATGCAATGGAAATTTGGCCTGGAATGGTCGACGGTTTGGGGTTGGTCTGGTTTAGAATAAGCGAGAAGGATTGGTGTTGTCAAAATGAAAAATCACATCGTACAACTGATCCAAACGTATGGTGTAATAGTAATGGTCAACCAGATTGGCATTGAAGACAGCCCCAATGGACAAAAAGGGGCGGCTGGAACTCAGGCGACCATTCCAAAAAGTGCGTTTTTGCAAATCGGCCAGTATTACCCCGTAGTGTGGCTCATCTGCTTGTGTAAACGGATAATTGAGGGAATTGGTTATAGGTGCCGCCAGCCTCATGGTTTCCAATTGATTATTGAGGGCGTTGTACGCTTTAAAATTCCCACTCCCCATGCTGAATCCAATCACTTGATAAGCCGATCCGTATTTGGCTTTGAGGTTGCCACCTAATGAGTTGGTATTGAAATTCAGGAATTGTTCGTTTTTGGCAACATGTTCGTTATGGGCCCAAAGTGCCACTTTAACATTGCCGTATTGGCTAAAAACCCAATCCAGGTTTTCGGCCATGTATCTTTCCCGGAAAGTGAAAAAAGTCTCCGCGTTAAAGACCTGATTGTATTGGAGAATTTCGGCTTGGACGATGGTCTCGTACACCCGCATGATTTGTTGGTAATAAGCGGGGGAAGTCAATTGGGAAATGGAAGCGGCTCTTTCATTGAGTGCCCTGCCTACCGCGTTGATTTGCGGCAAAACCCCATTGCGGGCTTGTTGAAGGGTAGCGAAAGTTTCTCCCTTGTACAATTCATGTTTGACAATCGAATTCAGTTTGCTGCTCACCTCGGTGGCGAAACTGTTGTCGTATGGCTTGAGTAAATTGACCAATTGGGGAACAGCCTGCTTGGGGAACTGGCAATCCACTCCAACCAGGTGGACTTTTTCGGAGTCGGGTTTGTTGCGGTTGTAATCTTGCATCCACAAAAAAAGCTCTAGCACTTCCGTCGTGCGCCAGGTCCAAAAGTACATTTGCTGCGACATCCATGCTTTGATGTCGCCTTGCCCACTTTGGATCAGTTCATTCAGGGCCATACAGCCGCCCAAATCGTATTCAAAAGCCAGGTAGCGAAAGCCCTGCTTTTCAACCAGGTATTTAAAAATGCGGTGTTTCATTTGGAAAAACTCCTGGGTACCGTGGGTGGCCTCGCCCATCCCGACAATTTTGGCATTGCCTAGATTCCCCAAAAAGGCCAGGTCATTTACAGGAAGATTGGGGTCGGTGGTGCTGAGTGGGTGTAAGGTGGCGTTGAGCTCAATTTTGAGGTTTTTCTCGATGGTTCCTAAATTGTCGGGTTTTACGTCGGATTCGGGTTTGCTACAGGCCAGGGAACTGAGCAGGATCAAAAGGAGCAGGGGAAAGGAATTTGAGGCGAAATTTTGCATGATTGCTGGGTTTTATTGAGCGTATAATATGATTCAACAAGGTAATCACATGATTTGTTCGAGGTTTATTTATGGTGTTAAAATGTTAAAAAAGAGATGGTTAAAGTTTTGTTAAGGCTTGCTCTTGTTAAAAATTGAGCAGATTGAGTTATCTTAACAGCCTACATCAATCAGTCTGGCCCAATGAAAAATATTTTCCTTCTTTGTATTGGGATTGGTTCGCTGCCCAGTTTGCTCCCGGCCCAATCCACCTGGATCCGCGTCAACCAACTCGGCTACCTCCCCGAGGATAAAAAAGTAGCGGTACTTGTCAGCAAGGAAACACCCCAGGTCAGCAGTTTTGAATTGTGTGAAGAGTTGAGTCACAAGGTCGTATTCAGCAGCCGCAGCATTCAAACCTTTGGCGAATATGCCGCTTTCCGCTCCGGCTGTCGGCTCAATTTTTCCAGCTTCAACCGCGAGGGGCGCTATTATGTGCGGGCAGCCGGGGTGCGCTCGCCCAGTTTTCGCATTGCTGCCGAAGTATATGCGGGCACCGCCGACTTCATTCTGCGGTACATGCGGCAGCAGCGCAGTGGATACAATCCCTACCTCAAGGACTCTTGCCATACCCAGGATGGCTACATTGTGTACCATCCCGACCCGGCCAAAAATGGTACACACCTGGATGTTTCCGGAGGTTGGCACGATGCTTCCGATTATTTGCAATACGTTACTACTTCGGCAAACGCCACCTACCAAATGCTTTTTGCGTACCAGCAAAATCCGGGCTCTTTCGGCGACACCCATAGCGCCAATGGCCACCCTGGACCCAATGGTATCCCCGACGTATTGGACGAAGCCAAATGGGGCCTCGACTGGTTGCTCAAAATGAACCCCGCCAAAGACGAAATGTACAACCAATTGGCCGACGATCGCGACCACCTCAAATTGCGGCTGCCCAATCTGGATTCGGTGGTGTACGACCCCAAACAGGGCCTCCGCCGCCCCGTCTACTTCATCACCGGGCAGCCACAGGGTTTGTTGCGTTACCAAAACCGGACGAAGGGCGTCGCTTCCACTGCCGGAAAATATGCTTCAACTTTTGCGTTGGGAAGTAAAATTCTGGCACCCTTCTACCCTGAATACGCCCAAAAATTACTGCCCAAAGCCTGGGATGCTTATGCCTTTGGCCGCAAATTCCCTGGGGTATGTCAAACTGCTCCTTGCCGGGCGCCCTATTTTTACGAGGAAGACAATTACGTGGATGACATGGAATTGGCCGCCGCACAGCTCCTACAACTAGCCCCCCAACGCAGCGAACTGCTCCAACAAGCGGGCGAATACGCCCGGGCCGAACCCACTACGCCCTGGATGGGTGCAGATACTGCCAAGCATTACCAGTGGTATCCTTTTGTGAATTTGGGGCATTACCTCCTAGCCCAACAGGGTGGGGGAGTGGGCACACCTTTTCGCCAATACTTACAGGCGGGCATTGAAAAAGTGAAAGCCAGGGGGCAAAACAATCCCTTTCTCAACGGAGTGCCCTTCATCTGGTGCTCGAACAACCTCAGCGTAGGCATTTTGACCCAAATGCACCTGTACCGCCAACTGACCCAAGACGATCAATACCAGGAACTGGAGGCCGCCATGCGCGACTGGCTTTTTGGCTGCAATCCCTGGGGTACGAGTATGATTTATGGCTTGCCTGCGGATGGCGACAGCCCCGTTGATCCACATTCTGCTTTTACCAACCTCTACAATTATCCAATTGACGGTGGCTTGGTGGATGGCCCCATTTACGGCAGCATTTTTGGCAGGCTAATCGGCATCACCATGCACGAAGCGGATGAATACGCCGAGTTTCAATCCAAACTGGTGGTGTACCACGACGATTACGGCGACTACTCCAGCAATGAACCGACGATGGATGGTACCGCGAGCCTGAGTTACATCCTCTCGGCGTATGAAAAGGAAGGCAAAGCGGCGGCGGATCAACTACGAAAGGATGTATACGGTGGCATTCAAGGGATGAACCCAGAGGAGCCTACGATTTACTTGACTTTTACTGGCCACGAGTTTGGGGAAGGCCGTAAATTCATTTTGAAGACGTTGAAAAAACAGGGAATCAAAGCTTCGTTCTTTTTGACGGGCGATTTTTTGCGAACCCCGCAATTCAAAAACAGTATCCAACAAATGGTCAGGGACGGTCATTACCTGGGGCCGCATTCGGACAAACACTTGTTGTATTGTGATTGGGGCAAAAGGGATTCATTGCTGGTTAGCCGTCCACAATTTGAGCAGGACTTGCAGGCGAACTTGCAGATGTTGAAAACCTTTGCCCCTTCGGCGGTGATTACCCATTTTATGCCACCCTACGAGTGGTACAACGAGCAGATTACCAGGTGGAGCAAACAACAAGGCCTGCAACTGATCAATTTTACCCCTGGCACGGGCACCAATGCGGATTACACCACGCCTAGCATGAGCAACTACCGCAGCAGTGCGCAACTATACGAAGGCCTGCTGGATTTTGAACAAAAGAATCCCTCTCGCCTCAATGGAGCGATTGTGCTTATCCACCTGGGGACTGATCCGGAGCGGAAGGATAAGTTTTATCGGCGGCTGCCGGAGTTGATAGCGGAATTGAAGGGGAAGGGGTATGGATTTGGGCGGTTGTAGAAACAACGAAGTGAGGTGTAGGCCTCCAAATAAACGGGTAAGTTTGTAGGCTGAGTCTAAAAAATTAAACAAGCACCAATGACACCAATAAAACTTTACTGCTCGAGCTTAATTAACAACATTTCAGCTTGATTGACATGTTCTCTTCCAATCGTGACTATGTTTTCTAATTCTTTGCGGGCTGCGCTTGCTTGGTTTGTACTCAAATACACCAGCGCTAAATGCCAGTTGATGGCATCTTCTTGCCAACCTTTACCAAAAGATCTCGCTTGTAGTAAGTGGGTTTCGGCAAGGGTGAAATTTGGTTTTTCCTGTTTTAAAGCGGAGATACCCAAGTAAAAATGTTGCTGTGCGGTAGAAGGTGGTAGCGCAGCAAAAAGCTGAGCTGCCTTTTGGTATCTTTGTTCAATATAGGCGGTTCTAGCAGCCTGCTCAGCAGTACTTAAACTGTCATCATTCATTGTATTGCTCAGCGACGGGGCACTTTCCTGCTTTAAAAAATTTAGTGCCAATTCGGGTGCGCTCTCACTCCAAGAAGATTTCAGGAATTGCTTCCCCAACCACGCTAAGGCCACTGGCCCAAGGATAGTAGCGGCTGCTATTGCAATGGATAACCAAATCCGACGACGTGTCGCTTTGGAAGCAGCCAAAGAGGTAGGCGTTGAAGATGATGTTGCTTCAGGATTCTGGTTGGTTTCTATTTCTAGGGATGTGGCAATACGCTTTAAATTTTCTCTTAGTTTATCCTCATCCTGTTTCTGAACCAGTTTTTGCAGCAATGTTTCTTCAATCGCCTCCATTTCTGCTTCGGATAATTCCCCTTTTTTGTATTTGTCAATCATAAATGTTAGTTTAAAAAGTCAATGAATCATGCAGCATTGAGACGGTGCAAAAAAAGTTCTCGGAGTTTGTTGCGGCAAACTTTGGTGCGGGTTTTGGAAGCATCTTCGGAAATATTGAGCTCAATTCCAATTTCGCGGTGGGGTGTTTTTTGAAAATAGTGCCGTTGTAATAAAGTACGACAGGCTTCATCCAATTGTTCAAAAGCAAGCTCAAAATGTTGGAGGGTAGTTTCGTCGTATTCTTCTTCTGTCAGGCCCAGGCTAGTTATTTCAATATCTGAAAGGGGCATTTGTTTGCGTTTGCGCAATAGCATCAAGTATTCATTTCGAATTATCTGCATAATGTAGCCTTCCAGGTTACCATATTCAATACGGCGTTCAAGCAAAAGCCGGTGAATTTTTACAAAAGCTTCAGTTGTGACGTCCGCAGCATCATCATAACTGATGTTCAGGTTTTTAAGTGCATAATTGCGGTATTTCTGGTAATTTTGAATAAAAATTTTCTGAAAAGCCTGCTCTTTACCGTTTTCCAATTCATCCAGTAATACCAGAAAATCTGCTACGCCCAAACCCCAATTTTTATTTTCATTTGCCATATAGGTTCTAATCTAGGTGAATGCATTTTTTTAAAAAAGTGAGCTGATTAAGAAGAGTTTAGAACAAAAATACACAATTGGACCAATTGAAAAAAAAAAGTGCAATTCAATCTCACTTTTGCTCACTACAGGGAATTTCTTGCATTTACTCATTGGTTTATCAAAAAAACAAAATTGTATAAACTCCTAAATAAAACATTATGAAAACTCCTGTTTTAATTGGCTTTTTTTATTTTTTTGCTTTAACAGTGGTATGGTCGCAGATCATGCAACCGCCCCCCAGGGATTCATTTGATGTTATTGTGGTGTTTCCGGAAGGCACTTCGTTTAAGGCCATTGAAGGCAGAAAGAACAGTTTAGGTGCCAAAGAGAAGTGGATTACCCCGATTACGAAGGCTAGATTATGGCGAATGCCAAACAGCAGAACTGTAAAATCAGGAGACCCTGCGGATTGGTTTCCCTATTCAAGTCCAACCGAAGCAGTAGAACGAGCACGTAGAAAGACCTCCGGGGTTGAATTTTTCATTGAGGAAAATGTTGAAATTACCATTCCCGAAAGCCCTAACATGTGGTTATCAAGGCCAAGCGCTAGTTGTGTAACTTTAGACATCAAGAGATTTGTTGTTCCACCAAACAAAAATGGGAGACCTGGGAAAATAGCCATATTAGATACAGGACTTGGCTGCAATTCTCGCATACCTGACTGTAAAATACCTCCTGAATTGAACAGCCTTATTGCATTCGGGGAAGGGTACAACTTCACAAATGATTACCCATCTGTAAAGATTTTTGGTGACAATCATGGTCATGGAATGGCAGTTGCCAGCCTGATTGCTCCTAACATGGGGAATGCTGCCAATATAGTGCCTATCAAAGTATTGGACAGACATGCAAAAGGACGTATGTATGCTTTGATCCAAGGAATTGATCATGCCATTCAAACAAATGTGGACATTATCAATATCAGCATTGTGGCTGAGGTTCGTCCTAATTCGGACGGGAAATATTTTCCACTAGATAAAACACCTTTGGGGATAGCCATGGGGATGGCTCAAAGAAACGACATCCTGGTTGTCTGTGCGGCTGGAAACAACCAGCGAATAATAGATGACAAACCTCTTCTCCCAGCCTGTGTGCCTGCCGATAACATTCTGGTAGTTGGTGCAGAATCCTGCATTGGTAGTATTGCATCATTTTCCAATGTTGGACTTATCCATGTTGACATATTTGCCCCTGGAGAAAACATCATTGTACCTACTGTGGAGGGCCTCACCAGGCCAGTTAGTGGAACTTCGTTTGCAACCCCTATTGTAGCGGGAATTGCCTTTGCGCTCCGTACACACAGTGGCACCCGCAGTTGGCAACAATTGAAATGTGCAATCATGCAGGGAGCCTACCGAACAAAAGGCTCAGTCTTTGTGGGCAAATGCGTTAGTGGTGGAACCATCGATAATACCGCGGCACTTGGTCGTTTGAGCTATTGCTTTCGAAAATGATGCAATGAGTAAATAACATTTAGGCCAGTATGATAGTGAGGTATACTGGCCTGAATTTTTTACAAAAAATCCATTCCTACTTTATTTTTAATATTTTAGATAAAAAAATAATTTGGCCAAGCAACTTCCAGTACATCTTTTTATTTTTGGAGAAAACATGTTAATAGACCCTAAAAAACTGGCTTCTGCATCCGCAGCCTAGGCATACCAGTGCTGTTTTGTTTAACAGTGGCTCATCTTACCCTTCGTTCGCAAGGCAAAATCAACCCAATTGATAGCTTATTCGATCAATTTTATTCTTTAATAGACAAGCCAAACCAGCAGCCCAAGCATGTTTTGGAAGGAATAAAAAATATAGCACAAAAGCTGAAAACATTGCCCAACCCCGGGCTTGATGCCGCCGACCTTTGGCACGAAATGGGGTTGTATTACTACAGCGATTTAGCTGATTATGGCCAAGCATTGCCCTGTTTCGTTGCTGCAGACGCCCTCCGCAGAAAACACCTTACTGATCCTGCCCACAACGATCTTGCACGCAGCGCATTCATGATGGGGGTTTGCCACAAGTACCTGGGTGAATACAACACTGCACTAAATCAAGTTAATATTGCTTTAAAAATCAGTTCAAATGGTAAAAATCCTTTCATGCTGGCAAAAGAATGCCTAGAGTTGGGTGACATTTATGATTATTTGGGCGACTACGATAGGAGTATAGTTTATTATGATCGTGCTTATCCCCATATCCTGAATAGTCAAAGAGATCGAGTCCAGTTATTGGAAGAACATTACAACCGACTTGCGCAAACCTACCTGGCAAAAGAGGAATATTTGCTGGCACTACAAAAAAATCGTTCAGCGATTCAGGTTTGTCTCGATTCAATGAAAGAAGAATGGGCAGATCAATTTCATGCGGTTATTGGGGGGTGTTTCATTAATATGAACCTGAGTTTCCGGGCTATGCAGCGGTACGATTCTGCCCATTTTTGTTTAACCCAAGCCTTGGCCTACTATCAAAAGTCTGACCTGCCCTATGTCACCCGACACATTGGCAACATCTATAACGAATTTGGTGAACTTGCTTTGGCTCAAAATCGCTATAAGGACGCACTACAATACCAAAAAAAGGCCATCACTATTTTACAAAATTACCCTCAGTATCGCTTGTTGTCCAGTGCCTACGCCAGTGCCGGAGAAGTTTGCCTACAAATGGGAACTATCAATGAAGCCAAGACTTATTTTGAAAAAGCTTTAAAAGTAGCTGTCCCAAAATTCCCTGCCTCAGTAATGCGACTCAATACGGTTACGGATAAATGCCTCATAGCGCTATTCGGGATAACCCGTTGCCAAATGGCTCAAAAAAAATTTCAGGAGGCACTGCACAACTTTCGGCGTTTGGATACTTTGATCATTCAGTTGAGGTATTCTTTACGTGAAGATGGTTCCAAATTTAGTTTGTCCCAACAGGCTTTGCCTATTTATGAACAGGCCATACGCACCGCCTTAATGTTGCATGATACCAGTGCCGCATTAGACTTTTGTGAACGCAACAAAGCCATTGTACTCCGTCAGGCTTTGACCGATCAATCAGCCAAACAAATGGCAAATATTGACCCAACAATTTTAGCATTGGAAAACCGACAGTTACAGCGCCTGGTCTTTTGGCAAAAAAAAGTTTTAGAGGCGGAAAATGATTCTTTGCGGGGAGTCTGGCAAGATTCCCTGGCCACATTAAAAACAGCTTTTGAACAACAGGTTCAAAAACTCGAAAAAACACAACCAGATTACTTCCGCTTGAAATATGCTTCCATTCAGGCGATGAGGGTAGTTGACATCCAGCGGGCATTACCAGACTCTACTTTGTTCGTTGAGTATTTTATGGGAAACCAAGAATGCTTTGTTTTCGCAATTACAAGGAGTGAGTGCCGAATTTATACTCAGGTGCTTCAACAGGGATTTTTGGATTCAATTTCCTTGTTCATCCAACACCTTCAGAATCCAGCTCCCGATGCTACTACGATGCAGGTTTTAAGTAAAACGGGGTTTCTATGTTATCAAAAAATATTGGCCCCTGCACTAAAAAAGCTCAATACACACGGTGAAATTCGACGATTGCGCATTGTGCCTGACGGATTATTGCACTACCTTCCTTTTGATGCCTTGTTGGAAGCTCCCTACCCTGATCTCAAAGGGCGGAATGTCCCTTTTTTGATTAAAAAATTTGCCATCAGTTATAGCTTTTCCAATCAATTATTAAATAACAAAAAATACGTAAATGCTTTTGGCCGAACCAGGTGGAATTTCGGAGGCTTTGGTATCAGTTACAACCAAGTCAATACTTCATTGACGAGGCTTCCTTTAGCCGAACCACAAGTGGAGTTTTTGAAAAAAAGCCTTGGCGGTAAAACCTGGACACAGAGCACTGGCCAGTCGAGTAAGCAACATTTTTTAACCGAAGCCCCACGTTGCCGCATTCTCCACCTTTCGATGCACGGCCGAATTGATGAAAAGCAACCAGCCAAGTCAGCACTGATGTTTGTAAAAAATAAGTCCATCGAGCCGCTCAGTGCTTTGGAAATCTACGGGATGCGTTTTCGCAATAACGAACTTACGGTGTTGGGGGCCTGCAATACAGGTAAAGGTGTGTTGCAACGAGGGGAAGGCATCATGAGTGTGTCCCGAGCATTTGCATACGCAGGTTGCCGTAGTTTGATGATGAGTTTGTGGGAGCTTCAAGATGTTTATTCCGATGACATTGTAAAAGCCTTTTATGTTGAACTAAAAAAGGGAACCCCCAAGGACATTGCCCTCCAGAGAGCCAAACTTCAATTTCTGGCTAAAGATGCAGCAGAGCAACGAATGCCTAATTACTGGGCGGCCATGGTCATTATTGGAGAAGTAGAAGCCCTTGATTTTTACCCGAATAGGTACATATGGTTACTGATAGTGCTGTCGCTTATCATCATAGGGGCATTGTTTAAATTTTTTAACCTAGGGAGTAAAAATAAAAAATAAAAAAAAGGACCAAGCTCCTCACTTCTCTACTTTTCTCGCATTTAATAGTCAAATCCGCCAGTGGATTGATTTGATCATTATTAAAATCTTGCGCGATGAAAAGTATCCTCAGTTTAATTGCTTTTGGGGTTCTGTTCTTTCAAATTACTACCAACGCACAGTCAGTTACTGGCATTCATAGTGTAGCAAGAGCTAGCAGTACCCATACTAGTATTACTGTAGATTTTACCCTTAATTTTTCAGATGTTGGCACTGATATCTTTAACCAAGATCAGGTTGTATACGTATTGCTTTATGATAACAATCGTAAAGAATATTATGCTTACCATCAAATTTTCGTTATCAAACCCTGCCAGATTGTAAGCTTGGAAAACCCTAGCAGAACTTACTCCTTTAGTGTTGATTATCGGACCTCAGAAATCAGAGACAGAAATTTAAAAGCCGTTGTCAAAGTTTTGCGGGTATCCGACATTGTCACCTGTGAAGGCCGAGAGTAATCCAATCTTCGTTCTTGCCTCTTTTTACCACATCCATTTTCCAATTTGATTTTTAAACCCTAATAGTTCTATTCCAATGAAAAGTATCATTTTCATTTTGGCATGGTTTGGGCTTATGTTATCCCAAATCAACGCACAACCTGTATGCCCGGTTGTTCCTCGCTCCACCTGGTTCAATCCACTTCAAGCGAGTTTGTCTACTGCCGGAATTCGGATCAACAATTTTACGCCACGAAGGCATGAATTTGATCCATCCGGAGAACGTGCTTTTTGGAAACCAAACGATTGTTTCTTTAGAGTCGATTTCGGCGGAACACATTATCGGCTACCTTTTAGCCTCGACATGGTTGCCGGTGGCCCAGATAATCGCTGCAAAGCTTACATCAATGAATGGAATTCCTCAAGAACAACGGTTAATACCCGCGGTGGAAGGTTAATTATGAGTTTCAATTTTGAAAGTGCAGAAACCGAGCTCATAACTGATTGCTATAACAATGCCTGTTGCGAAGGAAATCCGTTTTGTCCCGGTGCAGGTTGTCCAGATTTTGAACTCAACAGTGCGTGGGTTGAAATGCAACTTCTACCTATTTTGTCTGGTGGCCGCTTGAGGTATTCGAGTGAGGTCATTTTTAAGGTTGATGTACGAGAATTAGGTCCAGACCCATGCACCAACAACTTTTGGGCTTTCCTTTGCGACTGGGGGTTGATCCCTAGAGTGGGCGATCGCCAAAACCAGATTCGCCGAGCAATTGAAAGCAATCTTCGTACTAAAATGGATGACCCAGGACTAAAGGCAGCCATTGAACTTGCCTTGAACAATGCAATCCGCAGTACAGGAGTTGACCTATCTCGCTGTAGTTCAGTACAAATGGATAATGCTGGGAATTTAATTTTTAGATAATCAAACTGCCCATCAGGGTATAACAATCTCTTGTTTTTTTAAAATCAAAACACCATGAAAACTATCTTTTTTGTAGTATTCTGTTTACTGGGCTTTGTCTGCATTGCTCAACACACTACGATCACCCCAAACGTTTTGGTAAGACCTCCCATTGTAAGGGTAAATGGTGCTACCATAGGTCGTACAAACAATACTCGGCCATCAGCCAAAATACAACCGACTGTAACAACGGAGAATGGCATGACTTGTTCCTCTCGACGAATTGAGTTTACTGAATCTAATTTTGAACGCATCATTTCCGGGGGCATTTGGGACAAGATCTATCCTGGCGCGATTTACCAAGCGAATTCAGTGGCAGACGGCTCTTTTAGAACCTTGGACTTGCCTAGAAATCCAATGCGAATGGCAGTCAATCTAATTGCCGCCCCTTCTGGTAAAATTTCGACCACCATCCAGCCTGTAAACCTAAACCGTAGTGGGATATGGCAAGGAATTTCATATTTGCTCGACCAGAACAGAACGGTGGTTAATGCCTCTAGGGCAGTATTTGAACTGAAACAAATATTTAGCCGAGAGCAGCTGCAAGTGTTTGTAGGTGGGGATTTTACAGGTTGGGGTGCCAGCGTACAGGCTACCTTCAATACCAGCAATACACAGGCTCGCAACGTATATATCGTAAAACTGACCCAGGTTTATTTTGATATCGTAGTGGATGACAATCAAAACCTGGTTACTACTCCCCCAACTGATGACAATGCAGTATACATTCACGCTGTATCTTATGGAAAAATTGGGTACTTACGGATAGAAAGCAACGAATCAGAACAGACCATCCGAGCTGCACTCAATGCCCGTTACAATTGGGGAAGTGGCAACGCTGGAGTCCAGGCCAATGTCGACTACAATAAGGTTCTTCGTGAATCGCAGACTGTTGGTTTCGTATTGGGAGGTTCGGCACAGGTTATTACCAATGCCGACCAATTCAATCAATACGTACGGGATGCACGTTGGAATCCAAGTGTACAAATCCAACCCATTTCCTATAAGCTCAAATTTTTGCGGGATAGGTCTGATGCCTATGTTAGTATGACTACGAGCTACACCGAACGCATCTGCGAACCCATCCGTAGAGGTACAATTTTGCAAGTAACTACACAAAGTGGGAGCGATGACTTGCGCTCTTACAATACCGCCTTTCTAGCGGTTAATTTTAACAATGGTACTTCCTCTCGTGAATATTTGTTGCACCGGGGGCTAGGGCAAAACCAATCTGCAACCCAAAACATCAGTTTGGGGCAAGAAATTGACGTGGTGAATGTTCGCAGCATCTCCATTCGTCATGACGGCACCCCCAATAACAACCCTTTTACTGGAGGGGATCTTGGACATACTTGCGACAACTGGGATTTGATGGCCTTCAGGGTCTCCTTGCTCACGCCTAGTGGCCTTGTAAACATTTACAACAATATTTTAAGAAACCAGAGTACCGATGGTGACCATGCGCCAATCAGGTTTACTGGTGATAAGCGAACTGCAGAATTCAAAAAACAGGATTAAGTTCAAATTTGGATTGGGGATGATTGAGCAACAAATCTGATGTAAAGAACAAGGTGATTCGGATCACTCTCCGGTAACCGAAACTATAAATCAGAAAATATTAGGGGCTGCCTGATCGCAGCCCCTTTTTTGTCCTTACGTATTCGAGTGCCGACGAACAACAGGTTAAGATCCGAACAAGTTTGTGAAAATTATTTTGCAGACGTGCAAAATCACACATTTAGGTGAGGTGCTTTAAGGGCAGTATGTTTAATTTTATTGAAAAAAAGGAATGTTCACACCTGCCCAACGTCTATACTTCCTGTTTTTGTTCGTCTTGGTCTTCATCATGTTCCTCCTGGCGGCCTACACGGCCTGGATCGATCCAGCCATTACCTATGGCTTTTGGCCTGGGATCAAACATGGTTTTTTTGCGGTGCAAAATGGGTTCATTGGCCTGTTTTCCGGGCGGGAGTATTATGCGCCTTTGGTTACAAGTGGATATCGCTGGGGGTTTTGGGTTGGTCTGTTTTTGATTCCGGGGTTGATTCGGGTGGTGTTTGAGGTGCTGGGTGTAGTAGTGGAGGAGATGATACGGCGTTGATTAAGTTTTGATGGACAAAAAAAGTAGCACCACCCCTCAGTGATGCTACCTTCCAAAAGACTATAAACAGTGCAGAAATAATTAGTAGCCAGGGTTTTGGCCAAAAGTTGCTGGGTTGTTCATGATGTCGATTTCCTGCTGCGGAATCGGGTAAATCAAACGGAAAGGCGCGATGGTGATTTTTTTGTTGGCTGCAATTTCGGCAATCGCCGTACCTCTGCGCACCAGGTCAAACCAACGGTCGCCTTCAAAAGGCAATTCCAGTCTTCTTTGCTTGTAAATTTCAGCGCGGAAGCTCTCCTGGGTAGGTAAGTCAGTTCCAGTTAATTCCTTCAGGCCAGCGCGCTTGCGTACAGCATTCAGGTGAGCAAAAGCTGTACCAGCAGCGGTGCTTGCGTTGTAACCCAATTCATTCAGGGCTTCCGCCTGGATCAGCAGTACATCGGCAAAACGCAAGATCGGGAAATCCGTTCCTGAGTTGTTGTTCACTGGTGTATCCAGAAACTTCCGGGGCATGATGAGGCTACTTCCAGTTGGCTTTACGGCATCAACCAAGGTTTTACGCAAGTCACCTGCTTCCGTATAAGCCTTCTGAATCGTAGTGTCGATGCCAATTACCTGGGTATTGGAATACCAAAAACCGTGATCCTGGCCGGAAATGCCTTTAGCGAAACGGATGGCGAACAGAATTTCAGCGTGGTACTTCACCGTAGCGCTGAACACATCTTCCACCTTTGGCAACAAAGAGAAGACCTTGGAGTTGATAACTTCGTCCAATACAGTTTTGGCATCGTTGTATTTCTTTTGGTACAGGTAGACTTTGCCCAACAAGCCCTTGGCTGCACCTTGGGTAACCCGACCCAAATCGGCTGCCGGGTAAGTAGCAGGAAGATTGGCTGCTGCAAACTTCAGATCCGCTTCAATTTGGGCATATACCCCTGCAACGTCATCGCGTTTTAAGCTGGTAGCACTCACCGGATCGATCGTTTTGGTTACCAATGGAACAGCGCCCCAGAGACGCACCAAATTGAAATAATTCAAGGCACGAATAAATGAGGCTTCTCCCTTGATGCGGTTCTTCAGGGTGTTGTCCATGTTGATCGGATCTACCGATTCAAGCACCGTATTGCAACGGAAAATGCTGCTGTAGATGGCCGTCCAACTGCTGTAGAGGTTGGTGTTGCCGGGGTTATCCGAAAACCGGTTGATCTGGTAGTTTACCCCCGAACCAGAAGAAGGATCCTGGTCAGAGAAATTGTCGCCACGGTGTTCCATCAACACTTGAAAGGTACCACCATACTGGCCGCCAACGGCCAATGACTTGTAGCAGCCGTTTACTGCAGTAATGGCATCCAGAGAAGTTTTGAAAAAATTCTCCGGGGAAATCGTTGATTGAGGCGTCAAATCAAGGAAACTTTCCTTGCAGGAGGTGCAGACCAATAGGAACATGCACCCTATAAATAGGTTGTTTTTCATTAGCATTTCATTTTTGATAAAAAAACAAATGGAACCCAATTAGAAGCTAAAGTTCAAGCCAAAGGTGTAGGTACGCGCCAGTGGGTAAGAACCATAATCTTCACCAGTAGTCAGGGAGTTATCGGGGCGGTCGCTGATTTCTGGGTTGAAGTAAGGATACTTGCTCCAAGTGATCGGGTTCAATACAGAGAAATAAACTCGTGCTCCGGCGATATTCGCTTTTGCCAAAGTTTCACTGTTAAAGGTATAGCCCAACGTCAGGTTGCGTACGCGTACATACGACCCATCCTCGATGTGCCAGCTGGAAGTGATCCCGTTGCCACCAGTAGCTAAACGGTTGGCGCGGTTGACAAACCCTGTACCTGGATCACTCGGAGATTTGTAATAGCCCAATACTTCGCTGGTGTTGTTGAAGTTACCTTCCACGTTGGCAAAGTAACGGTTGAGCAATGCCATTACTTTGAAGCCCTGGCTCCCCTGGATGGCGATGTTCAGGTCAAAGTTTTTGTAACGGAAAGTGTTGCTGAACCCAAAGGTGTACTTGGGCTGGAAGTTGCCGAGGATCTTGCGGTCACTTGCATCGATTTTTTTGTCGCCATTGACGTCTTCAAATTTAAAGTCACCCACTTTGGTCGGGTTAGTGGTTTTTGCCGAAGCGTCCAAATCCGCCTGGTCTTTGTAGATGCCAATTACATTGTATACATAATAGGAGGCAATCGTTTCGCCAATTTGGGTAATGAAATAGGTGTTACCCGTGCCACCCGTTTGGATAATCGGCGCACCGGATGGTCCAAGCTTGGTCACCTTATTCTTGTTGGTAGAAAAATTGGCGTTTCCTTCAATGGCAAAATTTGTACTCAAACGTTTGTTGTACCCCAAGGAAACTTCAAACCCACGGTTGTTCATTTCACCGATGTTCTGGAGGTAGGTATTGAATCCTGAACCACTGGGTACTGGCAAATTCAACAGCAGTTTGCTGGTATTGGAATTGTAGTAATCAACGGTCAAGTTCAAGGCTGATTTAAAAAAACTGATGTCTACACCAATATCGGTACTGGCCGTATTTTCCCAGGAAAGGTTATCGTTAGCCGGAGTAGTGATGGAAATCCCGTTGTTCAAGGCAGAATTGCCAAAAATGTAGTTGCTGTTGGTGTTGCTCAACTGGGCGCGTGAGCCGTAGTTGGGGATTTGGAAGTTACCCGTCAAACCATAGCTGGCCCGGATTTTGAAAGCATTGATGGCTCCTGAGTTACCAAAAAAGTTTTCCTTGGCAATGTCCCATGCAGCAGATATCGAAGGGAACAAAGCCCACTTGTTGTTGGCCCCAAAACGGGAAGAACCATCACGCCGAGCGGAAGCCGAAATGAAATATTTGCCAGCATAATTGTATTGGGCTCTGGCCAACAAAGAAAGCAAGCTCCATTGTTGCAAAGAAGAGCTACCGGACAAAATCTGGCCTGCATTCAGCGTGGATACTGCATCCGTTGGAAAATTATTGGCTGTCAAGGTGTTGCGATCCTGATTTTCTTTCTGGGAAGAATATCCTGCTAAAAGATCCAATTTGTGATTGCCAAATAATTTAGAATAGGTCAGGGTATTTTCAACCAACCAGTTGGAGAATTGATCGGTATTGGAAAATCCGGTTGATACCGAGCGGCCAAGCACCCCCTGGGTTGGCAAATTGGAAGGACGGTAGTAATCGCGGCGAAAGGTGTTGACGTCGGTAGCAACGGCCAAGCGGTATTTCAAACCTTCCAGGATTTCGTATTCGCCATAAGAGTTGGCCAACAGACGGAAGTTTTTGATTCGGTCTTTGGTCTAATTCGCTACGGCAACCGGGTTCAACTGGTTGGTTTGCCCATACCCCCATACGTTTACAGAGTCAGCAAAGGTACCATCTGGATTGTATACCGGAAAAATTGGGGCATAACCCAAGGCCATTGAAACGACCCCAGAGTTGGGAGCGAACCAGGGTCCTTCAGAATTAACCACTTGATTGGTAGAGAAAGAAGGACTCATGTTGACGCCAAAACTGAATTTATTCAATTTGGCATCTACTCGGAAACGGGTGTTGTAACGGGTCAGGTTGTTGTTGATTACGATGCCATCCTGGTTCAGGTAAGCACCTGAGAACAAAAACGTGACGTTCTCTGTACCTCCGCTGACGCTCAAGGTGTGGCTCTGCATGGGCGCCTGGCGGAAAATTTCGTCTTGCCAATCGGTATTGGTCAACCCTTGTTGGCCAGCCAGATAAGGAAGAATTTGCGGGGGAACACGCAGCGCCGGGTTGGTCGGACGAACGCTATTTGGATCGGTGGGTTTACCAGTCGGTACCGCGTCGAAATAGGCATTGTTGTGGCCGTCGTACACCACCTGGGCGTATTCGTAGGCGTCCAACAAATCTACTTTTTTGTTCACTTCTTGCAGGCCGTAGCTGCCGTCGTAGTTGATTCTAAGCTTTCCAGATTTTCCTTTTTTGGTAGTAATCAGCACCACCCCACCGGAACCTCTGGAACCATAGATGGCGGCAGAGGCCGCATCTTTCAATACGTCGATGGATTCAATGTCGCTAGGATTCAAGGAAGCCAAAGGGTTGAATGGCTGCTCATAGCTGTTTACCCCATTGGAAGCACTGCGGGTATCGTTGGTTACAGGAATACCGTCGATCACAAATAGAGGGTTGTTGCCTGCGCTGATCGAACTCACCCCACGGATGCGGATGGACACGTTGCCACCTGGTGCGCCGCTGGTTTGAATGACGTTTACACCCGCCATTTTACCCACTAAAGCCTGATCGAAAGAAGTCACAGCCTGTTCTTTGATGTCCTTGGCCTGTACAGATGCAACCGAACCCGTCAGGTCGCGCTTGGCCCGCACTCCATACCCGGTAACCACCAAGGTGTTGAGGTTGGTGGAGGAAGCCTTCAGGTTGACGGACAAGTTGTTCTTTGCTCCGGCTTTTGCAGTATAGGTAATGACTTGTTCTTCGTATCCAATGTACGAGACGATCAATGTAGAGGGCTCATCGGTCGGTAAGGCAATTGAAAAATTACCTTCGATGTCGGTGACGGTGCCTTTATCCGTACCTTTTACCCGGATCGAAGCTCCAATCAAAGCTTCACCCGATTCCGAGGCTACTTTCCCTTGAACGATTTCGTCGGCAATGGTCATTTCCAGGGACGCATTGCTTTCAAAAGATGGGTGGGAAAAAAGGGGCTGACTAAGGCTTAAAAACGAGATCATGGCGAAACTCCAAAGGCTTATGGCCTGTACATTGGAGTGTCGATCCTTACGGCGTGCAAGATTCATAGTGGTGAATTTGTTTAAAAAATCTTAAAGTAGAATAATGTGTCTGTGTAGATTTCAACACAAAGGTAGGAGTGATAAAACGCAAGGATTGACTGGGAAGGAATAAGAAATTGTAAGGCTTTGATTAATGTTTTAGCATAAAAAACGGCAAAAACGGCACTATGTCCAGTGCTTAGTTAACACAGAAATATCCATGTTTAACAATTTGAATGCAGAATAGACTAAGTAGCTATGCCTTGTGTTGTTTGGAGTGTAAACTTGAAAAGTTGCTTGTACATTTCTTGTTAAAAATGGATTAAGATCACCCAAAGATGTGAACTTTTTTTGCATTCGCTTTTTGCGGTATTTTGCCAAATCTTAACCCAAAAAGCACATTTGATTCATCTATAGCTTGTATTCTTGCAATTTGCTTCAACGTTAAACGCCACCTTATCATGAAAATATTGCTTGGTTTAATCCTGACTGGATTGTTTTGGATTCCTGGTATGACCCAAACCTCTACCGAACTTTTTCGTGTCAAATCCCGCCACGCCACCCAGGCGGTGGCTGTCGATAGTTTGCATTTTTACGCCATTTCCAATTCGCAGATTGTGAAATACCGCAAAAGCAACAAAGACAGCGTAGCCAGCTGGTCTGGTCCGCTCAAACACCTCAACAGCGGGATCATCATCAATGGCAAACTCTATTGCGTCAATTCCAATTACCCCGAAAAACCCATGGCCAGTTCGGTGGAGATTTTTGACCCCAAAACGCTCCAACACATCGGCAGCCAAAGTTTTGGCATTTATGAGGGATCCTGCACTTGGGTAGACTGGTACGAGGGGCATTGGTACGCCTATTTTTCGCAGTACGAAAACGAAGGCGGTGAGCCTGGCCGAGGGGTACAGTACAGCTCACTGGTGCAATTCGATTCCGAATGGCGGCGCACTGCTGGCTGGATACTACCCAAAGCGCTGGTGGAGCGCATCCGGCCCATGAATTTATCAGGGGGGACGTTTCGCGAAGATGGTTTGTTGTATTGCAGCCCGCACCACGATTTGGAATTGTACATTTTGCGCATTCCCAACATTGGATACGAATTGGACTGGGTCAAAACCATTCCGGTACCTTTCCAGGGGCAAGGTATTGCGATAGATCGGTATCAGAAGAATGTGTTGTATGGCATTCACCGGGGCACGAGGGAGGTGATTTCGATCAAGTTGGAGTGATCACCACTTCAACCATTTGCCCACATTCCGCTGCCCCTCCACGGCCACTTCAATCGCGTAAAAACCAGCGGGCAATCCATCAAAAGCAGTCAAGGGAATCCGATTCTCCCCCGCTCTAAGGCTTGTTTTAAAAGTGGTACCCTGGCCACTTGCTGCAATTGCCCGCACAGTGGCCTCAGTAGTTTTGGGTGAGGTCAAGGTCAATGTTGCCGCTCTGTATGATGGATTGGGTTCAATTTGTAGCTTGAATTTCGCCTCTTCCAAGAACTGTCTGGTTGCAACCAAAGGATCAGTTACTACGATCCGCACATTGCGCAGGTCTTCTTTGTACACCACTATTTTGGGCAATACCACCAAGCCGTCCGGACGAACCGTCACCTTTCCGCTTTGCAGAATGGCATTGGTGGCGAGGTCACGCACTTGCCAGTTTACTTCACTGCCCGGGCGAGGGCTAAATTTCTGTAGCCTTCTCAATGCCAAATCTGCGATCAAGGAATTGATCGGGCAATTGTCGTTGGTAAAACTGGCTTTTGACTCCAACCAAACAATGGCAGACCACATGCCAGCCTGATCTTGAATGCCGTTGAGGTCCCAACGGTGAAATCCGCCCCAGGTGCCCCAATTGTCGCCGTCGCCATTGTTGATACCTAATTTTCCAGTGCCGGGATCATTGTTGTTGGGGTCGAGGCGGTGATTGAAAAATGCGGGGTAAGATTGTTTGCTGCTGAACAATTCCTGGGTGGCCAGGTTGTCCAGAGCGGTTTGATTACTGGCACCCAGTCCTTGAATCCAGTGGTAGTTCAATTCATCGTAGGTATGTTGGCGTTCATCCCAAGAGATTTGGGCGCCTAGGCCCAGGCTGTCTGCCTTGCGGTACTGAGCGACCAGGTCGGGGCCCCAGTGCATGCGGTCGTTGATGTCATTTTTTCCGGCCCAGGTTCTAAAAATAGGTAAATCTCGGGTAGCGGAAAGTGAGGTCGGGAGGTCAAATACTTCGTTGATGCGCACGGCCTGGCCATTGGGGTAACGCAAATTGGTAGGCAGGTTTTCTTCCACCGTACCGTGAATTTGGGTAATTGTTGCTTCGTTGACCCGGCGAAAACCATTGTTGAAGGCGCTGATGGTGGAAAAAAACTCGGGAAAAGCCTTCCCCAGAGCAGATACCCCACCTGAGCCCATGCTGTATCCCTGGAGTGCTACCCGATTGGGGTCCACGCGGTAGTTGCGCTGAATCCAGTTGTTTATCCACAAGATGCGCCGCTGGGTGTAATTGATGAGGGTATCGCCGGGCTTGGCATCGGCAATCGGGTCAAAAGGATTGTAACTCTTTGCCCAACCGAACCAGGCAGTGCGGCCGGAAGTTACCACCGTATCCCCTTCATTTACGATGATGCGGGTAAAATCATCGGTATGGGAAACGGAAATACCCAATCTGGGGGCGATATTGAATTGGCCCGTTTTGTCGGCGGTATGGTGTATGGCAAGTCCGCCGCCACCGTGCATCCAGTGGGTAGCAGGAATCAATTTGCCCCCGCTGGTATCCATATTGAGGGCTTCACTGACGATGAACATGGCGGGCATGCCGTTTTTATACACATTGGCCATCACCGGGAAGTCGGGGCGCCCAGCCGATTGGTCTTGTTTGCCCAACAGCCACATTGCGTACCATTTGGCGGGATAGCCGCCGTTTAAGGTATTGGCCAATTGCAGGTGGCAGTTGACAGGCTCTTTGATGGGGTCGTAGGTGTATTTTACCGCCGCCGTTGTGAGGTTTACGCCAGCATTCACGGCGGTTTTGCCCCATTCTACTACTGCGTAATAGGCTGAACCGGAGTTGGTGACGGTTTCCACAAACAGCCCTTCGCCTGGTGCCAGCGTATAGGTGCTTCCATCGGGTTTGGGGATGGTGTAGGTAAACTGTTTGTTGGAGGTTTGTTCGATGAAAGTTCCGGGCAAATACTCGTAGGCAAAGGGCCGGCCGATGGGCGTAGCCTGGCTGACATTGTTGAAGGCAGCTGTGCTTTTGTAAATAGCGTAAGTTTCTGGCAGGGGCAGTTTAGCTTGCCAGATGACCCATACCTGTCCTTGCGCATACCAGGCGCGGACATTGGTTTGAGCAAAAGCCAAAAAGACGGTCAACAACAATTGGAAGGTCAAAAAAAGACGCAAGATGTGGTGTAGGTTCATGTGATAAGGTGTTTTGATCACCTCAAATGTAGGGGGAGTTGAGTGGGTGGGAATCACACTCAGGGGTGATTTTGGGCTGATTTTTATTTTTTACAACAATTCCTCTACCGAATCTGCCACCTCCAGCAACTGCCCCGTCTCATGCACCCACAAAAAAACATTTTCCCGCAATTCGGACATGTCCACTTCGGAGGGTAGTAACACGAGGTAATCGCCCCAGCCATTTTCGGCGATGGCGACAGCCAGGGTTGGGAAGCCTGGCCAGGTTCGGGCCACGTAAGTTTCAAGCACCAGGTGGTTGCTGGTGCGGCTGATTCGCTTTTCATCAGCGCGATCAAAGATGGGAAAAATGGACCAGGAATGTTCTGTAGTGATGATCTCGCCACCATTGTGTTCGATCATCTTCCGTTTGTAATGTTCTGGAAGCAAAACAGATAGCTCTCGTTCTGCTTCCAGGATGTATTTCGGGTCAAGCGGGAAGGGCATAATCGAAGGTTTATAGGGGAAACTGAACGATACCCCGCACGGGGTATACCTGCGAATGTAATTTAATTCACAGTCCTAATGAAGTTTTATCCCCGGTTCTGCAAAAAAAGCCAATTGAACTCATGCTGAACAGGTACATTATTCTTTCATCATTTCATCAACAATCGCCTTGCGGAAATCCAAAAACACCGCTTTCAAATCGCTTTCTGCATCGGTACCGTAATTGATCAGGTAGGCCATCGTGATGTCCTGGTTGGGGAAATAAAATAAATCCGCCGTATAACCCAGGTCGCGCCCCCGGTGGCCAAGGGCGTATTGATTGACCGGTCGGTCCAAAAAGTCCTTGCGGATGGTAACCCCATACGCCTCCAGTTCAGGAAGGTCTTCGGCACTGATGCGGGTCATTTCCTGTAAAATTTGGGCTTTCAGCAGGGTTTTTTCTCGCAATAAGGCTTCAATGAAGCGTTGCAGGTCAAACACAGTTGAATAAATCCCTCCATATCCATTGCCGCTTCCGGTATTCAGGTTGGCAATGTTGACTATAGTATGGTTGTTGTACAGGTCAAAGTAGCCTTGCGCAACAAAATTGGGCAGGCCTTCATGCCAGTGGTAGTAGGTATCCTCCAAATCCAGGGGGTCGAGGATTTTTTCGCGCAACAAGCGGGCGTGGTCTTGTCCGGTAGCCCCTTCAATGGCCATGGCTGCGTAGAGCAGGTTGGTGTTGGAGTATTCCAGTTGGGTGCCGAGTTCAAAAACTGGATCAAGTCCTTTTACATATTTCAACAAGTCTTCGGGCGTCCAGAATCTGCCGGGGTTATTCAATACCGCCAGGTAAAAACTGCTTTGCTCAATGACGTCGGGGATACCCGAGGTATGGTTCAATACCTGGCGTAAGGTTACTTGTTTGGCATTGGCTACATTGTCCAGGTGTTTGGCGGCAACGTATTTGCTCAAGGGGGCATCAAGCTCCATTTTTCCCTCTTCAACCAGTTTCATAATCAAAGCTCCGATGAATATCTTGGTTATGCTGGCGGCTTTGGATACATGGCAAGGTTGCATGGCAATCCCTTTGTCGATGTCAGCCATACCTGCCGCACCGTACCAAGTCCCATCTTCATCGCGGATCAAAAGGGAGATGCCCGGCAAACCCTTGCGGACATAATCATTCAACACCTTTTGATAGGAGGTAGCTTTGGGGTGTGGGGCTGGGGAGCTTGTACTGCAACTTTGGGTGGGTTGAATTTCATTTTGTTTACAGCCCAGCGGCAACAGCAAAACGAAACTCAAGAGCAAAATGAAAGAAGATTGAATCGTTTTCATGGCTATTGCTTTTGGTGAAAAAATGGGAAACTCAGTCCCAGGTGCATAGCGATATTGGGCAAAATGGGAACGTACTCATTCACAAAAGGAAACTGCACATAGAATTGGTAAGCCAGGAATATTCTGGGGGTATTGCTTTCAGGCAATTGATAGCCAAGCCCCAAACTCAAAGAGGCAGCTACCTGGGGCCGACCCAGGCTTGTTTTTTGCGCATAAACGCCTTCGTTTAGTTCAAAAATCTGGGCAGCGGAGATGGAGTGCAAATACCCCAGTCCAAACCTGCTTTCCAAATCCAGCGGATTGCCAAAATGGTAGCGATACCCCACTTCACTCATCAATTGTACACTATGCTGGATATAGCGGTGATAGTGGTAGGCAAACCTGGCGGTTTGAAACCAATCGTGATGCGGACGGGTGCTGTACAGGAATTCGGTACCCAGAGAAATACCTGGATGAACCGGAGTTCCCCAAACTCCCAACTTCCCCGCACCGGGTAAAAGGGTAGCATTGTTGAACAAGGAAAGGACGAGTGGGCGAGATACCTCTTGCTGGGCACTTGTTTTGGTGTTCAACAAAAAAAGTAAAGCAAGCCCGATGATCCACCTGATTTGGCGTGTTTTCATGTTGTCCTGCTTTTGAGTAACGCAGAAAAATTGGGAAGTAATTTTTTGCGCCACAGTAGATGAATAAATTGTACAATTAAGCTACAACTTACTTCCTAGGCTAGCAGGCATATGGATCAGGTCATGGGGTGACTTTTGTCATCAATTTTAAGCGTCATCATTGCCCCAACGGAATAAATTACTCGCCTAAAACTAGGGAATTTGGCGCGGCATCTTTGCAATGTACCGTTAGGTGGGACTCACATTACGCAGTTTTAAAACGCAGAGTTTCACAGAGTACACGCAGAGTTTCACAGAGTTTTTAGTTTTAAGGAGTTTTGCCATCTTCGATGGCTGAAGGCCGGGCACTAATGAATTTTGATTTTTTCATACCAACTGCTATTCAGTGCGTTCTCTGAGTAATCTTTGCCATCGTAGATGGCCTAACTTAAAAACTCCGTGGAACTCTGCGTGTACTCTACGAAACTCTGCGGTTAAAAAAACTGAAGTTAAATAGAATAAGGCTATGCACTTTAGCTGCACCTTTTCAGAATCAAACTTGCGTAATGTAAGTAAATTATTTTTAGAAAATATTTGGGTAGTTCTTCCAAAGAATTTAATTTTATGGCTACTTACACAGCCTTTCTATATTTTTCAACACCTCTGATTTATAATATTCGGATAACCCTGCCTTACTGTTTCATCTATCCAGATGACAATCAATCAGAGAACAAACCTAAAGCTAATGTCTAAAAACGAGCTTAATTTTAAAGTGATTGGCTGTGCTATGCGTGTTCACAGTGCTCTTGGTCCGGGGTTACTTGAAAATGCCTATGAAGCATGTTTGTGTTATGAATTAAAAGGGATAGGCCTAAAAGTAACTCAACAAATGAGCCTACCATTAATGTACAAAGAAGTCAAATTAGATGTAGGATACAGGATTGATTTGTTGGTTGAGGATCAGCTTATTCTTGAAATCAAGGCTGTCGAAAACATCAAAGATGTTCACCTAGCTCAAATGTTGACTTACCTTAAGATTGCTAAATGCACCAATGGGTTGATATTAAACTTCAATGTAGTCAGTATGAAAGATGGGATTAAGCGTGTAATCAATAGTATCCCAACTTCGAAAAGTCAAGTTTTTTAGGGACAGGTAAATAATAAAGTGCCACTTCATTTTTTTACCACAGAAAACACGGAGTACACGCAGAGTTTCACAGAGTTTAAGCCACCTTCGGCGGCTAAGATGACTCAGAGGCGCATGGAATAAATTCTAATGTATAACAATCAAAATTTAATAGTGTCCGGCCTTCAGCCACCGAAGGTGGCAAAACTCCTAAAAACTAACTCTGTGAAACTCTGCGTGTACTCCGCGAAACTCTGTGGTAAAAAAACATTTATTCAGAATTTATGCCTTCAAACCACCATGCATCTGCTTGATCTGGCGCAAAATGGGGCGTTTTAATTTTTGCTCAAAAGCACTCATGTGATCTATTTCATCCATTAATGTTTCCAGTTTTTCTTTGGCCTCATCTACTCTTTTGATTTCAATTAAGAACTTGTAAAATTCGACCCGGTGGGGGAAATTGGTGAATTGAAGGTCCATGGCAGAAAAATTGACTTCTGCTTCTTCTACCTTACCTGCATAAAAACAAGACCAGGCATAGGCTATTCTTGCTTCGTCATGCTGGAAACTTTTCTCCTGCAACAATTTTTGACCACACTCAATGGCCGCTGCATAGTCCTTATTCAAATACAATACCCGCAACAGTTTTTTGATCAGGTGCGGATCGTCGGCATATAAGCCTTGTAAACAGGATTGATATAGCGGTATGGCCTCTGCAAAACGTTGGTGTTGGACATAAGCGTCCGCGAGCTTTACCTTATTGGTGATGGTAGGCGCGTATTTGATTTCCTTTTCTAACTTGTTGATTTGGTAATTGCTGTTGACCAGGTTTTTTACCCCTTCCTGCACGTCTTCCAGGTTGCGTCGACTGGCAAAGTTGTCATACAGGTAAATCAAACAGCCAATTAAGGGAATAAAGATGATCAGCCAAAGCCATTTTTGGTGAGTGTTGTTGCGGTAAGCATGGTATAAGCAAAATGCTTGCAACAACAAAATTGGGGTGTAATAGCCGTACATAGCAACTTAGTGTTTAGAATAATCAGCAGTCGGGGATAAACCCGGCACAAAATAACGTTTTAGGCGCTTTCATTGGTTCCCTTAGGCTGATAAAAAATGATCACTTATTTTTGCCCCACTACTCAGTCTCTAACTCTTCGTCAACCAACTGGTCTTTTCCAAAAAACAAACGATAAAAGGGTCGGCTGAACCCAATTTTTACCAAAAAAAACAAGGCTACACAGTACAGGGTGCTGAACAAAATCACCGCAAAACAAATCGATTGAATGATCACCCCATCCACATGCCCTCGCTGCAAGGGTAAGGTGGCAATGACCGCTGCGCCCAAACCTTTCGGAATCATGATCGACATGATGGACTTGTCCAACAGTGGCGTATCCTTGGTGACAATTAACTTGACAATGATGATGCGCGCAGCATAAAGGACCAGGGTAATGATGGCGCCCCACATAAGCCAGTCCAAACGATTGATCTGGATGCTGATGCCAATGAATACAAGGAAAAAAGTACGCAACAAAAAGACCAGTTCACTGAAAAAATCCTTTTCAATTTGGGACAAAACAATGCTTTGATTGGGAATAATCCGTTCCAGCAATTTGGGCTCAAAATACTGCAAATTGCCAATCGCAATGCCAAAAGACAAAGCAGTTATCGGGCCGCTATAATTGAGGTATTCCGTAAGCCCGTACAGGATAAATAAAAAGGCGGGAGTGGAAAATTTGGTCGATTTAAGGTTGGGCGTTTTGTTGAGGATAAAAGACCATAAAAATGCTCCACCAATCCCAATGAGCAAAGCAATGACCAGCGAAGCAATAAATTGCGACAATACCATACCTGCCTGGATCTCCCCACGCATCATCAAGCCCAAAATACTCAGTGGAATGGCTAGGGTGAACACATCCGTTTCTGCTGATTCCATGATCAGCGTTGTAGCCGTTTTGGGCTTTACGGCTACTTTTTTTACCAACCCGATCACCACCGCAGAGGAAGTCCCACCCAGGGTTGCTCCGATAAAAAGGCAGGTCAGAATGGACAAATGTAAAATCAAATAGCACATGACTGCCACGGTAACCCAGGTAACCAAAAAGCCTAGAGTCGTAATCCCAGCCGATTCTTTAAAGGAAGCTTTGACCTCGGAAATGCGCAAATCAGTACCACTTTCAAACAAAATAAAAATCAGCACCAGGTTGCTGAACAAGGGGCCGAACTGACCAAAGGAAGTTGGATCAACCAGATGAAAAATGGGCCCCAACAACATCCCGATTAGCATCAACCCCAACACATCGGGGATACTCCTGCGTTCAAACACCCCATTGAGGTAATGCCCCCAGAAAATGAATAAGCCAATGATGATGATAATTATGGATGTTTGCATTGGAATCAGTGTCTTTTTACAGATGTACATAAAGCTAAGTAAATAATACCGAATGCCAGATCCAAACCATAAAAAATTCAATTTTTGCAGCAGGAGAGCACAGGATAGCAGCGCACAAGGTTTTCATTTATTTTGTAAGCATTACCTTTAGCTTGTTTAAGTTTTATAGGCAAATCAAATAATCTACTCTGCCATGATCGTAAACGACCAAATTCAATACCATAACCAGGCACAATTGCCTGAACACGAAACCCGGCTGAGCTTCATCGAAGGAGTGCTGGAGCGCAAGGGCTTTAATGTGGCCCAAGTTGTCGAAAAAATCCGGGACTTTCAAATTGCCATCCCCAGCTGGGCACTGGGTAGTGGTGGCACCCGCTTTGGGCGTTTTAGCATAGGTGGTGAGCCGCGCAACCTGGAAGAAAAAATTGAAGATGTGGGTTTGATCCACCAGCTCAATCGATCGGCCAATTCCATTTCCCTGCACATTCCCTGGGACATTCCCAAGGATGTACCCGCCCTCAAACAATTGCTCACGCACCACGGTCTGACCATCGATTCGGTCAATTCCAATACCTTTCAGGACCAAAAGGATCAGGCCTACAGTTATAAATTTGGCTCCCTTTGCCATACCGAAACGGTGGTCCGCCAACAGGCCATCGATCACAATATTCAATGCGTGGAGTATGGCAAACAGCTGGATTCCAAAGTATTGACCGTATGGCTAGCCGATGGCTCCAACTTTCCGGGCCAACACCACCTTCGCCGTGCTTACCAACGCACCTTCGAATCCCTGGCTGACATTTATGCTGCCATGCCCGACGATTGGACCATGCTCATCGAGTACAAACCTTACGAACCCAATTTTTACTCCATGGTCATCCCCGATTGGGGTACTTCTTATTCTTTGTGCCAATCCGTGGGTAAAAATGCACAAGTCCTGGTCGATTTGGGCCACCATTTGCCCAACACCAATATTGAGCAAATTGTAGGCCGGCTGATGCATTTTGGTCGACTGGGTGGTTTCCACTTCAATGGCTCCATGTACGGCGACGACGACCTGACTACGGGCAGCATCAAGCCCTTCCAGTTGTTCCTGATTTTTAACGAACTGGTTGACGGCATGAACGACCCCGCGGTGAGAAACCCAAACATCGCCTGGATGATCGATGCCAGCCACAACACCAAAGACCCCATCGAAGATTTGTTGCAATCCGTCAATGGCATCCTCTCGGCTTACGCCCGGGCACTTTTGGTAGACCGTGCAGCACTGAATCAGGCCCAGGAAGAAAACGATGTCGTTCAGGCCGAGGAACTCCTGCGCGATGCCTTCCTCACCGATGTACGCCCGCTGGTGGCTGAAGCCATGCGTTTGGAGGGTGGCGCCATCGATCCATTGGGCGCTTTCCGCGCAGCTCAGGTTCGGGTCAATTTGATTGAAAAAAGAGGTAAATTCAGTACGGCAACGGGCTTATGAAAACAGCGGCATTTGCAATTTTTGATGTAGGGAAAACCAACAAAAAACTCTTGCTTTTTGATGAGAAATTTCAACCCATCGAAGAGCAAAGCCAAAATTTTCCAGAAACCTGCGATGCCGATGGTTTCCCTTGCGACGATTTGAGCTTACTCAATTCCTGGTTGCTGGATCATTGGGAAAACCTGCGTTTGCGATCTGGCATCGTGCTCAAAGGGGTCAATTTTAGTGCTTATGGGGCCAGTTTTGTGCATCTGGATGCTGAGGGCCAGGCGATTGGGCCTTTGTACAATTATTTGAAGCCCTTGCCCTCCGACTTGCAGACCGAGTTTTACGCAGACATCCAGCAACATGATGGCCAGGATCAGGAAGCTTTTGCTGCCATAACTTGCTCGCCCACCATGGGCATGCTCAACTCTGGCTTACAATTGTACTGGCTGGCTCGCAGCCAAGCGGAGGTTTTTCAACCAATCAAAACAGCACTGCACCTGCCACAATACCTTTCCTATTTGTTATCAGGTGAAAAGTTCAGCGATTACACCTCGATTGGTTGCCACACTGCCTTGTGGGATTTTCAGGTGGGGGCGTACCACCCCTGGGTCAAACGTTGGGGCATTGAGGAAAAACTGGCGCCGATCACCAAAGATCCCATTGCTACGGTAAAGGATGGGGTGATGATCGGGGTGGGTTTGCACGATAGTTCGGCGGCGCTATTGCCCTATTTGTTGCGGGGAAAAGAGCCCTTTATGCTGCTATCTACAGGTACTTGGTGCATCAATCTGAATCCTTTTAATGAGGAGCACCTGAGCCCTGAGGCATTGCGTTGTGATTGTTTGGCCTACCTTACACCCAAAGGCAATCCGGTCAAAGCTTCCCGGGTCTTTTTTGGACGAGAACACGATCACCAGGTGGAACGCATTGCCCAGCATTATGGTGTCGAAATTGGTTTCTACAAAAAACTAAATGGCCGTGAGCAAGTCGGTATCCAATCTGGCTTTGTGCCCGCTTGTATGGAGGGCACGGGACCCGAGCCGACCCTGCAAAATGGCAATTGGGATTTTTCGGCTTGCCCTGATGCCATTTCTGCCTACTACAGCTTAATGCGGGGCTTGATGGATTTGTTAAAAACCGCCATTGATCTGGTCGACAATGGGGTGCCCCAATTTTATGTAGATGGCGGCTTTGCCCAAAATCCCATCTTCATGGCCATGCTTGCGGTCGATTTCCCCGACAAACAAATTGAAGCGCTCGAATTCCACCAGGCCACCGCGCTGGGGGCTTTGATGCACTTGAAAAATGGGCAGGCTTATCAACAGTCGATGCCACTTTTTACTTGATCGTAGGCAAGCGCCATTCGTAGCGCACGGCCAACTGTCGAATGCCAAACACCACAATAATGGTGACAATCATTTTCCAACGGTAATCAAACCCCAATAGCCCCAGGAACAAATAAAACAAGCCACCCAATAAACACACGGTTACATACAATTCAGCTTTGGGCTGAAACACCTGGGGGATTTCGTTGCACAACAAGTCGCGAAGTACTCCTCCAAAAGTAGCTGAAACTGCACCCATGACCACCGCCACCGCTGGATCAAGCCCCAAGGCCAGGGTTTTTTCCATACCCAAAACGGTGAACAAACCAAGCCCCAAACTATCGAACCACAAAAAGGTACGAGGAAAGCGCAAAATGGTTCTGCGGAAATAATAAACCACGGGCAGTGCGGCGAGGATGGCGAACAAAAAATTGGTGTCCCGCATCCAGCCCACGGGCAGTCGGCCAATCATCACATCGCGGATGGTTCCTCCGCCCACCGCAGTGGCCCAGCCAATGATCGCTGCCCCGAATATGTCGAATTTTTTTTCGGCAGCAGTGGCCATTCCGCTGATGGCAAATACGAATGTACCCAGGAGTTCGAAAAAGTAAATGATGTCCATTTTATCCAGCCTTTTTGCTTACTTTATTGCACGAAGGTAAAGTCAAAGTAAATGTGTTCGGCACCTCGCCTTCGGCGATGCGCGAACATTTTTCAGCCACAAATCACACAAATTTTCACAAATTAAGGACGAACCTTGTTCGTCTCGGTAGCACAAACGCAAGTTTGTGCCTCAATTTGTGAAAATTTGTGTCATTTGTGGCTAAATTTCTAAAAACACTCCACCGCAGGTGGGGTGGTACTTTTACAAATCAACCACTACTCATACAACCATAAACCTTTTTCAAAACATGAGATCGCTCTACCTACTACTTTTACTTTTAGGCTTTACCATAAGCGCACACAGCCAACTTACGGTAAATAGCCTCACTTGTGAACACCTCGTCAATCCCATGCCGCTGGATGCCAGCAAGCCCCGCCTGAGCTGGAAACTGAACAGCCCCCAGCGCAACATCCTACAAACTGCCTACCAAATCCGGGTAGCTACGGCAGCGGATTTCAACAAAAAAAGCCTGATCTGGGATTCTGGCAAACTGAATTCTGCACAATCCATCCTTCAGGAATACGCCGGACCAGCCTTACAAAGCGCCAAACGTTACTACTGGCAAGTCAAGGCCTGGGACAACCAAAACCACGAATCCGCCTGGAGTGAAACAGCCTGGTGGGAAATGGGCCTGCTCAAACCCGAAGACTGGAAAGCTTCCTGGATTGAGCCCGAACTGACGGTTGATACCAAATCGATGCCACCTCCGCCCCTGACGCGTAAAGAATTTAGCCTGGGCAAAAAAATCCAGTCTGCCCGCCTGTACGCCACCAGCCATGGCCTCAATTTTATGGTCATCAACGGAAAAAAAGTAGGGGAAGATCTGTTTACGCCAGGATGGACGGCTTATCAGGATCACCTGCAATACTTCGTATACGACGTTGGCAGCATGCTCAACCAGGGCCCTAACGCCATCGGTGCGGTACTCGGTGACGGCTGGTACCGGGGCTACCTCGCCTGGGAAGACAACCGCAATGTATATGGCGAAAAACTGGCACTGCTGGCACAATTGGTCGTCACCTTCACGGATGGTTCTCAACAAGTCATTAGCACCGATGCTACCTGGAAAGCACAAAACAACAGCGCCATCCGCATGGCTGACTTGTACAATGGTGAGACTTATGATGCGCGTATGGAAATTCCCAATTGGTCCAAACCAGGCTTTGACGATAAGGGCTGGTGGGCGGTAAACGTGGCCAATTTTCCAAAGAACAACCTCATCGCCCCTCAAGGACCACCGGTTCGCCGCATTCAGGAGCTGAAGCCCCAAAAAATGATTACCACGCCACAAGGTGACAAGGTCATCGATTTTGGGCAAAACATCACGGGCTGGATTCGTTTTAAAGTCACTGGTCCAGCCGGAACGAAGGTTACCATCCAACACGCCGAAGTATTGGATAAAAAAGGCAATTTTTATACCACCAACCTGCGCCACGCGAAGTGTGAATTGAACTATACCCTCAAGGGAGTTGGAGAAGAGGTTTTTGAGCCGCATTTTACCTTCATGGGCTTCCGCTACATCAAAATCATCAACTATCCTGGTACTTTGAGCGCTGACAACTTTACAGGGGTGGTGATCCACAGCGACATCAAAAAAACCGGAGATTTTTCCTGTTCCAACCCCTTGCTCAACCAATTGCAAAGCAACATCCAATGGGGCCAGCGCGGCAACTTCCTCGATGTACCCACCGATTGCCCCCAACGCGACGAGCGCCTGGGTTGGACGGGTGATGCGCAAGCCTTCTCCCGCACTGCTGCTTACAACTACCAGGTAGCGGGCTTTTTCAACAAATGGCTGAATGACCTGATCGCCGATCAGGGTGAAAATGGCGGCGTGCCCCACGTGATCCCCGATGTGTTGCAACGCAAAGAAAAAAAGAACCTCACTGGCTCTTCGGGTTGGGGCGACGTATGTACCATTGCGCCCTGGAACCTGTACCAGGTTTACGGCGACCAACGCCTGCTGGAACGGCAGTACAACTCGATGGAAAAATGGGTAGCCTGGATCACCACCAAGGCCCCAGACGGCCTTTGGAAAGGCGGGCCCCACTTTGGCGACTGGTTGTTTTACCAGGCCCAAATCAGTAACCCTACTGAAAAAAGTGGCTACACCGACCCGGATTACATCGCCACTGCTTTTTATGCCAACTCGGTGGACATCTTGCGCAAAACGGCTCAGGTTTTGGGTAAAAAAGCGGATGAAGCAAAATATGCTGCCTTGTTTGAAAAAATCAAAAAGGCCTTCAATAACGAATACGTGGCGGGTTCGGGGCGGACAATTTCGGATTCTCAAACTTCGTATGTGCTGGGTTTGACCTTCAACTTGTTTGAGGAGAAACATCGGGCTGCGGCCACTGCACAGTTGGTACGCGACATCAAATCGCGCGGTAACCACTTGTCGACGGGCTTTTTGGGCACTCCTTACCTCTGCCATGTCTTGTCCGACAATGGGCATACCGATGTGGCCTACGACCTCTTGTTCCAGGAATCCTATCCTTCCTGGTTGTACCCGGTCAAAATGGGCGCCACCACCATCTGGGAGCGTTGGGACGGCATCAAGCCCGACAGTACTTTCCAGGACGCGGGCATGAATTCCTTCAACCACTACGCCTACGGCGCCATCGGCGACTGGATGTACCGCGTAACGGCTGGCCTGGAAATCGGACAGGTGGCTTACAAACACATCCTGATTCAACCGCAGCCTACGCCCAAGTTGAATTTTGCGAAAGCGAGTTTCCAAAGCAGTTACGGTGAGATTGTCTCCGGCTGGGAACGCCAAGGGGGAAAGATCAAACTGACCGTCAAAATTCCAGCGAATACTACGGCTACGGTGACGCTGCCGACGAAGGATGCGGGCGCGGTGCGGGAAGGTGGAAACCTGGTGGCGAATGCGAAGAGCACGGCGAAGGGGGTTGTGGTTGAAGTGGGGAGTGGGGAATGGGTGTTTGAGTTTTAGGATGTATCTTGGGTGTGTACATCAAAAGGTTTTTTCGAGTGACGAGTGCAGAATACATGACTTACGAGTTTAGAAGTGAGCTACCGCAGCGGCTTGGACACAGCCTTGGTCAAAGATGCTGCGGTAGCTCACTTCAAAAAGTCATGTATTCTTAACTCGGAACTCAATAAAATAAGAAAATTGCCAATTGACTGATAATCAAATCGTCTCACGCTATTTAGAGGACAACCAATATTCCGATTTTCAAATTTCCATTCTTGCATATTTTTTCAGAAATGCCGACATTGCAAGAGAAAAGGTTCAAAAATTCATTAAGGCTTTGCCTCCAAGCATAAACAAAAATGCCATGAGTACTTATGATTTGATTGTTGAAGAAGGGGTTGCAAAAGGAATTGAACTAGGTCGAGAAGAGGGACGCTTAGAAGGACGAGAGGAAATGCTTATACAAACCACACGAGAAATGCTCCTCAAGGGTTTAGATTATAATTTCATCATCGAAATTCTGCATGTAGAATCCGAGTTTATTGATGGCGTTAGCGAAGCGTTACTGCTGGAACAAGAGGGGCTTTCTTCTGAGGACACCGCCAACAATGCCCCAACTCCACCTATACAATGACCTACACCTGCCCCTCCTGCGGCGAAACCCACGATTCCTGGCCAGCCCTCGTCTTCCGCGCGCCCGACAGCTACGTCCATCTTTCCGCTGAAGAAAAAGAAAATATAGCCTTTTTAAACAGCGATTTCTGCGTCATTGAATACCCCGATCAAACGGATCGCTTCATTCGAGTCGTGATGACTCAAAAAGTCAATGACCATTGTTCAGATTTGGAATACGGCATTTGGGTAAGTTTGAGCGAAAAAAGTTTCAACGATTACAACGACAATTTTGAGAACCCAAACCACCAAGTCGAATACTTTGGCTGGTTGAGCAACAAGCTACCCGATTATACTTTTAAGGATTATATTCCCTGCCTTGTCCAGACCCGTCCAGATGGCCAACGCCCGGAAATTGTACCTCGTCCCGATTTTGACCACCCTTTTGTTCAAGACTATTACGCTGGCATTACGAAGGCTGAAGCCGAGCTGCGCATTCAAATGCTATTCAATCGTGGTCAAAATCCCAATTAAATCGCTCATTTTTTCCCACCCCTGCTTCACAATCGCCAAATTTTTCCCTACTTTACCTCTCTCAATTGATCGCAAACTATTTCTGGTTTCAACCCTCAATCCTACACCTACATGGAAAGTTTCAACATCAATCGCCGCCGGTTTTTAAAAGGTGCCACTGCCGCCTTAGCTCTCAACACCTTGGGCTTATATGGCATCGACCTGATCAACCCTGCCGCACCCCTGAAGGTGGGCTTGATTGGCACTGGCTGGTATGGAAAAAGTGACTTATTCCGTCTCATTCAAGTGGCACCCGTGGATGTGGTTGCGCTGTGTGATGTAGACAAAAACATGCTGACTGCAGCCGGGCAACTGGTGAGTCAACGCCAAAAATCGGGCAAAGTGCCCAAGTTGTATGGCGATTACCGCAAAATGCTCTCCGAAAACCAGATGGACATTGTCCTCATTGGTACACCCGACCATTGGCACGCCTTACAAACCATCGAAGCCGTTAAAGCTGGCGCAAATGTGTATGTGCAAAAACCAATCAGTGTCGACGTACTGGAAGGGGAAGCCATGCTGGCCGCTGCCCGCAAATACAACAAAGTTGTCCAGGTAGGTACCCAGCGCAAAAGTACCCCCCATCTGATCGATGCCAAAACCAACATCGTCGACGCTGGCCTGCTCGGCAAGGTTTCTCACGTTGAAATGTGCTGCTACTTCCACATGCGCAACAACGGCAACCCACCCGTACAACCCGTCCCCGACTTTTTGGACTATGAAATGTGGACTGGGCCTGCACCCCTACGCCCCTACGACGGCCTGCCACACATCCGTTGGTGGCGCACCTTCAAGGAATACGGCAACGGCATCATGGGGGATATGTGTGTACACATGCTAGACACCGTGCGCTGGATGCTCAAATTGGGCTGGCCAAACTCCATTGAATCCAGCGGGGGGATTTTGGTACAAAAAGAAGGCAAATCCAATATCGCCGATACGCAAACTGCCATTTTCAAATTTGATGAACTCGACTGCGTATGGCAGCACCGCACCTGGGGCACGCCACCCAACCCAGAGTATCCCTGGTCATTCACGCTGTATGGGGAAAAAGGAACTTTGATTGCCAGTACCATGCGCTACGATTTTATCCCGGTAGATGATAAAGCTCCAAAAATTCACAAGGATGTTGTCTACGAAAAAGAAAAATACCCGGAAGACCTGACTGAGGAGCGCATTGAATTGAATGCTGCCCCGGCAACTCGCCTGCACATGCTCAACTTCCTGGAAGCCATTGATAAAAAGAGTCGCCCGGTAGCCGATATTGAAGAAGGACATATTTCTACGGCGAGTTGTATCCTGGCCAATATTGCCATGGAAACCGGACGGAAACTCACTTACGATCCCAAAAAACGGATTGTAGTGGGGGATAAGGAAGCAACGGCATTGTTGGCAAGGCCGTATCGGAAGCCTTGGGTGCATCCTGATCCAAGTAAAGTGTAAATTAGCTTTGACTACTAAGGTGCATCCAAGGTGCCTTTGGTTTCTAAGGTGTTAAAATAAATGTTCTTCACCACCTTAGAAACCAAAGGCACCAAAGGGGCACCTCAGGTTAGACATGAGGCTTAGCCTACAACATCATCCCTTCAACAACTCAATCCTCTGCGCATTGATTCAACGCGCATCTTCTGTACACAGAAAAGCCACCACTCCACCAATGTCTTCTGGCAAACCAATTCTGCCCAGCGCAGTTAGCAAGGCAACTTGAGCATTCAGGGCCGCATTGATGTGTATTGCACAGGCATAGTATGCTCAAAAAAAGTAGAGTATCGTATGTACTGTCCCAATGCTGGGTGTTTAACAATATATTGTTGCAATTTAAGGGTTTTAGACGCTAGATAAGAAACTTAACAATTTAAGATCAAAATCAACAATTCTTCAATAGCGCATATAAAAAAATACTTCATACTCAGTACAAACATTCTCAGATAGCCTTATCTAAAAAAAACACCTTAGCCATGAAAACACTGATAACAATCCTGGCCCTTTTGCTGGGCGCCCCAATGCTCTTCACTCAAGAATTGATGGTAACTTTTGCTGCCAACCTGGATAATTCTGGGGGGGCCAATCGTTTGGACATTAGTGGTGCAGATATTTATTGTGCCCGGTTCAATCCCGAGCAGGCCAAGGTTTCAGCCATAAAACGCCTGACCAATACGCCAAATGAAGGAGAATATTTTCCATCCTTATCTCCCGATTTACAATGGGTTGCCGCAGACCGATTACAAGGGAATGTACACGAAATCATTCTAATTCACCTTGCCAGTGGAAGCATCGCCTCTGTTTACCGGAACGGGCGTTTTCCGGAATGGTTGAACAATTCGGAATTGTTGTTGACGCACACAACCCAGAGTTTGCAGGATATTTACAAACTCAACCTCGATTTAAGTACATCGACTCCTAAAGTAAAACAAATCGATCGCATTACCGATCGCACCCGTTGCCCAGGTACTTCCATTGGGGCGGATGCCTTTCCTTATGCTGATGGGAGCAAAATCATGTTCAACACCCTGCGAAGCAGTGGCGAAACTGGTGCTGCGGTGGCAAGCATCAACCTGGATGGTACCGGCTTTAAATTACTCACAGACTGGAATGGGGCAGGGCACACCGCGCCCAATGCGGATGGAAAATTCATTGTTTGCAGCCATTCTCAAAGTGGCAAAACTTCCTTGATCGAGGTCAAAAATGATGGATCCACTTCTTTTCGTAATCTGGATGGCCCATCTACCAGCGCTGCTTTCATGCAACAATTCGATACTCGTTTCAAGAATTTTACTTTTGGCAATTACAGTTACCAAACCTGGGGAGCCCATGAACGTGCAGTGTTCCAAACCGCCCAAGCCGTGAAAGAAGCGGAGAACAAGTCTATTTCCAGATTGATTTACACACAATACGATGAAAACTGGCAAAATCCGCAGATTGTTGATTTTTCGAAATTGGTAGAAGCCTTCTTAGGCAAAACTGGAAAGGACTTCACTACTTCGTCGGCCAGGCTCATGACCACTACGGTTAATCCTGTTGCGAGTACTACGGTCCCCATTTACCTCAATTTCGTCACCCACAATGAGCCTACGGACAAGTTAGAATATGAAAAAAATCAGGCCGATTTTAATACAAGTACCAGTTTGGTGCGAGAATTTGCGAGCGCCGTCATTAACAAAAATGCAAGCTGGAACCTTCAAACCTCACCCAAATACCTCATGGGGGTAATCAAATGGGAAAATGCAGTCAACAGCAGTATGGATGTACTTGAAAGTATTCACAACGCCCAGCAAATTGACGTAGACCCTCGGCAAAAGACCGGGCTAGGTTACAATCAAAATATTGCTGACGTAGCTTATTTGTTAGGCACTATTGGCGTGAGTGACTCCAAAACTGTGGGCGGATTCATCGCCTCTCCTGCCCAAAATGCGGACTGGGAAAAATACCTGAGTCCGGTTAAGGGAGTGGTGTATCCCAATACCAGCTGGCAAGCAGAGATTCTTTGGGGGGCAGCTTCATTTGGTCACCAAAGTGATGACCTTCAAAACTATGGCATTTGGAAACCAAAAGATAAGGCCAATTTCGGTACACATGAACCCAAAAACAGTGCCTGGTTCATTGGCAATGGTTGCTCCAATGTACTTTTTGCCAATACCAATCCTGATAGCATTTTGCAAAACATCAAAAATGTAATGCGTGCTATTGAAACCGGAAAAATGCCTGCAAACAAATTTTACTCCATGACGATCATGACCAATCAGCGGGATTTTTCTGCGGCTTACCTGCAAAAAATCAGTTGGCTGATAGATTCTCTCAGCACTTATGTCAAACAAGGAAAAATTGTGTGGGCTACCTTACAGGAAAAGCTGGATTACTTCGAGGATTGGAGCATAAAACAAAAATTGAATTATTCTCAATACAGTTGTGCAGAAACTCCCTTGCTTACCAATTCCAGCGAACCTGTACCTACGCCACTGAAAATAGCTATTTT
Source organism: Haliscomenobacter sp. (assembly GCF_033763495.1). GTDB lineage: Bacteria > Bacteroidota > Bacteroidia > Chitinophagales > Saprospiraceae > Haliscomenobacter. The sequence continues at coordinate 13,694 of NZ_JANRKL010000072.1, read as the reverse complement.
TCCAAATCCAAGCCACGGGGTGGTCAACATTCAAGGAGCACTGGGTTGTCAATTAGAATTATTCGATTTGGCTGGGCGGCGATTAAAGAGCCAACAGATGGTGAGTGACAATGAAGCGCTTGATTTGAGTTTTTTACCCAGAGGTATGTTTATCCTACGCCTGCGCAATAAGGACGGGCGCAATGGATTTGTGAAACTGGCACTTGAATAAACTAGGTAACAAAGCTTGGGCTAGAATTTAATGTTTTAGCCCTGGCGTTGTTGCCTGTTCAGCCTTCCAGTACATTTGTCTCCCAGGTAATCTTTGCCGTTTTTTCCAAAATCTTCGCCACCGAGCAATATTTTTCCATCGACATATCTACGGCCCTTTTGGCTTTGTCTAAATCCAGATCACCATACAGGTTAAACGTTACATGGATATCTGTAAAGAGTGAAGGTGTTTTGTCTTTTTCACGTTCCCCATTCAGGGTCACTTTGATGTCGTTGAGCGGCTGGCGCATTTTGCGCAGGATATCAATTACATCGATGGAGCTACACGCTCCCAAACTACTGAGTAGCATTTCCATGGGGCGCATACCCTTGCCTCCGCCACCAATGGCGGGTGCGGCGTCGGTTTCTACGGAATTTCCTTGTTCATTGGTCGCCTTCAGGTTGAAGGCATCGTCGAGACGTTCGAGTTGAATGAGCATTTGTTTGGATTAAAAGGTTGAGGGAGGTGGAGAAGGTTGAGAAGGTTGTGGCTACCGCGAGCGACTTAGACAATGACATTGTCCAAATCGCTCGCGGCAGCCTCAACCTTCTCAACCTCCCTCAACCTTCCTAAACTTTATTAGAATTTTTCCGACCCCGGCAGCGCCACATTCGATACCGTCCATGCCTGTGAAGGCCTGGGGCTGGCGTCTACTTTAGCTTCCGGGGAGAATAAAAAAAGGCGGATCAAGGATTCAATGCGTTGAAATTCAACCAAAAAACCATCGTGGCCATAAATACTTTCCAAAACGGTATACTGTGCACCGGGAATCCCTTTGGCAATTTGTTCCTGCTCCCGAATCGGAAACAGGATATCGGTAGCAATGCCGATCACCAGTGTTTTTGCTTTTACCGCCTGGAGCGCTTTTTCCACTCCGCCCCGACCCCGGCCCACGTTATGGCTGTCCATTGCGCGACTCAAGGTCAGGTAAGAGAAAACATTAAAACGCCGCCAAAGTTTTAAGCCTTGGTAACGTTGATAAGAACTTGCCCGAAAATCTTCCAGTTTATCGGCATCATCTGTTTGTGACAGCTGATAGGTATCGTAACTGCGGTAAGACAACATGGCAATGGAACGCGCAGTTTCCAGCCCTTTTTTACCCGCTTCGGGATTGTTTTCTTCCAGCAGGGTACTGTCCGCATAAATTGCCATCCGTTGGGATTCATTGAAAGCAATACCCCAGGGCGAATGTTGGGCGTTGGTAGCCAAAAGCACCAGGTGATCAAACAAATCCGGCTTTTGAATACCCCATTCTAGCACTTGTTGCCCTCCCATGGAACCGCCCAAGGCGACGTGGATTTTTTGGATGCCCAATTCTTCCCTTAGCAATTCATGCGCTGCCACCATATCCCGTACGGTAATCAGGGGAAAACTATGCCCGTAAGCCTTGCCGTTGGCAGGATTGATGCTCAAAGGCCCGGTACTCCCATAACAAGAGCCCAGGATATTGGCACAAACGATGAAGTAAGTTTCAGGGTCAAAAAGTTTGCCCACGCCTACCAAGCCATCCCACCAATCCGCTGCCTCGGAATTACCCGTCAAGGCGTGGCAAACCCACACGACATTGTCTCCAGCAGGTGAAAGTTGACCATAGGTATGGTATGCGATTTCGATTTCCGGCAACGTAGTGCCACATTCCAAATGGAAGGCTTGTGCAAGCTTCCAAAGTTTGGGTGATTCAGCCATTGACTCTAAGCGATTTTATATGCCCATTAATGGCGGGATTTGGCACCGTTGCCTAATAGATGAAAGATGAGAGATGAAAGATAGAAAAGCACAGTGCTTTCCTTTTCATCTTTCATCTCTCATCTTTCGTCTTTAGTATTGCATGGTTGCCAGAGGTTCATCGAGCCCGTTCTCTCCCCTCTTCTGTATAAAATCACGCCTTACGTAAAAGAAGTGATCAGGAGGGCAAAGTTATGGTGAGATGGGGAAAAATCAAATAGTGGTCTAGAAATAGATTAAATAATTGTTAGTTGTCCTGCTTTGCTTGCACAATTGCGCAAGACGCTGCATATTTACATTTTGTCTGAAAATTGAAGGATCTGATACATGAGTAAAAAAAGAAGGGTCATCTTTATAGACAACACCCATCCTTTTCTTTTTCAACGCCTTAGCGAATTGGGTTTTGAATGTGAAGCCCATTACAATACCTCCAAGGAAGAACTTTTACCCCAATTATCCGATTGTTTTGGATTGGTCCTGCGCAGTCGTTTGCGTATAGATGCAGAGTTCATCAATCGGGCCAAAAATTTAGCATTTATTGCGCGCAGCGGGGTCGGATTGGAGCACATTGATGTGGAATGGGCTGAAAAACGGGGGATAAAAGTGATCCCTTCACCGGAAGGAAGCCGGGATACGGTAGCTGAACATGCCATTGGTATGCTCTTGATGTTGATGAACAATTTGGGGCTCGCCGATCGCCAGATTCGTGATGGACAATGGGTTCGGGCCGCCAACCGGGGCATCGAAATCAAGGGGAAAACCATCGGTATCATTGGTTATGGCAACATGGGTTCTGCTTTTGCCCAAAAAATACGCGGTTTTGGTGCCCGCCTGATCGCTTACGATAAATTTAAGACCCACTACGCTGACGAACTGGTAGAGGAAGTTGCGCTGGAACAAATCTGGGCGGAAGCCGATATTGTCACCTTGCACATTCCTTATCTGCCCGAAAATTACCATTTCGTCGACCACACTTTTTTGCAGCGCTTTCAAAAAAACATTTTCCTGGTCAACACTGCCCGGGGGACGGTGTTGAATACAGTGGATTTGGTACAAAACCTTCAATCCGGGAAGGTGCTGGGGGCGGCTTTAGACGTATTTGAGTACGAAGAGCAATCTTTTGAAAACCTCAAACCAATGGAGCTTCCTGAACCATTTCAGTATCTACGCAAGGCTGACAATGTCGTGCTGACACCCCATTTGGGTGGAAGTTCCGTAGAGTCCAACGAAGGCCATGCCAGGGTTTTGGCACAAAAAATTGAACACTTATTTTGTTGATTGGAATAGTTACATTGATTGATGAGGATGCAATTGTTTTCAAATACTGCAGAAATACAAGGCAAACACGAGGTGGTCTACAACCTCATGGAAGTAGCGGAAGGGCTCTATTTGCCCAATGCTTACATCGTAAGTGTGGATCAAAGCAACCTTTTGGCGCACATCCGGCAAAAAGCCCTGGACGACACCATTGGGGCTTTTAAACTGGAGTTGGATGCCGTTCGAAGCAAATTGTTTGCCATCATTGAAGAGTTGCAGCCCAAAAATCTGGAAAAAAAATACAGCCCGCCCAAAAAAAAGATCAAGCCGCTGGAAGAACTTTGGGCCGACAAAGACATCCAAAGCGCCATCTCCCTCTTTGTACACCGTAAGCTGGATGAATTGTTGAGCCAGGTGGTTGAACACCGCTTGCATTTGACCTGGAATGTGGATCGCCGGGGCCTGGTGAAGGACTTTGTGATGCAGTTGCCGGAGAAGGGTGCTGAGTTGGACGTGCATCTTTATTTTAAAAAAAACCAGGACAATGTCCAATATCGCCTTCGTTTGAGTGAAGGTGAGGGGGAGCCCTGGGTGGTCAGCGCAAAAGAAGTCATCCCGATAACCAATCAATCTGCGTGGTTGTTCATCGATTACCGCTTGTGCAAGGTTGCCGAAATCAACGGCAACATGGTCAAACCTTTCCAAAAGCGCGACGAGGTCTTCATCCCCGCCAATTCGGTCAAAACCTACTTCCAAAAATTCATCCTCAAAGTAGCCGCCAAGGTTGACATCGAAGCCGAAGGTTTCGACGTGGTAGTTTGGGATGAGCTCAAAGCCTGCCAACTGGAACTGGTACCCAGCGTATTCAATGGGGAATGGGTGTTCTCCATGCACATGATTTATCCTGCGCAGGCCAGCTTCAACTGGAACGACAGGCGAAACAAGCGCACCAGTCTGGAATTTGGCGAAAACGATGTGCGCATCAACCAGGTGCGCCGCAACCTGGAGCAGGAGAAAAAGTTTGTTACAGCCATCAAAAAGCTGGGCCTGCACAATCCTGAGGCCTCTTATTTTACCGTACCAGATAAAAGCGCAGACCCTTTTCACTTGCTCGATTGGTTGCTCACCCATCGGGAGGAACTGAACAAACTGGGTTTCAAAGTCGTCCCTGTTCAATTGGAGGAAAAAAAGGTCTACCTGGCCAATGCACAATTGAGTCTCCACTCCGAACGCATCAATGACTGGTTCGACATATACGGTGACATCCAGATAGGTGAATTCAACATCCCTTTCCTGGCCTTGGCCCGCAACATCCGCGAAGAAAACCGCTTTTACCCCCTGCCCAACGGCGAGTTTTTCATCATCCCCCTGGAGTGGATGGAAAAATTCCGCGCCTTGATGCAATTTGCCCGCAAAGAAGGCAATGCCCTGCGCCTCAACAAAAGCCAATATACCCTGGTGGATGAGTTGGGCATCGCCCAAAAATCAGGTACTGAAGAGGAGGCTACCGACCTCGCTGATTATGTGCCTGGCAAAAAGCTCAAAGCCGATCTGCGCCCCTACCAACTCGAAGGGGTGCGCTGGTTGATCAAATTGTACCGCAACGGTCTGGGGGCTTGTTTGGCCGATGACATGGGTTTGGGCAAAACTTTACAAACCATTTCGGTGCTCCTGTATGCCAAGGAACAAAAAGCCGCCGCCCCAGATCCTGCAGCAACTGGCAATCAACTGGATTTGTTTGCCACCAGCGCCGGCGATGAGGAGTTTTTGCAAGCGCTCAACGCCCTGATTGTACTACCCGCCTCTTTGGTGTTCAACTGGGAAGCCGAGATCAAAAAATTCGCCCCCACCCTCAGCATTTACAAACATGTAGGCCAGCGGCGCTACACCGATATCCGCTTGCTGCGGCGTTTTGATGTGATTTTGACTACCTACCAAACTGCCCTGCGCGACGAAGAGTTGTTGGCGCAAATGGAGTTTGAATACATCATCCTGGATGAAAGCCAACAGATCAAAAACCGGGAGAGCAAAATCTTCCAGTCGGTTCACGATTTGCGGGGCAAACACCGGGTTTCGCTTTCTGGTACCCCGATTGAAAACTCCCTGAGTGACCTCTGGGCCCAAATGCAGTTCATCAACCCGGATTTATTGGGCAATTATTCTTTTTTCAAACGGGAATTCATCACCCCGATTGAACGGCATCAGGTAGAGGACAAAAAACTCCGCCTGCGCAACCTGGTTGCTCCGTATATGTTGCGACGCACCAAGGAGGAGGTAGCCAAGGATTTGCCGCCACTCACTACCCAGGTTTTCTACTCCGAAATGACCCCGGAGCAGAAGAAATTGTACGAGCGGGAAAAAAGCGCAGCCCGGAATTTCTTGTTGGAAAACTACGACGCGAACAGCCCACAGTACCGCATTTTGGTGCTGCAATCGCTGACGAAACTGCGCCAATTGGTGAACCACCCACGCCTGGTTTCGGAGGAATACACCAAAGAAAGTGGCAAGTTCAACGACATTCTGGAGCAATGGGATACCATTCGCCGCAGTAACCACAAGGCGCTGTTTTTTAGTTCCTTCGTCCAATACCTCAGCCTTTTTCGCGAGGAATTTGAACAACGCAAACAGCAGTTTTCCTGGCTTACCGGCGACCTGACCGCGAACAAACGGGTGGAAGAAATCAAAAAATTTGAGGCGAACCCCGAGGTGCAATCTTTCCTGATTTCCATCAAATCTGGCGGCACCGGCCTGAACCTCACCGCCGCCGACTACGTCTTCATCCTCGATCCCTGGTGGAACCCCACCACCGAACAACAGGCCATAGCCCGCGCCCACCGCATCGGGCAGGACAAAAACGTGATCGCCATCAAGTTCATCACCAAAGATAGTATCGAGGAGAAAATCCTGAAGTTGCAGGATAAAAAATCAAAGCTGGCGGAGGATATCATTGAGAATGTGAATCGGGCGGAGTTCTCAAGAGGGGATATTGAGTTTTTGTTGGAGTGACGAAACCTAAATTAGGTGAACCTGTAGGTGGTTAACAAGCATCCTGCTCCGCAGGGCTTTATTTTACTTCCCTTTCCAACCCATAAAAATCTCCACCAAGGCACCGCAGTGCAAGTGCTTGCATTGATTTATTTTCACAATTTTTTGACTACCTTTGTTTTAGCTAAGAAGAAAGGCACTTAAAATCACCCATTTTATTGTTTTTCAATCATTTATGCTTTATACGCCACAGGGAATGTAGAGCTATTGATCTTAGCGCCAGACTACAAATGTTCCTGCGTGTTATGAGCAAGACAAAAAAGGATGTAACCATCTACGATATTGCGGCCCAGCTTGATATTTCCGTAGCGACAGTGAGCCGGGCCTTGAGGAACGATCCGGTGGTGAGCGACAAAACCAAAAAAAGAGTCTTTGACTTGGCTGAAAAACACGGCTACCAGGCCAATCAGTTTGCTCGTAGCCTGCGCCAGCAGCATACCAATACCATTGGGGTAATCATTCCCAGGCTCAATAGCTACTTTATGGCCTCGGTGATTGCAGGCATCGAAAACGTGGCCAACCAGGCCGGGTACAACCTGATCATCAGCCAATCTTCTGAATCTCCCGAAAGAGAAGCCATCAACGTCCGCACTATGTTTAACAACCGGGTAGATGGCCTATTGGTGTCCCTCTCTTACTTGACCAATAATCTGGAACCTTTTGATAAATTTGCCCGAAAAAACATCCCCGTCATCTTTTTTGACCGCAGTCCTGAAAACAGTTCCTTCACCAATATCCGCATCAACAACGTTCAGGCTGCATACGAAGCTACCAGACATTTGCTGAGCCAGGGGCGGCGGCGGATTGGCCACATTACCGTATCCAACACGCAGAGCATCTACAAGGAGCGCTTTCAGGGCTATGCCATGGCACTCGCTGAGTTTGGTATTGCTTTGGACAAAAGCTTGATCCGCCTGGCCGACTTAAGCACCGAATCAGGAATGGAGGCCGCCAAATACCTGCTGGCCCAGCCTAATCGGCCCGATGCCGTATTTGTGGTCAACGACAACTGTGCTGCAGGTTGTGTCATCGGCCTGAAAGCCCAGGGCATTCGGGTACCAGAAGACATCGCGGTAGTTGGCTTCAATGATGACCCGGTCAGCAGAATTGTAGAGCCCAATCTGACCACCATCCATTACCCAGGGCATGAAATGGGTGAATTGGCAGCCCGTAGCCTGATCAATCACTTGAGTGGTGCAGGTGATATCATGTTGACCCAAACCATTTTGTTGCGTTCTGATTTAGTGGTACGGCAATCATCGGGCGTTTTGGTGCCCAGTCACTAAGCAGATTTGTGTTGCATAAACCTGGCCAGGTTACCCATTGCCGTGCTGTTGACTTTTTTGCGAAAATAGGGCGTCCAACCCAGAAGCATGCCTGTAAAACCAAAAGCTTGTCTGGCCCAGCCATAAAAATCAAAACGATCGACGTGTTTTTTGATTTTGCCGTTTTCAAATTCAAAACTGGCACTGATTTTATTGAGCACTTTGCGCCCAGTGGCGGAGAGGGTGTAGTGGGCCTCCCAATAAGCAGACCCACTGTGCTCATCTGCGCTAACATCCCGGAATTCCAACTGTAAATCCTTGCCATTCCTGATCAGCATTTCCCACATGGCACGTACCTGAGCGGCATCCAGGTTCTGAAATGCCTCGTCGTTAAATGTGGCATTATCGCTGTAGCAGGCTTGCATGCCCGCGTAGTCTTTGTTTTGGAAGCAGGTGTAGAACTGTTCGATAAGCAGGTGATTTGGATGTTTGGACATGACGCTAAGTGTTAGTACCGCGAAATGTACATCAATTTCCTCAATCAGTGGTCGTTAAGCACAAAGAACAATAGGGGAGCAGCAATAAATCAACACCTCGCCAAATCTTGACGAGCCCCACTAATGCTGCATTGGTTCTTTGTGCTTATGGTCTTTGAATAATGTGAAAGGTAAAACGAGCTTAAAGCCTAGTAGAGTTTTGTTTGAGTCCCAGTAATCATTGCCGTAGATGATTATTTATGCTACAAAAATGGGGCATGGATATCGTGTTGAAAAGTACAAATTTGCTAAAAAATGGAACAATAAAAAAAGCCCTAATTTTCATAAAAAGCATGTTTTCAGAAAATTAGGGATTTTGTCTTTGGGGTTTACTGGTTTTTAAAACCTCAATTCCATATTTGGAGCATAGGTTACAGTAGGAATATTTTTGGCAATAAGCCGATTGATATCCCGCAAATAGGCTTTTTCTTCACTATCACAGAAAGACAAGGCAATTCCACTGGCTCCTGCTCGCCCGGTACGACCAATCCGGTGTACGTAGGTTTCTGGAATATTGGGCAAATCGTAGTTGATGACGTGGCTGAGGTTGTCCACATCGATGCCCCGGGCCGCAATGTCAGTTGCCACGAGCACCCGAATTTTACCTTCTTTAAATCCGGTTAGCGCACTCTGGCGGGCATTCTGAGATTTGTTGCCGTGGATGGCGTTTGAGCGGATTCCGGCCTTGACAATGTCGCGATTGATTTTATCGGCGCCGTGTTTGGTGCGGGTAAAGACCAATACCGACTTGATCTTCGATTGTCGGAGCAATTCGATCAAGAGGGCGCGTTTGTCCCTTTTTTCCACAAAATAAACCAGTTGCTCTACGGTTTCTGTGGTGGAGGACACGGGAGTTACTTCCACTTTAGCGGGGTTGTAAAGGATGGTACTGGCCAGTTTTTGAATTTCCGGAGGCATGGTCGCTGAAAAAAACAAGGATTGCCGACGCTCGGGCAATTTGCTAATGACGCGTTTTACATCGTGTACAAAACCCATGTCCAACATGCGGTCAGCCTCATCCAATACAAAGGTGTTGAGGTATTGTAAGCTGACCAGTTTTTGGTTCATCAGGTCCAGTAAACGCCCGGGCGTTGCGATCAAGATGTCCAGACCCCGGCGAATGTTTTCTACTTGTTTCATCTGTTTGACGCCGCCAAAAATTACCCCGTGACGCAAGTTGGTGTGTCGCCCGTAAGCACTGAAACTATCGTTGATTTGAATGGCCAACTCCCGGGTTGGAGTGAGTATCAAAGCTCTGATTTGGCGTGGACCAATCGTTGGAACGACTTCATTGTGCAACAACTGCAGGATGGGAATGGCGAATGCTGCTGTTTTGCCGGTTCCAGTTTGTGCACAACCCAGTAGGTCTTTTCCTTTTAAAAGCAGAGGAATGGCTTGTTGTTGGATGGGGGTTGGGGTAGAATACCCTTCGGTCTCAAGCGCGCGCAAGATGGGGTCAATCAAATTTAAATCCTTAAAAGTCATGTGGTGATGTTAGCTGCTACCTTGGTATCTGTTGTCTCAGTAGCAATAATAGTACAGTTAGGGGAAAGATAGACTTTCTCCAGTGTGTACCGTAATTTCCTGAAATTGAATGAATCACAAGGTGAGCAAGGCAAAAATACCGAGCCGGAAAAACAAATGTAACAGTGGCTCTTCCGTATCTTGAGCTACAAATCAACATCAAGTATTTCAAAATCACTACAAAGGTACAGTTTTATACCGTACCGTGCAGGTTTTTGTTTTTTACCTTTAAAATCCGCCATCCCTAATTATATTTGTTAGCACAGGCTAAGTCAAAAATCTATGCTACACCTTTTCCTACTGCTATTTTCTATCCACATGCACGAACAAAACACCAAAAGCATCCAAATCCAGGCCAGCCAATGGACTGCCCTGGAGTCTTCCACTTTTTTTCACTCCACGGATGGCAGCGCCGCCGATTTTCCAACATCCGTACAGCTAAAAGCGGATGAGGACTACTTGCACGTCGCTTTTTTGTGTGAAAAAGATGAGTACGTAGCTCAAAATACTTACCTGGAGCACAACCAGCCCCTTTACAATCAGGAAGTATTTGAGGTGTTTATCGCCTCCGGTACAGCCGACCCGGCCCAGTACCTTGAACTCGAAATCAACCCCAATAATGCCATTTGGGTGGGTAAAATTTCGTATCCGTCCCTGGGGGAAAAAAGTGACATGAAGGGAGAGCTAATCGACCCTGCCAGCAGTAAGATCCTACACCAGGCCACTAAAGGGCAACAAACCTGGTCGGGCACTTTGTCGATTCCCTGGGGCTTGATCTCGCCGGAAAAATCCTCACAGTACCGCATCAATTTTTACCGCATTGTAGCCAAACAAAAGCCCCAGGAAAAAAACTGGAAATGCAATGTAGACAATTGCGCGTTCCTCTGCTGGAGTCCTACGATGAGTGGCAAAACTCCGGCTTTTCATCGGCCACGTCGTTTTGGATTGCTTAATATTCTTCCGCGTTAAACATCCCTTTATTTATAGGTGTGTGCTGAATTAAGGGACGTTTTTACCGCAGAGTTTCGCAGAGTACACGCAGAGTTTCTCAGAGTTTTTAGTTTCACAGATTTTTGCCACCTCCGGTGGCTGGAGGTCGGACACCATTAAAATTTGATTGTTTTACATTATTGTTTATCAATGCTACTCTGAGTCATCTTAGCCACCGAAGGTGGCCTAAACTCCGAGAAACTCTGCGGGTACTCTGCGAAACTCTGTGGTAAAAAAATGTTGAGCCTGCACCAATTCCTTGATTTCTAAGGCAAATAAGTCAAAATTCCCATCGTTTATGAAACCTACATCTGCTCGTATAATTCTCTGCGCATTTTGTGCATCCTTTATTCTAACTCTAACCCCATGTTTCTCCAAACCCGTCGAACTCCGCTGCGAGTACCTCGTCAATCCCTTGGGCATAGATGCAGCTCGCCCGCGTTTCAGTTGGCGTTTGGATGACCCTGCTCAGGGGGCAGGTCAAGTAGCTTACCAAATTTGGGTGGGAAGCGATTCTTCGGGGCTGCTTCAGGGCAGGGCTTTGGTATGGAACTCGCTAAAGGTGGTTTCCAACACAACCTTATTAACCTATGCAGGTCCAGCCCTGCAAGCCTTTAGCAAATACTACTGGGCCATAGCCTCCTGGGGTATAGATGGCCAACGAACGGTATCCGCAGTCGCTAATTTTGAAACGGGCATGCAAAAAGCCAGCAACTGGAAGGGCGCCTGGATTTCGGATACCCGCGATGTCAACCTCAAACCAGCCCCTTACTTCCGCAAAACCTTTGATACCAATAAAAGCATCCGCTCGGCACGTGCCTACATCGCAGTAGCAGGATTGTACGAATTGTCGATCAATGGCCAGGCCATCGGCAATCACCGCCTGGACCCCATGTATACCCGCTTCGATCGGCGCACCATGTACGTGACCCACGATGTGACCAAACAAGCCCAAAAGGGCAAAAATGCCATTGGGGTTTTGTTGGGCAATGGCTGGTACAACCATCAATCCACTGCGGTGTGGTTTTTTCATGAAGCACCCTGGCGCAACCGGCCTACTTTTTGCCTCGATTTGCGGATCACTTACAGCGATGGATCGGTGGAAACAATCAGTTCGGGCAAAGACTGGAAAACGGCGCTTAGCCCAATTATTTTTAACAGCATTTATACCGCCGAGCACTACGACGCGCGCCTGGAGCAGCCCAATTGGAACCAACCCAATTTTGACGATGCCAAGTGGAAAACCGTGATTTTGCGTCCTGCCCCCAGCACCAACCTAGTCGCCCAGGTGATGCACCCCATTCGCGACGTGGAGGAAATCAAGGCAAAATCCATGCGCAAAATCAACGACACCACTTATCTGTACGACCTGGGCCGCAACATTTCCGGGGTGGTCAGCCTTCGGGTAAGCGGTGCAGCAGGTACGCGGATTCGGCTCCGGCATACCGAACGCCTCAACGCGGAGGGCCGCTCCGACATGTCGAACATCGACGTTCATTACCGACCTACCGACAATACCGATCCTTTCCAGACTGACATTTTTATCCTCAGTGGCCGGGGTGAAGAACGCTTCATGCCCCGCTTCAACTACAAGGGCTTTCAGTATGTGGAAGTGAGCAGCAATCAGGCCATCACGCTTTCTGAAAACAGCCTCAAGGGGTATTTCATGCACAGCGACTTGCCTGTGCTGGGAAAGGTGCAATCAAGTAGTTCTACCCTGGACAAAATCTGGTTTGCCACCAACAATTCCTACCTTTCCAACCTTTTTGGCTATCCCACCGATTGCCCCCAGCGGGAGAAAAACGGCTGGACCGGAGATGCACACATTGCCAGTGAAACCGGCTTGTACAATTTTGATGGCATCACCGTTTACGAAAAATGGCTGGCCGACCACCGCGATGAGCAACAACCCAACGGCGTTTTGCCCTCCATTGTGCCTACCAGCGGCTGGGGTTACGAATGGGGCAATGGCCCCGACTGGACGAGCACCATCGCAATCATCCCCTGGAACGTATACCTGTTTTACGGCGATTCCAAACTGCTAGAGGATTGTTACGACAACATCAAACGTTACGTGGATGCCATCAGTGACCGCAGTCAAGGGCATTTGACTACCTGGGGGCTGGGTGATTGGGTGCCCGTCAAATCCAAAGCGCCGGTTGAGCTGACTTCTTCGATTTATTACTACGTAGATGCAACCATTCTGGCCAAAACGGCTCAATTGTTGAATAAAAAAGCGAATTATACGACCTACTCAGCGCTGGCTACCAAAATTAAGGATGCCATAAATGCCAAGTACCTGAACCGGGAAACCGGGGTTTATGGCAACGGCACCCAAACGGAAATGAGTGCGCCACTCCATTGGGGCGTGGTACCCGCCGAACTTCAGACCAAAGTAGCGGCCAACCTGGCGCAAAGGGTCAAAGCCGATGGCGCCCACCTGGACGTAGGCTTGCTCGGTACCAAAACCATCCTCAACGCCCTCAGCGACAATGGCTACGCCGACCTCGCTTACCAAATCGCGGCACAAGAAGATTTCCCCTCCTGGGGTTGGTGGATCAAAAACGGCGCCACCACCCTCTACGAAAACTGGCCCATCGACGCCCAATCGGACATCTCCATGAACCACATCATGTTTGGTGAAATTGGGGCCTGGTATTACAAGGCCTTAGGGGGCATCAAGCCGGACCCGGCAGTTCCGGGTTTTAAAAACATACTGCTCAATCCTCATTTTGTGAAGGGTTTGGATCGCTTTCAGGCCAGTTTTAAAACGCCTCAGGGAGAATTGGTGTCGAGTTGGGAAAGGACGGCTCAGGGTGTTAGTTACAAGGTAGTGGTGCCACCGAATAGCAGTGCCAGTTTGAGTTTGGAGCTGGGGCCAGGGCAGAAGGTGTGGAGTGGCGGACAGGTGTTGGTGAGTGAGGGAAAAAATGGGTTTGTACAAAATTTACGAGCTGGGTCTTACGTATATTTGATCAAATAATCAATAGATTTAAAGTGATTTGACTCTCAAGCAATTGATGATTTTCTTTTTTTGAGTTCAGAATTCCGAATACATGAGTACATGAGTTTAGAAGTGAGCTACCGCAGCGACTTAGACCA
>NZ_JANRKL010000071.1:0-10093 GCF_033763495.1 Haliscomenobacter sp. | reverse complement strand
ATAGTTAGGCGAATAGGATGATTCATCGACAAAGTTAGAGCCTATTCATGGGTTCATAGATTAAGTTTTTGTAAAGGGGCGTTGAGAAACCGTACTCTATCCGCCATTTTTTCTTCGAGCGCCAGCCAATTTTGCATCGGCTAGCGTTTAATTTGATTCCGCCACCCAATCAACGCTGGAAATTTTCACAGCATCAGCCAATTGAAAAGCCTGGCGGTCGGCGATCAATTCCTTGGTCACCGTACCGATCGACTGCGGCAGGTCTTTATTCAAAATGGCGATTTTAGTGGCCGAAAAAGAATAGTCGCTGTTGTAGTCTTTTTTGAGCCGACCGGTGATTTCAACGGTTTGTAGCTCCAATTTTTTGAGGGTGTCGGTGGGTGTGTTGCTGGTGGTTTGGGCGCTAAGGCTGGATACCAAACAAACAAGCACAAAAGTAAAGTTAAATTGCATGGTCATGATAAAGTGGGTGTGTGATAACATATGGATAAGTTTCAATTCATCGTCTCCGGAAACGGATCTTCAAAATACCCGCCCTTCCACATCTGCTCAATTTCCTCCAGGGTACACAAACAAGCCCGCAATTCCATTTTGATCCGGGTTTGATCCAGGTCTTGACCGATGAAAACCAGTTCATTGCCCCGGTCTCCAAAAACCGGATCCCAGTCTTTTTCAATTTCCTCCTGCGCTTCCAAAAAAGAGGGAATGTTCATGCGGCGGTGCAGGGGCATACTCGCCCACCACCGCCCGGCGGAAGAAGCCTGCAAGGAACCACCCGCCTGGCTCCAGTTGAGGGCATCGCTGGGGCGGGAAGCGATTTTCTCAAAAATCCTCCACAATTAATTCATGATTGATCATCGCTCCCGCCATCGTCCCTGCCGCCACGGCAGCGGCTACGGCCCGCATAGGAGTAGTGTTGTCGCCTGCGGCAAAAACGCCGGGGACATTGGTTTTTTTGAAATCATTCACCTGGATATGCCCCATTTCGGTAAAAGCGCAACCCAGGTCTTTGGCGATAGCACTACTTTGGGTAAATGGCACTCGTGCAAAAAGCGCTTTCAAGGCATGATGGCTGCCATCCTCAAAGTGGACTTTTTGCAAATAACCCGCTTGATGCTCCAGTGCGCGAATCGGCGTTTCGATGATGCGGATGTTTTTGGCCTGCAATTTTTCTACCTGGGCTTTTTCCATGTTCATGGGGCCATTGGTAAATAGGGTCAAGCCGCTGCTCCAGTGGTCGATGAGGCGCGCCATTTCAAAAGCGGTTTCGCCATTGGCCAACACGCCTAGTTCTTGCTTTTTTACCTCGTAGCCGTGGCAATAAGGACAATGCAACACCGAAATGCCCCAGGATTCTGCAAACCCAGGTAAATCAGGCATTTGGTCTTTTACCCCGGTGGCCAGTAATAATTTTTTCCCTTGAAAGACCTCTGCGCCCGCCCCAGTGACCTGAAAACCGCCCTCAACGGCTTGCACCGCGCTGACCCAGAGTTTGCGCAGCCGTACCGTCGGGTATTGCAACACTTCAGCCCGCGCGACGGCTCCAATGTGTGCCGGGACTTGCCCATCCTGGGTCAAAAAATTATGCGAGTGCGGGGTTTGACGATTACAAGGTTCACCCGCATCAAGGACCAAAACCTTGCGCAAAGAACGGCCAAGGGCCATAGCTGCTGCCAAACCAGCGTAGCTGCCACCAAGGATGATGACCTCGCTGAATGATTCGTTTTGTTGAGTCATGGTATTTTTTTCTGGTACCCAGTGGGTCGCTAATTCCTCCACATTTTGCAGCGACAATGCGCCAAGCGCCAGGTTGCGGAGAAATTCCTGGCGATTCATACCTGCGCAGCATTGCGCTGGGCGCTCCACCACACCAGTAGCCATAATAACCCGGCCAGTACCCCCAGGCACAGCAAGTTACCGCCTACCTGCGCCTTCAATGGCGGCGCTTTAAACGTAGGCAAGCGTTCAAACTCGGCTTTTTTGAAGGTTTTGCCCGACAGGCCAATCTGGGTGACCAGTTCCCGGTTTTGTTTCAAGGTCTCTTTGGTCGCGTTTTGCCAATCGATAAAATTGCTCAGTTCAGTGCCTGCGCTGGTAGTGAGGATGGCATTGAACGCGTAGGCCGGATTGAGGTATTTGAGGCGGTTTTCCAAATCCAGGCGTTGGCTTCCGGTTCGCATCAGCGGGGCACCCAGTTGCTCAACTTTGGCTATGCTGTTCTCGTTGTACATAAACACTTTAATCGCCTGGGTGTCGCGGATGGGCTGAGGTATTTTGGCGTAGAGATCAGGCTGCGTTTTTTGAAAATCAGCTAAAATAGCCGCCATGGGTCGATCCCATTCCTGGGAGCTGATGTCCCTGGCGGTGGCCATAAATTCGCTGCGGGGCAGTACGGGATAAGTTCTGTCCACCCAAAAGTTGGTCAGGGCGGGCAAAAGGATCAACAAGACAATCCAAAAACCAGCCAAAACCGTGGCGTTAAAAGCAGAACTACGCCCCCAAGTGTTTACCCAGGCAACCAGTCCAGCCCACAACAAAAGCCAGGCACCGCAGCCCAGCCCCCAAGCGGGCCAATGTGCCCAGTCGGCACCCACTACGCCAAAACCAATGCTACAAATCAGGAGGGACAAGCCCCACAGCAGCCCAAATTGTAAGCCAACACGGGTGAACAAAAGCTGCTTCGGCGTAAGGCCTTGTACTTTCAATAAGGATAAAATGCCCTCCTCCCGATCCTGACTCAAGGCATTGAACCCGAGTACGATCACCAATAAGGGCAGCAGGTAAACCAGTACAAAACTGAGGTCAAAATTCCCAGCCAAAAGCTGTTCGGGGTTATTGATTTCCTCCAATTCTGGCAGATTGACATTGCGGTACAATTGAATGCGTTGGTAGGGAGTTTGTTGATCGCGTTGCCCCACAGCCAGTGCACTCAATGAACCAGGCAACCAGGTGGAATAACGCCGATAGCGAAAATCAGCCATAATGGGGTCTCCAAAACTGTTCAGCCTTTCCGGCGCTTGATCCCCCAGTTGGGTCAAAGTATCGTATTTGGGAGCCAACTCGGCATAGGTCTCCGCTTGCTTTTGCTGCACTTCTCCGATCTGAGTGCGGTAATGCTGGTAATTGAGCCAGCCGTAAGCAATGGCGTAGCCGCCGCCAAGCAGTATAAACAGGAGCAAAGCCCAGCCTACCCGTTTGCGGAGCAATTGTTTTAATTCGTATTGAAGTATGGTCGTAATCATGTGAAGGAGGCGTTTAAGGGCGCAGATTTAAAGCAGACGCTCGGCTTTCCACCAAGGCATCCACAACAGGAGGATCAACAATAAGGCCCAGGCGGCAATGGCCACCAGTTCCAGCGTTCTTTGTTGTAAAGACCAAGCCATGGCTGGCGCCTCGTAGTTGAAGTCTTCCAATTCAGAAAACCAGGCTTCGGGCACGGTCCAATCCCAATCACCCGTTTTTGAGCCACCGTAGGCCATTTTTTCATTCAAAGTACGGATGAGGGTGCGGCGGTACATTTCCGCCGCTTTTTGGAAGTGCAGGTGTTGGTACAAATCGGCATTGGCGAGGCTAAGGCTGAGGTTGCGCAAGGCTTGAAAGGGGTTGATAAAACTGCTCCAGGCCGTGTATTGGGCCTGCTGGCGCAAATCGCGGTTCAAGAGGCCAAAGTGTTTGTCCCACACCGCATTGCCGTAGTATTCATCTTCCTGCATCAACAAACCATCGTAGTTGATGGGCAGTTTAGAAGGGTCATCCACGCTATATTTGGCCAATATTTTGCGTTCAAAACGTTTGCTGCGCGCATCCTCTGGATCGTGGCCATTCAAGCCCTTTTCCCGCTCTTCGTGCATTTGTTCGTTGAATTGCATCACCCCCAGGAGTGGCTTTTGCTGTTCAGCTGAAGCGGCTACCACTTTGGGCAAAATGACCGTACTCAAAACCCAAATGCTGAGCAAACTGAGCAAACTCAGGGCAGGTTGACGGATTGCGGCGGCCAATTGAACGGCCATAGCACTGATCAAAAAATAGTACAAAGCATAAAGCGTAGTCAGGCCCAGCAGGCGCAACCACACATCGGTACCCTGGCTGAGTTGAGGCTGGCTCAAGGCCAGGATGCCGCTCAATACCAAAACCAGGAGCAACAAAGCCAAAGCCATGCTCCAAACGGCCAATATTTTACCCCACAGCAAACTGCGGGGCGCAGTGCCCTAGGCCAACATGAGGCGCAATGCTCCACTGCTGCGTTCGCGTTGGAAGCTGTTGAAGGCCACAAAAATGAGCAAGAGGGGAACCAGTATCTGTAAAATCAACCCCGTATGCAGGTCGCCAAAACGGCTCAGGCTACTTTGTTCGGAAGCTGCGGCGAAGGCTAGCCCGTGTTGGACGTGCCCTTCCAGACGCAGCGACACCCCGGCAAACTTGTCGATCCCCGGATCTAAAAAATGCAAAATAGACACGGGCTTGTATACGTAGGTGCCGTAGTGTGCGGATGAATGGGGGTTTTGATCGCCCTGGTTTTCCCACTTCTGGCGCATCAATTGAGCCGCCTCTGCTCTTTCGTGGTGGATGCGTTGGAAATTTTGCCAACCGCTGAAGGTGGCAAACAACAAGAGCCCACCGATGATGATCCAGAGGACCGACAGTTGTCGCTCGCGCCAGGCGATGCGCCACTCATTTTGGATGATTTGAGTCAACATAGTTTTGCTGTTTGGGGATCAAACCGTTTCCAAATATATTTTTTCCAGTTCCGTCGCCGAAAACTCGGTAGCCGCATGGGTGGCCACCAGTTGGCCTTCGCGCATGATGCCTACCCGGGTGGCGACGTCCTTCGCGCGAAAGATGTCGTGGGTGGCCATCAGGATTGCTACCCCTTCCTGAGCTAAGGTTTTGAGCAAAAGGGAAAAATCATTGCTGGCTTTGGGATCGAGGCCGCTGGTGGGTTCGTCCAGAAACAGTGCTTTGGCCTGCTTGGCAGTAGCAATGGCAATGCCTACTTTTTGGCGCATGCCCTTGGAATAAGTACCTACGTAGCGGTTGATGCTGTCGCCCGGCAAACCTGCTTTGAGCAAAAACTCCTGCAATTGGTTTTTGGAATAGCGGAATCCTGCCAAACGGCTGAAGTAGTCGAGGTTTTCCAGGCCGCTGAGTTTGGGGTACAACATCACCACTTCGGGCAAGTAGGCCAGGTGTCGTTTGCTGCCTTGGGGGTCACTCGCCACATCGATGCCATTGATTTCGGCTTTACCCGCACTAGGGGCAGTGAATCCTAAGAAACAATTGATGGTGGTGGTTTTTCCAGCGCCGTTTTGTCCCAGGAGGCAGAATATTTCGCCGGGAGCTATATTGAGGTTCAAGTTATTGAGGGCGTGGTGTTCGCCGTAACTTTTGCTAAGGTTGTGGGCTACAATCATGATTTCTATTTTTGAAACAATGTTGCAAATATAGAAAGAATTTTATTTTTGCAACACTGTTTCAAAAATAATTTAATCCAAAATTAACCAATTGAATTACAATTAATTAAATCAAAATTACCATTGTAGCAGTTTAAAACCTTTTGCCGTTTCTCTTCATTTCCAAAGGCCCCTCCCAAATCACTTCCTCAATCATCCATTTATCACCTTGTTTTGACAACAACAAATAGTCCGTTCCCCACAGAGCGGTAACTTTGGCGGCGGCAGTAACTTTCATCAGATCTAGGACTACTACTTTTTTTGGGCTGTCGGGTTTGCCCATACGGCGATTTTCGGAAATGTCTTTTCGGGCGTAAAACAAAGCCTCTTCCATGGTCATTTTTGAATAGGTGTAATCCTTGTCACCATTTCGTTGGTAAAAGCCGATCTTGTACAACCGGGGCTGAATGGATCGCAGTAGTTTGACTGTATCGGCTTCATAAAAACCTTCGATGTAGTCAAAGCAGGCACGTTCTACCTTTTGTTTGTCATCTTGAGCTTTGATGGTTGCGGTAAACAAAACCGCCATTAAACATAGTGTTATTTTTTTCATGTTGAAAATTTGGTTTACCCCTATTTTGTAGGGAAATGCTTTTATTATCAGCAAATGCTGTTTCACGCAATCCACTGCGCCCGTTTTAAAAAATGGGAGGCAATAAGCACCAATCCGATCATCATGAGCAAATAGTTGAGTGATTTCTTTAGCTCAAAAATCGGGGACTTTAAAGCATTTTTCTACCAAACCGATAATAATGGAAGTGTTAAATATTGCGAAACTCGGAAGGTTTCTGTCCGGTCATTTTTTTGAACACCGCGTTGAAGTTTGAAAGAGAGTTAAAACCTGATTTGTAGGCAATTGCGGCAATTTTCAGGTACTCAAACTTCGGGTCTGTCAACATTGACTTTGCTGCCTCGACACGATATGCATTGAGGTAATCAGAAAATTTTTTTTGCAGATGCCCGTTCAGGGCTTGTGACAGATTGTGCCGATTGGTGTTGACTAGCTCCGCCAAATCATCCAGGGTCAATTCAGGGTCAAGATAAAGGCATTTTTGTTGCATCAACTGGTCGACTTCGACCAAAATCCGTTCAATTTCAGATGGGTCAAGGGTCGAGTTCGTATATTTTGGCAAAGCTGCTTTGTCCTGTACCTGCGCTAAGTCGCTGGTGGAATGAAGCAATTCCGGGCGTGCCAACAGGCTGTAAGTAATCCAATAAATGAAAACAGTTGCCAAAATAAACATCCAACGAATTTCGGAATAATATGGGTGTAAGACAAATAGCATAAACAAAGTCACGCTAAGGGTAACGGTGGTAAAAAAAGAAACGGTGGTGAGTTTATTCAACCATTCGATGCGAACCGCAGCGCCAGGATTATCCGTCGGCGCCAAATGGCCCAGCAAACGCAGTGCCAACAGGTGATAAGTCACCAAACTGACTATGGTGCCTAGGAAAATGCCCCACCAAACCACCGGGTAGGCCCACAGGGGCTTATTAGTATCCATTATTTCCACCGATACAGCCAAAACGAACGGCGCATAATGCAATAAATAACCTGGGAACCGAGGTTTTCCTTTCGTGGATTGCGCTAAAAAAAGGTACAAAGAAGGCCCATAAATAAAGGGTAGTAAATAGGAAAATTGATAAAACAAGCTCCCGTGATTCATCAGCCATATTTTATTGGCAATTTTCATCACTACCTGTATCAACAATGTGAGCAAATAAAGCAGCAAAAACGGCAAAGCAGGGTTGTTCTTCCTTTTGCGAAGCAAAAATAAACCAAGGAGCGCCGCTTGCAAGGCCCCAAATGTGAGCACAAAAATGTTGTATTGCAGTGGGGTGATCATGTTACAAAGATAGGGAACTACCCAATCATCTTTAAATGTTTCAACGGGGTTCATCATCCAAAAGCGCCAAAGGTGAAAAGTGCAGGCGGCCAGGAAAACGAAACGAGCTTGTTGCCAATAGCGCATTTCATAGGCTCCAGGCATTTGTAAAAAGCTGTAACAAGGCAAATAATACCAATACCAGTGAGGTGATGAAGTTTTTCATTTTTTGTTTTTTTATGCAATATTGATGCAAATATAGAAAGAATTTCATTTTTGCAACGTTGTTTCAAAAATAATTTAACTTGAGGATCAATATGGAAGCCATCGAAATTTTAAACCAACACAAACTCAGGGTGACAAATACACGACTGCTGGTTCTGAATTTCCTCATGGCCAGCAAAACCAAAATGCCGCCCCGCGTTGGCCTTGGGGCGGCATTTTGGTAAAGCCGTTGATGGAGAGTATTATTTGTACAATGGGCTATCTAAACTCTACCGTTGATCGATAACCTTGAACATGATGGTGTATACCAGAGCTATTTATTCAAAAGAACGGATATTCAAAAGATTGACCATGCAATTCTCCATATTGCCAATGGTCAACACAAAGCTTTGTTTGACTTTTAAACCGTTGGAAAATTCTGCTGGCGTCCAATTAGGCATTTTTGAAATAGCCGCAACCAGCATTTCGTCAATTTTTGAATCTTTTGATGGCATGGCAACTTGGATATCTGCAACCTGCCCCTGTTCGGAAATGGTGAATTTTATGGCCGTCAAATCATAACCGGTAAAACTTCCTGCTTCAATCTTTACCATGCCATTTTGTTGCAGGTATTGAATCAATTGCTCGGCGCTTTCTCCATAAGTAGCGTTTTTTTCAGGCATGATCGTAACACTGGAATTGTATTGCTTCTCGGTATTAACTTTCAACGAGTTTTCGGGCAAGTAGGTTACGCTTACCGCAATATCGCTACTGCGATCAGCTAATCGGATCAGTTCTTTTTGCGCTTGATTCAAGACATAGCTAGTACCCGAAGCCGTCGTTTTGCTTCCATTTTTATAGGCTGAAATTTCCACGGAAATGTATTCTTTCACCCAAGAAGCTGGGTACCGTTTGTCCAAATCGGTAAGTGTGTTTATTTCCGCCAACTGATTTTCTTGGATCGAAATGAATGGTAGAACTTTGTTTACTTCAAATTTCAGCTCATTCTGAGCAAAACTGTTGAAAGCGCATCCGATCGAGAGAAGCACTACGAATAAAAACTGATTTATTTTCATACCTGTGTTTTTAAAATGCATTGATAAGAGGTAAAGATAAGTGCTCATTTTTTGATAGGCACTTGAAATGCTTGCCTTTCTAGCATTTTTTTATTCACAACTAATCTTAGCAATAAGCCATTTGCCATTTTCCTTAACCAATTCCAATTCGCTCGCTCCTACAGTTACCTTTGCTTGATTTGTGCCGAGTAGATCTACATTAGGCGTGCCAGTTTCATATTCTTTAGGGTCCCAATCTTGTCCACAGTATACCCGGTCGTAGTCATAACCGGATAAAGGGGCTTCATTGCCATTTTCTTTGTCTTTTGCCCAGATCGCTTCGTATTGTTTCAGATACGCCAGGTCATTGTCAATGTAGGCTTGGCTGAGAAAACCACTTTTCATCATTTCGGCGTGATAGGCAGCCACTTTTTCCATGTCTAATTTTGAAAATTCGCCTTCTGAGTCAACATACTCAATTTGCTCAATCCCCGCCGGAGGATACCATTTGTAAAAACTATGTACGACATCGGTGATGGCTGCTTTATCGGTAGACGTGCTGTTTTTAGGTGCTTGTTGACAAGCGAAAAGGAATGCCAGCGCAAGGCCAAAGCAAATGTTGACGATTTTTGTAATTTTACTCATGTAGTTGATTTTAGTGTGGTAAAAATTTCTTAAAATTAATAAAGTTTTGTGTTTACTGAAATGAAATTAGCTACTTGATCATTGGTCAAATGCTCTTGGAATTGTGTTTTTTCAGGTCAGTCTGAGTGAATTTAGGTGGCATGCTCTAGCCGAAAGATATCGCCTTTCCCAAGTCTGTTTTTGATAACCCGTTCTGCTCAACTTCTTTGAGGGAAATCAAGGGGATTTCACGAACCACAAAGGTTTTTTCACTTGCCAAACGGCTTGCCTCTGCTAAAAGTTTTCCATTTCCGCCCGTTATCTGTCCAATGAGTTCAACACCATTTTTTCTTGCTTTTTTGCGAAATGTTGTCATGGTAAGCGACAGTATCCACTTCAAAATAGCGGGTAAATTCACTCCTGCTTTGTGCATTTTTTCAGGGACTACGTAATGCAACGAAATGATTTTTTTAGGTTGCAAATCAACGGATTGCAGCAAAACTTCCTTTCCTAAAAGGTCAAAAATATAGGTGAGTTCGCCTACTTTCAAGACATCGGTAAACTGCTCTTTGCGATAGTCAATTACTCGGTCTATCCCTACTTTTTTCAGGTCGTCAAGGTCTTTTCCGCTTGCCGTTCCGATCACTTCCAGTCCCATACTTTTGGCGATTTGAACAGCCAAAAATCCTACACCCCCACCAGCGCCATGAATGAGCATTTTTTCCCCTTTTTTTGCCCCTAATTGTTGCAGACTGTCATATGCCGTTAACAAAGGTAGGGCAATGATACCTGCTTGATGTGTAGTGAGGTGGGTAGGAATTTTGGCAATATAGTCGGTGTGAATGGTAATTTCTTCTGCCCAAGCACCAATATCGCTAAACTTTCGGTAAAAAAACACCTCGTCTCCTACTTTAAAATCGCGCACGTTTTGTCC
>NZ_JANRKL010000070.1:0-26719 GCF_033763495.1 Haliscomenobacter sp. | reverse complement strand
TATGATCTACACAATTGGGGGAATCAAAGGTGGTAGTGGCAAAACTACCCTGGCTGTCACACTCACCGCAATGCTTGCCAACAGTGGTAGAAAAGTACTCTTGGTCGATGCCGATAAGCAGGCCACTGCAACCGAGTTTGCCCGCTGGCGCACCGACACCAAAGGCGAAACCGGATTCACCTCCATCCAACTGGCCGACCGCGCCGTGCGCGACGAAGTACTCAAGCTCAAACCTAGCTTCGACGACATCGTCATCGACGCTGGTGGCCGCGATACCGCCAGCCAGCGGGCTGCGCTCACCGTCGCCGACCTGTTCATCGCTCCTTTTGCACCCAAGTCCTTCGACATCTGGACGCTGGAGCTGGTTACTCAGCTGGTGGATGAAATGCGCATGGTCAATCCCGATCTTAAAGCCTACGCCCTCCTGAACCGCGTGGATGGCAACGAAAAGGACTTATCCGAAGCTCGGGAGTACATCAAGGAGTCGGGTATCCTGGAAGTCCTCCAAAGTCCCCTGCACGAACGTAAGGTTTTTGCCAATGCTGCTGCTTCTGGCCTCATCGTGACCGAATTCAAACCCAAAAACGAAAAGGCAGTGGCTGAAACGAACGCGCTGTTTGCCGAGATTCTGGCTGTCGTCGAAAAGGAAATTGTCAGCTAATGACTTTAATATAAAGTCGTTTTTAGTTTAGAATAAAGTTATTTTAACTTTATTTCAACCTGATTTTAAAATCAAAATATCATCTCCACCATGGCATTATCCAAACGGAAAACGGAAGTAGATGAGAAGATGCTCGATGCCCTCATCAATAAGGGAAGTGTGACAGAAATGCCAGCTACGCCCACGCCCGATCTCAAAGTACCAGCTAAAGAAGAGCTTGTCGACAATTCCAAACTCATTTTTGTCCAGTTGCGCATCGACCCTCAGACTTTGCAGGAAATTGACCGCAACGTGAAAAGTCGCCCGGGCAAACTCTCCCGTCATACCTGGATCATGGAGGCCATCGCCGAAAAATTGACCAGAATCCAGGAATAATTCTGTTTCAAACCTTGTTTTAAAGTTGAAATGAACTTATCTTAAACTCAATCTAACTTCATTTCAACTTTAAATCAACTTCATTAGTGCATGTTCTTACTCCACTTTCGATGAACAGCGACCAAGCCAAAAAACTTTCCTTACCTGCTTTGTTGGAGCGACTGGGGTACCAACCCACTCAAATCACCAAAGGGGGCAAGGAGTATTGGTACCTCTCTCCATTCCGCCAGGAGATGATCGCCAGCTTCCACACGTCCTACCTGGGCGGCAAGTGGATCTGGAACGATTTTGGGGATACCGGGGGCACAGTCATCGATTTTGTGATGCGCTACAAGGGCTTTAATCACGTTCAGGAAGCTTTGCAGTTTCTTGAGGCTATTTTCAAGGCCGGAATGGCTCCAAGTACCGCTCAGGAGGAGAAATCGCCTCAGGGGGCTTTATTTGACTCCGTAGCGCAGGTTGAAAACCCCGTTTTGGAACTGAAACGGGTCACTCCACTGAAAATGTCCTTGCCCTACATTGCCCAACGTGGCATCGATGAGGCGGTGGCCAAGTTGTACTTGAAGGAGGTTCACTTCATCAATACGAATACCGGAAAAAACTATTTCGCGGCGGGCATCAAAAACGTCTCCGGTGGTTACGAAATCCGCAATCCTTATTTCAAATCTTCCATTGGCAAAAAAGACCTGAGTTTTGTCCCGGGTGAAGAGGGTAGGGGAGTGGTCTCCGTTTTTGAAGGGATTATGGACTTCTTGACTTACCTGACCGAGGAAAAACGCCTCCGGATGCCCGAAGATGTCATCATCCTCAACTCCATTTCATTCCTCCAGCGGGCTAAGTCTTACCTCCAGGCAAGACGCTACACCCGCATCCTGACTTTTTTCGACAATGATCGAACTGGAGAGTTGGCGACAGAGGATTTTTTGTCCAGTTTTTCCTCCGGAGTGGTGATTCCTCAAAATCAACGCTACAGTGGTTTTGTGGACTACAATGGCAAAATTGATCTTTCTTGAAGTTAAAGTGACTTTATCATAAAGTTATTTTAAATTTATAATGACTTTGTTTTAACTTTGGAATGAAGTTATTCTAATCAAACAGAAACTGGGGGATTTTCACCTCGTAAAAACCCCCGAATTCGGGGGTTTTAATCTTGAACAAATGGCAAAGAAAACAACCATCACCGTAGAAGGCACTGAAATCAGGCTATTAACTGACAACCAAAACGACTTCATCTCCTTGACCGATCTTACTCAAAACTTTGAAGGAGGGGCTGGACTAGTTGAAAAGTGGTTTCGCAATCGCAATACGGTTGAATTTTTAGGTATGTGGGAGAAAATCTATAACCCTCATTTCAACGAGGCAGCTTTCAAAGAGATTGCCAGTCAGGCTGGTCTCAATACGTTTATGCTCTCCGCCAAAAAATGGATAGAACGTACTGGCGCAGTTGGGATCACTGCCAAAGCTGGCCGTGGTGGCGGCACTTTTGCCCACAAAGATATTGCGCTGGAGTTTTGCACCTGGTTGAGCCCCCTCTTCAAGTTGTATGTGGTTCGTGAATTTGATCGACTGAAACACGAAGAGTACGAAAAGCTGGCACTGGAGTGGAACGTTAAACGAACGCTGGCCAAAATCAATTACCGCATCCACACTGAGGCGGTCAAAATGCACCTTATTCCGCCGCGTATCTCCAATCCCAAGCGTGCAGGTATCGTCTACACCAGCGAAGCAGATATGCTCAACATCGCTTTGTTTGGTTTCACTGCCAAGCAGTGGCAGGCCATGAACCCCGAACTCAAAGGGAATGTCCGAGATTACGCAAGTACTGAACAATTGCTAGTCCTGGCAAATTTGGAAAACCTCAATGCTCACTTCATCAAAGAAGGACTATCACAGGATGAACGCCTGGAAAAACTCAACGAGGTGGCCATTTATCAAATGGGATTGCTTGCTGATCCTGGGGTGACCAAAGGCTTGAAACAGCCCGATGAACCGAAAAAACTTAACCCATAATTGGATTTGGAAGGGGAGGCTGCAGATATTCGTCAAAACGCAGAACTTATTATTAGTGGAAGAATCGAAGCTGCATTCCCACCTCTACCTTCTCTTCCGCCAGTAACCCCAACGCAGGCACCTCCGGGAAGCCCCCACTTTGCTCACAAACATGGTACCGATGCCGCACCCGCTTGCGCAGAATGCTTTGTACCCGGCTCCGCAGCTTCTTTTCATCACTGACCTCTTCCGTTTGCTCCTTTAAAGAAGCGCCAATCCGACCCCACCGGGTACGGATGCTCCATGTAACTCCAGTCCCACTGATCTGAATGGCATACCGCCGCCGCCGGTTTTTGCCAGCATCGCAACTTTCCAAAATCAAATATTCCATGTCCTGACTTCTGGTAGATGATGCTTTAAATTTACTATTTTTTGTGGACTTTTAAATAAAAATAAATTTTAAGTTTTTGTCTTCCTTCCGACCTGAAGCCACCCTAGACTAGCGCTTAGACCAACAAAATCACCCGTTATCTTTGCATCCTATCCAAACCGGAATCGGAGGATTGGCATCTTTTAAAACCCCCGAATTCGGGGGTTTTAAAAGGGATGGATTTATTCCAATTCGCAAAAAGACTCGAATGAACTAATTTTCTCAACTATTTCCTATATTCACCTTCCTAAACAACCCAACACACCACATGGCCGATCGCGACCTCGTCCGCAAAGACCGACAAAGCAGCCCCGCCGCCTCCCCCCGAGGCACCAACTACCTGCTGGCCATCGCCATCAACGACTACCAGTATTGCTCCAAACTCAACAACGCCGTCCGCGATGCCGAAGCCTTCATCGACCTGATGACCAGCCGTTACAATTTTGAAAACACGAACGTCACTTTCATCAAAGATACCGAAGCAACCAAAAGACGCATCGAACAAGAATTTTTTCGCCTGATCAAAACGGTCACCACCAAGGACAACCTTATCGTCTACTTCAGTGGCCACGGTCGCCATGATGACCACTTTGGCGGCAACTGGGTTCCTGTCGAAGCGGGTACTTCCGACGATGACTGGCCTGATTACCTTTCCAACGATACCATCAAAAGCTACCTCAGCAAGATCAAAAGTTTCCATACTTTCCTCATTGCCGACTCCTGCTTTTCTGGCTCCCTCTTCATCGACAAAAGCAAAGAGAAATTCACAGGCGATCGCCGCGATACCGAACCCAGTCGCTGGGGACTCACCTCTGGCAAAAAGGAGATTGTGAGTGATGGCCGCCCGGGTACCCACAGCCCCTTTGCTACCGCACTGCTGGATGTACTGCGCAAAACGGACCAGCCGCCTGGGGTTATGCGCATTTGTGACCTGGTGCTGGAGAAGGTGGCTGCCAATTCGGAACAGACGCCCATGGGGTCGCCTTTGCGCATTCCGGGCCATGATGGCGGACAAATGGTATTCTATTTTCGGGAGGATGAGGAGGCTGTTTGGCAGGCCTTGTGGAATACTACGGAGGGCTGTAATGAGTATTTGACCAAATACCCGAATGGAAAATATGTAGTGATTGCTAAAGGGCTAATTTCTGCGTATTATTTTGGTGATGCAGCGGAATATGAGCAAATGGCCTGGGAACAGGCGCTAACTACCAATACTATCAAGGCTTATACCGATTTTTATGACAAATATCCCCGGAGCAAATACAGTGATTTAGCACTGGATGCGCTGGACATCTTGGAGGAAAAAGAGGAATGGGACAAAGTAACCAAAACCCGGCAGGCTCCCTTGTTACGCTACATCCAACTAAACCCCCAGAGCCCTTATTTGAAAGAAGCACAGCGTTTGGTGTATGCACTTCGTGAATCAGTTGGTATAAAGCCCGACGAGCAACTAGTGCCTCCCTCTATCATTTTGCCTAAGCTGATTGTCCCCGAGCACATGGTGCTGGTCGAAGGCGGAACTTTCCTAATGGGGGAGAAAGATGAAGCCCACCAAGTGACCCTTCGCGATTTCTTGATGGCCAAGTACCCACTCACTTTTGACGAATATGACGCTTTCTGCAAGGCAACGGGCAGAGATTTACCCAGCGGTGTCAGATGGGGTAGGGGTAAGCGACCAGTTATTAATGTCAGTTGGTATGATGCTACACACTATTGCAATTGGCGCAGTCAACAAGAAGGGCTCATAGAGGTGTACCAAATCAATCAGCAACAGGTAAGCCCCAACTGGCAAGCCAATGGTTACCGCCTACCTACTGAGGCAGAGTGGGAATACGCTGCACGGGGCGGGCGACAAAACCAGGGCTTCGAATATTCAGGGAGCAATAATGTGGATGAAGTGGCCTGGTGTAGGGATAATTCAGGCAGTAAAACCCAGCCTGTAGGCCAAAAGAAGCCCAATGAATTGGGACTTTACGACATGATTGGCAACGTCTGGGAATGGTGCTGGGATTGGTATGGTGAATCCCAAAATCACATAAGAGAAAATCCTAAAGGTTTAGATACAGGATTGTATCGAGTTCGCCGGGGGGGATCATATGATGTAGATCCAGTTTTTGCTGGCGTATCTGATAGGCGTGACGATACTCCGGATCATTACATAGATAATTTAGGTTTCCGTCTTGCCAGAACAACAGTAACCTCATAATCTTTTACATTTTACATCACCAGACTTCAGACTTTTTGACTTAGGCTTCTGTCTTGCCTTATAGTATTTTTACCTTTTTATAAGTCGATTTGGTCGCTTGTGCACTTTATGCATATACATTCATGAAGAATAGTCCTCGGCACCTCCTCGAAACAGTACCCCGTGGGGAAGAATAATGGCCATAGTGCCCTCTTTACCCAGGAAACGGAAAAATGAGGTGGTGGGTTACGAAATTACGCTGTTTTTGCAAATTTAAAAGATTGGTGAATTAACTTCCTACTTGTTACAACCCAGCATAGGAAAAAAACCGAAACATAATAAAGGGGGATACCTAAGGGGGAATACCCCAACTATATCTATGCTTTAGGAATGTCTTTTAGCAGATAGAGATATATTTTTGCTGAATTTCCACTTTCTGACAAACCTCATCCGCTCTTGTACCAAATCCGGCTCCTGAAGATAAACCTTTCCATCAATGATGCGAACGCGGTCGGCCACTTCTGGATTTGCTTTCTTGTACGCCCCAGCAAATGGGGCGTCACACTCCGACTCATCTTTGCCCAGAGGTAAACGAACCAAGTTTTGCTTGAGATCGATAAATCCATATTTGTGGGCAAGTTGCTTGTATTTCCATGCAGTAGAGAGCGACATGCGTGGCGGATGTACAGGATCTTTTGCCATTCTTATCGATTCACAAGAAACAGGAAAAAAGGAAGGAGCAGTTTGTGGGTTGTGCTTAGAATTCCCCTTATTGTATTCTGACCCACGTTTGTGCTGTTCCCGCCATTTGTATCTGCTACTTCTTGCGAAACGACCAATAATCGCTCCAACAACGAATGCTTGAAATTTTTCTTTGGATGAGAGGTCTTTATGAACATCTAACTCAACTGCTTGTTTTCCGGTCAGTCCTTCCAGTTGCCCTATTTTCATAAAACCGCGAACAAAATACCATCCAGTTCTAGTGTTGTGTCCTATCCAGTTTCTTTCTTGAAGTTGGTGTAATAAATTATTGATGGTTCTAACTGTGACATGAAGCGCCGCAGCTAATTCTTGTTTTTTAGCCAGTGTTATTTTTAATTGCCCGTAACTGGTAGATTTGAGAAAAAGATAGAGACGGAAAGGTGCGAAAAACTTATCAGTAACGACAAGATCACATAGAGAAAATGGAACATAAATATTTACATTAGCTGGCTGCACCATCGATCAACACGCTGTTTTACGGATGCATAAAGATACGTTTTTTTGCAATGAAAACAAAAAATAATTTTTACTATTTTATTGAATATAAAAGTATTTATTTGGCGCTGTCACATCTACAAAATGCCCGTTAATGTGCTTTTTGCTTTGAGATTATATCGAAAACAGAGAGGAATCGAGCTATAGCTCAGGTAAAATCATCCATAAAATACTTTGTAAACTCCTCTGTCTTCATGTTGTTCAACGTCGCCGCTTTAGTATGGCTAATGATTTTTTCAGCGACACCCCGCAGTGTCAACTGCATAAAGTGGTGCGATTGTTCCTCATAATTAAATTTTCCTGGCTCTTGTTTACGGATGCCTAAGCGGTTGAACATCTTAATTTGCTCCAGATAAATGTAGTCACTGATGATTTCTAGGTCCTTGGCACGGTAAAGCAAAGCCTGCAAAGAAATGCCGTACTGTTCTTTCAACAAAATCAACTCTCGGATATGTATGTTGTGCCGAGGCGATCTCAGTTCCTCACGCATTTTTTTCTGGGTAATGAGCAAGGCTCCGGCAAAACGGTTGCAACATTTTTCTTCATCCATGCCTTCGCCCAAATCAAGCAAGAGGTGACCGAGTTCATGGGCCAACGTAAACCTTTTACGATCAGTCGGGACTTCTGGGCTGTTGTTGAGCACAATTACTGGGTATTGACCATTCATAACTGTCGCAAAACCTGAAAAATCAAGTGGTGTTATGATCTCAACCACTTTAATGCCTTCTTCTTCCAGGCGGTTGATGAGATTGATGATAGGGTCTTCACCAAATCCCAACTTTTCCCGGAAGTGTTCCGCTGCAGTTTCCACATCTTGAATGGTGCTGACACGATATTCTTTCAATGCTACTTTTAGAGTAGGCTCTTCTCCCAACAACGATTCAAGCTCCAAATAACGCTCAAGGTGATCTACGGCCATTTGTAGAATCATTTCCTGGTCCCGACTGCTCAGCCTTTTGAGCTTGCGGTAAGAGGGTTCGCTGAGTGTTACTTGTATATCCCGGTTAAAATATGCTTCATCCACTCCCAAGGCTTGGCACAGCAACTCCAGGTTTTCCCCATTGGGTTTCATGACGCCATTTTCATACCTGCTGATCGCTTGTTTGGACAACTGGTTATCCAATCGATCCACCAGGTCTTGAATCGACATCCCGCTTTTTAAGCGAGCAGACTTTAGCCTTTCCGGGAAATTTTTCATGTGCAGGATTTTGGTTTTTTCATGAGTGACATTGTCAGAAGCGAAACCTGCCGGAGATCAAGAATTGGAGATGACATGGGATTAAACAACTAAATCATAATGGTCAGTACAACCAAGAAATTGTGCAATTGTACCACTTCATGGGGAGAAAGAAGAAAAAAATCAAAAAAAATTGAACGGCATGGAACTAAATGAAAATTGGGGGTGTATTTAAATTGTAGACAAATTTAAAGAAAATAACTTGACTTGTCAACATAAAAAATCTATACTTGCGCTGAGTAACCAAGACAAAAAGCATTTGCTGATCAGAAAGTACTTCCTTTTTGACAGCAATGAAACCCTAATCCTTCCGGGGCAGAGCGAAGGAGAAACAATTCATTTTTAATTTGTATACCATGGACACAGCAAATAGTGCTGAAACAATTGACGTGGCAGCCTACAACAACGAGGGTAAAGAAATTCCCCGTGGCCGCCACTACGCGATCAAGATTGATCGCCAAAATTATGTTGTAAAAAGTGAAATGATCACTGGTCGAGAACTTTTACTACTGGCTGGAAAAACACCGCCCGAAAGGTTCCAACTCAATCAACTCTTCCGTTTTGGTCGAGTCGAAAAAGTTGAACTGGATGAAACTGTTGATTTGGCAACGTGCGGAATGGAGCGGTTTGCGACCATTCCACTCGATCAAACTGAAGGGCGCCCTGGGCGCTCTGATTTTTTAATGCCCGAAGCAGATAGTGAGTTTCTTGAAGCAAACGACTATCAATGGGAAACAATTCGTGAGGGCTCAACTCACTGGCTCATTATCCGCAACTTTCAAATACCTTTAGGGTATAACTGCGAAAAAGCTGATCTAGCTCTGCAAATTCCACCTTCTTTTCCTGCTGTAGAAATCGACATGGTGTATTTCCACCCTGCACTTAACTTGAAAAACGGTCGCACGATTGGTGCGCTTGCTTCTCAATCTATTGAAGGGAAAAACTACCAACGTTGGTCTCGCCACCGTACTCCCGCCAACCCTTGGCGTCCAGGAATTGATGATGTTTCAACTCATTTGAGCCAGGTCACTCACTGGCTGGAACGTGAATTAAACCACCACTAATCCTCGGAAGCTATGAAAACTTTTTTGAACATCAGTGAGCTACACTACCGTACGCTCCGAGCTCATCTATTTCCTGGAGACAAGAAGGAAGCTGTGGCCATCGCCTTGTGCGGAAGAAGCATCACGGCTGAGCGGCGAGGCCTAATCGTCCATGAGCTTATTCCCATCCCTTACGATCAGTGCCATACACGCGCACCTGATTTGGTGCATTGGTCGACCGAATTGGTCAAGGAACATCTGGAAAAAGCCAGAAAAAAGCACCTCTCAGTAGTGAAAATCCACTGCCATCCAGATGGGCCTGCTTATTTCTCCCACTTGGATACCCAATCCGATGTAGAATTATTCGACTCTGTCTACGGTTGGGTCAACGACGATGGCCCTCACGCTAGCCTGATCATGTTGCCCGATGGCAAATTGTTTGGACGGTTCATCGAACCTGATCTTACTTTTACCCCCATTGACCGTGTCCGACTCATTGGAGATGACCTGCATTTTTGGGATCACCAAGACACTACCCAACCTTTACCTGAACAGTCTCTACGCTCAATCCAGGCTTTTGGAGAAGGGACCATTGGCCAATTACAGAAAATGCGCATTGCCGTAGTTGGTTGCTCCGGCACGGGTAGCCCGGTGATTGAACAATTGGCCAGGTTTGGGGTAGGGGACTTGTACCTAATCGACCCAGATCGCATCGAAGTCAAAAACCTCAACCGCATCCTTAATGCTACAATGGAGGATGCTGATAGTTCCCGTTTCAAAGTGGATGTCCAAAAGGCTGCTATTGATCGCTTAGGTTTTGGCACGAAGGTACACGCTTATCCTTGCAACCTTTATGATGATCCTGACTTACTCAAGGACTTGGCTTCTTGCGATTTCATTTTTGGATGTATGGATTCTGTCGATGGTAGGCATCTGTTGAATACCTTGGCTACCTTCTACTGCATTCCATACCTTGATTTGGGAGTCAAGTTGCTAGCTGATGGCTGTGGTGGTATCGATCACATTTGCACTACCATTCATTACCTCCAACCAGGTGAATCTTTGCTAGAACGAAGGGTTTATTCGGCTGAAACATTAAGGGCTATTAGCCTTCATCGGGCTAATCCTCAAGAGTATGAGCGTTTGCAGAAGGAAGGGTACATTGCCAATCTTCCCGTAGATAGCCCCGCTGTCATTAGTGTCAATATGCAAGTGGCTGCTTTTGCGGTTCTTGAACTTCTTGCTCGAATTCACCATTTCCGCTACCCGATTGGGAGTCACTCCGGGAATCTGAAGTTTGCTGTGCAGCGTTGGGATTTGGTGAATGGTACTTTCCAACCTTCTGCGGATGATCACCCCAAGGGACTGTTGACAAAGTACATTGGTCGAGGAGACATGCAGCCTTTACTTGATCTTCCAGAACTCAGTCTTACTGAAAATTACCAACACCAACTGGCATGAGATTTCTATTTCTTTTTAATTGGCTTGATAGGATTAAAAAGCTTTATGCCTGGCATTGTCAAAGATACGCTCTTCGGAGCGTATCTGATTTGCCTGAAGAGAAGCATATTCGTAAGTACACCATCTATTGTGTTGGCGAAGAACCGTATCAATGGTGCGCTGTTTTTTATTGCCCCTGTGGCTGTAAAGAATTAATCTATCTCAATCTGCTTTCTACCGCCAAACCCTGCTGGACCTTAACTCCTAAGGGAAAAAAGCATTGCACAGTTTTTCCTTCTGTTCATCGGATTAAAGGATGTAAGTCGCATTTTTTTGTGGTTGAGGGTCGTATTCGGTGGGTGTGACTTCCGCTACACTTGCACCGTGTTATATATCTATCTCTTTATCTGTACAATCTCGCCTTCCAAAGCACACCATTTTCTGCCTCGGTTTCAGGGCCAACAAAGTGAAATTGGCAACAGGTAGCCTCAATCCATACAAAGTGGAAAAGAGACTTACCTGGCCAATTCTACTTTATGTGCTGGTCTTATAGCTTGGGCGTTCTACTTCCCTTTGCCGCTTCCCAATGCATTAGCAAAAGCAAAGCGAAATTGACAAGACATAAAGCGGCAATCATGCTGAACAAAAACGGCAAATCTATAAATCGCTTAAACAGATAGACCGCACTCAAAACTGATGCTCCGATATTGAGCCCCAAGAGTATCGCTTTAATGACGGAATACCTATTCGGAGTGCAACGGACAAACCAAAATCCACTAATTGCCAAAAGCAACACCACTAAAACAGTGGCAACAATTGCCGCAATTGTGGTTGGTACAAGTGTGATGGTTACGACCAAAACCGCCAAAAGAAGAGTGACAGTCCATTGCAAAGTCATGCACAAGGTCCAGGTGTCCTTGCTGAGGTTTGGGAAAGCCCCTAAACCGGTAGCACTCGGCAAAACATGATCTGGATTGCCCCCTAAAGCTTTGATTTTGCTTGAAAAATGTAAAACATAGCGATTAAAAACAGCATACCAACGGTCGTTTGGTAAAATAGAGCCTTGAATGTGTTTTAGAATAGACAGACGTTGCGACAATTCCGGTAACAAAGCATCGGCGGTGCTGACCGGAATCAACATTTGGAAACTCCCGATAATACGCCGTGATGGACCAGCAATTTGTTGTACCACAGTATTGAAACTTTGCCCTTTGACAACATTGTTGGGCAACTCAACTGTAAATAAACCCGTGATGGGCTCGCCCTGATTGCTTAGCGGAATCGGAATGTAGGTAACATCTGCTTCACCTTCACACCGAATGGTATGCTCATCTACTTTTGTTAAATAGGAAGACGACAGGCGTGAAAATGCTTGAATGGCCAAAACATCATCTGCGTAAACCGAGGGCAGGTAAATGGATATCGCACTCTTGCGGGGTAAACTACCCCAATGAATCATCAATTCATCAGGACGCGCATAGTTTTGATAATATTTGCCAAACTCACTGGTTGATACATAGCCATTTGTTGGTTTTAATTCAAAAGGATGCCGCACAATGTGTGAATCTTGGTCGCCAGGATTGTCGGAATGGTCTATCACTAAGTTGCGTTGCGATAGGTTGTCGTTATTCCCTGGGGTTGCACCTACCGGGATGGGGTCTAAGTCGTAATGAATTTCAGCCACTAAACACTGGTGGGTTCCACGCATCAAAGCTTGGATGGAACGCATTTGTGATGGGTTGAAAGGCCCCTCAGACGTTACATTGTTTGGAAAACGTGGTGTGTCTTGGTTAATATCCAGCCAACAGCCAAAGTAAACGGCCACTTCCCGCCCCCCTGCATCAAAGTTAAGATCCTTTTTATTGGTGTTGTTGTTTTGTGATCTCATGTCCCCTGTTGCCCGTACATCCGCAAAAAATGGAATGGACAACAATTGACTAGACCCCGATTTACCGAGCAAAGGCACTGCATTTACACCATTACCTTGCCGTCGATAAATGGTGCCTGGATTGAAGGATACATCGGTAGTAGCTGCTTGGAAGGCCCTGAAAAATACTTGTACTGAACGCGCAGCCTCAGTCAATGAGCGGTAACGTACTTTGGCCACAGCATAATTATATACATTTACTGTTCGCAATGGAAAAAATGAAAGCACTTCAATCGGCGACAAATCAAGGCGACTGAGATTAATATCCGTCGAAATTGAATCAAAAAGCGACCCCGAAGAACCGTCGTTGAGTCGGGTCAATAGGGTTTGAACAAACCCAACGGCATTGCCTGTATGCTCCAACAACCTATCTCCAGCAAAATACTCACCTTGCTTGATTTTGAAAACCCGCAAATCTGTACTCAACCACTCTACTGAACCATCCACCAGGTACGGGTTGGGATTGAGGGTCAATCTAAGTGTACCTTCTGTACGGTGATTGCCAAATCTGGCAACCGCTACGGCAGTCCGCTGTCGAGCAAGTGCATCGATAGTATCAAAAGGTGAAGTATCATTGAAAACAACATCGCAAGCGTAGGTAATGCGCTGAGGGACATCTTCCACGCTGTGTTCAAACGCTGGTGGGCCAATTGGAATTACCTGGACATTGGGAATCTCTATTCCAGCCGCTGAGTCGTAATGCAAATGGACAGCAGGCAGCATAGCGGCTACTTCACTTCTCAAATAACCGTCAAGTACAACGTACAATGCTTTTGAAAAACGAGCATTTGTGCTAGTATGGAGCACGGATTGAACCTCATGTTTGGAAAATGTACTATGGTCAAGCAAAAAATGGATACTTCGATGCGACAAGCGTACAAAAGAAGCCCATTCACAGGGTCGGCCAGCATTATCCACCACAAAAAGCATATACCAGCCAGGAGGCGCAACGCGTCCGTTAGGTGGTGCAATTAAAGTCAGGGTGTTGGATGCACCACCATCAAAATTCAAATAGATCGCACGTTGATCCCCATTAAAGGAATGTGTTGCTGAGCCACAGCGCATCAACACAACCGATTCAATCACCGACGCGTCTGAAACCGTAATGGGAAATGATGCCCCGTAATCAATAGCAGAGGGGCAATCCGTAATCTGAGGTCGCACGCCAGCAGGATAAGGTGGGGTGTAAATTTCTATAGATTTTTGTGTCGCTGTTGGCGCTGAACCTGGTTGCGCTGGTGAATTTCCGCCTGCTACCCAAACTCTACCATCGGGCATCAGTATAGCTGAAGAATGGTAATTGCGCAGATGTGTTGCAGGGTCAGTTATTGTTTCGCTAAAACCAACACCCACTTGATAGGTTCTTGCTGCTCGATTCAGTGGTGTCCGATAAATTTCAGGATTGTTTACACCTGCTTGGTCATTGTCTGGGTTCGCACCTCCAGTGACCACAACATCACCTGTTGGTAGTAATGTTGCATTGGAATTGCTTCGTGCAACGCTTGCCAATGCCCCAATGCGCGGAACATTTTGCCAGCCAGCCCCAGCATTATCCACATCTAACAATTGGGATTGCTCACCCCCGCATAAAAAGATTCTATTGCGATAGCCATCGTTTGGCATCAATGGCAACAAAACTGATGGACAGCCAAAGCCATGGTACCGACCGTTTGGCAAATCCGAAACTTCTCTGGAACTGCCATCAAAAGGGTTAATGGCAATATTCCGACCAAAGCCATTTACAACGGAGGACACAAAAATGCTTCCATCGCTTAGCAAATGTAGCCGCGAATACAAGATAGGGTCTCCGCTTACTGTCCCCAATGAAGGCATCAACACCCAACGGTTGGTAGCCAATTGATAGCGTTCCATGGAGTTGTTGCCATGTCGTCTATCGTCGCCTTTAGGGTGGCCTTGAAAAATGAAAACATCCCCATTTTCTACTGTACACAAGGTAGGGTACCAGCGTCCACCACCTGCACTACCCGCACCTGGCTCAGGGTTCATGTCCGCAGTTGTCAACAATTGCCCCGTTCTGGGATGATAGATTGCAGCATGTCTGTGGCCATCAAAATGTCGCTCGTGATGGATACCTTCTGCATCAGGAGGAAACTCATCAGTGCCACCTGCAACCAAGAGCCTGCCGTCACCCAAAAAGGCTTGACCACAACAAAAAAGATCAAAATCAGGTGCATCAACTGGAATCACCGCAAGTGTAGGGTGTCGGCAATTAAATCGCGCAGTGTGGTCGATTTGATTCGCACGGGCTGCTGCAATATCGTGATTGTCACCGCCAAATAAAAGGATTTCTCCATCACCGTTAGGTGTTGGTAAAAGCGCAATGTGAATGGCTACCACATCGCCTGATGGAATGGGAACTGTCCAAGGCATAGCTTAAATTTGATTTATACCTCACCGCGACTTGATTTTATGTAGGTACACAAAACTATCGGGTTGAGGTATACTTAGGTTTAGAAAAATCATTTTGCACAGCCACAATCCGTCCGGATAGAACGAATTGATGGCTGTGCTTTGTTCTCGAATGCTAGCTTATCCTCTAAGCTTTAAAGCGATTAAAATCAAAAGCAGAATTAGTATTCCCCAAAGGATTCTGGTCAAATTTTGACAACATTTTTCAAATAATCCATTTGGTCTTCCATCAATTCCAGAATCAGTAGGTTTACTGCCAGTTCTATCTCCACCTTGAAACACCGCTCCGGTTAAAGTCTGTTCTCTTGTAAATTCAGTCCCCCTTAAGGTTCCTCCACGGGCCATAAATCGGCAGGTATAAATCCCTGCAATATTGGCAATGAAGGATTGTTCAAATACCCCCGGTTCTACTTCTTTAAGGATTACCGAAAAACTGGTGTGATCGGGTCTTTTGACTTCGACTAATACGGATGCTCGATTGTCTACCGGTACGCTATACTCATTCAATATTGCCCGAAGCGTCATCGTTGAACCAGGTTCAAGGCTATTTTGATGAATAAATGCTTCCATCTTCAAGTTTGAATACGTGTTCACCACCAGTGAATAGCGAGCACCGTGCTTCAAGAAAGATTGCGCTTCACGAGTTTTAGCGTCGCGTAATTTTGACTCGTATACTTTGTAATCCTTCTCATTAACTTTTAAATGGGCGATCCATTTTCCAGCGTGATTACCCTTGGGGAATGCAACGGGTAGGCTAAACCGATAGTTTTTGCTTTTCGCTCCAGCTGCATAATCAACACCTAAGCCTCCTGCATTCAACGCATCGATGAAGTCTCCTCCTGGGGTCTCTAGTACCAGGTCAACCACAGGAAAATCCGTTAACAATATTACAGTTGCATCAACATCTGCTTCGTTGAGGCGAAAAGGAATAGCAACTGTCATTCCTGGCGCCACATAGCCGTTAGGGTCAAGAACAATGTTGTTATTGGTTACACCTGCAAGGATTTGCAGAAAATACTTGCTCAATCGGAAGTAGTCGTCAATGTTAGAGGTCAGTAAGCCCGTGAGTAGAAGATATCCCCCCGTACCATTGGTAAGGGTTCGAAGGGCGTTGGTATTCACCTGTGTTTCATTGCCCAACCCAATTGCAAAAGTTCTGTCGTCAATGGATCCTGCTACATCAGCAATGCTTAATGGCTCATTTTCAAGACCATCAGTAAAAACTATTATCGCTTTGTGCTCATAATCTGCTAATGGAATCGGATTAAGGATAGTCCTTGCTGCTTGCAATCCGTCACCCACAGAAGTTCTTCCTAAAAGATTGGTATTGTGCCCTGAGACAGCATTGATCGCCGCCACCCTATCAGGGTCAAACATGGAGTTGGAGTTGATTCTCCTGAGACTTAAACCAGGGAAAGTGGCATGATTAGTAGGATAAGCATTGTGGTCGAAACGAATAAGACCTACCCCATTGTTTTGCGGAATAATTTCCATAAAGGTACTGGCTGCATCTTTCAATACCTCAATGCGTTTTACACCACTGGTACCTGCCGGATCATCCATACTTCCGGATTGATCGAGTGAAAGCATGACGGCTACTCTTGGGCGTACAATAGCGTTTGCCCTTAAGGTGAAGGTGAAAATTTGTCCACTTTCTACACATTCGAAGGTTACAGCACCGTCAGGTACTGGAACGCCCGCTGCGCCCGCCGTAAATGCTAACCAAATTCGACCTTCTTGATAAGGTAGCGAATGGGCATGCGGAACGACTATTGAACCCGAAATTGGATGCAATACTGAGAAAGGTGTACTGGGAGCACCACCTGCTGTTACACGAATGGTTGCATTTCCGCAGCCATATATCCTGAAAGCGGCGGCTCTTATAGCTGTATCTCCTGAAGGAATATCATTGAAGTTGATGATTGGAGGGGTACCCGAATTAATCACTTCAACGGATACCGCATTATTAGCATTCGTATCATAGCAAGGAGGTATAACTACGGAAATATGTTTGGAGTTTTTAAGGACTTGTTGATTGTCTGGTGAAGCCCACGGACGTAGCCCTGATCCTCCTGCCCAAGGCTCCATATTTTCAATTATACTAGTATCATTGGTTTCATCTCCGTAAGTAAAAAGAGGATCCAGACGCCATTCTTCACCTGCCTGAGTTTGCCACAAGGCCCATAACCTGTCTACATTTGAATGCAAAAGGAATACAAAAGGGTCTTCAAAAGCAGTATGCCCGTTCCCAATAGTTCCCCCAATATAACCATGAATGCCATTGTGATTGGGTGATTGTTCAATTTTCGCACGAATGACGCCCCATTGTTGAGCTTGTGCAATCCCATTAGTAGCGTTGATAATGTTCGCATCAGTGTCTGCACCAGATAAACTAGGGGCCGGTGCTCCACCAGCTATGTTTCTTGTAATTGGCGGAAACCCCACAAAAGGAGCAGCTACAGCACCATTGGACTCACCCATAAAGTCAGTGGTGAAAAGATTGACCGTTCCTCCACTGCCATCACTGGCTGCTCTGGGGTCTCCAGTCCAATCCCAATAATGTAAGGACAGGTCAGGGTCAATCTCCCTTAATAGTTGCTCAAAACGATTGCATAATTCTCTGTGCCAGGGTAAAAATGATGACCCACCATGTACATGTGTTGCTTCATGAATTTGGTCTTGTTTGACCCATTTTGAAACTCCGTCTGGATAATATCGATTGTGGAGTTGCACGATTGCGTTCCGAAAGCGAGTCCGTTCTGCTTCAGAAACATGTGCGATGTTTCTTCTAATTCCGTCTCCGAGTGCCATGATTGTAGATTTAGTTTTGAAAATTATTTTGAAGCATTTACAAATGCAAAAACATACCACTTTACCTTTTGCGAGTAGTTCTGACTTTTATGTATAGCCCAGTGGAAAAATAATCTATTGCTTTTCACCTTTCTTTATGGGCATTAGCCCTTGTGCTATTCTAAGCAACGACCATCCTGAAATTTGAATTAAGCCGCGTATATCTCTATGAGTTATAGATTTGTTAACTGCAAATTGTTATATCAATTTATTGATTTTTACATTCAAATGTATTTAATTATTTGATTAATTGCAAATTTAGTTACTTGATACAATGACGGTAGCCATATATACCTGGTGCCCTGTTACCTCTTTACAGTTCCGCCAACCCACGGATTTATCCGTGGGAGGCCACCCCACAGCCTCAACCCATGCCTTCAGGCGTGGGATAAGGCTCTGGCCACCCCCCCTTGCCCCATTCCCCAATTCCCCTTATCTTTACTCCAAAAACCGCCACTCTGGCATCATCTCTCCACGAAGCACCGTCTCCTGTTCCGGTCTCGGAACCTAAATTTTCATAGCAAAGCACTGGTCACTGAGCGAAGTCGAAGTGCTTCCATTCATCATTTATCACTCATCATTCATCATTAACAACATTTGCTATGAAAACCACCCATTTCATTTTCCCCTTCATCCTGGCCCTAGCCGCCTGCACCCCTTCCACCTTCGATCCCAGCCTCAACACCGCCACCGCCGCCCAGGAACGCACCTACGCCGACTGCAAGGCCCAACTCTACCAGGCACCCCAGCGCATCATCTCCGGCCAGATGGACTGCCCCAACCCCTGCCCCTACACCCACGAAGGCTACATCAATTTTGCCAAAAACGAACTGGTGATCAACTGCCAGAAGTACCCCCTGCACAGCCCCAGCCTTACCGTTTGTATCGACTCCACCCGCTCCTTTAAGCTCGACGGTTCCCCCAACAAACAAATCCTGGTCATCACCAAAAACTTCGCCGCCTGGTGCCAGGATGCTGCCTTCCGCTTCTACCAACAAGACACCCAGGCCAAGCCTACCTATGTCATGCACATCGAAGAAGGCGACCCTAGCTACGGTAGTGTAGGTTATATCATTTTCCAGATGGAGGACGCTTTTTGGGAAAGCTTCGATCCCTCCAAGTCTTTTAGCTTCCGCTTCATGGCCAAGAAGCCGCTCAAGATGAACGGAGGCACCCTCGGACAACAGCCGCTTTAAACAGGGTAGGGGAGTGGCCAAGATTCCTTTTTTCTTCCTTTGGGCGCTCCCATCCTGCGTCGGGTCGCTGTCTTCCAGGCTCGCCTCGCGGCTCGGCCCTGCGGGCTGCTGCTCATCGCAGCAGGTTGCTGAGCGAAGTCTAAGTAGGTTGCTGAGCGAAGTCGAAGCACAGCCCCCTAGCGCGGGGAATCCTCGTGTAGCGTGGCCGGAGGTTTGTATCCTACTCCCCGCTGAGTACTTCCAGTGACTGAAATTCATGCACGAGTGGTGCCCGGAACTGCTGCGGAATGAATAAAGTCTAAAAAATTTGCATTTTGTTAAATTTATATTTAAATTGTGTAAAATTTAACAAAATATCCATTTACAACTAAAGCTATGAACACCGTCCTATTCCTGCTCCTACAGCTCCTGCTGTCAGGCAGCCCAACTCCTGTTTCCACTTCCAGTACCCAAGAACCTGCCACTACCACGGTTACCACCAGTAGCCGTGGCAAAGGGATTGAAGTCGATATCACGCTATAGACAATTGGTTCTAGGTACCACACTACAGTACAGGCGAAGCTTCGGCTTCGCCTCTTTTTTTGCTATACTCCGCGTGGGGTGTAACTTGACCAACTTTAATAACGCACTACAGTAAAACCTCCATCAAATAAAAAGTCTAAAAAACTTGCATTATGTCTAAAAAATAATAATTTTGTTTAATTTTTAACAAAAAGCTATGAAATTCACATTTTCAACCCTTGTCGGTCACCCCCGTGACCCTCAAAGCCATTCAGCCCATTTCCTTTGGCTTATCTCCATCTGTCACCTCAACGATCCTTAAAGCGGTGCAGCCGCTTGTATTCGTCTTTCGCTCTTTATCCAAGTTACTGCGGCAGCCATTTTTCACTTTTCACTTTCTCCCCGGTTCAAAGAAATCCCCAAAGCTCCCGCCCTTGCCCCTCCGCAAGTCGGAGCTTTGGCCAAGATGCATTGCTATGAATAAGGTTGTTATTGCAGGCGAAGCTCCAGCTTCGCCTTTTTTATTGAAGCCCCAAAGTTCAATACCCCAAATTTGGGGTGGTCACAAATCTGCAAAAATGCCTTGTTTTTGTACCCGCTTCTACTTTACTTTCATCTGTTGATAAAATCCATAAATAAACCCATCCTGATGCACAAACTCATCCTTACCCTCCTCCTGTTGATGGCCCATCAGTCCATCCAGGCCCAAGTCACCCTATACCAAACCCCCGAAGGCAAACTACTCACCCAACGCCAGCTTGATTCCCTTCGCCTCGACCTGGAGAAAAAAGTCACCCCCCTCAAAATGAAAGTGCAACTGAACACTTCCCCACTCTCCACCCGCAAAGACACCACTTTCCTGAGCTTTAGCCTCAAAGCCATCCCCGCAAACCAGGCCACTGCGGAATCCAAAAAAGACCAGTGGATCGGTAAAAAACTACCCCCCTTTACCTTACTCAATCTGGACGGCAGGAAGTGACCGAAGCCATCGGCCGTGGCAAAGTAATGCTCATCAACACCTGGTTTACC
Source organism: Haliscomenobacter sp. (assembly GCF_033763495.1). Taxonomy (GTDB): domain Bacteria; phylum Bacteroidota; class Bacteroidia; order Chitinophagales; family Saprospiraceae; genus Haliscomenobacter. Next base: position 6,169 of record NZ_JANRKL010000070.1, on the reverse strand, counting down.
TCCTGTGCGCCCTGCATTGCCGAAATGCCCGAACTCAATCGCATCAAAGCCCAATACCAAGATCAAGACATCATTTTTTTAGCGATGGCACCCGAAAAAGCCGACAGAATCCAGCTCTTTCTTCAAAAACACCCCTATACCTACACCCACCTACAGGCGGCTCAACCCTACATTGAATCAAATTTTGGTACCACTTATCCCAAAAGTATCCTGGTAGGCAAAGATGGCACCATCCAATTCATCGAAGGTGCCCTGGTATCCTTGGATGGCAACGACCCTGCTGTGATGCAGCAACAAGAGAAAAAATATGTAATCCATTCCCAAAAATTGACTGAGGCCATCAAGCGGGAATTGGCTAAATAGCCTCACCTATAAAACTCGCCTCTCCTTCTAAGGTGACTCCTAAGATACCCTTAAGTGCCTGAGGTGGTGAAAATAAACAATGTCTAAATTGGATTGCAATTAGGTATGAGCCGTACCTATGTTTAGGTATGGATTACCTATAAAAACAGGGCCTAATACCTATAATTAGAATACTTTAGCTGTTTATATCTAGTCTAAATAAATGTAATTTTGCAGGCGTTATTGCTCAAAAACAAAAATGCTTGTATGATGCGTTTTTATCGTTTATCAATGTTGTTTTTAATGGGATTAGGTCTTTTAACCTGTGAAAAAGACCTCACAGTAGAAGACCTTCGTACCGAGGCTATCGAAACTTACGCTCAAATCGTTTATGCTTCCTACGAGGATAGTTACAGCACTGCGCTGAACTTGCAAAAAGTGATCAATGCTTTTGTAGCAAGCCCTACCGAAGCTGGTTTTCAAGCTTGTAAAGATGCCTGGAAAGCAGCCCGCATCCCCTATGGTCAAACTGAAGTTTACCGCTTTTATGGTGGCCCTATTGATGACGACAACGGACCCGAAGGTTTAATCAATTCCTGGCCGCTTGATGAATCATACATTGATTATGTGCAGGGCAATGAAAGTGCTGGTATCATCAACAAAGTTGCCACCTACCCCAATATTTCCAAAGATTTACTGCGTTCTTTGAATCAAACTGGAGGAGTTACCGAAGAACAAAGTGAAGTTAACGTAGCTACGGGGTATCATGCTGTTGAGTTTTTACTCTGGGGGCAGGATTTTAACGCCTCTGGCCCTGGCAGTCGCTCTTATAAGGAATATTTGAGTACTGGGGGAACAGCAAACAACCAAGCTCGCCGTGGGCAATACCTTAAAGTGGTAACCGAACTTTTGGTCGAAGACCTCAAATCTGTTTTAGATGAATGGAAACCTGGTGCTGCATACCGCAAAGAATTTACCGAAACCACGGACGCACGAGAGATTCTGGGGCGTATCTTCACTGGCCTGGGCGAAATGAGCAAGGGTGAATTGGCCGGTGAACGCATGTTCGTGGCGGTCGACAGCAAAGATCAGGAAAATGAACATTCCTGTTTTTCGGACAATACCCACATTGACATTCAAATGAATTTTTTGGGGATTAAAAACATCCTGGAAGGTGCATATACCCGTACAGATAGAAGTAAGGTTACTGGCCGTAGTTTCCTCTCCATTGGAAATGATTTGGATGGTACAAAAACCACAGCAGTAAAAACCGCGCTGAGTAATACTGTAACTAAACTCAACCAAATACCAATTCCTTTTGACCAGGCCATTCTCAACAAACCTGATGTGGTGTTGAGTGCTTCAGAAAGCCTGAAACAATTGAGCGACCGGATTTCAGATTTGGCGCTGGTTTTGGGTGCAAAATTTTGATTCATATTGAAGTTTTGATTCATGAAAAGAGCGTTTCGAAGTAAGTTCTTTTTGTCCATCCGACTGCTTGCGGCTGTCGGATGTTTCGTTTTATTGGGGCTATGGTCTTGTCAAAAAAACGACCTCAATCCGCTAGAACCTGCTACAGAGAATGATCTGCCTGCTGGGGTAGACTTCACCACCTATGATCGTTCCGAAAATGCTTTTGGCCGCCAGGCTAAATCTCTTACTTTTGAAGAGGATGGGCGCTTTGTGGCTGGAAATTCCCTTTTTCAAACGAATTGGGTTGCTGCTCCCGCCTCTGTGCAATCATTGGACGGCCTTGGCCCATTGATCAATGCTTCTTCCTGTGGTGGTTGCCACTTTAAAGATGGTCGAGCCAAACCACCAGAAGTATTAGGTGCCCCACTCAATGGTTTGTTGATCCGCTTAAGTGTGCCTGGTATAGGGACTCATGGGGAGCCCCTACCCGACCCTAACTATGGAGGACAATTGCAGGATAAATCCATCCTCGATGCTCGTCCTGAAGCTAAGGTGCAAATCACTTACCTTGAGATCGGAGGAACTTATACGGATGGGGCAACGTATTCGCTTCGCCAGCCAATGTTCAACTTCCCTGAACCACAATATGGGCCATTTGCTCCAAACTTGATGATCTCTCCACGCATTGCCCAACAATTGCCCGGCTTAGGGTTATTGGAAGCAATCCCGGAATCTGCAATCCTGGCGCAGGCGGATGAGGGGGATCAAAACAGGGACGGTGTCTCGGGAAAACCTAATTATGTTTGGGATCTGGAACAAAATCGGCTCGTGCTTGGTCGTTTTGGATGGAAGGCCAATATGCCGAACTTGAGGCAACAAGCCGCAGGGGCTTTTAATGGAGATATGGGACTAACGACCAGTTTGTTTCCTCAGGAAGAATTGACCAGTGCACAGCTCGATTTAACTAAACTGCCCAATGGTGGCGCGCCAGAAATTTCAGAGGAACAATTGGCTAAAATTGTCTTCTATCTCCGTACGCTAGCAGTACCTGCTCGGCGGAACAGCACCGACGAAACGGTGAAACAAGGAGCGAAACTGTTCACTACCCTACGTTGCAATTCCTGCCACACTCAACAATTCACTACCAGTAGTAATTACGCTATTGTACAAGCTCGCAATCTGGTAATTCGTCCATACACCGATTTACTTTTGCATGATATGGGTGCAGGGCTTGCGGATGGACGGCCTGATTTTGCCGCTGGTGAGCAAGAGTGGCGCACCCCGCCTTTGTGGGGAATTGGTATGGTTAGGGTAGTCAATAAACATACATTTTTTTTACACGATGGCCGCGCACGCAATTTGGAAGAAGCCATCCTGTGGCACGGAGGAGAAGCACAATCGGCTCAGGAAGCGTTTAAAAAACTGAAAACCAAAGAGCGTGCTGCTTTGGTTACATTTTTAGAAAGCCTATAAAATTTCAATATCCATGCGATTCAATTTATGGTTTATTACACTACAGGTTTCGTTCCTGGCATTAGGGCTGCTTGCTTGTGATGGCGAAGGCAGCAAGGATGATTCCGATAGCTTCGATCGTAAAGCTTTGTTGGAGCACTACACCAAAAACATCATTACCCCAGCTTACAGTGCCTTAGCCGAAAAAACCACGGCTTTGCAAAGTGCGGCAAGTACTTTCCGTGGGAGTAGCACTGAGTCTAATTTACAAAATTTGCGCAATGCCTGGAAAGATGCAGCGCTGAGCTGGCAAAATGCCAACCACTTTAACTTTGGCCCAGCAGGTGAAGAAGGCCTTCGCAAAGGTTTACTGGAAGAAATAGGTACTTTCCCTGTGGCAGCCAGTAAAATTGAAACCAGTGTGAGTACAGGTCAGTGGAATACCTCCGATTTCAGCCGCGACGCTCGGGGTTTATTGGCCATTGAGTACTTGTTGTATGGTGAAAACCAAACCAATGCTCAGGTCATTGCTGGATTTTCCAGTGTACCCAAACGAGGTGAATTTTTATTGGCATTAGTCGAAGATGTACACAAACGGGTGAGTGCTGTGAATGATGGCTGGAAAACTTATCAAACCGATTTTGTCAAAAATGCAGGTACTGATGTGGGCAGCAGCACCTCCATGTTGTACAACGAATTTGTGCGCAGCTACGAAGCACTGAAAAACTTTAAAGTTGGAGTTCCTCTCGGCAAAAGAGCTGGTCAAACCAAAAGTGAACCCCGCTTGCTTGAAGCTTATTATAGCGGCTATTCCTTGGAATTATTGAAGGCTCACTTTGCTGCAGCGGAGAACTTATGGTATGGCCGCGCTGCGGCGAGTGGTACTGGATTCAAGGCATATATAGAGAGTACAGTCGGGGGCAAAGAATTGGTAGCTTCTACTGAAACCCAACTCAATGCCGTAAAACAAGCTCTCGCGGTGGTACCTGCCACCCCCAACATGGCTGAACAAATCAAAAACAATCCAGCCAAACTTGAAGCTTTGCACACTGAATTGCAAAAGTTAACCCGGTTTTTTAAAAGTGATATGTCATCCTTGTTGGGCATTGCCATTACCTTCAGTAGTGGCGATGGGGATTAAAAATTATATTCCAAAGTTGCATAAAATCCTCTCCCATCTGAAGGAATTATCCCTGGGCCGGGGTACGCCTCGGCCCGACGGGTAAAGTACATAGCATTGAAAAGGTTGTTGCAAGACAACTCCAGGCCATAGCGCTTAGCCTTCCAGGAAGCGCTCAGATCGGCAATCTGATAAGCTGGAATGATGCCGCTTACTGCACCCGTTACCCGCCGGGCATTGCTGGCATCGGTGAAATGTTCGCTTACATGAGTCATTTGAAAAGCCAGCGAAAATTGCTGATAACGGTAATTCAAGCCCCAACGCACATTAAGCGGAGGCGCCTGCTCCACCAGGTTGCCGTTGATCCCTTTTTCTACCGCATTAAAATAGCGGGTGTGGATCAATGCACCATTGACAAAAGTGTATAAGCTATGCTTGCCCCGCAGTGATTTGTGTAAATTCAATACATCTGCTTCAAGATAAAGTTCTAAACCCATCAAACGTGCATCGGCGATATTGCTGCGGTACCGATAATCGAGGCATAGTGGTGGCAAATCGGCGCGTAGTACCTGTCCAATTCGATCTCGATAAAGGATGTGGAAAAGGGAAATGTCGTAATTGATGCGGTTGCGCCAGTTGCCCCGGGTTCCGGCATCGAGGGTGAAGCCATGCTCGTCTCCAATCTTGGGGTCTACGATCAGGTTAGGGTTATTTACCCGTAGGTCATTGAAGTTGATGGCTCGGTAGTTTTGGGAGAAATTGGCGTAAAACTCACTACTTTTTTTCCCTTTCCAGGAAAATCCAATCCCCATGAGCAACAAACGCCGTGCCCGTTTATTGGCATCAGTGTAATTGGTATCCGCAATGACATTCCCAGCAAAATCGAAAACCCGTTGCTTGTAATAACCTGCGGCTCCTGTCTGGATGTATTCAAAGCGCAAACCTGGTGTAATGCTGAAGCGCTCAGATACCCGGTAGATGTATTCGGCAAAGGCCGCTGCATTGAGGTTATCAAAATCAAAGTTGGAGCCTTCTAAGTCCATTGGATTCAGGTATTCAAAATTGGGCGCATTGCTGGCATCTGCATCACCTTGTAGCGCACTCGTGTAACCATCGAAATAACGACCACCAACCAATAATGTATGTTTTTGAGCAGCCCAGTTTAGTTCTTTTAGTAGCCGGACTTCGCCGCCCCAATTCCGAAAATCATTGTCGATCAAAGTGCGATTTCCACCCAAATCTGCTACGTGAATGCGCTCAAGATTACCCAAGGCAACTCGCTCAGAGACCATACCAAAAGCGCGAACATTCAGCGCGGTACTTTCGTTCAGATCCCAATCCAGGGTAGCAGCAGGCAGTTTCCACTTGACCTGAAACCAGTTGCGGGCACGGTTACTTTGTCGCGGATCGCGTTCAAATTGGGTATCGGTCAAACCTCCTGCTTGTTGAGCCAGGTAATTCATATCAGTGTATTCCAGGCTGATTGCCGCAGAGGAACCTAAACTTTGCCGTACATTGAGGTAACCCGTATTGACTTCAAACTCGGAATTGGGCCGCCAGCCATTGCCTGTCCGATGTTGGAAAAAACCAAAATAGGAGAGCCCCTTTTCTTTGAAGCTTCCTGAAGCAGAAGCATACAAACCTCGGAACCCAAAGGAACCACCACTCAAACGGGCTCTCAGGTTAACTACCCTGGAGGTGTCGGGTTTACGAAAACGGAAATTGAGCAAACCTCCAAACTGGGTGCCGTATTGCAAAGAGGCTGCCCCCCGTACAATCTCAATCCGCTCCAGCGCTTCCATCGGTGGGGTGTAATAACTTTCGGGATAGCCCAGCGGATCA
>NZ_JANRKL010000069.1:0-23123 GCF_033763495.1 Haliscomenobacter sp. | reverse complement strand
AAAACTATTTACCTTTGCGCATCTTTTTTCAAACTGTATCTACCAAACCAAACAATGGCACATAAGAAAATTCAGTCGGCCCTTATTTCTGTGTACTATAAGGATGGACTAGAACCGATTATTCGCGAATTGCACCAGCATGGCGTAACCCTTTATTCTACTGGCGGAACCCAACAGTTCATTGAAGAATTGGGGATTCCCGTCATTCCCGTAGAAGATTTGACCTTCTATCCTTCCATTCTGGATGGGCGGGTGAAAACCCTGCATCCCAAAATTTTTGGCGGCATTCTGGCCCGGCGGGAAGAAAAACACCAGGCTCAGTTGGCGCAATACGAGATCCCCGAAATTGATCTGGTAATTGTTGACCTCTATCCTTTTGAGGAAACGGTAGCCAGCACCAGCGATGAAAAAACCATCATCGAAAAAATAGACATCGGGGGCATTTCACTGATCCGGGCAGCTGCTAAAAATTACCAGGATGTAGCCATTGTCGCTTCACGCAATGATTATCCCTTTTTCTTGGAATTGATCCAAAGTAAACAAGGTTCTACTGCTCTTGAAGACCGCAAGGAACTGGCTCGCCGGGGCTTTTTGGTATCCAGCCATTACGATACTGCTATTTTTAATTATTTCAACCGGGGGGTACAAGAACCTTTGTTCAAACATAGCCTGATTCAACACGAAACACTGCGCTACGGAGAGAATCCTCACCAAAAAGCAGTATTCCATGGTGATCTGGAGCAACTGTTTGAAAAACTGGGCGGCAAGGCGATTTCCTTCAACAATATGGTCGACATCGACGCGGCTGTCGCTTTGATGCGGGAGTTTTTAAACGATGATCCCACTTTTGCGATCCTCAAACACACCAACGCTTGTGGTGTGGCTACCCGTCCTACGGTGTTGGAAGCCTGGCAGGCTGCCCTTCAGGCGGACAACGTATCGGCCTTCGGCGGGATTTTGATTTCAAATACCAAGATTGACTTGGCCACGGCTCAGGCTGTGGATGAAATATTTTATGAGGTGTTGTTGGCACCCGATTTTGATCCTGCTGCAGCGGAGTTGTTGGTGAAAAAGAAAAATCGCATTCTGTTAAAGATCAAACACTTTGACGTACAAGCGCGCAACTTTCGCAGCTTGCTCAATGGAGTGATCGAGCAAGACACCGACCTCGCTATTGAGGCCGAGAGCGATTTTAAAGTGGTGTCCAAAAAAGCCCCTACGAACGCAGAGATCAAAGACATGATTTTTGCCAACAAGTGTGTCAAACACCTCAAATCAAATGCAATTGCCCTGGCCAAAAATGCCCAATTGATTGGCATGGGCTGCGGTCAAACCTCAAGGGTAGATTCCATGCGCCACGCCATTGAAAAAGCCAATCGTTTTGGCTTGGACATCAATGGTGCAGTGATGGCTTCAGATGCGTTTTTCCCATTTTCCGACAGCGTACAACTGGCCCATGAAGCCGGGGTGACTGCGGTTGTGCAACCAGGTGGCTCAATCCGCGACCAGGATAGCGTGGATTATGCTGATGCGCATGGGTTGGCCATGGTGATGACCGGGGTGCGGCATTTTAAACATTAATTCGTGCGGGCTACCCTATGTGGTTGCCCCAATCATAAGGCGACCACATAGTGTTGCCCCTATGAGATGATGAATTTAACGATCGACATTGGCAATTCCCGTACCAAACTTGCCCTCTTTGAAGGGGATGTCCTGGTATTGCGCCAAATCTGGATAGATTGGTCGATCGAGGATTTATTACAGCTGCTAACCAACCATAAGGTGCAGAATACGATCTTATGTTCGGTAGGTCGGCAATTTACGCCAGCAGAATTAAAGCGCTTGGAAAGCCAATGTCGCCTTGTAGAACTGGATGCAGACACCCCACTACCCATCCGCAATGCGTACAAAACTCCACAAACGTTGGGAAAAGATCGCCTTGCCGCAGTAGTGGGAGCTTTTGCCATTTTTCCAGGGGAAAATTGCCTGGTGGTGGATGCGGGTAGTTGCATTACTTACGAATTTTTGAGCGCGGATGGTGTTTACCTGGGAGGGAATATTGCTCCAGGCATAAAGATGCGGCTGCGGGCTATGCATGAATTTACTGCAAGGCTCCCAGAAGTAGAGCTGAATGAAATTCAGGAATGGATTGGAGCATCTACCTCCAGTGCCATGAACAATGGCGCCTTATTGGGCACCGCCCTGGAAATTGAAGGCTACAGCAAAAAATGGGCAACAGCAGAAAGTCACAGCAAAACTATTCTTACAGGAGGAGATGCTGCACTCTTGCTGCAAACCCTGAGCATCAGCGCAATACATGAACCCGATTTAGTATTCATTGGATTGAACAAAATATTGAAACATAATGTCGAGTAGTTGGACGATAAAAACGGCGCTTAGTGCAGCCGTAATGGTACTGTGGATGCCCTGGGTGGCCTCGGCACAAACGACCACCGCGCAAATTTTACCCAAACAAAATTCGCCCTATTCTCGTTTTGGCCTGGGTGATCTGTTTTCGTCAGCCCTGGTATCACAAACCGGGATGGCGGGCATGGGAATTGCCGTGCGTGATGCTTCGCATACCAATTGGTTGAATCCAGCTGCATTGAGTGCACTGGAGGTCGCCGCCTTTGAATTGGGTGTTTCAGCCAAATATTCTGCCTTGTCTGATGGCGATCAAAAGGATGCTGCCTTTAGTGGCAATTTGCGCCAGCTCTCCCTGGCCTTCCCTTTGAACAACTCGATCAACCGAGCCCAAGAACGCAAAAAACACAATTTTAACTGGGGCATGGGATTTCACCTGAGTCCTTACTCTGAAGTTGGGTATAACATCCAAAATGTAGAAATCCGGGGGGAAAGCCTTGATCGGATTACAACTGACCTCAAGGGCTCAGGCGGAACCTATAAATTGGGATTCGGCAATGGAGTTCGTATTGGGAACTTATCCCTTGGTGCAGAATTGCAGGCTCTTTTTGGAAAAGTTGCGAACAGCCGAGGGGTATACCTGGATAGTGTGGCCTTGGCCTATTCTACTGATTTGCAGGACGACATCAGTTACCGCAGTACAATTTTTAAATTGGGCGCACAGTACGTCATCAAACTGGATAAACCCGATGAACGTGGGATTCAGGAGATTGGCGATCGTTCATTAATCCTTGGCTTCACTTACACCCCCAATAGCGACCTCAAATCGGTGAGTAGCCGTTTGTACCGTCGTTTGTCTCCAAACGCTTCGGTATCTGATACCATAACTTACGAAGCGGATATTGAGCGAGGTGGAACTTTGCCCAGTGAAATGGGTTTTGGTTTGACCTATGAATCTTTGGGCAAATTGCGCATCAGTGCCGAATACCTGCAAACGCGCTGGAGTGAGTATCAGAATGAAGCAAAAATAGAATCCCTTTCCGACACGCGCCGGATGTCTTTTGGGCTTGAATTCATCCCGGATGTGCAATCGTACAACAACAACTGGAGTCGTTCAAGATACCGTTTGGGTGTTTTTCACGCCCAGGATGCCCGCAGCAACAACGGACAACAGTTGACCAATTTTGGATTAACGCTTGGCGTTGGTATTCCCATCATTTTGCCTCGCCAAACCCTTTCTTTTGTCAACCTGGCCCTCGAAGGGGGGCGTTTTGGCGCTGTTGATGGCTTGAAAGAAACTTATGTGCAATTCCACTTTGGCTTCACGTTGAACGACAGTAGCTGGTTCTTTAAGCGGAAGTTCAATTAACGAAGAAGGGTTTGAAGCTCCAATCCAATCGGTCGCTGAGCGAAGCCGAAGTGCCGATTGGATTGGAGCTTCAAACTCTTCTTCGTCAATCAAAGCGTCTTAAACAAGCCCCGAACCTCATCTACCAATTCGTGGAAATCCCGCCGTCCCATCACATTTTCTTGCCAGGCCAGACCACGTTCAATCAAATTATAGGTGTATTTGATGCGAGAACCGGGAATAAGATCTCCTTTGTCGTCACGGTCCCTACCCATTACCCACAGCGTATCTGCGATAGAAGCAGTTGATTCAATGTCGTGCGATACTACAATGATCGTGTTGTGTTCGTGTAATGCCGCAATGCTGCGCAGCAATTCGCACACTTTTTCAATCATAATGATGTCCAAACCACTAAAAGGCTCATCAAGCAGAAGGAAGTGATCCGAACAGAGCAATTGCTGTGCAATCGCTACCCTTTGGCGTTGTCCACCGGAAAGTTCTGCCGGGAATTTATTGGCGTGGCCCTGTAAACCAAAATGGGCCAGCATTTCTTCACACTTGATTTTTTGCTCATTGGCAGGCAGGCCTTTGCGTGCAGCCGCAACCATCAAGTTGCCCATCACCGTGCGGTGGCTAAAAAGGGGATAACTTTGTTGGACTACCCCTACCCTACCCACTTTTACTGGAGTGAGCGGGTCGCCCAATAACACCTGGCCGCTATCTGGTTTGATTAGGCCTGCAAGGATTTCAAAAAATTTGGTTTTGCCGATTCCCGAAGGTCCCAAAAAACCCACAATTTGCCCCTGGCTCATCCCTGGACGTACCACATCGCGGATATCGACGTTGACATCGCGCAAAATCTGGTTTCCTCCGAGGTTGAGCGAAACATTTTCAACCTTAAGAATGGTATTTTTAAACTCGTGTGTCATAGTTTAGCGGGCTTATCTTCTTTCCAAACTCAAAGAAGCATAGGGACAAATGATGTTTTTGATGACGCCAATAAGGTAATCCATGCCAATTCCCACCAGGAGAATCAAAATCTGTATGGCAAAAACGGCGTCCAGATGCAAGTGTTTATTCTGATTGAGCAACATGGCGCCAATGCCTCCTTCAGCACGGGAAATGCCCTCCACCATGGTCAGCATCATCCAACTGATCGCAAAGTTTTGGCGAATGATTTCAAAGACCTCGTGCAATCGCCCAAGAATGATGACTTCCCATACCGTTTGCCACTCACTCATGCCCAGAGTCCGAGCATGGTTGAACTCCGTTTTGGGAATGGCCTGAATCATGGCGATCGCTGAAGTGACAAAAAATACGGTAATGCCAAACACCATCAAAGATACCTTGAGGTTATGGCCACCAGAGGTAAGTAGGGTAAAAACGAAGCTCAAGCCGACCAGGGTCAAAAAACGCCCTTTGGAAACGATAAAAGCTGTAGGCCGAAAAAAGGGCAGAACCGTCAGATAGGACAAGGCCAGAGAAATCAATATAGCCAAGCCCATGGCCTGCAAACAAAGCCCCATACTGGTGAACAATTCCCGGATCAAATCCCCGCCTTTCAACAAGCGATTGAAGGCCCCAAAAATTTCTGGCGGTCGGGGCAAAATTTCAGAAGAAGAATACCAGGCGGCCAAAGCGATGATGACTTGCACCACAATGATCAGGGTCATGGTCATCTTGCTGACGCTGGTATTGGGTTTGAAGGCCCGAATGAGGTCTTGGAGGTAGTTGGACATGGTTGGTATATTCGTAAAGGCGACCCTTGCGGTCGCCCCTGTTGAATTTACGGCACCCTTGCGGTTGCTCGATGAACAGGGCGACCACAAGGGTCGCCCCTACGATTTTATTTACCCATAATGATTTCCACGCGGCGGTTTTTGGCCCGACCAGCTGGCGTATCATTGGATACAATTGGATTGCTGGCACCATGTGAAAACACACTTACCCGTCCTTCGGGGAAGTTATTCGCAGATTTGTTTTCCAACCAGGTTTTGATCGCAAAAGCGCGACGTTCCGACAGTTTCAGGTTAGCGGCAGGATCACCAATGTTGTCGGTGTGGCCGTGTACTTCCACTTTCAGGTTGCTTGCGATAACCAGGTCATTGAACAATTGCTCCATCACTACCTTTGCTGCCGGAGTAAACTCAGCGCTACCTGAAGCAAATTCGATGGCCCAGGATTTTTTACTCACCGTTTCCCGGATGTTGTCATCCGCATTGAACTCTGCTTCGTCGGCGCTGGCGATGTCGCTACCCGCACGAGCGAGTACACTCTTCAGAAAGCGGGTGTTGATCACTTCTTCCGCACCAGGATAAGAAGGCACCAAATCAGGATACAACTTTTTCACAATGTCCCCGAAAGTGGTGTATACAATTTTGATGATGTTGGTACTGCCCGGGTTAACCCCAAAAATTTCAGCGTTGTCAGCCAGGTTATTGACCCGGGAACCACCCAATTCCACTGGCAAACCTTTGCGGTCGGTTTCAGTTACCCCTTTGTAGTATTTTTCCCAATACTCAGCGGTTTCTTCGTTGTAGATTTCAGCGCTGATTGCCGCCGCTTTTTTAAGAGCCGGGGAGAAAGATTTTACCTGGTCACCACCAGCAGCAATACCTTCGATCAGGTTTTCCACCAGACGGGGATTGTCTTCCATCCATTTTTTGATGCCAATCAACACACAAGGCATCTGGCTGCGGTATTCCTTGGTCGAAACGATGGAAATCAAGCCACCTTTCTTTTTGGCTACCATTACGTCACCAGGGGTCCAGGTAGTCACGCCGGTTACCCCGACGGTCACTTTTTTGCCCGTACGTTGGCCCTTTTTGACCTCGTCTCGCTCTTCAGTATACCCATTGATGTACTTTTCAGAAGCATCGATGTAGGTATCGGCAGCGATAAAGTTCATGGCCTCCGGGTCGTAGGTGGTTTCATCCGCATTGACCGGGATACCGTTGTCGGAGCACCATTTGATCACGATGTTCCAGTCACCATCCCGCAGAACGGCGGTGGTTACCCCACCTCGAGCTGCTTGTGGATTTTCTTTCCAGGAAGGAGGCCCCATAAATTTGTCTTCGCCCAAAGAACGACCACAAGTGAAGATGATTTGAGCGCGGTAATCATCACCCAACTTTTCAAGTTGTGGGTTCACACCAGCCAAAAAGGCCGCCGCACCGTCGCCCATAATGGTAACGAAGTGTGCGCCTTCCCGGGTTTCGGGGTTACTTTTGTAACTCTCTGCGAATTTGACCAAAGCAGCCTGCATTTGAGACACATCATCCTGACGGGTCATTTTCAGGTTGACTTTTTTAGAGGCCATGATGCTCCCTTTGGTAGTTTCTGCACCACCATTGGCCAGAATAGCGCCCATTTGCGCGTTCCAGGCCCAGTGTAGCCAGCGGATTTCCGGGCTATTCACATTGGCTGGTGTTGAACTGGGGAGTTCAAGTGGTTGCACGCTGGTAGAAGCGTTTTTGGGGGCATCAGGTAAGTCTACTTTTTCGATCACGGTTGACTCCTTTGTCGTACGTTGACCCAGGACGCCCATATTACCCAAAATTTTTACACCAGCAAAAATTACGCCCCCGATGACCAGGAGCACGGCAAGTTTGCCTAAAGTGGTTAATCGTGCCATAATGAGATAAGGGTTTTCCGAATTTGGTGCAGGAGGAAATAGTCCACCCGCTTTTCATACGGTTTTTTGTGTTTCAGGGTTACTGTTTTGTTCCTTTTAGTTTTGTTGCAGCTTCCCTTGATGTCAACAAATATAATCAAAATTCGGAAGGGAAAACAAAGATAGTCGTTGAGAATACACGGAAAAACGATGGGCTGAAGCAAAAGATCGTTGGAACTGCCTTTTTCAAACAAACTCTTCAAGGCTAAAATACCAATTTAACAGGCGATTAAACAAAATCCTTTCTGAAACATTTAAAATACCTAACTTGGTCGTATAGTAGTAGCTTGGTTGTCAGTCCCATTTTTCTCATCAGAACGCTTACACTCATGCAAAAACTAAAAATCAGCCTCTGTTTTTTGTTGGCCTGCTGTTGGGCATCAAGTGGATTTTCCAAAACTACCATCTTAAATGATACCACTAAAAACAGCAGCGATAGTCTAATTTTTAGTACAAAGAGAATCAATATTCAAGGTCCACTGGATAAAATTGACTTCAATCAATTCAACCCAGGCAACCGCTACAATCCCTACCAACTCATTCAGGGCAAAATCCCGGGTGTAGTCATTTCCCGCCCCGGGGGCGACCCCAATGCAGCTTTCCAAATACAAATTCGAGGCCTTCATGCTGGCATTTACCGTGGATTTTCCTACTTCCCAACCGCCAATGGTTACAATCAGCAGTTCAACCATACCGACCCATTGATTGTGGTGGATGACTTCCCCGGAGTAGCGCTCAATACAATCGACCCACAGGAAATTGACAACATCACCGTGGTCAAAGATGCTGCTTCACTGGCAGCCTATGGCATGCGTGGCGCCAATGGGGTAATCCTGATTAGCAGTAAAAAAGGAGCAAGGGACAAAGGCCTTCAATACCATACCTATCTGGCCATGGATCGTGCTAGCAGACCTGATCTTGGCATCGACGCGGCGACCTACCGCAGTTTGATTGGCAACAACGGTACTTTTCAAGGCGTCAATCAGGATTTGGGTGCCAACAACAACTGGTATGAACTAATCTCTCGAACCGGTTTTAGCCAATCCCACAACTTGGCCTACAACGGTACTGCCCTGGGTGCCGATTATCGCTTCGCCGTCAATTTCCGCGAAGTGAACGGCATTGCCCAAAAATCCAGTCTTGACCAGATCAATACTTCCTTTAATTTCCAACGGCCACTGCAAAAGGGCAAGGGAAAACTGGAAGGTATATTTTCCGTTAATACCCGCAACAACAACCAGGTCAACCCGGATATTTTTCGCAATGCTGCTTTGATGAACCCCACTGCCCCAATTTTTGACAGCAATAGCCCTGCTGGCACCTATTACCAACCCCAGGTATTTGCCCTGTTCAACCCTGTGGGGATTTTGAATTTGCAAAATTTTGAAGATACCCATCAAACCATTACCTCCGGGTTAAACCTTGAACTGGCCCTGTTGAAAGGCATCAAGGGCAAGGTGCAGGGCACTTTTCAACACAATGAAGATGGCTATGGAACCGTAATTGCCAATCAGGGAATTTTTGGAACACAATCCGCCGTGAGTTGGGAAGAGCGCAAATTGAGCCATTGGTTCATGGATGCTCAATTGCAAGGCGATTGGACCTGGGGTACACATCGTGTCCAAACCCAATTGGGATACACCCACCAACGCTGGGATGGTAGAGGAACCCTGCGTCAAGATTCAACATTGGGTCAAACCCTGCCCACTTATCGCTACCTCATTGATTTTGCAGGCCGCACGGATGAAATTTTTGAAGACCCCTACCGAGAAAGTGACGATTTACCTGCGGTTTATTGGAATGGGCAATACAGTTTGAATGAGCGCTGGTTTGCCAGTGCCAGTCTCCGCCGGGAAGGTTTTACTCGTTTGGGTGCTGAAAAATGGATGATGTACCCTGCCTTCAAACTAGGTGGCTACCTCATTGCGCCCAATGCAAAACAACAGTACTTGAAATTGCAATTGGGCTACGGCCTGACCGGGAATATTCCACCCAAGACCTACGCTACTGAATTGATCGTATTGCCGGGAGGAGTGCCCGTTTACAGCAATGGTGTATTTAAGCCAGGCATTTATTATCCCTTTGTACCCAATCCTGATTTGCGCGCTGAACTGCGCAAAGAGCTCAATGTCGGGCTGGACTTTGCCTTGCTCAACAATCGCTTACAAGGTCAGATCCAGGTCTACCAAAGTCGTTCTACTGAACTGCTTTGGCAATACGCTACCAATGAACCCCAGGGGTTCTCCAATGTCTATTTCAAAAACCTCATGGCCTTACAAAATCAGGGCCTTGAGGTGCAGTTGAATTTCTCAGCGGTACAAACCAATAACCTGAGCTGGCAAAGTAATCTGAGCGTGGCCCATAATCGCACTACGCTGGACTCACCTTTTCCACAAACTTCTGTCCAGGGTAATCCCAATCAGCAATTGGTAAGTAGCCCGGGTAGCCCCGGCTTTTGTTGTGCTGGTTTGCAATTGCTTGAAACAGGAAAACCAATTGGGCAATTTTATACCTACCGCAGTGATGGCATTGATGCTCAAGGGCAATGGAAAACAATAGACATAAACGGCGATGGCCAAATCAATGAATCGACCGATCGACAAATCACCGGCATTGCTCAACCCGATCTGACTTTGGGCTGGGACAACACCCTAATATGGAAACAGTTTACCCTCAATGTATTTTGGCGGGGTGCCATTGGGCATGAGCTACTCAATGCTTTTAATCTTTTTTACGCCAATCCAAAACATTTACAAGATTTTCGGAACTACAGCATTCCCGAGGTTGCCTTGAGTTCAAGGTTTGCCAAATTGAGAAGCAACACCACCCCTATTTCTGATTATTTTGTAGAAAATGCCACCTTCATGCGCATGGAAAACCTGAGCATTGCTTATGATTTTCCAACAAAATCACAAAAAAAACTCAACCTAAAGCTGTATTTGAGTGCTCAAAACCTATTGACCATCAGTTCATTCACAGGCAATGACCCAGAAATTCGTTTGAGCAATGTTGGAACGCCCCTATCACCAGGCATTGTCAATCCAAACTACTGGGGTGTAAACCGTGATTTGAGTGGACTGGACCGCGGTCGTTACCCCATCACCCAAACTTTAGTATTTGGCGCTGTCCTAAAATTATAACCAGCGACTAAACCTTATATCTTTGTAGTTCAAAAGGATTGACCATTATGCTGTTTGTGCAACCAAAAGGCCATTTATTGCTGTACCTGTGCCTCTTCTGTGTAGTTTTTTCGTGTCAAAAATCGACTAATCATACACTTTTTAAAACTGTTCCTGCCGCTCAGTCGGGCATTGATTTTGACAATACCTTGCACGAAACCGAAGATTTCAATATTATCGAATACCTCTACTACTACAACGGTGGTGGAGTAGCCACGGGTGACCTCAACGGCGATCAACTGCCCGATTTGTTTTTTACTGCCAATCAGGGCGAAAATAAATTGTACTTCAACCGTGGTGGACTACAATTTAAAAACTTTTCAAAAGCAGCAGGTATCCAGCAAAATGGAGGCTGGTCAACGGGAGTGACTATGGCCGACGTCAATGGCGACGGAGCTCTGGATATTTATGTATGCCAGGTGGGCGAATACAAAACCCTGCGTGGCCGCAACCAATTGTACATCAACAACGGCAAAGGGCAATTCAGCGAACAAGCCGCCCAATACGGCCTCGACTTTGTCGGCTTTTCCACCCAAGCCGCTTTTTTTGACTACGACCGCGACGGTGATCTGGACTGTTACCTGCTCAATCATTCCATCCACGACGCCGAAAACTACAACCGCGCCACCATCCGCACCAAGCGCGACGAACGATCCGGCGATCGTTTGTACCGCAACAATGGCGATCGTTTTGAAGACGTCAGCGCCAGCGCTGGCATTTATGGCAGTAAAATTGGTTTTGGTTTGGGCATCGCCATCGGTGACCTCAACAACGATGGTTGGCCCGACATCTACGTGTCCAATGATTTTCATGAAAACGACTACCTCTATTTCAACCAGGGCGATGGCACTTTTCAAGAAGCAATGGCCCAATCCATAGGCCATACCAGCACCTTTTCGATGGGCAATGACCTGGCCGACATCAACAACGATGGCTGGATGGACCTGGTCACGATGGACATGAAAGCCAACGACGAGCGCATCAATAAAAGCTCCGTAGGCGCCGATCCTTACAATATTTTCCAGGCCAAGCTCAACTACGGCTATCATTTCCAATACCCCCGCAACATGTTACAGCTCAATCGTGGCCTAGTTCCGGGGCAACAACATCCGGGGTTTTCAGAAATCGGCCAATTGGCGGGCATCAATGCCAGTGATTGGAGTTGGGCACCCTTACTCGCCGATTTTGACAACGATGGTTGGAAAGACCTCTTCATTGGCAACGGCATTTGGCGGCGGCCCAACGATTTGGATTACCTCAAGTTTAGCTCGAACAGCAGCGTTCAACAATCGGCACCTGACCTGGCCCTGGTTGAAAAAATGCCTTTTGGCAAAGTGGCCAATTTCGCCTACCGCAATCTGGGCGACCTGCAATTTGACGATGTTTCCGTTGCCTGGGGGCTCAATTTTACGGGCTGTTCCAATGGCGCCGCGTATGCCGACCTCGATCAGGATGGCGATCTGGACTTGGTGCTGAACAACCTGAATGAAACCGCTAGCCTTTATGAAAATACGGTGCAAAGTAAACCTGACCAACATTGGTTGAGCATCCGTTTACAAATGCCGGGTAAAAACCCCTTTGGCTTTGGTACCCGCGTCCGCATTGTCGCGGATGGCAAAGAACAAACCCAGGAATTGTACAGTACCCGGGGCTTTCAATCTGCTGTGGAGCCAGTCCTGCATTTTGGACTGGGGAAAGCCAGCAAAGTGGAAATGCTGGAATTCCAGTGGCCAAATGGTAAAGTGCAACAGCTGCGCAATGTCAAAGCTGATCAACAATTAAAAGTCGCCTATCAGCAGGCAAAAGATGCCGCTATTCCTACTGTTCAAGCCAGCTTCTTGCAGGAAATTGCCACCCAAGCGGGCCTGAACTACCTGCACTCCGAAAATGAACACATCGATTTCGACCACGAACAACTCATGCCCCATATGCTCTCTACACAAGGCCCAGCGATGGCCGTAGGGGATGTGGATGGCAATGGTTTGGAAGATGTATTGTTGGCTGGTCGTGGCGTGTTTTTGTACAAACAGCTCAGTGCCGGAAAATTTTCGGGGCAAAACTTGTCCGTTGATTCTACCCAGGAAATGGTGGACGCAGCGTTTTTTGACGCCGATCAGGATGGAGATTTAGATGTATACCTCGTCACTGGCGGGCATCAGCATTCCGGGAAAAATGCGGCTCTATTGGACGTCTTGCTGTTCAATGATGGCCAAGGCAAATTTTCACAGGACGTTTTTGCACTCCCCTTGGATTATAGCGATGGTTCTTGTGTAGTACCTTTTGATTTTAACGGCGATGGAGCCCTGGATTTATTTGTCGGCAGCCGCTCTATTTTCCCTTCGTATGGGATGGTGCCAGCAAGCCAGTTGTACCAAAACGATGGCAAAGGCCACTTCAAAGACGTAACCGCCCAAGTAGCGCCGGAACTGCAAAAAATCGGCATGGTGAGTGATGCCTGCATCGTAGAACAAGCCGATGGACTTCAATTGGTCGTAGTTGGAGAATGGATGCCCGTTTGTGTTTTTTCCATTCAAAAAAGTCAATTCAAACTCAATCAAATCCCCAATTCCGAAGGTTGGTGGAATACAGTAATGGCAGTGGATTATGATTTGGATGGAAAAAAAGATTTGCTACTAGGCAATTTGGGCTTAAACGCCGAATTAAAAGCCTCGCCCGAGTTACCTGTGGAATTGTACGTGAAAGATTTTGATCAAAACTACCAAACCGACCCCATTCTCACCTATTACAAACAAGGGCGCAGGTATACCTACGTCAGTAAGGACGAACTGACCAGCCAATTGAACATCCTGAAAAAACAGTTTTTGGAATACCGCCCCTTTGCGGAATGTGGCTTTGAACAGGTCTTTACCGCTGAAATGTTGAAGGGATCGACCCACCACCGCGCGGTCAATTTTGCTTCCTCCTGGGGCAAATACCAGGGCAAAGGGCAATACGTTCTGGCTCCCCTTCCCGTAGAAGCCCAATTGGCGCCGATATTTAATTTCACCCAAATGGATGTTGATGGGGATGGTAAAAACGAAATCTTGAGCATAGGCAACTGGTACGGCATCCGACCTGGCCTGGGGCGTTACGATGCGGACTATGGTTGTGTGCTCACCCGCAAAGGGAAATCCTGGACGGCCATGAACCCGGCCCAAAGTGGTTTCTGGGTAAATGGACAAGGCCGAAAATTGGCTACACTCAAAGATGGGACGGTTTTGATTGCGCGGAATAACCTGGGGGTAATGGCCTGGAAAAAAACGAACAAGTAAATTTACCCTAAGGTGTTCCTTAAGTGCCCTAGGTTTCTTAGGTGGTGAAAAAAAACCACTTCTCTATCTGCAATTTCCTTTTTACCCCGAAAAGGGTGAATTTTATCCTAAATTATTGTCCTAATATTGCTGCCGACCGCCACCGATTCGAGCAGCATTCAATTGCTTTAACCATGTATGTCAAAACCAAACATTATCTCCTGCTGCTCGGCTGTATCCTGTCCATCTTCAGTTCCGCGCAAAGTGTGCAAGTGCTCAGTGCAGGCACCAAAAGTTCTTTCCGAGGCTTAAGTGTAGTCGACGACCAAACACTCTGGGTCAGTGGTAGCTCCGGAACCGTAGGCCGCTCCATTGATGGAGGCAAAAGTTGGCAATGGCTGAGTGTCAAAGGATACGAAAAAACCGACTTCCGCGACATCGAAGCTTTTGATGCCCAAACCGTCATCATCATGGGCATTGCATCACCCGCCTACATCCTCAAAACCACCGACGCAGGCCTAAGCTGGACCAAAGTTTACGAAAATCGCGACTCTTCCATGTTCCTTGACGCCATGGATTTTGTTGACGCTCAGCACGGCATCGTCATCGGCGACCCACTCCAGGGCCGGGTGTTCATGGCCCAAACTGCCGATGGCGGTAATAGCTGGCAGGAAATCCCAATGAATGAACGACCAGTAGTAGCCACGGGAGAAGCCTTTTTTGCCAGCAGCGGCACCAATGTCCGCTTGTACAGTCCGGGACAATATGCGCTTGCTAGCGGAGGAAAACAGGCCAACCTGTTTTTGTCGAGCAAAAAGATAAATCTCCCTTTGATCCAGGGAAAAGAAACCAAGGGTTCCAACTCCATCGCGCTCAAAGGCAAAAAGACGCTCATG
Source organism: Haliscomenobacter sp. (assembly GCF_033763495.1). Lineage (GTDB taxonomy): Bacteria > Bacteroidota > Bacteroidia > Chitinophagales > Saprospiraceae > Haliscomenobacter. The sequence continues at coordinate 8,412 of NZ_JANRKL010000069.1, read as the reverse complement.
GTAGTCGGCGGAGATTTTATGACCAAGGATTCGACAACACTCAATTGCTTCATTTCCACCAATGGGGGTAAAACATTTACCGCGCCCAAAAATGGCCCGCATGGCTACCGCAGCTGTGTGGAGTATTTGGGGCAAAAAAACTGGATTGCTTGCGGCTTAAATGGTGTAGATTTCACGACAGATGAAGGCAAAAACTGGTCCTGGATCAGCAAGGAAAGTTTCCACGTTTGCCGCAAAGCCAAGAATGGAAGTGCGGTTTATTTTGCTGGCGGCGGTGGCCGGATCGGTAAGTTGGTCAATTGATACCCATGGGCTAGGCACATCGTTTTCCTTAGGTGATTCTTTAGTGCCTTAGGTTTCTTAGGTGGTGAAAAGCAGTGAGCGGCAATTTTTTTCACCATCTAAGAAACTTAAGGCACCAAAGGTAACACCTAAGCTACTAGTACTTTTAATCTTTTACACTCACGAAAATCGAAACACATGCGCGGGTACGGAATTGCCGTTTTGTTGAGTCTTTTAGTAGCCACTGCTTGGGCGCAAGTAACCACTGATCTGCCCTTTGAGCTGAAGGTTCAGGACGAAAAACAGGCTCCTTTGATCGGAGCTACCGTAGAATTGCTCAGCAGCAACTCCCCTACCCCTCTGCAAATGGCAGTGAGTGACGAGCGCGGCCTGATCAATTTTACATTGAAAGCCAACACAAGCTACAGCCTCAAAATCCGTTACGTTGGTTATGCCGAACTCATTACCGAGCTCAAACCCGAAACTGTGGCCACCCAAAAACTTAGCCTCAGCCTGCAACCCGATAGCAAAACCCTCGAAGGCGTCACCGTATCCGGCCGCAAAGCCCTCATCCAAAGATTGCAAGGCAAAACCATAGTCAATGTAGATGCCTCAGTGACCAACGCCGGAACCACCGTGCTCGAAGTGCTGGAAAAATCCCCCGGGGTGATGGTCGATCGCAACGGCGGCATCAGTCTGATGGGCAAAACCGGGGTGCTGGTGTTGATCGACGATAAACCCACTTACCTGGGTGGGGCGGAATTGGCCAACCTTTTGAGTGGCATGAGTTCTACCCAGGTCGATCAAATCGAACTGATCACCAACCCCTCCGCCAAATACGACGCCAGTGGCAACGCGGGCATCATCAACATCAAGACCAAAAAGAACAAACAAAAGGGTTTCAACGGCAACCTGACCACTTCCTACGGCCAGGGCTATTACCCCAAAAGCAACAACAGCCTGGCCTTCAACTACCGCAACGGGCGCTTCAACAGCTACCTGACCTACAGCAGCAATTACAATCGGAACTACATGCGTTTGTATGCCCTGCGGGAGTACTTCAACCAAAATGATCAATTGGAATCCCGCCTGGATCAGCCTACGCTGCTGGTCACTCAAAGTTTCAACAACACCCTCAAAACAGGCTTCGACTATTACCTTTCGGACAAAACAACCCTGGGCCTGGGTCTGACCGGCATTACCAACCGCCGCAAAGGCAGTGGCAACGCCCGGGTAGCCTGGGAAACCCCGCTCGGGCAAATCGATTCCAGCATCTCCACCAAAAGCAGCAGTTCAGGTTGGTTCAAATCGGGTGGATTCAACATATACGGAAAACACAATTTTAGCAAAACCCAGCAGCTATCCGTCGATTTTGACTGGCTCAAGTACGACATCGACAACAGCCAGCTGTTCCTCAATTCCTTGCTGGTCGCTGGTGGCTACAATGAAGGCGCCCGGGGGTACTTGCCCTCCTTGCTGGAAATTGCCTCCTTAAAAGTGGATTACAGCTGGCAAATCAACGACAATGGCAAATGGGAAGCGGGTTATAAAAACTCCAACATCGACACCGACAATACCGCCGATTACGAGATTGGAAATGGATCGAACTGGTACCAGGATTATGGCAAAACCAACCGCTTTTTGTACCAGGAAAATATCCATGCCCTGTACAGCAGTTACGAGCAAAAGTTGGATCGTTTGTCCTTCCAGGTCGGTTTGCGTTACGAACGTACCAATTACGACGCGCACCAGCTGGGCAATGTGGAGCGCCCGGATTCGGCCTTTTCGCGCAAATACGCCGGATTTTTTCCCTCTGGTTACCTGTCTTATCAACTGGATTCCTCCAATGTGTTGACCCTCACCGCAGGCCGCCGCCTGGATCGGCCCGCTTTCCAACACCTCAACCCCTTTGTCAATATCCTCAACAAGTACACCTATGAACGGGGTAATCCTTTTTTCCAGCCCCAATACACCTGGAACCTGGAGTTGAGTCACCAGTACAAGGACTTCCTCACCACGGCGGTATCGTATGGCATCATCCGCAATTATTTCTCCCAGCTCTTCTTGTCGGAAGGGGAAGACATCCTGATTTATACGCGGGGCAATGTGGGCAAAATGTACAACCTGGGCCTGTCTGTCGCCGCCAATTTTTCACCCGCTAAATGGTGGTCTTTCAATGGCCAGGTGATTTTTAATCAGAAAACTTTCAACGGTTTTCAGGGCAACGATTATCGTTCGTCCGTCGCCCAGGTTAACTTTAGTGTCAACAACCAGTTTCAATTGGGCAAGGTGTACAGTGGCGAAATTTCGGGTAGTTACACCACCCGCTCACGCAATGACATCCAGGAACTCGTTTACGATTCCGGGCAGTTGTCTTTTGGCATAGCCCGACCAGTACTGAAAAAACAGGGCACACTCAAACTCAGCGTCAGGGATCTTTTGCATACCCGCATCATGGAAGGTTTGACCGATTTCCCGGATGCGGAGGAGTATTTTATCATACACTGGGATACGCGGGTGGTGAATCTGGCTTTTTCGTATCGTTTTGGAAAGCCACTGAAATCGGCGCGGCGGAATGGTGGTGCGGCGAGTGATGAGATGGAGCGGGTGGGGAATTGAGATTTTTACTTTTCTTTCGCCCCCTTCGCAAACGGCTCATAATTTGAAATCATCACATCGTCGAACCGTGCTTCAATAAAGCCTTTCGGAGCAGTTGCTGCATTGAGCAAGCCCACTTCAAAGCAACGGATGGCATCTGATTTGAGGTCGGGCAGAGCTGGCCCTTCGCCCCATTTGGAATAGTCAAGTTCGGCCAGATTGAATTTCACAAATACCCACTTTTCAGAGCAAATAGGAGTTCTGCTATTTGCACCCCACTTGCCTTTGTGGCCACGGGTCAGCAGCAAGGGTTGTACCAGCAAGGTATCGCCTTTACCCGTATTGCACCAAAACGACAACCAGATTTTGTCTCCAAATTCAGCGCGCATTTGGTCCATGACAGGATTGGCCAGAGAGTCAATTTTCAAATCGGTAAACCAAACATTTTGGCGATTGCCAGTGATCGAATCCCAGCGCACTTTCAGGCAAACCCTGGAAGATTTGTCGTATTGGTGCTTTTTCTTATCATCCAAGGAGAAATGAACCTGGTTATTGGCTTTCCACCAGGTACTGACGTTTGGACGGTCTTCATAGTGCAGTTTGATTTCCAGTTTTTGCGCTTGAACCATACCAACAACCAGGATTGCGCCAGCAAACAATAACATCTTTTTCATATTGTGACATTTAATGATCCAATCGAATTAATGAATATTTCAAACTACAAACAAGCGCAGAATTGCACAAATGAAGAAGATTTTTTTGCAGAAAATTACTTGCACCCGGTGATATTTCCCCCCTAACTTGCACTTACTTATAAACACGCAACGATCATGGTAGCAGCACCAGCAAAAATAAAGACCGATTCTTCCATCGAAACCCTGTACGAAGTGGCCTTCCCCAGCGTCGCCCGTTTCGTCCAAAAAATGGGTGGCAACCTCGAAGACGCCAAAGACATCTTTCACGATGCTCTAATTATTTTCCAGGAGCGACAAACCCAGCCCGGTTTCCAACTCCAACAAAGCACCACTGCTTATTTACTGGGTGTAGCCAAACACTTGTGGTTGCGCAAACACCACCGTCAACGCAGACTAGTGCCCCTGACTGATGCTGAAAAAGAAATCAGCATCCCCGAGGATTTTTTCCCCAACCTACACACCCAGCGCCTGCTTCAGTTTTTGGAAAAAGCAGGCCAAAAATGCCTCGACTTACTCCGCGCTTTTTACTACCAAAAAACACCGGTCAAACAACTGGCTCAAACCCTCGGCTACGCCAACGAACACTCCGTAAGCGTCCAGAAATACAAGTGCCTCGAAAAAGTGCGCCACAGCATTCAGCAAAAATCCCTGCGTTATGAAGACTTCCATGAGTGAAACCATCCTGATCGAACGCTACCTCTGGGGAGAGCTGTTGCCCTTGGAAAAACAAAGCTTCAAGGCGCGTTTGTTAAAAAGCCCGCGCCTGCGGCTCAGGGTGTATTTTCAAAAAAAGGTGCACTTGTTGGTCAAATTGTACCACCGCAAAAAGCTGAAAGCAGAACTGGAAGTGCTGCACAAGGAATTGTTCAGTAACCCCGAGAAAAGCCAGTTTCGGGAAAACATTCACCACATTTTTGATAAAGGTTGAGATGGTTTAGGGAGGTTTAGAGCTACCGCTGCGACTTAGACAAGGTCTTCGTCAAAAACGCTGCGGCAGCTCTAAACCCTCTAAACCTTCCTCAACCTTCTCAACTCCAAACCTATGGTTCGAGCAAGCCTTGTCCCCATGGTCATTGACAATGACGGTGGCGGAGAGCGAGCGTATGACATTTACAGTCTGCTGCTCAAGGAACGTATTGTCTTTTTAGCGGGCGAAATCAACGATACGATGGCCAATATCGTGGTCGCACAGTTGCTGTACCTCAGCAGCCGCGACCCCAAACAACAGATCAACCTGTACATCCAAAGTCCGGGCGGGGTCGTGTACTCGGGTATGGCCATTTATGATACCATCCGCATGATTGGCACACCTGTGTCTACGGTTGCAGTGGGTTTTACGGGGAGTATGGCCACCTTTTTGCTCAGTGCAGGCACGCCGGGTAAACGGTACGCCCTGGCCCATGCCACCATCCACAATCACCCTACCAGTGGCGGCTCACGCGGCTATACCGAAGATGTGCGCATTGCCACCCGTGAACAGGATCGCATCCAGGCGCAGATTTTCCACCTGATGGGCAAACACTGCGGGCGGAGTGGCAAAGAGGTCGAGGAATTTTTCCTCCGCGACAAGTACCTGAATGCCCAGGAAGCCAAGGATTTTGGCATTGTGGATGAGATTTTGGGGGATGTGGGAGATTTAGTGGTGCTGAATCCCGGTATGCCGGAGGTGAATTTGTTGTCGGCTTTGGCGCTTAGGGTTGGAGACAGTTGACAACTCACATTACGCAGCCTACCTTCTCTTTTGCAAAGGCAACGATTTTTTTGATTTGGCTGCGCCAAATATTTTGTAACCGCGACGACGCGACGGCGCGACGATCCATTTGGCTGCGCCAAATGTGTGACGTAAAACGACGTGAAGGTGTGCGAAGCACACATAACGTCGCGTCGTCGCGTCGTCGCGGTTACAAAAACAAGCAGCGAAGCTGCGTACTGCGTAATGTAACTTAAAATCGCATTAAGCAGACTAAACAAACGGGCTTGGCTTTGTTTGACCTTTTTTATATCTTCATTGCAACAAAATATTGCTTTGGATTCAATCAAGCCCACGCCATGCAACACTGCACCTATACCGCAAGTCCATTTTTTTCTTACTACCACATTGCCCTGCTTTTCCTGGTCCTGAGTGCATTCGCCTGCCAGCAAAAAACCAGCACACCCGAAGGTTTCCAAATCGAGCCCGGCTTTAAACTCGAACGAGTTGCCGCCGAACCCTTGATCAAAGACCCCGTTGACTTGGAATTCAATGAACGCGGCGAGGCCATGGTGCTCGAAATGCCCGGGTACCCCTTTGAAGACCGCCAAAGCCGCCTGCTCGTACTTCAGGATAAAAACAAAGACGGCACCTACGATGACTCCAGCGTTTTTGCCGAAGGCCTACAACTCGCGAATTCTTTTTTGCCCTATAAAAAAGGCGTGCTCGTGGCCGCCCCACCCTATCTCCTCTTCTTGCACGACGAGGACCAAAACAACCTAGCCGATAAAGTAGATACCCTCATGGGCGGCTTCTCCACGGGTAACTTACAACACAACTACAACGGCCTCACCTACGGCCTGGACAACTGGATTTACGCAGCCAATGGTGGCAACGACGGCAAACCTTACTGGTGGGGCGATACCAGCAGCGTCATGGATTTGCGCGGCCAGGATTTCCGTTTCAACCTCGAAAGCCGCAAACTCGAACGCCTGGGTGAATCCTCTGGCGGCTTTGGTTTGGCTATGGACGAGTATGGTCGTTTGTACGAAACCCACAACCTGACGCATATCTCCACCTTGGTTTTTCCGGCTCGTTATTTCAAAGGCAAAGAGCATTTGGAAAAAAGTACCCTTGAAAATGCCTCCAATCACGAAGAAAATGGCCTGGCCCGCATCTACCCCATCGGCGAACAGGAATCGCGGGTAAACCACCCGGAGCAATCGGGGTATTTCTCGGGCTCTTGTGGCATCACTTATTACGGCGGCGGTGCTTTTGGGGAGGAATATGACCACAGCGTTTGGGTGGCCGATGTGGTGCTCAATCTGGTTCATGTGGATAAAATTCAAGCCAAAGGAGCTTCATTTGAAGCGGTACGCCAACTCGAAAAACGCGACTTGCTGGCCAGCACCGACCGTGCCTTCCGCCCCGTCAACATGAACGTCGGCCCCGATGGCAACATGTACCTCGTAGACATGTACCGCAAAGTGATCGAGCACCCGGAATGGATTCCCGATGACATTGAAAAAACCCTCGACCTGGAAGCGGGCAAGGATCAAGGCCGGATTTATCGGATCAGCAAAGGTACGGCCAGAGCCTATGATGTAGCCCAATTTAAAACGGAAACCGGGCTGCTTCAGGCGCTAACACACGCCAATCAGTGGGTGCGCAAAACGGCCCACCGCTTGTTGATGGAGCAAAAATTGGGACAAACTAGCTTGCACGGTTTAAAAGGTTTGCTCAAAGACAAAAATCCTTTGGCCAAGGTACACGCATTGCACATCCTGGCCGCTCAAGGTGAATTAAGCGACAAGGAACTGGCCACGGCATTGGGTGATCAGGAAGCGCCTATCCGCGAAACTGCACTGCCATTGGCCGAGAGCAAATTGGGCAATGATCCAAAACTGCTCCAAACCTGCATCCAACTCCTGAATGACTCGGATCAACGGGTGCGCATGCAAGCTGCCCTGAGCCTGAGTACGCTGGATGAAAGCAGTGCAGCCTACCAAAAGCAACGCGCCGCCATTCTCAACGGGCTGAACGCCGCTGCGCAAAAGAGTATGGATACCTGGAACACTTGTGCCATTGCCCTGGCCGCGCAAGGATCGGCGGGGGATTTGTTTGCGAGTCTGCTCCAATCCAATCAGCCAACAAACAGCGACTTATTGGCAGTGTTGGCACAAAGTGCTGGCCAATCCTCTCAGGGCTTGCAAAGTATTTTGCAACAACTGGCTGCGCCAAAAACAAGCAATGCGACTCGACAAACCATCCTGCAACAACTCAGCCAGGAAGTTCCCAAACTCAGTGGAACGGCCACCCTCGAACCCGCCCTCAAAGCCCTGGAACAATCCCGAGACCTCGGTCTGATTTCCGCCTCAGCAGCCTTGCGGCAAAGGTTGAACTTACCACCTTCACCCGAGTTTTTGAGTCTCAGTCGCAGCGCTTTGCAAAAGGTAAACGACAGCAGTCTTCCCGATTCCACCCGGGTGCAGCAACTCGTCCTGCTGGCTTTATTGCCCTACGCCCCCAAAGCCAAAGTGCTATTTGCCTGCCTGCCCAACAGCCAGCCCATCCAGCTACAGGAAGAGGCCCTGCGCCAATTGGCCAACTACTCGGAACCCGAAATTGGCCGACGCCTCGTCCAACTATGGGCAGAACTGGGCCCACACATCCGCAAGTACGCAGGCGACCTGCTGCTGGATCGCGAAATCCACCACGACGCCCTACTCACCGGACTGGAAAAAGGCCAGATCAACATCGGCGAAATGAACTTCGACCTCGAACGCCGCCGCACCCTGCTCTGGTGGACCAACAACGCAAACACCAAACGCCGCGCCGAAAAACTCTTCAGCGACGCCGCCGTAGTGACCCGACAAGCGGCCATCGATAAAATGAAGCCCGCCCTGACACTCAAAGGCACTGCGGCAAAGGGGAAAATGGTCTTTGCCACCCATTGCGCCACCTGCCACCGCTACGGCAATACGGGCGTGGAAGTTGGCCCGGTACTGACCGAAATATCCCGCAAAAGTAAAGCCACCCTCCTGCACGACATCCTCGACCCCAACGCCGCCGCTGATCCCAAATACATCAGCCACCGCCTCGAAACCAAAGATGGCCTCAGTCATTTGGGCATCGTAGCTGCCGAAA
>NZ_JANRKL010000068.1:0-15620 GCF_033763495.1 Haliscomenobacter sp. | reverse complement strand
TGTGAACCAGGCAAGAAGGTCTCCAAACCACTGCAGTCTACAATCAGACCACCTTTGGTTTTGCTGATGACCGTACCTTTGATCACAGTACCATTCTCGTACGAATCAACGATGCTTTCCCAGGCGCGCAGCAGTTTTGCTTTGCGGCGAGAAAGAACCAGCTGGCCGCGCAAGTCTTCCTGTTGTTCCACGTAAACCTCAACAAAATCTCCAATTTTGAGATCCTGAGTGTCGCGGAATTCAGAAAGGGGTACCAAACCGTCCGACTTGTAGTTGATGTCAAGTACTACGTCACCACCGTTAATGGAAGTAACCCGTCCTTTTACAATTTCACTTTCTACCACTGCATTCATGGTAGATTCGTACTGGGTCAGGTATTCTTTGGTTGTTTCCGAAGAATAAACGGCGCCACCTTTGTTGGTAATGCTCCAGTCAAACTCATCGTGTGCAGAATTGGGATCGAAACCACTGTCGAAGAGCAATTCTTCATCCAGTTCATCTTCCTCTTCCTCTTCGCCAGTAGTTGCTTCTGGCTCGTCTTTGATACTCTTGATGATCACCACTGGTTCAGGAGTAGGTTCAATAGCTACTTCTTCCAGGGGCTCATCAGCTGCTGCTGCTACCTCTTCAGCTACGACAACGGTTTCTTCAACCACAGCTTCAACTTCTTCAGTGGTTTCCTCAACCACTTCTTCAGCTACGGCAGCTACTTCTTCTACTTGATCCACGATTTCGGGCGTGCTTTCTACAGCCGTTTCCTCCACCTGATCCTGTGCACCCAGCTCTTCTTGCTCGATGCCATCTTTTTCGTCAATCATAAACTACATTTCTTTCCACGAAAGGTGGAATTTGGTGATGAATTGAATTTTGAGCCGCAAAGGTAGCGTTTTCGATTGAAAATCAAAATAAATTAGTTGAGAAGTTGAAAAGTTTAGGAGTTGAGGCACTTACAACTAAGCATGTTATAGGCACCGAATAATTTCTTAAACTTCTAAACTTCTCAACTTCTAAACTCTAATTTTTTCAACTCTTCAACTATTTTATCCATCTTTGCAGGCGCAAGTTTTCATTCACTCAAAACTGCCTAAACAATGTCTGAAATAGAAAACGCCGGTCGGAAGGGATACTGTGTGATGTATTTCTTTATCTTTTTTATCCTTTTTATTGCGTTGTTGGTGTATTTGTACAACCGCAACTTTGCTTTGCTGCCACCACAGTAAAGTGAAAAGTGAAAAGTGAAAAGCGAAAAGTTAGATCGTGGTTGAATCAATCACTTTTCACTTTTCACTTTTCGCTTTTCACTACTCCGCGTAAATATCTTCAATTTCCGCTTTGTACTTCTCTAAAATTACCCTGCGCTTGAGTTTCATGGTAGGCGTCAGTTCGGCCTCGGTGCCGTCGGACTTGACGGGTTCCCATACTTTGTCCAGCAGGCGGAATTTTTTGATTTGATCAATGTGACTGAAACTTGGATTGATATCATCTACAATGCTTTGGAACTTACCAAGTACTTTGGGGTGATGGAGCATTTCCGGGAAGGTAGTCCATTCCACCTGATTTTCATCACACCAGTCTTTCAAAGCGGGTTCGGCGGGTACGATGAGCGCTGAAACAAATTTACGTTGCTCGCCAATGACCATCATCTGTTCGATGAGGAAATTTTCGCGGAACCTGCTCTCGATAGGAGTGGGGGCTACGTATTTTCCACCAGAGGTTTTGAGCAATTCTTTTTTGCGGTCCGTGATTTGTAAATACTTTCTTCCCCCCGGGCCATCCACCATTTTTCCAACATCTCCGGTACAAAACCAGGTTTTGCCATTGATGGTTTTCATCACAGCTGCAGTTGCTTCTGGTTTGTTGTAATAGCCCATCATGACATTGGGGCCATAAGCCAGAATTTCTCCTTCACCTGGGCGAAAGATGCCATCCGATTCGTCGATCAACACTTCCACCTGGTCAATCACAGGTCCGACAGAACCCAACAAAGCACCACCAGGTTCAAACAAATTCAGGGTGATGACTGGAGAGGTTTCAGTCAGTCCATAACCTTCCCTGATGGGAATCCCGGCAGCAGAAAACACCTGCGCTATCCGCCTTGGGCAAGCGGCTGCACCAGTAGTGATGCCTTTGAGATTGCCACCCAAAGCAGCCCGCCATTTGCTAAAAATCAGCTTGTCGGCTATTTTCCATTGAATGGCCTTCCAGCCCTTGGGCTTAAACTCGTAATGGTAATCCTCCGTTAATTTAAGCGCCCAGAAGAACAATTTTTTCTTTAACCCAGTCAAGTCCAGGCCCTTGTTGTAAATGCGCTCGTAAACTTTTTCCAAAAGGCGAGGTACAGTAGTAAAAAAATGAGGCTTAACGGCCATGAGATCGCCCTGTTCACCCCCCAAATTATCTGTGCCGGTGAAAGCTACTGAAACACCAAAAAGGGTGTAAAGGTAAATGACAACCCTTTCATAGATGTGGCAAACGGGTAAAAAACTCAAAACTGTGTCTCCCGCTACAAAAGGGAAAGCTCCTTTCCCGGCCATGATGTTGCTAATGATGTTGTTGTGCGAAAGCATAACTCCTTTGGGGACACCCGTGGTTCCGGAAGTGTAAATGATGGTAGCCAGCTCTTCAGGCTTGATTTGAGCCTGTAGTGCATCAACTTCCGCTTGGCCATCTTCAGCAAAGATTGTTTCCCAATATGGCTGGCCTTCCTTTTTGTCGAAGGAATAAATTTCTTTTAAAGAAGGGACCTGAGCTTGCGCTGCTTTGACTTTTTCGTATAGGTCACCACCACCAACAAAACAGTACTTAGCTTCAGAGTCGTTAAAAATATAGGCATAATCCTCAGTGGTAATTGTAGCATAAACCGGGACGTTGATGGCCCCAATTTGTTGAATTCCCACGTCGAGAATGGTCCATTCAGGGCGATTTTGGGTCACTGCTACACCGATGCGGTCCCCTTTTTTTACCCCTAATTTGAGCAGCCCCCGGCTAACCTTGTTCCCTAGTTCAATGACTTCTTGAGTGCTGTAGTATTTCCATTCCCCATCGACCCGATGCCCAAAAGCACGCTGCAAAGGGAAATTAGCGGCCTGATAGTGAATCAGGTCGGATAACCTTGTTGGTTCCATAAAAAGTTGGTTTATCTGGATGTTTGGCAGAATTATTCCTTATCTAAATTCCAAAAATAAAAGATTGTTTGGAAAAACTGGATTTTTTCTGCTTTTACAGCCCCAACTTTCATTTATTCACCCCTAATTAAGGATTTATGATTCGGTTGAATTGGCGTTCGTCTTCGATTTCCTTAAAAAAATCACTGATGTATTGGAGGGCATCATCCTTATGAAACCTATCCAGCAAGTCAAAATTTTTGATAAAGTCCAGTACTGCTGTTTTACTTTGTAAAAATTGTTTGCGCAGCATTGCTCCTTCCGGTGCAGCAACCACCCCTCCTTTAAAATACCGTTCGCGTACATCCTTGATGGGCAAAGACTCATGAGGAACTGCGTAGGGTGCATTCACCAATCCGGAGTAATCGAAGTCGTAAGGAACCGGGATGACTTTTTTGGTGGTAGTATGTTCAAAAAAACGAGTGTTGTGGCTATTGCCAAAAGCCCAATCCGTATTGCCAATCATGTATTCATAAAAGACGAAATTCAGGAAATGTTGCCGGGCAAATTGGCGGGTATCTTTGGGCCGCTCTTCCATTAGTGTACAAGCCATACGTTCGGCCACCTGCTCCTCATCTTCGACAATGAATCCAATTTTTTCAGTTGGTTTTCCAGGGTTGTTGGTATCGATCAAGTTGATTTTAACCAATTTTGCCCGGAAGCTGGCCGGAGAGATCAGGTTGTACAAGCGATACGCCAGGTATTCCTTATAAATGAACTGCTCAAAAGCACCTGAGGGTTTACACTCCCAAACAATTTTCATTTCGTTGTGGGGCAAATAACCTTCGCCGGTCAGGACTGATTTTTTGATCTTTAGCTTAATTGGTGGGTGCAAACAAATGTCCTTGCGGGTTTTTCCACGTGGTCGGATTTCTACAGTATACACTTTATCATCACCGGCTGAGTTTTTGTATTTCAGCATAGCGGGCTGGTATTTTTCGTCGGCTTTTCCTTTCATCAGGGCCTTTAGGTCCGTTTCCAAAGTGACTTCCAAAGCGCCAAGGCTATCTTCTTTCAGCAATTGATCAAACCAACTGATGCCTTTGCTCGCTACAGCAGGGCTGGAAGCCTCTTGAGCCTGGAGCCTGATTGAGCCCAGTAGTAAGGTAAGTAAGAACAAAGACCGGGTTAAAGGATGTAGATTTCTCATGATTTTAACTATAAAGTTCGTTAATGTTTTTGGCGTGCGTGGCTAGAATTTTTTTGCGGCGGAGTTTAAGCGTGGCCGTCATTTCTCCACTTTCTTCTGTCCATGCTTCGTGCAGCAATATGAATTGTTGTACCTGTTGATAAGGTGGTAAACCCTGATTCAGGCGTTCGAGTTCCTGTTTGAAAAAACGCTGTACTTTGGGGTTCAATACCATAAATTGAGGTGCTGTCCAATGTACTTTTTGTGCTCGGCACCATTCTTCCAGTTTGTCAAAACGTGGAACGATCAGGGCAAAAGGCCCAGGTTTACTGGCACCTGCTACCAGGCATTGCTGGATGTATTCGGACTGGTAAAGCTGCTTTTCCACAGCTTCTGGAGCGATGAATTTCCCCGCTCCGGTTTTGAACATATCGTCTTGCCTGCCCTTAATGTTTAAAAAACGTTTGTGTACCCATTGCCCCAAATCCCCGGTCCGCAACCAACCATCTTCAGTCATTACCTCTCGTGTTGATTCGGGTTGCTGATAATAACCTAGCATAACATTGGGCCCCTTGACTTGTACCTCGCCTACGCCCTCTTCATTGGGGTTGACAATGCGCAGATCAACTCCCGGGATGGGTATTCCCACTGTTCCAAAACGAGCTCCTCCGGGCTCAAAACGGTTAAAAGCTATGACCGGAGAAGTTTCAGTAAGTCCATAGCCTTCCCTTACTTTTAATCCTGCTGCCGAAAACAAACGCCCAAGTTCTGGATTCAAGGCCGCAGCGCCGACTCCAATTCCCTCGATCCGGCCCCCAAACATTTTGCGCCAGCGGTTAAAAACCAGCACCCGCGCTAAAGTTAGACGCAACCAGTAAGCCAGGGGTTGTCGCGTTCCATCGTAATAATTTTTGCCCAGTTGAATGGCCCATTTCAGGATTTTTCTGCGCCATAAGGAGCCTTTGCGCGCATGAGCCATAATTTGTTCAATCAAGCGCTCAATGATCAAGGGAACTGCGGTGATGAAATGGGGGCGCACCTCGCGCAGGTTATTCAATAGTTGCTCTTGCCCTTCTGCATAGGTTACACTCGCGCCCACTGCCATGTATATGTAAACAACCATCCGTTCAAAAATATGGCTGAGGGGCAGAAAGCTTAAAGTTTGATGTTCACAATTGACGGGAAGTAGTGCTATTGTAGATTTAATGTTGCTAATGATGTTTTGATGGGAAAGCATCACTCCCTTGGGCTTACCCGTGGTGCCGGAGGTGTAAATAATCGTAGCCAGGTCATTTTCCACAATGTTTTCTCGCAATGTAGCACTTGTGGTCAACTCTTCCGAACTGGGGTCTGACAACAATTCCAGTACGCATGGATTTACTTCAGGCATTGGATAAAATGGAATAACCCATTCCAACGCAGTATCGGCTTGAAGCGAGTGAATACTCGTGTATAAATCTTCTGTATCCGTAAAACATACCCGAACCAGTGCATCTTGCAAAATGAACTGCAACTCCTCGAGTCCTGAAGTGGCGTGCAGGGGGACCACAATTACCCCGATTTGTTGCATGCCCAGATCTAAAAAATTCCAGTATGGACTGCCGTGGCGCGCAATTATTGCCGCCCGATCGCCTGGTTTCAATCCCAGGCGCAGTAAAAATGCGCTTACTTGGTTTATCTTGTGCAGGCAATCAGCCGTGGAAAAACTGTGCCTTTGCCCTTGCCGTTTATAGGCTAAAGCTGCCTCGTTGGGAAAACGAGCTTCCTGATACCTAAATAAATCAAAAAGGCGGTGGTAGTCCATCTTGCACAAGTAATGGGGCAAAAATAAGCGTTCGTTTTTCCTGAGCCAAAGGATTAGGTAAAGAACTTGAAATGAATCGTTTATCTGCCGAATCTTTTGGCAAAATGAACCCTTGTTTTTATCACCCTAATAAGCTTTGACAAAGTAAGGATAATTTTATGGATTATTTAAAGTTGCTTAAAAAATGAAGCATTTGGAAGAACTGCAAACTTTATTGCTCCTGGGGACTGACCAAACACCATTAGGAGAAGAATTATTGCAGTACCTGCAAGCCGAAGGTGTCGCGTTGACGGATCTCCCTGAAAATTCAGCGGGAATGGCTATGGTTTATTTTAGGCAATGGCGAAGAGCAGGTTTTTCATTGGAAGAGTGGAAGGGCGAGCTGCCGGTGACGGAAAATTACACCCAATCGGAACTCGAGTGTAGTGCAGCATCTGCGCGCTGTTTGCAGGAAATTTTAGGGGGAAAATACAGTGACGCACTAGGGGAATGGGTAAACCTCTTACTACAGGCACAACAGGTGTTGCCCAGGGAAGCATTGCCTGCCCTCTTTCAACGAAGTTTGAGCGACCCTGAACTTTGGGAGACAATTCGAGTAGCTATAGGCAGCCGGGGAAAATGGCTGCTGTTACAAAATCCAGTTTGGCAACCTTTGTGGGAAACTTCTCCAAAAACGGACTGGAACACCAGTACCGGCGCGGCCCGCCTGGCACTTTTGCGAAGCATACGCAAGCATGACCCTGCCTTGGGTTTGAAAGAATTGCAAAGCAGTTGGGAAACAGAAGACCCTGGCCAGAAAGCGGCTTTGTTGGCCGAACTCAACCAGGGATTGAGCCTTCAGGATGAAACATTTTTAGAGCATTGCCTGCAAGACCGCCGCAAAGAAACCCGCCAGGTGGCAGCGGAACTTCTGGCGAGAATACCCAATTCAGGGCTATTCCAACGTTATTTGGGCTATTTACAGGCATGTGTTGAGGTGAAAGACAATAAAGTGATCCTGAATTTACCCAGCGAAGCACCAGAAACCTGGCGTAAGGATGGAGTTGAAATGGGAGGAAAAGCCCCTTTTTCATTCACCCAGCGCAGTGCCTGGGTATTTCAGTTGATGCGTCGTTTGCCCCCCCAATATTGGCAAAGCGAGTGGGGATTGGCACCCTTGCAAGCCATCCACCTTTTTGCCCAACAGGATCGGGAGGAAAGTTGGGTACAAGCGCTTACCGACGCCAGTTTGTTGCACCATGATCTAGTTTGGCAAGCGGCCTTGGCTGAGTGGTGGCTGAATCAGCCGGGAGCAAGCAGTTGGCAAACTACTCCAGGCCGGCATCTTTTGCAAATGCTACCAGGTGACTCCTTGCAGCAATTATTGCTGCCTTTTTTACAAAAACAAAGCTATTTGCTTGAAGAAGACCATGTAGCCACCTATCTGCTTTGTGCCAATCCGCAGCCATGGAGCGAGGAGCTGAGTATGGCTGTGTTGCAACCTTTTAAGCGTTACTTGGCAGGCGCAGACAACCCATTTTGGAACATTTGGCATTATACCCGTATCCTTAAAGCACTTGCATACCATTGCCCGCCAGGACTTTATGCAACGCTAAATGGGGGCTGGAATGTAGATTCACCACTTTGGCAACGTTGGCAGGGAGAGGTGGAACGGATGTTGGCCGTGTTGCAGTTTAGGGCAAAAATGCAGCAAACATTTCAACAAACTGCCTGAACCTGGTTTAGGGAACAGCAGGCTAGGGTTTTAATCCCTGAACAGGCCGTATAGGTTAATTCTACGTTAAAGTAAAGCGCCTCCGTTACAAATGCATTAATTTTGCCAAAGGTACATTTTAACTTTTGTTAGGTGCCTAGGGCAAAACATTGAACAGTGCTGCCTATCTTGTAGTTTTAACCGGAACAGGCTTCGGGCTTGTGGTAGATCATATGCTGGAACAGAATGAATAAAAAGGCAATTTGGATTATTATTGGTTTGATGAGCGCAGCGGTGCTGGGGGTCATTTTGGTACAAATCGATTTGATACAAACCTCCATGTCGGTGAATGAGGAACGTTTTGACAAAAACGTGCAGGAAGCATTGGTAAAAGTAAGTGACCGGCTCGAGGATTACGAACGCGCTGAATATTTCAGCTCAGTCAATGGGTTTATGATGGCTTATCAGGAGCAACAGAGTGTCAAAAAAACCAACAAGCCCGACAACGTCAATGTGCCAGACCCTGAACATTCGGCTGGCTCAGTACAACAGTACTATGTTCAGATCATGGCTGAATACCCAGGAATGCAAGTTTTGTTTGATCAAAATAAAACCATGCGTTCATTGGAAGAGCGCATCAAAGTGTCCAATCTAGATTTGGCCATCCATCAGGAATTTGAAAAAAGAGGGATCAATCCCAAAAACAGCAAATTTACTTTTCATTACGGCGTTTGGTCCAATGAAAAAAATGGTATGATCATTGAAGATGGTCATTACGTTTACGATGATTTTGGAGCCAAAGGCCCTGCTCCAACTTACAACGCTGCCAGCCTTTACAATCCTGATTATTCCGTAGCTGTATTCCAGCATTCCAAAATACCCCCCGGGGAGCTCAGGGTTTATTTTCCCAATCGCACCAATATCATTTTGAGTTCATTGTGGAAAAATGCAGCAGGTACGGCACTGTTTGCGATGATTATTTTGTTTTGTTTTGCCTATACCCTGATGGTCATTTTCCAGCAAAAAAAGCTGTCGGAAATGAAAACGGATTTCATCAACAACATGACCCACGAGTTCAAAACGCCCATTGCTACCATCTCGCTGGCTTCCGACTCGATTGTTTCACCCATTATTTTGAACAACCCCGAGAAAGTACAACGCTTTGCCAACATAATAAAACAGGAAAATAAGCGTATGAATAGTCAGGTAGAGAAAGTCCTGCAAATGGCCTTGATCGACAAGCGCGATTTTTCCTTAAAACTGACCGAAGTCAACCTGCACGAGGTGATACAGGCGGCTGTAGAGAACATTTCGCTGCGGGTTGAAAAACGAGACGGTGTGGTGAAACCATCCCTGCTTGCTACCAAACCAATCATTGAAGGAGATCTCACCCACGTTGCCAATGTGATCAATAACCTTTTGGACAACGCTGAAAAGTATTCTCCCGACAAGCCTGAAATCAGCATCAGTACCCGTGATGTATCCAATGGGGTAGAGGTGGTGGTGCAGGACAAAGGTATTGGCATCAGCAAGGAAGCGCGTAAACAGATTTTTGACAAATTTTATCGTGTTCCAACGGGCAACTTGCACGATGTTAAAGGATTTGGCTTAGGGCTTAGTTACGTCAAAGCCATGATGACCGCCCACAAAGGTTCGGTGGAAGTAAAAAGTGAACCAGGGAAGGGTAGCAGTTTTATTCTGACTTTTCCCTACCAAGTAGAAGCATAAAATGGTTAGCCTCTTCGGCAATTGTGAAACAAAGCCAAAGAGGTAAACCCCCAAAAATATACGCTTATGGCAAACAATAGAATTTTACTTGTTGAAGACGATCAGAATTTTGGAGACGTATTGCGCTCCTATCTGGAAATGCATGATTACGATGTAACCTTGGCCAAGGATGGGGTAGAAGGATTGGAAAGTTACAAAAAAGGCCATTTTGATTTGTGCATCTTTGATGTGATGATGCCCAAAAAAGATGGGTTTACACTAGCCAGAGAAATTCGGGAAAAAGACCGCGAAATGCCGATTGTATTCCTCACCGCCAAAACCATGAAAGATGATGTTTTGGAAGGATTTCGGATTGGCGCGGACGATTATATCTCTAAACCCTTCAATTCTGAAGAGCTACTTTTTCGCATTCACGCCATCTTGAAAAGGAGCCAGCAAGGCAAGGCTGATGCGAAAGATGAGGTGAAAGAATTTTTCATTGGTAAATATCACTTTAATTTTCCATTAAGAATTCTTACATTTGCGGAAAGTGGTGAAGAAGAGAAACATAAGCTCTCCCCGAAGGAAGCTTCTCTCTTAAAAATGTTTGCTTTAAATGTGAACGATATTCTTCCTAGATCGGAAGCACTATCTGAAATTTGGGGCGAAGACAACTATTTCACTGCACGCTCGATGGATGTATTTGTGACTAAATTGCGCAAATACCTACGAAGAGACGACAACATCGAAATCGTTAACATTCACGGCAATGGATTTCAATTGCTCGTGAAGTCGGATCAAGAAGCATAAAATAGTTTTTGGGATTATGATTACGGCTGGGAAGTCATTTGGGCTTACCCAGCTTTTTTATTTTTAAACCCATTTTACCGCTTTACCATCACTCCGGCATCAAAACCCTTTTTTGTTAAAGTTTTGGCCAAGGATTTGGCTTCACTAGCCTGGCCAAAATGATCAACCAGTACGGATGCATATTTTCCACGGTTGAATTTTGCAATTCGAGCATTGACATAACCCAGCTTTTTAACCATTTGTAACTGAGTTTGGGCCTGACTCATTTGTTCAAATGAACCAATGAGCACCATGTAACGACCAGCAGATAGGCTTGCTGTTTCGCTGGCCGTGTTATTTACAGGAGGCGTTACTGGTTTTATTTCTGTTACCGCAGGTTTTTCAGCATTACGTAGGACTGGTGTTTTTTCTTCAGGAATTACTTCTGGTTCCGGTTCAATTCCGGCTCCAGGGCCTGGTTGATTGTTTTCGGAAGTATCTTCGGCAGGAAAACCACTTGTATCCTCTTTTTGAACTTGGGTATTGTCCGTTTTTACCACTTCTGTAGTTGTGGTGTTTGTTGCAGAATGGGGGAGGTTCACATATCGGTAAACCAGATAGATCAGGGCCGCAATGCACAGGGCCACAATTCCGATGGTTAAATAATCAAGTCTGGACATGGAGGTGTTTTTTTGTTTTCAGAAGGAATTTATGGGTAAAATTGGTTATAGGTTCCATCCAATGGTTTATACTAAGGCATTGGCACGCTAAACTGCAGTCCGTCGTACCCCAATTCAACGCCAAAAGGTAATGTTTTATTGATTGTTGCATGTTTGCCCATGCGATGGCTCATGTGGGTCAAAAAACTGCGTTGCGGTTTCAGGGTTTGGATCAAATCCAGGGCACCCTCCAAATTCAGGTGTGAATAGTGTTCGGTATGGTGCAGGGCGTTCACCACCAGTGTGTGCAGGTTTTGAAGTTTATGCATTTCAGGTTCCTCGATCTGTCGAACGTCAGTTAGGTAGGCAAAATCACCTACCCGAAAGCCCAGAATGGGCAATTTCCCATGCATTACTTCAACGGGAGTAAACGAAATGTCCTTGATGGTAAACACCGTTTTTTTGTCAATTTGAACCAAACTCACCATTGGCGCACCAGGATAACGCTTATCTCCTTCAGCAAAAACATAGGCGAAGCGGGTACGCAACTCTGTTTGTACTTTCTGGGTGGCAAAAACAGGCATATCTCCTCCTTGTTTGAAATTATAGGGGCGCACATCGTCGAGGCCTACAATATGGTCATTGTGCTCGTGAGTCATCACGATGGCATCGAGGTGCTGGATGTTCGCAGCCAACATTTGTTGGCGGAAATCGGGACCGCAGTCAATAGCTACCGAAGTAATGCCCAAGCGCAAATGAGCGGCAGTGCGCAATCTCCTGTCGCGTGCATCCGTGGATTGGCATACTTCACAATCACAGCCTAAAACGGGGACTCCCTGCGAAGTACCCGTGCCGGTAAGGGTTACAATCAGTTCGATGGTTCGTCTTCGTTTTCTTCGTTGATAGAATTATTGCGAATGGCTTTAAGCAATTTGCTCGATTTTTCGCTCAGTTTATCCTCCGTATATTCAATAACGCCAAGCACCTCCAATAACACATTGATGCGCGATTCGGTATCGAAAAATTTGTTCACTACGGCGATTTTTCGATTTTCGACAATACAATACCCAGATTGGAAAGACCCTTTTTCATAACGTACGGTGTAATCCAGTTCGCTGAAGAGGGTCTCTAGTTTTTTTAGAAAATGCGTCGTGTATTTGACCATGCTGTGCAAAAAATGGTTTATTGTGAGGCGAATTTAGGCAGGAGTAGGAAATTAGTCCGTCATTTGATGGGCTTATTTTGGATAAAATCACAATCACACCCTTTAATTGATCCATAATGCGGATAAAACTGATTTTTTTTCTGGGCTTTCTCATGCTGAGCACGGTTGTGAAACTTGGTGCTCAAAATCGATTCAAAGCCAGTGGCGTTGCAGGCTTGAATTTGTCTCAAATTGATGGCGATTTGTTGACTGGTTTCGATTTGCCGGGCTTACACGCGGGCATGCAGGTGAGCGCAATCCTGAGTGAACGTTGGGAACTGGGTGTGGAGCTCTTGTACAATCAGCAAGGTAGTCAACGCAATTTGTACTCCAACTCTCAATCCATTTACGATAAAATCCGGCTCAATATGGTAGAAGCACCCGTGCAAATTTTATTCAACGAATGGAAATTTCAACTCAGCGCCGGACTTTCTTATGCCCGTATTATCAACGCCGAAGTAATAGATGTAAGTGGTGCGATCATTACCGAGCAGGAAAACTTCCGCAATGATTTGATCAATGTGGTATTGGGCGGAACCTTTAATTTTTCCGAACGTTGGGGATTCAATGTGCGCTGGTCACGATCCCTTAACAATTTGCGACAGAACAAATCCGACGGTTTGTTCGTGGCACGCAACCTGGGCATCCGGGCACTGTATTATTTTTAAGAACGTGTAAAACTTTAAAGTATGACCCTTGCCATCATCGATTTGGGGACCAATATCTTCCACCTGCGCATTGTTCAGGTTATGCCAGATGGCTCATTTGAGGCGGTTTTTCGCCAAAGCCGTTTCATCAAACTGGCATCGGAAGGCATTGGTACCATTGGGGCTGAACCCTTCCAACGGGGCATTGACTGTTTGACCGATTATGCTCACATCTTGTCTCAACATCAGGTTGACAAAACCAAAGCCATTGGCACGGCTGCGCTACGGACGGCCAGCAATGGTGCCATTTTTATTCAAACGATAAAAGAAAAAACCGGCCTGGACATTACCTTGATCGATGGTGACCAGGAGGCACATTACATCCATAAGGGAGTGGAACAAGCGGTTCAATTTGGGGCGGATAAAAAACTCATTATGGACATTGGTGGGGGTAGTGTGGAGTTCATCATAGCAGATTTGGATACAGTGTATTGGGCACAAAGTTTCCCCGTAGGTATGGCCATTTTATACGGGCAGTTTCACCATAGCGACCCGATTGGGGCAATTGAGATAGAAGCCTTGCACAGTTTTCTCCAGCAACAATTGGTGCCGCTCAGTCACGCTTTGGCCCAGCATACCATCAGTGATTTGGTGGGGACCAAAGGTACCTTTGATGTTTTGGTTGCTCAATTCAGCAAAGAAAAACTGGGGCCTCATTGTGCAGTGTTGCCCGTAGCTGAGCTGAGTGAGCTACCTGCTTTTTTTGAGCGAGTCATTCAAGCTACTAAAGCCGAACTCCTGGCCATGCCCGAAATTCCAGATGATAGGATCGACATGATTGTAGTAGGAATGCTGCTGATTCGTTTTGTGCTTCAAATGACCGGAGTGCCTCGATTGCTGGTCTCGGATTATGATGTTAAAGAAGGTGTTTTGGCTGAAATGCTTAATGCTTAAGCAAAAAGTAGCGCCGATCAAGGATGGCCGGCGCTGCACAAATAACCATTAAAACAGATGATAAAAAATTCAGGGTCATAGGTGATGAATAACGCAGAAAAACTAGTCTCCCAATTTTTTGCGTTACACTAAGACAAAGTTCGATCAATTGATAAACTTTTGCAATACCCTTGAAAGGGGAAAAAATACTCCCCGAAAACAGGGATAGTAGGGGCAACCCTTGCGGTTGACCGATCCTCGCGGTTGCCCAACGATGGAAAATTCCATTAATTCCCAACCCAAAGCTGCTTTTGCAGCACCATATCTTCTCTTTTTACAAAAGTAATCGGCACAAACTCATCGGTAGGCGAGCCAATATAATACAAGGTCCAGTCCTTGTCGTATTTGGAAAGCATGTATCGAATACACTCCGCTCGGTCGACTACTGGGATATTACAATCTTCCCAATAGAACAACTCTACCCGGTAATGAATGGCTTGTTTTTGACCGTTAATGGTTACTTCGATCTCGATGTCTTGTTTACCACGGCCGCTTGGAATGGGTATAGCAATAAACGCCATAGTGTACTGTTTTCAGGTGAAGAAATGTGGTTTTAGCCTATTTATATTTTGCTACGAAGGTTCAAAGAACCATTAAAAAGGGTGCCTTTTAGTCTTCGTGGCGTTTGTGTTATTCAGAGCGCAAGGACTTCACCGGATCGGCCAGTGCAGCGCGTATGCTTTGAAACGAAACCGTAACGAAGGCGATACCCAAGGTTAGCATAGCCACCACTGCAAAAACCCACCAGGAAATCTGAATGCGGTAAGTGTAATCATCCAACCAGGCATCCATCAAATACCAGGCAATTGGTGAAGCTACCAAAATAGAAATGGCAACCAGGAGTAAAAACTCGCGGGACATAAGCAAAACGATATTGCTCAGGCTGGCGCCCAAAACCTTGCGCACCCCAATTTCTTTGACTCTTTGTTCGGCACTAAAAGCCGCCAAGCCAAACAGGCCCAGACAAGCCACAAAAATGGCCAGGAAAGAAAAGACCCGGGCCAATTTCCCAATCAACTGCTCACTCTTGTACAATTCATTAAAATCTTTGTCTACAAAGTCATATTCAAAGGGATATGCTGGGTTGTGTTTTTTGAATACCTGTTCGATGGCGCTGATGGTTTCTGGGGCTGGTCGTGTGCCATCCAATTTCAAAGAAGCCAAACTACGCCATTCGGGATTAAAGGTGAAAAAGAAAGGTTCGATCTGGGAATGAATGGAGTTGAAATGGAAATTTTTGGTGACCCCGATGATTTTTACCTTGTTGTCCCACAAATCAATGGTTTGACCAATCGGGTCTTTTAATCCCATCCTTTTGATGGCGAGTTCATTAAAAATGACGCTTAAGGTATCATTCAGGTTGCCCTTTTGAAAGTCGCGGCCTTCTACCAGCTCGATGCGGTAGGTTTTTAAAAATCCAGGATCGACAGCGGTATTGGAAAACAGTATTTGATCTTTCGGGTTTTTACCTGGCCAGTTGAGGTTGTAAGTGGAGCTGCCGATTTGGGTAATGCCATTGCCAGATGCAGCTACAGACTCTACTCCACGGATTGCACTCAACTCGGTGTTGACCGGATCAAATCGCTCCCCGATATCCCCACGCAACCATACACGTAGCACATTTTCCCGATTGTAACCCAAAGAGCGATTCTGGATGTGCTGGATTTGTTGGTACACCAGAATTGAGCCAATGACCAGGATGGCGCACAAGGAAAACTGGATCACAACGAGGCCCTTGCGTAATAAAACCGCAGAATTCCCTGATTTAAACACTCCTTTCAGGGTTTGAATAATATGGAAACCCGACATGTAAATGGCAGGGTAGCTACCG
>NZ_JANRKL010000067.1:0-6076 GCF_033763495.1 Haliscomenobacter sp. | reverse complement strand
AGCAAAACGATATTGCCCAAAGTGGCGCCCAATACTTTGCGCACCCCAATTTCCTTGACCCTTTGTTCGGCACTAAAGGCAGCCAATCCAAAGAGCCCCAAACAAGCTACAAAAATGGCCAGGAAAGAAAAGACCCGTGCCAGTTTCCCAATCAACTGCTCACTTTTATACAATTCATTAAAATCTTTGTCTACAAAATCGTATTCAAAGGGATATGCTGGATTGTGTTTTTTAAATACCTGTTCAATGGCGCTGATGGTTGCGGTAACAGGTTGTGAACCATCCAGTTTCAAAGAAGCCAAACTACGCCACTTGGGATTAAAGGTGAAAAAGAAGGGTTCGATTTGGGAATGAATGGAATTGAAATGGAAATCTTTGGTGACCCCGATGATTTTCACCTTGTTGTCCCACAAATCGATGGTTTGACCAAGCGGGTCTTTTAATCCCATTCTTTTGATGGCGAGTTCATTAAAAATGATGCTCAGGGTATCGTTCAAGTTGCCTTTTTGAAAATCGCGGCCTTCCACCAGTTCGATGCGGTAGGTTTTTAAAAACCCGGGATCAACGGCTGTGTTGGAAAACAGGATTTGATCTTTAGGTTTTTTTCCAGGCCAATTGAGGTTGTAAGTGGAGCTGCCAATTTGGGTAATGCCATTGCCCGATGCAGCTACGGACTCTACTCCAGGGATGGCACTCAACTCCGTGTTGACCGGATCAAAACGTTCACCGATGTCCCCGCGCAACCATACTCGGAGTACATTTGCCCGATCGTAACCCAATGAGCGATTCTGGATGTGCTGGATTTGTTGGTACACCAGAATGGAGCCAATGACCAGGATGGCGCATAAGGAGAATTGGATCACGACGAGGCCCTTTCGGAACAATACCGCAGAATTCCCTGATTTAAAAACTCCCTTTAGGGTTTGAATGATGTGGAAACCCGACATGTAAATGGCGGGATAACTCCCGGCAAAAAGGCCGGTTAACAGAGCAGCGGCCAGCAAAATTCCCGCCATTTGAGGCGACCAGAAATGGAAACGGAGCTCTTTTTCTGTCAACGCGTTGAAACCAGGTAACAAGATCAAAACCAACCCAACTGCGATGAGCAAAGCCAAAGAGGACATCAAAATCGACTCCCCTAAAAACTGCGACATGATCCGCCCACGTTCGGCACCTACCGCTTTACGGATCCCAATTTCCCGCGAACGACGCCCGGCTCTGGCGGTAGAAAGGTTCATAAAATTGACACAGGCGATGAACAGTACAAAAAAGGCAAGAACACTAAACCACTGTACATAATCGATGCGACCTCCTACGTTTTTACCTTCTTCCCACAAGCCATACAAGCGCTCCTTGGCCAAGGGGAAACCAAACAGAATGGGGCGATTGCCTGTACCATCCGGATCCTGGTGTTTTTTGAGTACATCGCGGATTTTTTTGTTGAGGGTAGAAATGGAAGTTCCTTCTGCCAACTCGATGTACATGGGGGTGTTGTTGTTGCCCCAATTGGTTTCATCCAACCAAGGAGAATATTTCATGAAGGTGTGGTAGGGAATCAGAAATTCAAACTTCAAAGTGGAGTTGGGTGGCATTTTTTCCAATACCCCGGTCACTTCAAATGCATCGCGGTTGTTGTATTTGAGCAATTGCCCGATTGCCTCAGCATCGCCAAAGAATTTTTTGGCTACTTCCTGCGAAATTACAATGGAGTTAGGTTTGACCAGGGCTTCTTTGAGATCACCCTCTGCAAGGGGAAAGCTGAAAACTTCAAAAAAAGTAGTATCCACCGCCAGTCCTTGCTCATAAAATCGTTTTTCGCCCACGGAAAGCATGGCTTCATCGCCCCAATTGGTACGGATGACTCGTTTTATTTCTGGAAAATTTTCTTTTAAATTCAGAGCCAATACCGGCGGCATGGAATAAAAAGTAAACATTTGTCCATCGTAGCGTTGGTGCTGATGCAAGCGGAAAATGCGATCAATTTTGGTGTGGAAACGATCAAAGGTCAATTCATCGACTACCCAGAGCATGATCAGCACAGCTACTGCCATTCCTACGGAAAGCCCGAGGATATTGAGTGAACTATAGGTTTTGTTGCGCCAAAGGTTGCGCCAGGCAACGGTCCAATAATTTTTGAGCATTTCAAATCGGATTTTGTGCGAAGCAATAGAGTTTTTATCCCTAACAAGGACAAAACACAATTGCAATGGCGGCTTCTGAAGGCTCCTTTATTGTTTAAATAGATTTTTCAATTCTGCCTGATTATAATCGATCAAACTATATACCAATTTTTTAAATCATTGATTTTGAAGTGTTTTAAAGTTGATTTTTAATTTAAGTGTCCAGATTTGGACAATTCCTGTGCGCGGATGAACAATATGAATTATATCTCTTAGCGAAAATTTGCTAAAAATTTCAACTCCATTAGCGTAAATTCGCTAATCAGTTTTCGCCTTACAATACAAAACATATGCCAGCATTGCCCTACCCACACCTTTTACAGCCCCTGGATCTTGGCTTTACTACCCTGAAAAATCGCGTCTTGATGGGCTCCATGCACACGGGGCTAGAGGAAGAAAAAAATGGCTACCAGCGAATGGCAGCCTATTATGCTGAAAGGGCCAAAGGGCAGGTGGGACTGATTGTAACTGGTGGTATTGCACCCAATCGTGCGGGCTGGGTGGCACCCTTTGCTGCCAAATTATCCACTCATACGGAAGCTCGACAACACAAAATCTTAACGGAAGCAGTACACAGTGCGGGAGGGAAAATCGCCATGCAAATCCTCCATTCGGGGCGTTATGGCTACCACCCCCTGGCAGTGGCACCTTCGGCCATTAAATCGCCCATTTCCCCCTTTAAACCCTGGGCTTTGACTTCAATTGGCGTTAAGCGGAGCATCAGCGCTTATGTGCGTTGTGCTACACTTGCCCGCGAGGCTGGTTACGATGGGGTTGAAATAATGGGATCGGAAGGGTACTTGATCAACCAGTTCATCGTCAGTAAAACCAATCGCCGGACCGATGAATGGGGTGGCGATTATCAAAACCGCATTCGTTTTCCGATTGAAATAGTGCGCCGGGTTCGGGAAGCTGTTGGGCCCGATTTCATCATCATTTACCGACTTTCCATGTTGGACCTCGTTCCGGATGGCAGCACCTGGGAAGAAGTAGAATTGTTGGCGCATGAAATTGAAAAAGCCGGGGCTACCATTATCAATACAGGCATCGGTTGGCATGAAGCCAGGGTGCCTACGATTGCAACGATGGTACCACGTGCTGGTTTTTCCTGGGTTACCCAACGTTTGATGGGCAAAGTGGGCATTCCACTGATTACCACCAACCGCATCAATAGCCCTGAGGTAGCCGAAAGTGTTTTGGCGGCGGGACATGCCGATATGGTATCCATGGCACGGCCTTTTTTAGCGGATCCGGAATTTGTGCTCAAGGCCATCGAGAACCGCTCACAGGAAATCAATACTTGCATCGCTTGCAACCAGGCTTGCCTGGACCATACCTTTAAACGTAAGGTGGCCAGTTGTTTGGTTAATCCACGGGCCTGCCACGAAACGGAACTGAATTATTTGCCGTGCAGCCAAAAGAAAAAAATAGCAGTAGTAGGTGCTGGACCCGCAGGGCTGGCTTTTTCCAGTGTTGCTGCTCAACGTGGCCACGAAGTACATCTTTTTGATGCCGAAAATGAGATTGGTGGCCAATTCAATATGGCTAAACGTATTCCAGGTAAAGAGGAATTCCACGAAACCTTGCGTTACTTCGCAGGTCAGGTGTTTAAACACGGCGTACGGCTGCACCTGGGGCAGCGCGTAAGTGCAATGGATCTACTGGCGGGCGCTTTTGATGAGGTGATTCTAGCTACCGGAGTATCGCCACGGGCTTTGGAATTACCAGGCATCGATCATCCTAAGGTGTTGAGTTACATCGATGTGTTGAAATACGGAAATAAAATTGGTCAAAAAGTTGCCATCATAGGTGCAGGTGGCATAGGTTTTGATGTAGCAGAGTATCTTTCGCAGGAAACTGCGTCTACAAGTTTAAATGTTGAAGCCTTTATGGATGAATGGGGCGTGGATATGACTTATCAGGCCAAAGGTGGATTAAAAAACGCTCAACCTGAAAAACCAGAGCGTACCATTTATCTCCTGCAGCGCAGCAAAGGGAAATTGGGGGAACGTTTGGGTAAAACCACTGGTTGGATTCACCGAAGCAGTTTAAAAAATCGCCGGGTACAAATGATTGGTGCCGTGCAATATCTGAGAGTAGACGATCATGGCCTGCACATTAGCATTGACGATGTTCCGCAGGTCTTGGAAGTTGATCAGGTAGTCATTTGTGCGGGCCAGGAACCATTGCGCGATCTGTATGAACCACTGCTCGAGCAAGGCGTTTCAGTGCATTTGGTGGGTGGGGCAGATGAGGCTCGGGAATTGGACGCCAAACGTGCAATTGATCAAGCTTCCCGTTTGGCTGCACGGATATAACTTTATGGATTTGCAAAACTCATTTTGATTGCCTACTTTTACCACAGTTTTTTTGATGATGTTAAAACTGATCCAGCCCTAAAGTTTTTGCACAAATTATTTGTATTGGGCCACGGCCTCTTGTTTTAATTATAATTCCCATGAAAGTAAAAACCATTATTTCCGACAATCAACCAGTGTTGATTGAAGGACTAAAGCAAGTACTATGTTCGGACGACAGATTCGAATTCCACGTAAGTGCTTGCAGCCTTGACGTCAATTGGTCAGATGCCATTCATCATTACCAACCTGACCTAATCATCATGGAGCTCAAAACTCCTGATGCCGACAGCTTCCAAGTCATTCGACATCTCCGCAAATTGAATCCAGGTGCACGTATTTGTATCTTCACTCGATTCGAGCAAAGCTCTCTTGCCCCTCAAGTCAGTAAGGCTGGTGCACATGGCCTCCTGCTGAAAACGGCAACCATCGAAGAACTAAGAGAAGGAATTTCGCAGATTTTGACAGACAAAGTCTATTTTCCCTTTGCCTTTGAAAAAGCGCGCGCCCATTCTGATGAGACTTCTAATACTGGAGAACCATTGCTCACCAAAAGGGAAGTACAAATCTTGCAATTGATCTCTAAAGCTATGAGTAACAAGCAAATTGCCAGCCAACTTTTCATTAGTTATCAAACCGTTAGCGTACACCGAAAAAACATCATGCGTAAACTTGGTGTGAGCAATACTGCCGGATTGGTGCGTGCCGCTTACGACCATTGTTTGGTGTAGGATTTGTATTTGCTTGATTTTTAGTGAAATATACCCTTGGCCTGTCGCTTGGTGAAATTACCAGTTTTGGGGTATTTGTAGAAATAGATTGTGCTGTAATTTTGCAATGTTTAAAAGCTAATCCTAAAAGGTTTAGCACAAAATTGGTCCCATGAACAAAAATTGTACTAAAGGCTATTGTTGTATGGCTTTAAAACCCATTTGCCTTCAATCTACTCCACAGATTTTTGCATTTCACTTACATACTATCGAAAATTGCTACCGATCTCATAGCTGAGAATCGGCTTTTCTATATTTAGCCTTTTTGTAATATCAAACTCTTTTAAGAAATATTTTATTAATTTAGTTTTGATATTTGGATCGGCTGCTTAATTTCGCATGAAATTGTGTGCTCACGACGACCGAGGATTTGAACAATTTTGTGCTTACGACCTAAGGCTAATTCTAATTCACATTATTTTTTAACCCAACATTATTTCTCAAATTGTAATCTTATGGGAAAAATGACCTTTACTAGCTGGATGACCAAAACTGCAAGCGCATGCTTGATGGTTTTGGCTACACTGGTTTTTGGTTCTAACCTAACTGCACAGTCAACCAATTGCGGTTGTTACAACGTAACAGTTAGTTTGGATGCCAATTGCCAATTCACTCTTACCCGTAACCTGGTATCCGACGGTTCTTGCTCCGGCGCTGTGGTACGTGTTATGGACAACAACCAAAGCAACGGTGCAGTTATCGACTGCCCTGGTGTTTGGACTTATGGCTTGTTCGCAAGCTCCTCTCCAGATGCAGCTGTAATCTGCTG
>NZ_JANRKL010000066.1:0-50297 GCF_033763495.1 Haliscomenobacter sp. | reverse complement strand
TCAAAGACATTGCCGAAATTTTGAACAAAACCGAAAGCGCGGTGAAAATGCAAATAAAACGTGCCAAAGAAAAGGCCCAAAAGGTCAAGGAAGATCTGATGCCGGCCACAAACTAATTCGGCTTATGAATCCTAATAACTTTCAAAGGATGTTCGATGAGGACGCCAACAACATCCCACCTGAAAAGTACGAGCGAATTCTGCACAATGTGTGGGGAAACCTCGGTTTCTTGAGGATGTTAGGCGACGTCGCCGACTTGTACATGTCCCAAATGGTTGGGGTCATGGTCATGGCCGCTGGCGGTAACGACCCCGATCATTCCCAAAATCCCAACCACATTCCACCCAACACCCCGGACCGCCCAGACAGCACTGGCCCCACTGGTGTAGGCCCTCAAAGTCCTGAAATCATTCGATAATAAATCCTTCAACCTAAGCCATCAATTATGAACCTTTTTTTACTAAACATCTCCGACTGGTTCAATGAACTTTACAACAAATATCAACCCATGTTTGACCAATTCTTCATGGGTATGATTGCTTTTGTTCCCAAATTCATCGGCGCTTTGTTGCTCTTATTTTTGGGCTGGTTTCTGGGTAGAATGATTTCACGCTTTTTCCAAAAACTGTTGGAGCGCATTGGTGCGGATAAATTGGGAGACCGCCTCAATCAAATTGATTTTATTGCTCGTTCTCCAGTAAAACTCAAGCCTTCCGCCATGGTAGGCAAGTTTTTGTACTACCTGATCTTTATTTTCTTCTTTATGGCTGCAACCGATACCATGGGCATTACTGCCGTATCGGATATGATCAGCAAAATATTTGAATACCTTCCACGCATCCTCTCCGCATTGGTGGTTTTTGTGATTGGCATCCTGTTTGCCGATATGCTCAAGAAATTGGTACATACTGCTTGTGCATCACTCAATATTCCAGCGGCAGGCCTGATTGCGAATTTTGTCTTTTACTTTGTTTTCATCAATGTGGCCATGATTACATTGTCGCAGGCTGGTATTGATACAAACTTTATCCAGGACAACCTTTCCATCATTCTAGCGGGTATTGTCGGTGCTTTTGCGGTAGGTTACGGTTATGCTTCCCGGCCTTTAGTGGGCAACTTATTGGCAGCCTATTACAACAAAAATAAAGTGAAAGTGGGCGACATCATTTCTATTGATGGCGTAAAAGGTAAAATTGTTGCCATGGACAATTCCACCATGACACTTGATGCCGATGACCGCAAAATAGTCGTACCCCTTAACAAATTGTCCAGCGAGAAATACGAAATATTCAAATAATCCAAAGAACCACAATGAAACAATCACTACGCTACAAACTGCTTTTCCTGTTTGTATGGATTGCCTTTGCCAGTTATGGACAAGAAGCAGCTGTAAAAGACACTTCTTACTGGAAAAGTGGCGCTGGCCTGGCGCTGGCATTCGATCAGTTGCTCAACATCAACCCCCGGCAAGGTGCTGCACAAGATCGCCTGGGATTTGGCGGCGGTATCAACGTATTTGGGAACTACCAAAAAGGACGGGTAGCCTGGAGCAACCTGGGCCAATGGAACTTTGGCGTACAACGCCTGGGTACTGGGGTGGTGCGCATCAACAACACTGCAGCGAACGTACCTTTCCAAAAATCACTGGACGAATTGGTGGTCAGCTCAAAATTGGGCTTCAAAACTGCTGAAAAATCCAAGGTGTTTTATGCTGCTGACTTCAACTTTTTGAGCCAGCTAACGCCCACTTACCAGGGTGGCAGTAGTTTCCCCGGGCTTTTTCTGAACAATGTTGAAGGTTCTTCCCGCCTGGCGCAGCTGTTTTCACCAGCCATCATCAACCTTGCGCTAGGGGTAGATTATAAGCCTAATGCCAAGTTTTCACTTTTCTACTCGCCATTGGGAGCCAAGTGGGTAATCGTGAGTAGCGATGCCATTGCCCTGCGTGGTGTACATGGTAACCCGGTGACCAAAAATGCCCAGGGCAACATCATTGCTGCCGAGAATGTGGATGCGCAATTGGGTAGCCAACTGCGTGCAGTGTACACCAGCAAATTTTTGGGCGACAAACTGGCTTACACCTCCAACCTTTTGTTGTTCAGCAACTACCTGAAAAACCCCCAAAATGTGGACGTAGATTGGCGCAACAGTTTGTCCTGGACCCTGTTCAAAAACTTCCAATTGGGACTGCTCGTCAACTTCTTCTACGACGACGACATGAATATGTTTACTTCTGACTTCAACGCCATCAACGGCATAGAGGTAGATGGCGGCGGCAAGCCTGTAACCGGGCCGCGGCTGAGTGTTACGCAACAGTTGTTGTTGAAGTACGCGATAACTTTTTAAGCAAAACCAGATTTGGTTAAACAAGAAAAGTCCGATGGGCAATTACGCTGATCGGACTTTTTCATTGGTCGTTTTCCCACTGGCTAACAGGCACATTTATTGATAAGGTCCAACTCGAAAAAGGAAAATATAGTAAAAGGAAAATCAAAATGCTCAGGCTACTCAATTCCTCAAAACCTAGTAACCTGAGCTTACATGTCTACCAACTTCACGAGGAAGCTTGCAGAATGCTAATGAAAGTTCCCCCTATTTACATTTTGAAAAGTCGGTTACAGAAGATATTACGGAGGTAATTCAGGAATTGGATTTTGAATCCTGAAAAAAAATTATTCTTTTTTGATTTTCTTTGCAGCAAGCAGTCAAACCAAGATCCATGACCTTCGACCAACCCATTCCAATCCAGGAAATTGCCAAAAAGATCAATGCCGAAATCATTGGCGATGCCACGGCTATTGCTACTGGCATCAATGAGATTCACCAAGTGCGTCCTGGCGACATCACTTTTGTGGACGTAAAAAAGTACTTTGAAAAATCGCTGAGTTCGGCTGCCACTTTTGTGATCCTGAACGAACGGGTCGAAGCCCCTGCAGGCAAAACCTTATTGCTTTGTGCAGAGCCTTTTACGGCCTACAATAACCTTGTGCTGGAGCATCGCCCCTATCAGCAGCAGCACAACAGCATCAGTCCTTTGGCTGAAATTCATCCGAGTGCCATCATTGAGCCCAATGTGGTGATTGGGCCTCATGTGAAAATTGGTCCCAACAGCCACATCATGTCCAATGTTACCATTGCCGAACATACCTTGATTGGGGAAGGGGTAATCGTTCAACCCGGTGCAATCATCGGCACCGAAGCCTTTTATTTCAAACGCAGTGCTGAAGGATTTTTCAAATGGCGTTCAGGGGGGCGAGTGATTCTGGAAGATCGAGTAGATGTAGGCGCTGGATGTACCATCAACAAAGGAGTTTCCAGTGACACCCTGATTGGTGCAGGGACCAAACTCGATAGCCAGGTGCACATTGGCCACGATGTTGTAGTAGGAAAACGTTGTTTGTTTGCAGCTCAGGTTGGGATTGGGGGCAATTGTGTGATTGGTGACGATGTCATTTTGTACGGACAGGTCGGCATAGCCCAAAACCTGCATATCGGAGACAAGGTGGTAGTTTTGGCGAAAAGCGGGGTCTCCAAAGATCTGGAGGAAGGTAAAGTTTATTTTGGCTATCCTGCACAGGAGGCAAGAAACGCCTACAAAGAACTGGCGATGCTCAGAAGAATCACCAATGAAAAATAAACCTGTTGGCAATAAGCCTATCTCACTGCTTCAAAAATCATGTCTAATCTGGTCGGAATTGCAGTAGGAGATACCGCTCCCGGTTTCAGATAAAACAATATCTCCAGTTTGTACCGATCCCGAATCAGGGTACGTCGCAAGTTGGGTAAGGAAGGATTTAAATTGATGCGGGAACCGATCTTCCGCTCATCGTAATATTCTATATAAAAAGCTTCATCGGTAGCGTTGCATACTGTAGACCCGCTCCGACACACCCGAATGGCCACCTGACTTAAAAAGGAATAATCCGCATTGCCTTGGATGGCTTGCAAGGTAGCAGCACGTGGCCGTATTTCCACAATGGTCGCCGTATCGATACCCGCATTTTTAGCCAGTGCGACTACACTGGAGCTCAAGTTGTCCAAGGCAAATACTCTAGGCAAGCCACCACTCAATCCCGCTGGAATCTCAAAGGTAATGTTGGGGACCAGGATTTCAAAAAGGCGCTCCCGCTTGTCCTTTTTACAAGTGGCTAGGAGTAAAAGAAGCAAGATAAAAAGGCAAATTTTGCGCATGCTGGAAAATGTTTTCATCCCTTGTCAAACGTGGATTGAGGATTAAAATTTTTGCATGAACAAGGAATAACAACAATCCTTATTTTGCAGCAAAACTAATTGGCTAAGTCTACACCAATGCTAAACTTTATGCGGGCCTTACTGGCCGACATTGAGGCCATCGAGTACATGCTGGACCACCATTGGTTCGAAACAGGAGTATCCCGCATCGGTGCCGAACAGGAAATTTGTGTAGTAGATGCCAAGACCTATAAACCCCTACCCCTGGCCGTTGAAATTTTGGAAAGTATGCCCAATTGCCCCTGGCTGGACAACGAACTGGCCCGGTTCAACCTGGAAATCAATCTCCAACCCCAGGATTTCACTGGTAACTGTTTTCAAAACATGGAGCAGGAAATCCTGCAACGCCTACAAGAAATTCGCGACAATCTGGGGCCTTTCGACGCCGAACTCCTGCTCACTGGTATTTTGCCTACCATCCGCAAAAACGACCTAGAGCGCCACAATCTGACCCCGCGTGAGCGCTACAATCTCCTCATCGATGCCATGACCGCCCAGCGCAATGGGCAAGCCTTTGAGTTTCGTTTGCGGGGCATTGATGAACTTCAAGTGCGCCACGATACCCCTTTGCTGGAAGCTTGCAACACCAGCTTCCAGATTCACCTGCAAGTCAACCCCGGGGAATATGCCAAGATGTATAATTTTGCGCTGGCCTTGGCTGGCCCTACTTTGGCCCTGGGAGCCAATTCTCCGATCGTTTTCGGGCGCAGATTGTGGCACGAGAGTCGCATTGCTCTCTTTCAGCAGGCTCTGGATGTGCGCACCACCCATGACCACCTGCGCGAACGCAGTACCCGCGTCAATTTTGGCAACAACTGGGTGGAACACTCCATTTTGGACATTTACCGGGATGATCTGGCCCGATTTCGCACCCTGATCGCCCGCGAAAGTGAAGAAAATGTAGAGGAAAAAATTCGCCGGGGTGAAACCCCTCTACTACTCGCGCTGCGCCTGCACAACTCCTCCATCTATCGTTGGAATCGACCTTACTATGGCATCAGTCCAAATGGGAAGCCCCATCTGCGCATCGAAAACCGAATTTTGCCAGCCGGGCCTAGCGTAGTGGATCAAATGGTGAATACCGCGTTTTGGACGGGAGCGATGATTGGCTGTGAACTCCATTACCCCGATGTGCGCCAAAAAATGAGCTGGGAGGATGCACGTTCCAATTTTGAAAAAGCCGCGGCGTTTGGGCTGGACTCCAAATTTTCCTGGTTTGATGGCCAAAAAATCAGTGCGCGGGACCTGTTGCTGCAAGAGTTGATCCCCTTGGCGCGTTTGGGCTTACAGGCCCGCCAGGTAAGCAGTGCCGACATCGACCAATACCTGGGCATCGCCGAAGCGCGGATGAAAGCACATACCAACGGTGCCATCTGGCAGCTCAATAGCTACACCGCTTTGCGCCGCAAGTTACGCGAGGACGAAGCCCTGGTTACCCTTACTGCTGCTATTCATAACCGTCAAAAACAAAACTTGCCTGTGCACGAATGGACCCCACCAAGCGCTCAGGACTTGCCACATTATCGGGCGAACAGCCTCAAAGTGGAAGAGTTCATGACCACCGATTTGTTTACGGTGCAAAAGGACGATCTGATTCATCTGGTTGCCAAATTGATGGACTGGCGACGTGTCCGCTACCTGCCAGTAGAAGACCAAAAAGGACACTTGTGTGGGTTGATTACGGCTCGCCTGGTTTTGCGGCATCTGGCCAAACAAACCGAGTTGGAAGACCCCAGTCTTCAAAGGGTGCAAGACATAATGATTGCCCAACCCGTTTCGGTACACCCGTCCATGCTGATTCTGGATGCCATTAAATTGATGCGGGATAAAAAAATTGGCTGCCTGCCCGTGGTACAAAATGGAGAACTGGTAGGTATCATTACTGAAAATGACTTTTTAGACATTACTGCACGCTTGATTGAGCAGTGGGAAGTTTAAGCAAGGCTACTTGATGATTTAATAAAATTCTGGTAACTTTTTTCCTGTCGTATCTCGTCTCTTTTTTAATTGAACAATAAAATTAACCGTAAAATACAAAAAGAACCTTTGCCGTTTCTAAATCAATCGATTCAATACCAACCTATTGCCTATGAATACCCTTGTCAATTGTGCGGCGGGAACCCTGAGTGTTTATGCTCCCCGCACAGCCAAGCCCTGGGATCGCCGTCGAGTTCAGCACTTGTACCGCAGAATGGGGTTCGGAGCCCAGCCTTCCGAAATTGAAGCAGCCCTCAAGCGAAAACCCGCCGAACTGGTTGACGAGCTGGTCAGTAGCGCGTTCAACCTCGCCTTACCCCCAGCTCCTGCTTGGGCCAATATGCAATACAGCGACTACCAAAATTTTGATCAACAGATTGGCCCGCAATACATTGAGTGGGCTACCCTCTGGATGCGCGACATGTACAAAAATGGGTTTCGGGAAAAATTGGCGCTGTTTTGGCACAACCATTTTGTAACCCAAGGTGAAACGTACGTGTGCCCCTCTTATTTGTACGCCTACCACAAAATTTTGCAGCAATTCTGCCTCGGCGACTTTAAAGCCTTTGTCAAAGCCATAGGGACCACCCCGGCGATGTTGATTTATTTGAACGGGGTACAAAACAATCGCTTTTCTCCCAATGAAAATTATGCCCGGGAATTGTACGAATTGTTCACCCTGGGGCGAGACAATGGATATACCCAACAGGATATTGTGGAAAGCGCCCGGGCCCTGACTGGCTGGAATGGGTTTACCGCCATCTGTGCGCCGATTGGATTTACGAACCAGGGTTTTGATCCGGGCAATAAAACCATTTTTGGTAAAACGGCAGCTTTCAATTACAATACCCTGCACG
This sequence comes from Haliscomenobacter sp., assembly GCF_033763495.1. GTDB lineage: Bacteria > Bacteroidota > Bacteroidia > Chitinophagales > Saprospiraceae > Haliscomenobacter. The sequence continues at coordinate 43,212 of NZ_JANRKL010000066.1, read as the reverse complement.
ACCTGCTCTTTCAGGAGCGAGCCGTGCAAATCTCAACTTACATCTGCCGCAAAATTTACCGTCACTTTGTCCACCCCGAGGCCGATGAAAGTATTGTAGAAGGCCTGGCAAAAACCTTCCGCGACAACAATTTCCAAATCGCCCCGGTCTTCCGCCAACTGCTCAAAAGTGAACATTTTTTTGATGATGAAGTCATTGGTACCATCATCAAAAGCCCCATCGAAATGATGGTCAGCTTTTTCCGGCAGGGGGGCTTCGCTTTTGAAGCGCAGGATACAACCCTGGGAGTGGTTTATTTGGCTGGCGAATTGGGGCAACAAATTTTCCAACCCGTTGATGTAGCCGGTTGGCCGGGCAACCGAGCCTGGATATCGAGCGCAACCCTGACTGGACGCTGGGCCTCCATGGATTTGGGCTTGTATGGTTTGTACAATTCCGAACCGGAAACTTACCGCAACCTGGCCAAGGCGCTCAGCCCCAAACACAATGATCCGGAACTCACCGCGAGGGCTATTGTCGACTTTTGGTTACCACGTGGTTTGTACCGTGATGCGGATTATGCATCAGCCATCAAAACCTTCAAATGGGAAGTGCCCGAAACCTATTATGCCAGCGGCTCCTGGAACCTGGATTGGGAATACGTACCCGCACAAGTCGCCTTGCTGATCCAACACATTTCGAGATTGCCAGAGTTTCAATTGGCCTAAGCGTTTATTAATGCTCTAAAACGAATTCACATGCTCAATTATAAAAAAGGCATTTCGCTGAACGACCCGCAGGCCCATGCCCTTTCTCACGAAGCCTGGAACCGTCGCACTTTCCTGCGTATGTTGGGACTGAGTGGTGCGCGCTCCATACTTTTGGGTGGCAACCCGGTTACGGCTCTGGCAAGTTCCAAACTGGCTTCCCTGATCAGCGCCATGGAAGGAGACCGCATCCTGGTGCTCATTCGCCTCAAAGGTGGGAATGACGGCCTCAACACAATCATCCCCGTGTTTGATTACAGCACTTATAAGGCCCTTCGCCCCGGAATTGCCATTCCCGCCAACCAGATCATCAACCTCAATGCCTCCTTCGGCATTCAAAACCGCATGGGGGCACTGGAAAAAATGTGGAAAGATGGCGACATGAAAGTGGTACACAGCGTGGGTTATCCAGAACAAAACCTCTCGCATTTTCGCTCATCCGATATTTGGGCTACTTCGAGCGACGCTCAGGTAGTGGAAACCAGCGGTTGGTTGGGGCGTTGGCTCGAGGATGTCAACCCGGATTACCTGACCAAACCACCCAAAATGCCTCCGGCCATTCAAATCGGTGGTGCGGGCAACCTGGCCTTTACCAACACCAAAAATGACAATATGGCTGTGGTGGTGAACGACCCGGAGGAATTGGCCAGAATTGCCCAAAATGGCCGCCTGTACGATCCAAGCGATGTGCCTGAATGTTATTACGGTGAACAGTTGACTTACCTGCGCACCCTTACCAATGCGACCTTCACTTACGCGCAAGGCATTGAAACGGCCTATAAAACGGGAAAAAACACCGTCCAATACCCCGCTAACCTGGGCGCACAACTGGCCTTGGTGGCTCGTTTGATCAAAGGTGGATTAGGCACCCGTTTGTACATGGTAACCCTGGATGGTTTTGACAACCATGCCGATCAAAACCAGAACCATCCGGCCCTGCTCGAAAACATTGCCCAATCGGTGAGTTTGTTTTATCAGGACTTACAAGCAGGAGGCTGGGCCGAAAAGGTATTGGCAATGACCATTTCCGAATTTGGTCGCCGCCCCGAGCAGAACGCCTCACAAGGAACGGATCATGGTGCAGCTTCACCTTTGCTATTGTTTGGCCCTGGTTTGAATGGTAATGGTTTTGTGGGCCAAAATCCCAACCTAAAGGACCTCGATCAGGATGGCAACTTGAAATTCTCTACCGATTTTCGGCAAATTTACGCTACTGTTTTGGAAAGCTGGTTGTGCATAGATGGGAGCGAGGTAGACCATGTGATGGGCCGAAAATTCAATCGACTGCCTGCCTTGGGGCTTCAATGTTCGGTAAGCACGGGAACCAATGCCGTGCAAACACGTCGGCTCGCACTTAAAGTCAGTACTGCGCCTCGGGAATTGCGCTTGCAATATGAGTTGCCAGAAAGTAGCAATGTGCAGCTGCGGATCGTGGGTGTGACCGGACAGGTGTTGCAGGAGCAAAGCCTGGGCTTGCAGATGGCGGGCGCGCAACAAAGTGCGCTTAGGTTAAAAGACAATATCTTGCCCGGAATCTATATCGTTCAGCTTGCAGCGGGGAGCTGGATGGGAACGGAGAAGGTCTTTTTGCACTAGATCCCTGAGGTGTACCTTCAGTGCCTGAGGTTTCTTAGGTGGTGAAAGAATATTTTTTTACCACCTAAGAAACCTAAGAAACTGAAGAATCACCTTAGAAGCACTCCGATTACCGCATGAACACCGCGTTCCCCATCACCAGCTTTCCATTTTCCCAGAAAGCCCGGAACAGCGGATTGTCCACCAGGTACACCACTGCCCCCGCGCCCTTTTGCTCCTGCGCAAAAACGACGGTATTTTTCTGTTTTTCCTTCGCTTTTGCACCCGCAAAACCAGAAACCATCAATTGCCCACCAATGGTACCCACGTTGGCTGCCCCTTTGAGTGGCTGGTACGCCAGGTCATTGGTTTTGAGCGAGAAATACGTATCGGACAAGCCAAAACCCAGTGGGTGCGTATTGTCAATTTTTACCTTAAAAATCGCGCCAGGGATATTGCTGCTTTGGGCCCGGCGCTCTTCACCAGCATAATCCAGCAAGCGGGCGGCCATGGTGGCTTCGTCTGCAGCACGTTCAGCTTTTTTCTTGTCATCATCATTCGCAAAACGAGTCAGGGCAAAACCTTTACGCTCCTGCAAGCTACCCAAGGCATCTCCGATGGCAATCAAACGGCCCCCAGCGCTGACCCAAGTGCTGATTTTTTCCAAAACTGCATCGCTCAAACGGTAACGACCTTCTGGCATAATGAGGGTATTGTAGGCACTCAGGTCCAGGCGATCCAGGCGGTTGGCGTCCAGTACGGTGTGTGGGTACTGCAATTCCTGGTCAAAGTAATACCAGACCTGGCCAAATTCGTTGTTGGACGTTTGATCCCCGCTCAGGATGGCCACTTCGGGGCGCTGGATGAAGCTGTAGTTGCTGGAGCCAAAGTCGCTGCCACTGTCAGCAAAACCTGTATTTACGGAGTTTAGCTCCTGATCAAACTGGCGGGCCGCAGCCTCTACAATCTGACGGTAAGCTGGCGACATTTTGCGGTTGTCCCCTTCCGAGATCACCAAGGTACCCCTGCCGTAACTTTTGCCTTCCACACTAAAGGGCGACTGAGCATAACGCACCTTCACGCCTTTTTTCAAAATAGCTGCCAAAAACTTGACGTTGGTGCTGCTGTGCCAGGAGGCCAGGTAGGCGTAAGGTTTGGCGTTGCTTGGAATGGGGTTCGTGGTAAAAGTATAGTTGCCATCGGGATCGAGCCGTTGGGTGCTGGCATATGCTTCCAGCCCATAGGCGTAGGGTAGCGCCCAGGCAGTGATGTCGTAGGTCAAAGAGTCGACCAAATCGGCAGCTGGTTCCAACAGAATTTGGGCGAGGGTGCCTCGGGTCTGGTACGCACTTACGACCAAATCATTGGGTTCAACCTTCAGGGTGACCGTTTTGCCCGTTTGATAATCATAGGCAGTCAGGCTACTGGTTTTGCCTGCCTTACCGTATTTGACCTGATTGCGGTCGAGCAACTCGCAGAAGGTTTTGATCCGCCCTTTCGCGTTGGTGCCTTTGATTACAAAACTTTTGTACTGCCCTGGAGGATTGGTCCGCGCCCGCTGGAAGAACTCAATAAAGTTTTTGTTCAGTTGCGCGGTGTTTTTAGAGGCGGTTTCAATGGTGGCAAGGGAAGCCGTATAGTGGTGCATCACCCGATCTTTCAGCTTAAGGGTGTCGCCATTGCGCAGGGTAAGCGCCAGGCCAGCCCCAATTCCACCTTGCTCGTAAGTCATACCAATAGCACCATTGTACATCGGATAAGTGTCGCCGTAGCTGGGATACAACAGGTCGAACACCTCTTTGGTGAAGTACAACCAACCTTCCTGGTCAAAGTATCTGGCGTTGTTTTTGCCAATTTGCACCTGAAAATCCCGCTGCCACTGGGTAATGTAGCGGTGATAAGGTTGGGCTGCAGGTGCAAAATAATAAGGGCTATTGGGGCCTTGTTCGTGTACGTCAACGTGTACCTGAGGCATCCACTCGTTGTATTTGATGAGGCGTTGGCGGGTTTCCACCTGTGTTTGCCAGGCCCAGTCGCGGTTGAGGTCAAAGTTGTAGTGGTTGACCCGACCACCAGGCCATGGCTCCTGGTGTTCGCGGGCGTTGAAGTTTACGTTGGGCGAAGTACCCACTACGTTGCGGTACCAGTGGGTATAACGGGAGTTTCCATCCGGGTTAATACAAGGATCAATGATGATGAGGGTATTGTTGAGCCAGTCTTTGGTAGAGCGGTTTTGGGGATTGACCAATTCATAAACCACTCTCAAGCAGCTTTCGGCACCAGCAGCTTCATTACCGTGTACAGAATAACTCAACCACACAATGCTGAGATTGTCCAGACTGGGATCGGTATTGCCCTCAAGCAAGCCAGCCCGGCGCAGGTTGTTTTGGCGAATGGCTTCGAGTTTGGCCAGATTGGCCTCAGTAGAAATAAACGCCAATTGCAGCAGGCGCTTTTGGTTGGTATAGCCATAAGGCTGCAGGATGATGTTTTTGCTGTTGGCAGCCACGTGTTGGTAGTAACTGACCTGCATTTCGTGGGGGGTAAAATGTTCACCCCATTTGTGGGGTAAAAACTGGTCGGGAGATTGCAACTGGGCTTTGGATACCTGAAGAAGGCTAAAAAAACAGAGGAGGAGGAGGAGAAGTGGTCTCATACGAATGTTGGTTTTTTAGACCTTCTGATTGGAAAGTCTATTGGTTATGCCACAAATAAAGAAGACACTAAGCAAAGCATTTTTCGCTTTGTTTCTTAGTGTCTTCAAGGTTAAATGTCAAAAATGACAGCTATTTTCCTTTTTCGATTAATACACACTTTCCACAATTTTGCGGATAGTAGGTGCGTCGCCCATCGTATAATAGTGCAAACAAGGCACCCCGGCCGCTTTAAGCTCTTTGGACTGCGCCGAACACCATTCCACGCCCACCTGACGGCGAGCTTCCGGCGTTTCTGCTTTGGAGAACTCTTTCACCAGTGCCTCGGGCAAGTCGATGAAAAAATGCCGGGGGATGGAGCTCAATTGGTACTGCTTGGTGATGGGTTTTAAACCCGGAACAATAGGGATATTGATGCCTGCAGCCCGGCAATTGGCCACATAGTCAAAGTAATGCTTGTTGTCAAAAAACATCTGGGTGACGATGTAATTTGCTCCAGCGTCTACCTTGGCTTTGATCCAGGCCAATTCGGATTCGATATTGGGTGCCTCAAAATGTTTTTCGGGGTAGCCCGCGATGCCAATACAAAAATTGGTGCGTTGCCCATTTTCGATATTGGTATCGAGGTACTTGCCATGATTCATGTCGTCGATTTGTTTGACCAACTCCAGTGCATATTCGTGGCCCCCGGGTTCAGGTTCAAACTTGGTATCGAACTGCCGGGCATCACCACGCAAGGCCAGGACGTTTTGCACATTGAGGAAGTTAAGATCAATGAGCGCGTCTTCCGTTTGCTCGCGGGTGAAACCTCCACAAAGCAGGTGAGGTACAGCATCTACTCCATAACGGTTCATGATGGCCGCACAGATCCCTACGGTACCTGGACGTTTGCGGATGGCCACTTTTTCATAATAACCCGCCGGGTTTTGCTTGTAGACATATTCTTCGCGGTGATAGGTCACATCGATGAAGGGAGGTTTGAATTCCATGAGGGGATCCAGGCCTTTAAAGATGTCCTGCATGCTACCGCCCTTGAGCGGAGGAAGAATTTCAAAAGAGATGAGGGTTTGCCCCTGCGCTTTTTCGAAGTACTCGGTGACTTTCATCGGTGGTACAAGTGTCGGTGATGCCTGACGATACGGTCATTGGCGGAGCAAAACTAGGCAGGTTTGTGGGGAAATGCTAGGTTTAAGGGGAGTTTTTTAGTTATTTATTAAACAATAGGCTATTATCGGTTGAAAACCTTGCAAATTTGTATAGAAAAATTTAATTTTATAGTGCATAAAAATGCACGGTATTGACATAATGCAATGACAATAGTATATACGGACAAAAGCTGAAATATAAAATTTTTGCTGATATTCACTGATACAACTCAACTTATTCATTAATACTAAAACCCAAGTACCATGTCTTTTTTAAACATAGACCCTGGCGTCGATAGCGATGACGCATTCTTCAACGCATTTGATCAGGAAATACAAAAGAAAAAAAAGGAAAAACCTGATCCCGAACCGAGAGATCCACGAAAACAAAAAACCAGACCACACGATCACATTCCCGATGTACAGGTGATTGATGCACCAGCCTTTTCGATTACCAATCCGTCCGAAACCTGGGAAACCACGGTTTCAGAATACTGCTTTCCGCTCACTTTGGAAGCAACGGTGGCATTGGTGAAACTAACCGAAACTGAGAACAAAAAAGTACGGGCAATTGGACAGCGACACTCTTTTTCTCAAACCTGTTTAACCGATGGTGCCTTTATTGACCTCTCCAAGGCACATCCATACAACCCCAAAAAACACAATGATACCGTAGATAAACTCGACCAGTCCAGTTTATCCCTGCTTAAAGACGATGTAGATGCAAGAAACTATTTTGATGTGCCTGGCGGGATGCAGATTTTTATGATCAACAAAATCCTTTGTCCTGAACATAAAGGAGACAAAGTATTAGGCGGCATGCGACGCCGCATGTTTAATATGGGAGGAGGGGATGTTCAATCTTTTGCAGGTGCTTTTTCTACTGGAACCCATGGCTCGGGTGGTATTCACAGTGCTTACCACGATATGGTTCGATCCATTCTTTTGGTGGCTGGAGATGGTAAAGTATACCGGATAGAACCCGAAAATGGCCTTACTGATCCATCCAAACATGCTCAGTTTTATGATAGCAGAATTGAATTAATTCAGAATGACGATAAATTCTACTCCGCACTGGTTAGTTTTGGCTGTTTTGGGGTTATCTATTCCGCAATCATTGAAACAAAACCAATGGTTTTTTTGCACAAAGAAATCATTTATCAATCCGGCGGATGGAGCGAACAGGTGATTAAAACAACAATCGACCTAGTAATGAGTAGCTTAAAGGATCGAGAGGAAATCTTCCATTTCCTCTATTTTAATCCCTATCCCGTTGGGGACAACCTGCACCCTTCCTACTTGACAAAAACATTAACCGTGGTGGAAAACGAGGAAAAAGTGGAAGGAAAAGATGAAAACATCCAAAAATGGCCTGCTGCTTATACCAAGTGGCCTTGGGTGGGAGATTTTATAAGAATTTTGACCAACCATAAATTGTCGCCTCCTCGTCGACTAATTGAGTCCGTACTCAAAATGCAAAGGAAAGATAACGGCAGGCGGGATCTTGCTTACCGAATTTGGAACGCAGGAACCAGTGGTCGCTTGATGACGATTGGAACAGGCATTGAGTTTGCTTTTCCAGTGGAAGAAGTCCCCGAAATCCTTAAATCAATTACCGCGCACTTGAATCAGATAGGCAATCAGGATCGCGGGTTCTATGTAAATGGCCCCATCGCCTTGCGTTTTGTTAGGGCATCCAAAGCCTTTTTGGCCCCCAATTGTGCCAAATTTAAAACCAAGGAATACGATTGGTGGTGTTTCATTGAAATTGTACGCATCAATAGCAGCGATCGGGAAGCCGATAAAAGAGAAATGGAACTATACAAACATTTGCAAAAAATCCAGGCGACAAAAGGAAGGCCGCATTGGGGGCTTAACTTCGAATTTCCTTTCGATCTGAATTTTTTAAAAGAAAATTACCCTGATATCGATAAATGGATTGCTGCCAAGCATTTTTTTGATCCCAAGGGGGCTTTTGAAAGCAGGTTTGTTGAGTTGTGCTTGGAGTAAGGAAGGTTGTTTGGGCAATTTTCTTGCTTCATAAGGTTGAGGAAGGTTGATTATCAATTGCCGAATAATCAACCCTCCTTAAATCTACCCAACTATTTCAAATCCAACCTCTTGTAAGTCTCGCCAAAAATCCGGGTACGACTTCACTACCACTTCCGGTTCATGGATTTTTATTTCCCCCAAATAAGCCAGAGGAGCAAAAGCCATGGCCATACGGTGGTCTTCATAGGTGGCAAACTCCGGAGCAGGGCCAGGGATCTGAGCCTGACCTTCAATGCGGAAATACTCTTTACCGTCGCTTGCTACACCTTCTTCTACTACTTTAACCCCCACCTTTGCCAATTCTTGATTCAGGGCAGCAATCCGATCCGTTTCTTTGATGCGCAGGGTTTCCAAACCAGTAAAACGGCCAGTTACACCCAAGCCAGCACAAACAACAGCAATGGATTGAGCCAAATCGGGGCAAAGCAAAAAATCGTATTCAAAAACGCTTGGCAATGGCAGACCACTTTTACTCAGGTGAACGCCTTTGTCATTAAAAGTTGTTTTTACTCCCAGATGCGCCATAATTTCAGTCAAAACGGCATCTCCCTGCAAACTTTCGGCAAACAGACCATTGAGTTGCAAATCCACTTCTTTCGCAAAAGCAGCCATGATGTAATAATATGAAGCAGCCGACCAATCGGCTTCCACAACAAATGGCCGTGCCTGGTATTGCTGGGGTGCTACCCAAATGTACTGCCCGTCCCATTCGTGTTCTACCCCAAAATAAGCCATCTGGGCCAGGGTCATCTCGATGTAAGGCCGCGATACTATTTTTCCTACCAATTCCAGCTCAAGGCCGTTAGGTAAAGTAGGCGCAATCATCAGCAATGCCGAGATGTATTGGCTACTGGTGCCTGCCGAAATCTGTACTTTATTGTTGACCCCAAAATTATCTGGTGGCCCAATGAGCAAAGGCGGATAACCTTCATTCTCCAGGTATTCAATATGGGCTCCTAATGACCGCAGCGCATTGACCAGAACACCGATAGGGCGTTGCTTCATCCGCTCGGTACCGGTCAGGGTTTGTGTGCCGGGCTGGGTAGCCAGGTACGCGGTCATGAAGCGAAAGGTAGTGCCTGCAGCACCTGCGTCCCGAACCGGGTCGGTGCTGGCCAATAGGCTTTGCAAAAGGTCGGTGTCTTTGGCGTTAGCCAGGAGGACAATAGGGAAATCTTCGCCGCACAATGCCCGAATAATCAGGCTGCGGTTGCTGATGCTTTTGGAACCAGCAAGAGTGATTTCGCCAGATAAAGTAGTGTTGGTTTTGCGTATAGCGTACATGATGCTTGGGTATTCTAGCTCAGCACCCACGATTAAAGTCTGTAGGGTGAGGCAAAGTGTGGACTCCCACAACCCACGATTTAAAGTGTGGGATTCCCGTGGGTTGGCGGTATTCCATGACCATAGCCATTTAACAGATTAGGCTGAAGGCCAGATAAAGGTGATGGCCTGCTCGATATCAGGATGCAAACTTTTGGCAACGGGACAATTGTAGCCAATTTGCTCTAAAATTTGCTTTTGTTTTTCATCATAGGTTTTGCCCTCAGGAAAAGTGATGGTCATTTCAATTTTAGAAATGCGCCGAGGGTTGGCAGCCATATGTTTGGTGATGCTGGCGTGTGCACCATCCATGTCGATGCCACGCTCCCGCGCCCCGATGCCCATCACCGTGAGGGCACAATTGGCCAGTGCGGTAGCAACCAGGTCGGTTGGAGAAAAAGCCTCTCCTTTGCCGTGGTTGTCCACTGGTGCATCGGTGATGATGCTGTTGGATGAAGCCAGGTGGGTGGCAGTGGTGCGTAGCTCACCCAGATAGGTAACTGTTGAAGTCATGCTGCTATTTTTTAAGGCAAATTGACTATCAGGCAATTGAAATAATGCCTAATGATTTTGACATAAGACTCTTTCGAGTTACGAGTTCCGAATACATGAGTTTAGAGATTAGAAGTGAGCTGCCGCAGCGACTCAGGCAAGCTCTAGTCAAAGTCGCTGCGGCAGCTCGCCTCTAATCTCTAAAACTCATGTACTCTAAACTCGTTACTCAAAAAAGAAAATCATTAATTGCTTGATAAACACCTCGCCTCAAGTCTATTAGTTACTCCTCTTCACTGGGTTGTTGTTCTTTCTGCGCGGCTTTTTCTTCCCGCTCGGCTTTTTCCCGCAATGCCTTGTCCGATTTTTCGTAGGCATTGATGATTTCTTTAACCAGGCGGTGGCGAACTACGTCGTCGGCATTGAGCTCCACTTCGGCAATACCATCTACATGGCGCAGAATATGGAGTGCCCGGTACAAACCCGATTTTTGGTTAAAAGGCAAATCGATCTGTGACAAGTCCCCCGTGATGATGCATTGAGCACTCGGCCCCAAGCGCGTCAGGAACATTTTGAGCTGAAGCGTGGAGCAGTTTTGGGCCTCATCCAGAATGATGAAAGCATTGTCGAGGGTCCGCCCACGCATGAAGGCCAAAGGTGCAATCTCGATGATGCGATTGGTCATGAATTGGGCCAGTTTGTCTGGTGCAATCATGTCATCCAAGGCATCGTAAAGTGGGCGCAGATAAGGATCGATTTTTTCCTTGAGGTCGCCTGGCAAAAAGCCCAGACTTTCTCCTGCTTCTACCGCCGGGCGGGTCAGGATGATCTTTTTAACCTTACGGTTTTTGAGTGCCCGCACCGCCAGAGCTACTGCGGTATAGGTCTTACCCGTACCTGCAGGACCTACTGCAAACACGATATCGTTGTGCTCTGTAGCCTCAACCAGCTTTCGCTGATTCACCGTTTTTGCCTTGATGGGTTTGCCATCCCGGGTATGCAGGATGGTTCGATTGTTGTCCGACTCGGGCAAGCGGGTTTCCCACAGGTTTTCACCCATCAATAGATCTTCGACTGCTTGTGTTGAAAGGGCATGTTGTTCTTTGAGCAACTTGACCATCATTTCGAATTTGGCTTTAGCAGCCTGGGTGAATTTCTTTTCGCCAGCCAGTTTCAGGTTATTACCCCGGGAGGTAATGGTGATTTCCGGAAATGCCTTGCGCAAGAGGTTCAGTTTTGCGTTGTTTTCCCCGAAAAGTTCCAGTGGATCAACGCCGTCTACGGTTAAAATGATTTCGCTCAATAGTCCCTCCGTCGTTTTAGTGAATGAGCAAAAAGGTTTTGAAATAGGATTTATATACAAGCAAAGGTTTGAAACAATATTTTTGTTCCCGTACTCGCTCAAATCTTGGGTAAAATTAAGATTTTAGCGCAGATCGAACTAGGATACGGGGCGATAAAAAAATAAGTGCTCATTTTGCCAAAGGATTAGATAAGTAAACGTTTCATTTCAAGTGCCTTATCTAATCCTTTGGCTCAAGAAAAATGAGCACTTATTTTTGCCCCACTACCAATATCATTTTTGTGCCTAAATAAATGGAAAACGCTATAGAATGGCTATTGTAACTTTGACCACCGATTTTGGCTTGCAAGACTACTACTCCGCACTGGTCAAAGGTGCCTTGTTGTGTGCTAAACCTGACCTGCTGATTGTGGATGTGTCGCACAACATCAACAATTACGACATTGTTCAGGCTGCTTTTATTCTGCGTAACACCTGGAAAAATTTCCCTGAAGGCAGTATCCATTTGATTGGAGTCAATGACCTGGCCAGCACCCAACAACGCTTTTTAGGCCTGGAGCAAGCCGGACATTTTTTTGTTGCCCCGGATAATGGCTTACTTGCCCTTTTGTTTGATCAATTGGAGAGCCCCGTTTATTCCTTACCTGTGCCTGAGGCTAGTGTTTTCCCCATCAAGGATGTATTTGCCCAAACGGTTTGGTACCTGACTCAAGGTCAAAAATTGGAAGAGTTCGCCGAGCCGATCAGTGATATGGTTCAACGCATCACCTTCCAACCCGTGATCAGCCCTAACCGTATCCGGGGGGCAGTCATTTACATCGATCAGTACGAAAATGTAATCAGCAACATCAACCGCGAGTTGTTTGAGCGGGTAGGCAAAAACCGCGAGTTCGAGTTGTACTTCAAGCGCCATGACCCCATCCTCAAACTGAGTCGCAACTATTTCGATGTAGCCGTAGGAGAAACCCTCTGCCTGATCAATTCTGCTGATTACCTTGAATTGGCCATCAACATGGGTAAAGCGAGCAGCATGTTGGGCTTAAAATTGGAAGATACCATCCAAATAGATTTTAAAAACTAGCCTTTATGTTGAAAAGAATGGTAAAAATGACCTTCCAAAAGGACCGTATCCCGGACTTCCTGGCCATTTTTGAAGAAAGTAAACACCTGATCCGCAATTTCCCCGGCTGCCAACATTTGGAGCTTTTGCACCTCGAAGGCCAGCCGGAGGTGATGTTTACTTTTAGCATCTGGGATGGGCCGGAGGCATTGGAGACTTATCGGCAGTCGAACTTGTTTCAAAGTACCTGGAGCAAGACGAAGGTTTTATTTGCAGGAAAACCGGAGGCCTGGAGTATGGGAGTAGTGTCTGAGGTGTGAAATCAAGACGGACCTTGTTTCTTTACTTTATTTCCAGTATTTTTGAATTCTAAGATTTGTAAATACCAAAAAGAGACTTCTATCATAACGAGATTCGTAAAACTTTTGAAAAGGAGGGGTGGATTGTTACTGATGATCCTTTGCAGTTGTTTTGGGAAGATAAATTGCACTATCCAGACCTTGAAGTTGAGCGAGTTATTGCAATTGAAAAAGGAACTGAAAAATTGGCAGTAGAAATTAAAAGTTTCTTAGGCCAAAACTTTTCTCATGATTTTTATGAAGCAATGGGGCGCAGATAAAGAGCGTAATCATTTTCAACTGCTTACGGTGGGTTGGCAACAAAATGCTAAATTCGTTTATGCAATTGCTTTTCACCTTGATATCAAAGATGGCAAGATTTGGGTATATCAAAACAACACTGATGCGATGATAGGCGATGAATTAATGGAACGAGGAGTTGCTAAAGAAGATATTGTTTTAGCCTTTCATGCGCCAAGCGAACGAGCTTTTACAGGGTTTGCCGTGGCCTAGCCCTATCTCATTCTTCTTAGCCCTGCGCTACAACGATACCGCTCTTCATGATAATAGGCAAATAAATCATCCATCGATTTTACGCAACGGTTGATTCCCCATTCCTCCGCCCATGCCAGTGGCCCTTTAGGAAAATTCATCCCTTTCATCATAGCCAGATCAATGTCTTCCCGAGAGGCAATATTCCAGTGCAATGCGTCTGCTGCTTCATTAAAAAGCATAATAAGGATACGCTCAAAAATCTGTTGCAACAAAGCCTCATCGGTGCTCGCTTTTGGCATATCCCGATGATAATCATAAAAGCCCCGGCCCGTTTTTTTGCCCCAGTATCCCGCTTCGAACAAACGTTTTTGAGTGAAAGAAGGTCGATAACGCGACTCTTGGTAACAACCCTGGTACAAACTCTCAGTCACCCTAAAATTCACATCATGGCCAATGAAGTCCATCAATTGGAAAGGCCCCATGCGAAAGCCACCCAGACTGGTCATGGCTACATCAATGCTTGCACAATCCGCAATGCCCTCATCCAGAATCCTCAATGCTTCTGTATAAAAGGGTCTGGCAATACGATTGACAATAAAACCCGGGGTGTCTTTGGCCACAACCGGCAATTTCCCCCAACGTTCCAGTTCCTTTTTTACCAAATCCAGCCATTGTCCATTCGTTTGAACCGCCGGGACTACCTCCACCAACTGCATCAAAGGAACCGGATTAAAAAAATGAATGCCCAGTACCCGTTCGGGTCGCTCACAACTGGCGGCAATTGCACTCACGGATAAGGAGGAGGTGTTTGTTGCCAAAAGGCAGCCTGGGTTGACCACTTTTTCCAAACGGCTGAACAATTCTTTTTTTATGGCCAAATCTTCCACAATGGCTTCGATGACCCAATTGCAGGAGCGGAATTTTTCAAGGTGATCTACCCAGGCGATGCGTTGCAAGGTAGCCATAACCGCAGTGGCACTGGAACGGCCTTTTTCAACTTCTTTTTGCAAACTCTGGTCAATTCGCGCCAAGGCTTGCTGGCCTGCCATGGGTTGTGCATCGTACAAAAACACCTCATGGCCTGCCTGAGCAGCCACTTGAGCTATCCCCGCCCCCATGGTCCCGGTTCCAACAATTCCTATTTTCATCTTTTAGGTTTAAACGAGCTTTTATACGGCTTAGCGCAAGCATTTGAAATAATCGAAAGGCTCCAGACACTCCTCGCAGCGATACAAGGCTTTACAGGCGGTGGAGCCGAAGCGGCTCAGCATAGTGGTTTGTTGAGAGCCACACTGTGGGCAAGATACGATTGGCTCCGCACCAAACAAAGCTTTGGTACTGTTGAGTGGTTCAACCGGGGGGGCAATGCCATAAGCCAGGAGTTTTTGTTTGCCTGCTTCCGAAAGCCAATCTGTCGTCCAGGCTGGTTGCAGCACCAGGTTTACTTTCACGGATGGATACCCTGCCTGTTCCATAGCCAGTTTTATGTCCAGCGCAATGGTATCCATCGCCGGACAACCAGAGTAGGTAGGGGTAATCTGAATTTCCACGCTGCTTTCACCTTGCGTTATGCTGCGCACCACACCCAGGTCTACAACACTGAGAACGGGGATTTCCGGGTCATGGACGGATTCGAGGATTTGCCAGATGTGGTGATTGTTTTGCATTTGGTTTTCCATTTCACCATTCACAATTGGGGTAAGCCCGTTGTAAAAATTGCATTTCGGCCAATAAATACCCCAGGTGTTCAGTGTGCACCCCATTTTTTCCTCCTTTTTGCATCCAGCTCCGCTTGGGCACATCGAGGGTAGCTTCGGCCAAAACGTTTTGAACCTCTTGTTCCCACAAAGGACGAATCAATCCCAAATCAGGTGTAAGCCCCATGATGCACAATAAGTGATCAGTTGCGTTGGGCGTGGTCAGTTCTCCGGTAAATTCCCAGAGTTCGTGCAAAGCCTTTTCCATCCGATGGTGGCTTTCCTCTGTGCCGTCGCCTAGGCGAATCACCCATTCTGAAGACCATTTCAGGTGATAGCTTGCTTCCTTGAGGGACTTGACGGCGATGTTGGCTACATTTTCATCGCCAGAGTCGGTAAGGGCTTTCAAAAAGTGGTAATGAAAGGCGTCGAAAAAAAACTGACGCAGCACGGTTTGGCCAAAATCACCATTGGGCAGTTCCACCAGCAAAACATTGCGGTACTGGTCTGCATCACGGAGGTAGGCTAAATCATCTTCACTCTGTCCTTGACCAAGTTGTACTGCTGCCAATTGATACCAGTTGCGCGCTTGCCCGATGAGGTCCAGGGCCAGGTTGGATAGCGCAATGTCTTGTTCCAGAATCGGCCCATGCCCACACCATTCCGAGAGGCGATGCCCCAACACCAAACTGGTGTCCGCCATGCGCAGTAAAAAATCACTCAGCGCGGTATTTACTTCTGCTGGATAAGGATTGGCAACGAACATAATCCAGTTTTAAATATGGGTGAGTGAATCAGGCACTTCGTAAAAAGTCGGATGCCGGTAGGCTTTGTCGTCCGCAGGGTCAAAAAAAGCTTCTTGCTCATCGGGGTTCGATGCGTGGATGTGCTTCGACTCCACGACCCAAATGCTCACCCCTTCCCGACGGCGGGTATACACATCTCTGGCATTTTCCATTGCCATTTGTGCGTCGGCAGCATGCAGGCTTCCCACGTGTTTGTGGTCAAGGCCTTGTTTGCTGCGGATGAAGACTTCCCAAAGGGGCCATTGTGTGTCCATGTCTACTGATTATAATGACGAATAATTCGAATGACGAATGACGAATTTTAGGCAACCCGCCAAATTCGTCATTCGTCATTCGAATTATTCGTCATTCTTTTTTTAGCAAAAGCTGCTGCTGCCTCCCTCACCCAAGCCCCTTCCTCATGCGCCTTGCGTCGGGCTTCGAGGCGTTGGCGATTACAGGGGCCATTGCCTTTGACTACTTCCCAAAATTCCTCCCAGTTGATGGGGCCAAAATCGTAGTGGCCGCGTGTTTCGTTCCATTTCAGGTCGGGATCGGGAATGCTCAGTCCGAGGTATTCAGCCTGGGGAACAGTGGCATCCACAAATTTTTGACGCAACTCATCATTGGTAAAACGTTTGATTTTCCACTGCATCGATAAGGCTGTATTGGGCGATTCATCGTCTTTGGGGCCAAACATCATCAGTACCGGCCACCACCAGCGGTTGAGGGCATCCTGAGCCATAGCACGTTGCGCTTCCGAACCCTTGGCGAGGGTCATCATGATCTCGTACCCCTGCCGTTGGTGAAAACTCTCTTCTTTACAAATCCTTACCATGGCTCGGGCGTAAGGGCCATAGGAGGTGCGGCACAAGGGGACCTGATTCATAATGGCTGCGCCATCGACCAGCCAACCAATTGCCCCCATATCGGCCCAGGAGAGGGTGGGGTAATTAAAAATACTGGAATATTTGGCCTTACCACTGTGCAGGTCATCGATCATTTGTTCCCGGCTGGTGCCCAGGGTTTCGGCGGCACTGTAAAGGTAAAGGCCATGCCCGGCTTCATCTTGCACTTTGGCCAATAGCACTGCTTTGCGCCGCAAGGATGGCGCTCGGGTAATCCAGTTGCCTTCCGGCAGCATTCCCACAATTTCTGAATGAGCATGTTGGGAAATTTGCCGTACGAGGGTACGCCGATAGGACTCGGGCATCCAATCTTTGGGCTCGATGCGCTGGTCTTCGGCAATCCGCAGGTCGAACTGGGTTTGTAAATCTGGGAGAGCTACCATGGTCATTTATTTTGCATCAAAATCCAGTGTCACTTGCGCCGAACGGGGATGACTTTGACAGGTCAGGACGTACCCCGCTGCAAGCTCATCCGCTTCAAGGGCATAGTTGACTTGCATTTTTACATTTCCTGACAACACCTTGGCCCGACAGGTACAACAAACGCCACCCTTGCAGGCAAAGGGCAAATCAGCACCACTACGTAAAGCGACATCCAATACACTTTCCCCATCGTAGGCCACAGGGATTTCAAAGGTGCTGCCGTCTAGGTGGATTTTGACTTTACTTAAAGGGCCTTTAATTTCGTTGTCAAGAGCTGGTTTTGGAGCTTTGTTTTTTAAACCAAATAACTCAAAGTGAATTTTTTGGGGATCAAAAGCTGCTTCAATCAAAATCTGTTTTACGGTATGGATCATGTCCTCCGGGCCACAGATAAAACATTGATCGATGCGTTCTACAGGGATGAGTTTTTGTAAAAAAGAACGACATTTTTCGGCATCGATTCGCCCGTGGAATAAGGACGCATCTACCATTTCCCGGCTCAAAATGTGGTAAATGCTTAACCGCCCCATATGACGATTCTTCAAAGCTTCCAACTCGGCTTTGAAAAGAATGGAATGCCGGTTTTGATTGCCGTACAGCAAAATAAAACGGCTATACGGCTGGGTAGCCAGCACCGTTTTGACGATGGCTAAAATAGGGGTAATCCCACTTCCTGCGGCGAAGGCAAGGTAAGTTTGAGCGCCCTGGCTTTCAATTTGCTGCCCAAATCTGCCCATCGGCGGCATTACCTCAATGGTGTCTCCTACTTTTAAGTGCTCATTGGCGAAAGTGGAAAATACACCTCCAGGGACTTTTTTGATGGCCACCCGCCATTCCTGCTCCAAAGGGCTACTACAAATGGAATAAGAGCGCCGGATTTCCTGGCCTTGCAAATTCACCCTAAAAGTCAGGTATTGCCCGGCTGAAAACCGAAACTGTTGCTGCAATTCAGCAGGCATTTGCAGCGCAACCGAGACACAATCCTTGGCCTCAGGGCGGATATCGGCAACTTTTAAGGGATGAAATTTCATGTTTCTTTTTCCTGATGCAACAAAGGTAGAGGGATTTCGTAAACTAACAAACGTTAGTACGTTTTTGTTTTTAGTAAAAAAAAGATGATCGGGTGTGTGAAAATGGGAGAATGGCCTACTTTTGGCAAGTAAAGTTGAGGTGATTTAGATGGTTGAGGAAGGTAAAAGTTACGTTTACTCAACCTTCTAAACTTCCCTCAACCTCCTCAACTCAATATACATGCAAACAATAGCCCTCAGCGACTACAACATTTACGTTGGCCCGATTGAAACGGGATGGCAGCGTTTTTTGGCACAAAAAAAATACAGCCAAGTCTTGGTCATTGCTGACGAAAACACTGCCCAATATTGCCTGCCACGTTTGGTTGATGCCCTTGGAAATCAGCATTATCTATTGATCAAAATCCCGGCGGGAGAGCAACACAAACACATCGGGACTTGCCAGGAAATCTGGCAGCAAATGTTGGATGCCGGACTGGATCGGAAAGCTTTGGTCATCAATTTGGGAGGTGGCGTGATTGGTGACATGGGTGGCTTTTGTGCGAGCACCTACAAAAGAGGCGTGGATTTTGTACAAGTACCCACGACCTTGCTTTCGCAAGTAGATGCATCGATCGGAGGCAAGTTGGGCATTGATTTTGGCATGGTCAAAAACAGCATCGGCGTGTTTTGTAACCCCCAAGCGGTTTTTGTCGATCCAGCATTTTTGACGACCCTATCGGCTCGCGAAATCCAGAGTGGATTTGCCGAAATCATCAAACATGGCCTGATCCAGGATGTAGAGCAATGGAATAAAATCAAAAATATCAACGATTTAAGTGGAGTCAACTGGGCAGAGCTGATTGTGCCCTCTTTGCTCATCAAAAAACACGTGGTTGAGGAAGACCCCTTTGAACGGGGCTTGCGCAAGGCGCTCAACTATGGCCATACCATCGGTCATGCGGTGGAGGGATTTGCGCTGGAAACGGATCGTCCCCTCTTGCACGGTGAAGCCATCGCCATAGGGATGATTACGGAGGCCTGGTTGTCCCAACAACAAGGATACCTCAGTGAGGCAGATTTGGCGGAAATCAGTACTTTTTTCATCAAAATTTATGGCCATTACGCCCTGCATGAAGAAAATTTTCCAGCCTATTTGCGTTTAATGGGAAATGACAAAAAGAACGAAAACCAAAAGATCAACTTTTCCCTGATTGGTGCCCCTGGGCAGGTGCACATCAATTGCCATGCGGATGCTGCTGCGATTGCAGCTAGCCTAAGCTATTACCAGCAATTGAGTCATTGAAAATAATTTGTATCTTTGGGTATATATTAGCCAAAGCTTATGCGCACAATCATCGAATATCTTTTTAGTGGAGCCAACCATTCTACCCATTTAGTCATCGTAAAATGGATGTGGCGCCTGACCTTGTACGGGTTGCTTTTTGGATTTTTGTTTTTTGTGCTGTTGTCTTTCACCAATTTGCCCTCCTTGCAGCAATTGGAGAACCCGCGCAGTGAGTTAGCCACTCAGATTTTGGCCGACAACGGGGAAATGTTAGGGGTTTATGCCGCTGAAAACCGCATTCCAATTACCTACGATTCCCTCTCACCTTACCTTGTTCATGCCCTGATTGCTACGGAAGATAAGCGCTACTATGAACACGCAGGCATCGACTTTGAAGCCTTAGGCCGGGTATTGTTCAAAACGGTATTGCTGCAAAAACGCAGTTCGGGGGGAGCTAGTACCATTACCCAACAGTTGGCCAAATTGTTGTTCACCCAAAAACCAGGCTCTGGTTTGGCGCGGGTGATGCAAAAATTTAAGGAGTGGATCATTGCGGTACGTTTGGAGCGAAAATACACCAAAGAGGAAATTTTGTCGATGTACCTGAACAAGGCAGAATTTGTCAACAATGCCTACGGCATCAAGGCTGCAGCCGATACCTATTTCAGCAAAACGCCAAAAAATCTGGAGCTTCAGGAAGCCGCCATGCTGATTGGGATGCTGCAAAACCCTTCCTACTTCAATCCTATCCGTCGGCCTGAACTGTGTAAAAAACGCCGGGAAATCGTATTGAACCAAATGGTAAAAAATGGCTCACTCACTGAAACCCGTTACAACGAATTGCGGACTACCGAACTGGGAATCAAATTTCGCCGCAAATCTCATATCGATGGCATTGCTACCTACTTCCGGGAGGAATTGCGCCAGGACCTTAAGGCGATTTTAGCCAGTAAAGAATGCCAAAAACGCTCCGATGGCACTCCTTATGATTTGTACCGGGATGGTTTGAAAATTTATACCACCATCGACGGGGAAGTACAAAGGCTGGCCGAGCGGGCGATGATCAAACACATGTCCAGCCTACAAAAGGCCTTTTGGAATGAATGGCGAGGCAAAGACCCCTGGCTTTACAAAGGAGGTTCGGATGCCAATATTCCCCAGGTACCTACTCGTCTGGCCGCATTGGAAAACAATATTCGGGCAACTGATCGTTATCAGGTGCTTCGCGATTTGTACCTGGGCGAGATCACCCGGCGCATTGAGTCTGATGCAGTTGGGGAAGGTTTTTTCCATGAAGACGATCGTGAAGTGGACCGCATGGAAAAGGAAAATCAGAAAGCTGGCTACCTAAATCAATTGGTAGAGCAACAGATTATAGGCATAAATCTGGCGGCCCAATACCGCAAAGTGATGAACCATCAGGATTTTCCCGAATTGCTCACCCAATGGCGGCGTTTGCAGGAGGTGGTCAAACGGGATTTTCGTCGCCCTGTGCGGATGAAGGTTTTCACCTATGAACCAGGGAAAAATTTTGAAAAAGACACAGTAATGTCGCCACTGGATTCCATTAAATACCACCGCATGTTTTTGCAAACCGGTATTTTGGCAGTGGAACCCCGCAGCGGATACGTCAAAGCCTGGGTAGGCGGCATCAATTCCAAATATTTCCAGTACGACCATACTAGAATCAGTAGGCAGGTGGGTTCTACCTTCAAGCCATTTGTATATGCTGCGGCCATAGCGCTCAATCGACTCTCGCCATGTTATACCGTTTACGATGTTCAACAAACCATCGAACCAGGTGACGGGGATTTCAATTTGTACAGCCGGTGGGCCCCCCGCAACTTTAACAATGAATATTCCGGTCGTTTGATCAATTTGAAAGAAGGGCTGCGCAAGTCCAAAAACTCGGTATCGGTCCAACTGGTTAAAGAACTCAAGAGTACGCTACCCATCCGCACCCTTGTGCATGCAATGGGCATCGACAGCAGTACCCGTTACCCCAATGGTCAGTACCGGGTGCCTAAAAGCCCGGCAATTTGTCTTGGAGCTGCTGATTTGAGTGTGATGGAAATGACGGGTGCATTTTCCACTTTCGCCAATAACGGACTTTTTGTGCGCCCCACCACCGTTTTGCGCATTGAGGACAAAAATGGCAAGGTGATCTACGAGGCCGAAATACGGGAGGAACAAGCCATTCAGGCTGCCCCCAACTATGTGATGGTCGAACTATTGCGTTATGCAGCCAACATCAGTGGGATCAAAAGTGACGTGGGGGGTAAAACCGGTACCACCAACGACTTCGTGGACGGTTGGTTTATGGGCATGACGCCCAATCTGGTGGTTGGCACCTGGGTAGGGGGCGAAGATCGCTGGATTCATTTCCGTTCTTCCACCTATGGCCAGGGCGCGCGGATGGCTAAGCCGTTTTTTGTAGAATTCATCCGCCAATTGGAAAGCGCCAAAGACTTACGTTTCGACGCTTCGAAACGTTTTTATCGCCCCCCCGGGGATTTAGGTATCGAACTGGATTGTTCAAAGTACACTCAGGGTGGTTTAAATTTGAATGATCCAGGCGTAGGGGCTGGTAAAGAAGATCAGTTTGGGGATGAGTTGAATAATTAAGCAAGGTCTTTAAATCAAATTTTGAGGCAACACCAAAAGCATTCCTTTTTTTTTACTTTTGCACTAGTGTTTCTCACTAGATTAAATGACCGCGCTAATGCCATACCAACGCATCGCTTACTTTGTTTTCATCGGAATTTTCTTGGGATTGCAGGCTTGTACACCTCCTTCCGACAAAAAAGTTTCCACCGTAGTGCGCACCAATATTTTTGAAGACGCTACAGCCCAGGAAATTTACCAATTGCAGGATACCCGCAACGTTGATAGTTTGCTCTTTTACTTGCGCGATGCAGATCCCAGCTACCGTTACGCCGCAGCGATGGCTTTTGCCTCCATCAAGGACAGTACCATTGTAGAGCAATTGGGTGAATTGCTCAAAGACGAATCACCCGATGTACGCTATGCTGTGGCCTATGCTTTGGGGCAAACCCAGGCCAAGGCGGCAGAGCCCTTGCTGATTGCCGGCTTTGATCGTTTTGACAGCACGGGCCTTTCCATGAAAGTCAATGCTGCCATTTTGGAAGCCATTGGTAAATGTGGTTCCAAAAAAGCGCTGCAACAAATGAGTGCCGTAAGCACTTACAAACCCAGTGATTCAACCCTCGTAGAAGGTTTAGCCTGGGGGATTTACCGCTTTGCCCTTCGGGGAATCACGGATAGCACAGCTACCAAACGGATGGTGGAAATGCTCCTGAACCAACAATTCACCCCACGCATTCATTACATCGCTGCTTATTTTTTGGCCAGAGCCAATGTGCGACTGGATACATTTGCGGCTCAATTGGCCCCACTCGCCCCTAAAGCCAATAGCCCATACCTGCGAATGGCACTGGCCAGTAGCCTCGGCAAAACCTACAAACCGTATGCAGCTGATACCCTGGCCCATTGGTTGCCCAAGGAGCCTGATTACCGGGTGCGCGTCAACATCGTACAAGCACTGGGAAAACTGGATTATAAGCTTACCCGTGTTGCTTTGTTTAATGCCTTACGGGACCCCAATAGCCATGTGGCAGCAAGCGCAGCCAGAACCTTGGCCAGCTATGGACAAGGACGCGATGCCACCTATTATTGGCGATTGGCCAAAGATTCAACCCTCAATTGGGCCGTACAGGCCAACTTGTATGCCGCAGCCCAACGTTTGTTGCCACCTTTGTATGCTGACTACCGGGAAATGATGAACTTCCAGTGCCGCCGGCGTTACGAACGGAGCCAGAGTGCTGAAGAAAGAGCAGCATTCCTGGATGCACTCAGCGAGTTTGGTTGGAACTACCGCTACATCCAACAACAGGCGGTTGCAGTAAAAAGCCCAGTAGTGCGGATGGCTGCCTGGAATGGTTTGAAAAAAATCGCCACCCGCCCGGATTTTGAACGTTTCTTTGGCCTGGGCTGGCGGAAAGTAGGCAAGGAATTGTCAATTTTTTTCAAACAGGCTTCCCTGAGTAAAGACGCGGGTCTGATTGCAGTTGCTGCTGAGGCCCTACGGGTCCCTCAGCGAAATTTTGGCCAATATTTTACCCAGGTAGGATTTTTAGATACTGCATTGGCGAGCCTAAAATTGCCCCGCGACATTGAGACCCAGTTTGAAGTCCAAAAAACGATCAACTTCCTGAAAGGCCAGCCGGAGCCGAAACCAGCTAAAATTGATCCCAGGAAACACCTCATCAATTGGGAAACTCTGGCTAGTTTGCGCGAACGGCCAGTAGCCATCATCAGCACCAGCAAGGGCACGATTCGGGTACAGTTGATGCCGGAGTTAGCTCCAGGTTCGGTAGCCATGTTTGTGGAACAGGCACGTAAAGGGTATTACAATGGCAAATCTTTCCATCGGGTGGTTCCCAATTTTGTCGCACAGGGCGGTTGCCCTCGTGGCGATGGTTACGGTAGCCTCGATTTCACTTTACGCACCGAAGTACCTGCTCCAATGCGTTATGACAACGAGGGTTTGGTAGGTTTGGCCTCAGCCGGCCAGGACACTGAAAGTGTGCAGTTTTTCATCACCCATTCCCCTGCACCTCATCTTGATGGAAATTACACTATCTTCGCGACTGTAATCGATGGCATGAGTGTGGTTCACGATCTGCACGTCGGCGATGTAATCAATAAAATCAGCATTCAATAGTGATACAAGTTTGTAGCGTTTAATCAAAAAACTACAATCTTGCAACCCAGGGACCTTTTCAAATAAGCACACATGAAAAATACGCCACTCACTGAAAAACACATAGCGCTTGGTGCCAAGATGGCCCCATTTGCAGGTTACAATATGCCGATTTCCTACACGGGAATTCAGGAAGAGCACCATACTGTACGCAATGGAGTGGGTGTATTTGATGTGTCGCACATGGGCGAATTCATTGTAAAAGGCAAACAAGCTCTGGAGTTGATCCAACACCTCACCACCAATGATGCTTCTAAATTAGGTGTTGGCCAGGCCCAATATTCCGCTTTACCCAATGACAAAGGTGGAATTATTGACGATTTGTTGGTTTACCGCTTGCCAGAAGACAACTGTGCGGAAGGTGAGCGTGCTTACATGCTGGTGGTGAATGCTTCCAATATAGAAAAAGACTGGAATTGGGTCAATGCCCATTTGGAGCCAACTGCTGAGTTTGTACGGGGGTTTGATACCCGGGTGATCAATATTTCTGATCAAACTTCACTTATCGCAGTACAGGGTCCCAAAGCCTTACAAACCTTACAACCCTTGACCGGCATCGATTTGGGGCGCATCAAGTATTACAACTTCGCTAAAGGTAAATTTGCAGGATTTGACAATGTTATCGTTTCGGCTACTGGGTACACTGGCGCAGGTGGTTTTGAAATTTATGTGGACAGTAGTCATGCTGCTGCGATTTGGGACGCCATTTTCGAATCTGGCAAAGCGCTGGGGATTGCCCCCATTGGTTTGGGTGCCAGAGATACCCTCCGCTTGGAAATGGGCTTTTGTTTGTACGGAAATGACATCGACGATACCACTTCTCCACTTGAAGCGGGCTTGGGTTGGATCACCAAACTAGCCAAACCCAGTTTCATTGGAAAAAATATCTTTGAAGCCCAAAAGGCCGCTGGCGTCAGCCGCAAGCTGGTTGGTTTTGTGCTGGAAGACCGCCGCATTCCCCGTCACGATTACGAAATTCTGGATGCTCAAGGCCAGGTAATCGGTAAAGTGACTTCGGGTTCACAATCCCCAACATTGGGCAAACCCATTGGTATGGGCTACGTCAAAACTGAATTCGCAGCACCGGGAACTGAAATTTTCATCTCAATTAGTGGCAAAAGCCTGGCAGCCACCGTGGTTAAAACACCATTTTTGGGACATGTTTAAACAAAAGTGCCTGCGTTTACATTTAATTGTGTACTTTCAGGAAATTTTGAAACTATTGGACAAATGAACCTGCCCGAAGGAAAGGATAAATTTTTACAGTCTTGGGGAGCTTTTGGCTCCAGTTGGGGTGTCAACCGCACCATGGCCCAAATCCATGCCCTGTTGATGATTGCGCCACAAGCGCTTAGTGCCGATGACATCATGGAGGAGTTAAAGATTTCTCGCGGCAATGCCAACATGAATTTGCGGGCTTTGATCGACTGGGGTCTAGTGTTCAAAGAGCTCAAAGCCGGAGAGCGCAAGGAGTTTTTCGTGGCAGAAAAAGACATGTGGAAGGTGGTCAAAAACATCATCATCCAGCGCAAAAAGAAAGAGCTGGAACCCATGCTCAAGGTTTTGGACGAATTGTCCAGTGTAGAAGGGAACGACCCGGAAGCCGAAGAATTTGTCCGAATGATCAAGGAAATTAAACTTTTTTCCAGCAAAGCCGATTCTACTCTCGACACTTTGGTGAAGGCGGACTCCAATTGGTTTGTGGGGACATTTATGAAAATGATAAAGTGAAAAGCGAATAGCTAAAAGCGAATAGCAGTTACACCATTTGACTTTCAACTTTTTCCAATTTTTTGCTGCCCCTAAATTTTGAGGTGTGGAACTGGCACACTAAATTTCGCTATTCGCTATTCGCTTTACATCGCTATTACCTTGCGTACCCCAATCGTTCCATTGACATTCACCTGGCAATAATACTGACCCATCGGAAGGTTTTGGCGCTGTAGCACAAACTGATGGGTTCCCGCAGGATAATACCCTTCAGCCACAGTTTGAACAACCTTACCCAAGCCATCCAACACGCGTATGGTAACCTGGCCACCATTGGTTTGCAAGTTTATGGTACTGCTTTCACGGAAGGGGTTGGGCCTGAGGTTTAGGTCAAATGATTCTACTGTCTGCAAATCACGAGTGGGGGTGGAAATGGATTTGAAGATGGGTAAAATGGGGAATTTTTGTCCCAAAATAGATTCTGGCTGCTCTAGCCCAAACCAATCCTTTAGTATCGTCATGTAGATGGCGCGAAAATCGTGCTCCATGGGCAAGTCATCGGATTCTCCCAAATCGCTAGGAACCAGCGGATTTTTGCCAATAATGCCCGGATTGACCGCCTTGCCAAAAACGAACAAAGGAGCCGCCGCTCCGTGATCCGTGCCAAAACTGCCATTGGAACCGATGGTGCGGCCGAATTCAGAAAAAGTCATTCCGGCTACCCGATCATCAATACCCATGAGTTTGAGGTCATCCTGAAAAGCATAAATGGCTTCTGACAACATCTGCAACAATTCAGCGTGGTTGCCCTCCAGGGGGTTCCCCGATGGATTGATTTGCTCACTATGCGTATCAAAACCATGTAAGGTGCAAATGTAAATGGGTGTTTTTAGTCCTCCTTTAATCAGCTGCGCCACGATTTTGAGCTGGTCGGCCAGGTAGTTTTTTTCTTCAGGAGGATAGAGTGTGGATTGGTTGCGGCCTTTGTCGGCTGCACCTTTTACGGATTTAAAGTATTGTTGCGCTTGTTGAGTAACCAGCCGAATGTACTCCAGCTCGTCGCCAAAAGGGCCATCAGGTGCGGGTTCTACCACACTGTTTACAAACTCATAATATGCCTTGGGGTCAGTAATCGCCATCCCCATGGGCCATTGACTGCCAACTAAGGCCAAAGACATCACTGCACCCAATTGGATGGCCAAGGGGTCGGGATTGGCGTCGCTTGGATAACCCGTGGGAAAGCCCGGGTAGCGCTGCTCCAGGTAGCGTCCAGCCCAGCCATTTTCAAGGTTCACATCCGCATCGGAAGCAGACATCCAAATATCAGAGGAGCGAAAATGGGAGTAGTCTTGCTCGGGGTATCCCACGTTTTGTACTACGGACACCAAACCGTCATTGTACATTTTTTGAAAAAGGGCCATCGAAGGGTGCAAGCCACTGGCCCGAGTACCTTGTAAGCGCAGTACATTGCGCTCGGGGATCAAGAGGTTGCGCCTGAATTTGCTCAAATTGGAGTACTGATCCAGTGGGATAAACGTATTGATCCCATCATTGCCGCCATTTAGTTCAATGAGTACCAATACGCGGTTTTCGGGATTGCCATTAAAACTTAGGGCTTCTAGAAAGGATTTTTGTGGTGCCGTATTCAAGGGCATGCCCTTTAAAGAGAAGGAAGCCCCTGCTGCAGCGGCACAACTATGATAGAGGAATGATCTGCGTTCCATAAAGCATTGATTTTGGGAGAAGGATTAAATCAACTGGTATTCAGGTTGGCCCATCAGGTACTTGTGCAAGGCCGCCAGGCGATACCACACCGTATCCCGAGCAGCTTTATCCCGGGGATTGGCCGTGTAGTTTTTCCAGGCCACGGTCCAGTAATAGTCCTGGGCTTGCCCCGACAGCAAAATGCCCTTCAATACTTGTTTTTTTGCGGTGGAAAAAGGCATGGGCATCAATACTTGTAAGATGCCGTCGATCAGTAAATTTGGATCATCGGGGCGTGGAAACTGGTTGGCAAAAGCAATGTGATCGATAAAAACCTTATACCCTGAATCCGTTTCATAACGCCAATAGGTCATTACATCGGAGTAAATGTTGCGGTTGCGCAAAGTATCACTGTTGATCCAGGCTCGGTAATACTTGGGGGCTTGCCGAAAAGCTGGCCAGCCCGCTACATTGGGCGGATCGCCGGGCAACATTTGTAAGTCGTTGCAAGTCCAGCCCAAACTGGTCAGGATTTGGTACTGGTCGTACAAAGTAGGACCGTTGATGTAAACGTTGAAATTGCGCAACACCCCAATGACCAAATCCAGAGGTGTTTTGATGAAACACCCCTTGTTTACTGCATCAAAAAAATGTTCGCTGCGCAACAAGGCCGAGATAACGGGTAAAATTTGATACTTGTTCTGGCGCAGGATCGCTGCCAAAGGCTCAATCACGTTTTTTTCTACCTCTTCGTCAATCTGGTAATACACAAAAAAACGGTACAACTTCCGGCAGATGTAGAGGGATACCTCATCCTTTTGGAAGATCATGTCTATTAACTCCTTGATTTCTCGCTCCGCATCAGTTCCACCTTTGATTATGCGGTTGTTGTAGAAGGCCGAGAATTTTTTATCCGTTTGGTCATGTGAAGCCAGGTCAAGGAATACTCGGTTCGTGTTGTAGTCCAGTCGCCAGCCCGTCAACACTTTTGCGGCAGCTACTACATCGGCCTCGGTGTAGTGGTCGGGATTGTCCTTGCCAATGGTGAAAAGCTCCTGCAATTCACGGGCGTAGTTTTCGTCAGGAGCATCGACTCCATTGTACAAGCCATTG
Source organism: Haliscomenobacter sp. (assembly GCF_033763495.1). Classification (GTDB taxonomy): domain Bacteria; phylum Bacteroidota; class Bacteroidia; order Chitinophagales; family Saprospiraceae; genus Haliscomenobacter. The sequence continues at coordinate 14,608 of NZ_JANRKL010000066.1, read as the reverse complement.
AGGAAAAAAAGCATGTGGGGGTCTAACGTGACGTCGTAAACCAACTGCTTAAAATCACCCAGAGCATGTTTGCGCAGGATCATGTAATGTTTGTAACAAGCCTGGCCACTAAAAGAAATGTCCGTACGGGTGGCAAAATGATTGTGCCAAAACAGAATGAGTTTTTCCAGGATATTGGCTTCGGAAGTGATCATCCGTTCCATCCACCAGCTGCGCCAGGAAGTGATGCGAAAAAATTCTCCGTCGTTGTTGCGTTGGGCTTTTACCCAGGTTTTGCCCAAAGGGACATCCGGGTCGGTAAATTCTTCATTGTTGTAATTGTTGACGGGAGGAGCGGGCTCTGCTTTGGGGATGGTCAAAATATAGTCCACTGCTTTTTGGGCACCACCCAGGTAATAGAGTTGATCAATTTGTACCTGACTGCAGCCAAAAGTAGCACGCCGCAGCAAATGAGCGGCTTGCTCTCGGCCCCAGATGCCTGTATATGGAGTTAACCCTCCTTGAAGGGTAAATGCGGGTGGAGCAGTAGGGATTTCTGGTTCAATGTAGGGCGTTTCCACCAGTGGCCCCTCAGTCGGGAGTTGGAGGAAAGTCCGGCGGGAAGAGGAGAACTCGGCCATAAGGGATTGATTTGCTTAGAGTATTAACGAAAATAAGCAAGATCAATTTTGTGGGCGGCTGCCCATTTTCCAGCGCTTGAAAAATAGATCAAAAAAATTGGTGGAAATACGGGGTTATCGATTAAGTCAAAGGTATTGCTGGTGGTTTGGCCCCGGCGCTGCTAGATTATGTACATGCTGAAGGCGTCGGCGAGGTTGCCGCCTGCCTGGATTATTCAACCGCATATTCCTCCATCAAGGCTCTGGCATGAGGGGCTTGAAAGCCAATCACAATATTGTTTCTTGGAATACCTTTTTCAACCATCATGTCCGCAATTTTTAAATCTGTCCCATCATGCTGCAGCCATACTCGCCCATTCGGTTTGACGTCGATATGTACAAAGGTGGCATAAACCCAACGTGTTTTTTCCCATCCTACTGAAAAAAGCAGGTAGTGGCCGTTTTCATCATCCAGTATTTTTTGTGTTTCAACCTCTGCTGTAGAAGGCGAAATTGCTGCAATGGATTCGACCAACTCGCGTACAATTGCTTTGTATTTGTTTACGGTATCCATTCTAAGATTCTATTTTCAGTTTCATGAAATACGATGAGTTTTACACTGTACCGCTTCTCTAAACGCTGAAAGAACGGATCATCAAAGAAACGCTCATGAAAGGAAAGCGGAATAGCAAGATATAATGCTCGATCTTCCTCTTTTTCTTCTAACACCATCAAATAAATCAGAAACTGCCCAAGAGCTTCTTCAAAACTATCCAGATCAGACGGACTAACAAAGCTTTTTACTTCAACGGCGATTTTCTCCAAGTCTTTCTCCGCGGCAATTATTGATTTTTCCGCACCGAGATCAATGTATCCCCTTCTTTTCCCGACTGTATAAAATAGGGATCATCAGTGATCTTCCATCCGTCAGACTCAAGCGCTTTACGAACAGCAAAGTGGTATTTATCTTTAGCCATAAAGATGATTTCGATAGGCAATTTAAGGCTTTTTTGCTTTATCAACAAATACCCTGAAAGGTCAGTAAATGATCCCTTTTTAATCAACATCGTTTCAAACGCCTATATTGAAGGACACCTCCTTGGGTGTGAAGCCGAGGGGGCGATTGGCTACAGGGGCCAGGTCGACGACCCGGATGAGGCGATCAGGGATATTGGTATCGTAGAAATAGACGAGGTTATCGATCAGGTCAAAGGTATTGCTGGTGGTTTGGCCCCGGCGTTGGTAGGTGGTGATGTTGCCATTGAGGTTGTAGTTCACCAGAGGTTCGGAGTATTTGTCTGTTATGGTAGGTGCTCCGCTGCTGCGCTCCCAAAAAGTGGCACCGCGCAGGCGATTGACCCCGTCATAACTGAAATGGTAGCCTTGGATGTCGCGACAAGTGCCCAGTGGTGCCCGCCAGCTCAGGCTGGCAATGTTGCCATTGTACTGTGGGGTTTCGGTGTAATCGGCGCTTTGGTAGGTCATGCGCATGCTGAAGGCGTCGGCTAGGTTGTCGCCTGCCAGAAAAATACGAGGATACCCTCCTCAAAAAAAGAAAATTGACTCAAACCAACTGGGATTTTTTTAAACAAAACCCAGCAGGGTTTAAACCCTTTTTTCCTCCCTATTTAGTGAAACTGAAGAAAGAGGAGTAAAATCATTAAAACGTATTACAAAATGGACCGAACTAGACATAAAATGATATTTCTAAACGACCAGAAGCTCTGCCGCTGGTCGTTGATTCTAAGTCTATTTAATTTACTGAGCCTCAATTCTATCAACACTCCACCAATTCAACTATCTCAAACCCCGCATCTTTCACTGCTTCCAGCACCAATTCCGCTTCCACTCCCTCTCCTTCTACACTGAGGATTTTATCAGGATTTTGCGTATCAACAGCCCAATTGCTGATGCCCGGAACCTCATTAATAAATCCAGTAACTGCCTTTACACAGCCACCACAATTGATATTGGTTTTAAATTTCAGGGACTCCATACTTTGTTTTTTTTGCAAAAATAGGTTCAGGCTTACGTTCTGCCAGTGACAATCGTCACTTTAAGGTTTGATTGGAAACAGCTTCATGGCCTCCGCCACACATTGTACCGCTTTTTTGATGGCTGCTTGTTGATCTTTATTGAGGGTTATGGTGTGGCGGCTATTTTTATAGTTGATGCGAATTTTTTCAATGCCGGAATAGGATAAAGTAAAGACATGGTCAAGAGGCACGAGACAAGTAAGGGTGTAAAGCCGCATGTTGGTGTTCTTGTCAAAATTGCCCCGATCGGGTACCGTATAAAGGCCAATCAGGTCGGAACCCTTGGTATCATCGCCAGGATCAACTTTGGGTAAATCTTTGCCCAAATCCACAGTATCTTTTAAAGATTCCACTTTCAAAATTACACTAAAACCTTCTTCGATGGTCAAAAACTCTCGCTCGGCGAGCCCCAAAACCAGAAAAAAAGCATTCATGGTATCGTTTTGGGAAAAAGTAAACATGGCTTTTGCCTCTTCGATCATTTTGTACCCATCAGCGGTTTGAAAATTACTGGGAATCATATAGCCGATATTGATGGCTTTGGTGACCACACTGTGGGTACTGTCGAAATCATCCACTTCATTGATAGCAAAATCACATTGGGCATTCAGGTTGTACAATCCTATACAGAAGAGGAAGAAAAGAAACAAATGCTTCATAATTACGGATACTGATGAAGCGCAAAAATAGGGTAATATCCACTAAAAAGAAACCCCCTGAACGGATTACTCCAGCCAGGGGGGTGATTAGATCATGATGTCGAGGCCATCGTGACCCAAAACGTGTTAACGTATCAAAGTCACGTTGCCTTGTTTGCGGTACGTGGTACCATCAATACAATTGGCAAGTAAATAAAATCCATATACATCAGGAGGCAGTGGTTTGCCCCGGAAGGTACCATCCCAACCCACTTTGGGGTCACTGGTTTCAAACATTTTTTGCCCCCAGCGATTGTAAATAATAAAGGTCATTCTGTCGATGCCCCGGCCACGTACATACAGGATGTCGTTCACGCCATCTCGGTTAGGAGTGAAGGCAGTTGGTACAAAAATGTAGGGTTCTATACAGTATGGTCCCGCTACATTGATGGTGATTTTGAGTTCAGCCATACAACCATTGCTGGTCACTTTTACGGTGTACTCGGTAGTATCCGTTGGTGAGGCAATTACGGTGCTACCAGTTGTTGTATTCAATCCGGTAGCAGGGCTCCAGGAATAGGTACAATCCGGGCAGTTTTCCACCCGAATGGTAGTCGACTCTCCATTTTCGATGGTCGTCGGATTCGCTGTTACCCGTACTTTGTTCTCCAAATCTACCACGTTCACAGTAGTGCGCAAGGTGGCTGTACATCCAAACTGGTTGGTCAGCAAAACTTGCGGCTGGGCGCCATTTTGAGCGATAATCGTTGCCGAAGGCCCGGTGCGTACATTCGTGATGAACAAATTGGCAGGTGACCACAGGTATGTCAAAGTCTGGCGTGGATCGTTATTGGTCACAATGAGCGTCACCTCATCTCCATTTTCGCAGGCATTGACCGTAGCTGGCAGGGAAGCTCTAACTGGACGGGCAATGACCGTCACAGAATCGATCTCTACACAACCTGCAGCGTTGGTAATGCGTACGTAATAGGTTTTTGCTACGGTATCCGGTGTAATGGCGAACTGTGCTCCTTGTCCCAGAATCGGGCTGAAATTGCGGTTGTTGGACCATTCAAAGATAGCAGCCCCATTGCCACTGGCAACCAGGTTAAATGGATTCAAAGAACACAATGTCGTATCCTTACCTGCATTAGCATTGATGGGGTCTGCGGCCATGACCACTACTTGCCGTACGATACTACATGCTCCAAATGGGTCAGAAATGGTGACCGTGTAAGTTGTTGGCACTGTAACAATGGTAGTTGGGGTAGCCGAAGTAGAATCATTCAATCCTGTTGCAGGAGACCAACGGTAAACCAGGTTGGGCAAGCCATTCGGGTTGATCGGAGTAGGCCGGCCAGCACAAGTTGTAATCATACTTGGTGGCGCGCCTTTGGTAATATCTACCACATCAACTACTGCCGAATCCAAAGGAGCACCTGCAAATGGTCCACCTTTGCCGATGCTAGGACCACCGCCCGTTCCAGTGCCTCCCCCATTTCTAGCCGAGTCGATTTGGGCGCGGATACATACATCGTTTGTATCGGTAGCCACGGCATAAAAAACTGTTTTGCCTGCTGCTACATTGACACTGATCCGGTTTCCGGTGCCGATCTGGTTTTTCAAAGCAGCATCACTAAACCAGGTAATTGGTGTTGGCCGTGAGGTGTTAGCTCGCAAAGTCAAACGCCCAGGCTCGCAAAGGGAAGTATCTGGTAACGCAATTACAGTGACAGGCTGTGTAACATTGACCACAATAGTTTTGGTCGCTGAACAGCCGCTTGCCGGATCGCTTACCGTTACCGTATAAGTTGTTGTATTTGTTGGTGATGCAATTGGATTGTAAGGCTTGCTCAAATCCAGGCCAGTGGTTGGCGACCAGGTATAAGTATACGCAGGATTGCCATTTGGATTCAACTCCACAGAAGTACCAATACAAATGTTTTGTGGTGACTTCAAATCACCTGGTTTGAAGTCGTTGAGGCGAATCCGCGCTGTATCTCTTTTGGTACAAGTACCCAAAGTCGCTTCTACAATGTACAAATTAAGCCCTACTGCAGGAGTAACCGAAAGGTTTCTACCATTGAAAATAACTTGTCCACTGGCATCCAACCAACGAATAGTGGCCCCTTGTGCACCCCTCGCAGTAAGCAACACGAAAGCAGGTTGGCAAAGAATTGTTTCGGATGGAATGGCCTCCAGATCACTCAGGTCGGTCACATTGACCCGGATTTCTTTTTCCAACCTACAGCCGCTCACCGGATCTGTAACAGTAACAGTAAAGGTAACAGAGGCATTCAATGTAGCAACTGGATTGTGTGGATTGGTCAAATCGAGCCCAGTGGTTGGCAACCAGGTATAGGTATATGCCGGATTGCCATTGGGATTCAAAGCCAAGGGGTCACCAGCACACGCCGATTGGGGAGAAGTGAGGTCACCAGGTTTGAAGTCGGCAAGGGTCACTTTTACGGTGTCCTTCTGGGTACAAGTGCCATTGTTTGCCTCTACAATATAAAGGTTTACCCCAACAGCCGGAGTGACATTTATGGTTTTCCCTGTGCCAATTTGCGTGCCCGCAGCATTCAACCAGCGGAAGGTAACATTGTTTCCATTTGCATCTGCGCGCAGGGTTAATCCACCCGTAGCTGTACAAATGCTCGTATCATTGCTGGCTTTGAAACCTTCTATTGAATTAACATTCACTACAATCGCTCTTTCCTTAATACATCCCGTGACCGGGTCGGTGATGGTGATACCAAACCGGGTAGTTTGACTCAGGATAGCTATCGGATTGTAGGGTTTGCGCAAATCCAGTCCAGCACTTGGTGACCACTGGTATTGGAATGCAGGGTTACCGGTCGGGTGCAATTCGATGGTATCCCCTTTGCAAATGCTCAGTGGGGAGCTGAATTGGCCAGGATCAAAGTCGACAAAACGAACCCGGATGCCCGAAATGGTATCTGTACAACCGAATTCATTTCGGCCAATTACGGTATAGCGGATGTCACTGCCTTGGGTAGCAGATAGTGATAACCCTCCATCAGGTTGGAATGGTGGTGTCAGAGGGGTCCCGTCGAACAACCATGTATATCCACTCGCACCTGTTGCAGTTAGGACTAAAGTAGTGCCGACACAAGCCGAGGTGTCCAGAGTAGAAACCTTGAGCTCAGGCTTCGAGCCAATGGTAACAACTACGGTATCTACGACCTGGCAGGAAATTCCGCCGCTGTTTTTGGTCACCGTTACCAAATAGGTTGCAGGAGCTGTCCCGGTAAAACTTGGGTTGCGCACATTGGTAGCCGACAAGTTTGTGCCCGGCGACCATTGGTAAGTAAATTCTGCACTGGCATTGGGGGCTAGTGGTGTTGCCACTCCAGGGCAAACTTGCACTGTATCAGGTAAGCCGGAATCCAAAGCACCCAGGTTAATGGTCACAGTCAAAGTATCTTCACATTCAAATTGATTGCTGACAATACCAGTGATAACATTGACACCAATATCAGTTGGTCGTAAAACAGGTGTAGCGGTATTTCCACCAGATACAACATTGAAAACAGGTGTCCAAGTATATTTCAATTGTTGACCTGGTGCGTTGTTGCGCACTTCTACCTGTACACTTTCAGCATCACATTGATCAATTCGGTTGCTTCCCGATGGGGTAATGAGGGTAACATCCACTCCATTATCTGTAACACTCACACTGTCGGTTTCTGTACAACCCGGTGCTTTGGTAGCAGTAACATAATATACCGTAGTTCCCGGAGGCGGGTTAACACTTATGGATGCATCTGAACTCAACAATTGGCCTTGTTTTGTCGTCCATTTGAAGCTGGTGCCGGGGTTCCCTTCCGCAGTAAGTGTCACGGTTTCTCCACAGGTGGTCAAGTTATTGGGTACTTTAAGCCCGATGGACGTCCCAGTGGTGATGTTGATTGTTTTACTCACCGTTTTACGACAGCTTACATTATAACTTAAAGTAAGCGTTACGGTATAATCACCAGCTGTTGCATATTTATGGGTGGGGTTTTCTTCGGTAGAAGTCGTCCCGTCTCCAAAGTTCCACAGGTACCCAAAGGCATTGGTGCTGGTATTGCGGAAAATCACGGTGTTGCCATCGCATTGAATTTCAGGAGTGAAATCCAAATTGTGGTTGGCATCGATGATGATTACCTGTACCGAATCACTCAATATACAGCCTGAGGCATTGCGCACCTGCACAAAAACCTCTTTGATACCCGGTGTTGCTGCCAATACAGGGTTTGCAGTCAGTGCGCCCGATTCAAAAGCACCAAGTGGCGTCCAGCTGTAAGTAAGCACTTGGCCGGGCCCTTGGGTGGTGTTGATGCGCAACGATTCATTGGTACACAGAATGACCGAATCGGGTGCAGCAAAAACGATGGGTTCCCCGACCAAACTTATTTCCAGTTTTTCTTTGCAGCCATTTTCATCAGTGGCTTCTACCGCCAAATTGCGTTGAGTTGCCACGGTAGCTGTAAACATAGCCCCTTTGCCCAATTCATTACCATTGGCATCCAACCAACGGAAGGTAGCCGGACGATTAGCTGAGGCGGTCAGTGTGGTTTGAGGTGTACATACGGGTGTGCCATCCGCTCCTGCGCCAAGCACGGTAAGGTTCATACTCCCTGGTACCACTGTCATCATCGTATCGTTGATTTGGCAGGTGGGAATGCCCGGAATGGAGATATTAACCGTGTATAACGTGCTTTGCTGTGGTGAAAAAATAGGATTGCCAATGGTTGGGTCATCCAATCCAGTCTCGGGCAACCACATGTACTGCAAGTTGGGATTGTTGTTGCCAGGGATTTGCAGCGGCATTCCTCTACATACAACAATGGTATCTGGAAACTCCACCCCGGTAATTGGTGCTTTGACAATGCTTTGCGAAGCAGAATCCAGACAACCTTGGGCAGTTCGAATCACCAAAGTGATGGTAACCCGCCCCGTATCAGTAAAACTAAAGCTTGGAGAATCTTCCGTAGAGGTACGGCCATCTGATAATTTCCAGGTACGGCCAGCGATTTGAACGCCAGGATTATTTGATACATCCACCAATTTGATGGTGGACCCATTCAGGATACAACTGGTATAGTTGAAGGTGAAATCGACATCGGTTTCCAATTTGACCAGGCGGATGTTTTTTTGCAAGGTATCGTTGCAGTCCCCATAAGCGATCAAGGTCAGGGTATAAGTCCCGGTATCCCCCAAAGTCAGGGTTGGATTGTTTTCTTTTGACACCAAAAGCGGGTTGTTGATGTCCCCGATGATCCATTTGACCGAATCTGCATTGCTTGATTTGTTGATCAAACTCAGTGTACGGCCATCGCAACTACTGGCCACTCCATTCCCCCCATCATTACCAAGCCCGAAATCTGCCACTGCCTGAGGGAGGACTAAAATGGTAATGGTTTTGGTGAAGGTACAGGTTTGTTCAGAATTGGCGGTCAGGGTCAAGGTGACAACTCCATTTTGGGTTACCCTGTAATTGGGGTTTACCGCATTGGGGTTATCTATCAAATTTGCGGGCTCCCAGCGATAAGAATATGCTGATGTTGCCGTACCATCAGGATTGAGCGGAACGATGGTGCCTGCACAAGCACGAATAGTGTCTGGAATAGTTGATGGAGGAAACGGGTCCGCCGTAGCCGGGAAGTTTTCCACAATTGTTTTTTCACAACCATTGGAGTTGACTACCGTTAGCATGACGGTGAATGCCGTGTTTGAAGGTATACGTACCAGCGTATCTGCACCCGTTGCGTTGATCAAACTACTGTCCCCAAAAGTTATTTTCCACATTCGTTTGACAATGGTTGCACTTGAATCCATAGACAAATCTTGCAGTCGAACGATGGTTTCGGCGCCACAAGGCAGTACTTCCGCCTTAAAATTGGCTTTGATGCCTGATTTGATTAGTTTCACTTGCCGCGTCGAGGTATCTGCACAAGTAGTATTAGGTTCAGCAATCAAACTTACGCTATAGGTGTCGTAGGCTGGAAAGGTATACATCGGGTTTGCTGCCGTAGAATTCGGCGTTGTACGGGGGGCATCAAATAGCCAGAGGTAATTTCTGGCGCCCATACTTTCATTGCGAAAACTCACTTTTAGAGAATCACATTGGCTTTCCGGTGCAAAAAATTCCGCGACCACCTCTTCACAATTCTGAACATTGTACTGAAAATCCCGACGAGTAGAAGATATGAGTTGTTTCGTATTGCGGTCATATTCATCCACACAAATCCCTACTACAAATTGTCCCAATATACCTGGTCGGGCAGTCAACAAGCCAGAAGAGGAGTTGATGCGCAATGGCTCACCAACTGTACCCAGCATATTGTAAAGATTGTACAGCGGCTTTACCCAAATCAAGGTATCGTAAGGTGGGAAATTGGGGGGCTGTGGTCTTGGGTTGGCAAATGTCGCACCTTGCAAGGGAGTACACAGGCGATATACCAAAGAATCCCCATCCACATCAAATGCTGAGTGGTCAAAATCCAATGGCCGATTGTTACAAATGTAAATGTCTGGCCAACGGCGGAAAGTAGCACTATTGTTACGGCGACGCATGGCCGCTTCAGTTAGCCAGATATCGTAAGTTGCCCCAGTTTCCAGAGGGCTTACAATGTTTTTTATGGTCGCATTGCGGCAACAACGTTGGTATACGATCTGATACCCCCCTGTTCGGAATGGCAAGACCACAGTGGCTTTATAGGTCATGGTTTCTACACAAACCTTGGTCTGAGCCAGGATACAAGCGTCGAGGTTATTGTCAAGAGGAATAGCTGAGGTAGCGTCAATGCGCACATCCTGGAGCAATATGCCACTACGGTCAAAAATCCCTACCGAGGCTACTGGGTCAAACGGCTCAGTTTTGGGTGCACAGTCACGATAAAGCCTAACGATTATTTCATAGCGGTCGTTGCCTAGGCTAAGATAGCCTACCTCTCCCCCAACGATATGTGTGGCGTAACTTAAACTTGGCGCACCGAGCAGCACCAGAATCAGGCGCCACAAATTGAGCTGCTGGGTACAAAAATGATGGAATTTGTTGTAGCTGTTCATAAGATATTTCATTGGGAGTGAGGATTACTTGAATGGTTTTGTGCTGACGTCAATTCGGAAAATTTGCACCTTCCGATCCAGTGAAGGCTGGATACCGAAAATTTCGCCTTTGACATTTGACAGAGCAGTGGGGATATCAGGCTTATTGGGATCTTCACCAACGGCTTCAAGGTTAAAGGATAGTTGCCCCGAGTCGATGTATTTTTTCATGATCCCATTTTGTGCCAACTTTAAATGGTTGATCACTGAAACCATCCTCCGCTCTCCAAGTCTTTTATTGTAATCAGCATTACCAAGTGGACTTGCAAAACCAGCCATATAAATCTTGATGTAGGATCCGCTTTCAAGTTCTCTGATGATTCCGGGAATCCGTCGTTCAAGGCTATCGTACCCTAGTTTCACGGTGTTTTGGAAAAATGAACGCATTACTTGTCCCGCAAAACCTGAAAATTCAGGCTCACGTTTGATGTAATTGTTGTAAAGATTTCCATAGTTTTCAGTAGTAGTGACCAGGTTTCCAGGCCCAGGCTTGGCGTTGTCAAAAAACAAATTGATGGCCAACCTAACCGGCGTCAAATATAAGTCAACCGACACATCGTAGCCGTATTCTTTCACCGTGGCTTCATTGATAGCAACTTCAAGCGTATCTGTAGTATGCCCAGGCTTGGTGGCTTTTACAAAGTAAGTTTTCCCAAGATCAACAGCATAATTGTATTCGTTTCCATTGGGATCGTTTTTTGTCTCCAACAAGGTTCTTCTGCCGTCAGCCCCTATTTCATAAAAGCTCACTTCACAATCATTAAGCGGTGGGTTTCTACTGGGATCTTGTTCGTTTAAAGGTCCAAGCAGGGTAAATACGTCCAGTCGTAAATTGGGCAGGTACAAGTTGACTACCATGGTATCCACCTCTTCACCCAGATCAGCCAATACCAGTGAATCTACAGCAATAAAGCCTTGTTTCTGCGCCTGAATGTAGTATTTTTTGTAGCGCTCAATCTGTGTTGAGAAGTGATTGGTACCTTCTTCAGTTTTTGCAGATAATTCCTTACGGTTACCGTCAGGAGCTTCCTCAAATATTTTAACCGTAGGATTGTTTAGTGCCAGTGAATCCCGCAATTTAAAAGTATTGACCTTCAAATTGATGAATTTGTAAATCCCTGCTTTGTAGAGGTCATGACAACATACTTCTACTTCCTGGGCATCTTTTTTCGCGTTTTCTTTTTCTGTTAACAATCTGATTGAACCAACGCGATTCGAACTAAAAACCAAAGTATCTCCTTTGGAGTCGCGGATATAACCAAAATCATCGTAAGAGGAATTGATATTGACTCCCAGATTGTAAGGTTCAATCCAGCGCTTTGCCTGATTCAAACGGGTGCCATAAATGTCAATCCCACCAAATGTTTTTCGACCATCGGTAGCAAAAAACAACAACTGTGCTTTTCCCGGGATTTCCTGGTAAAAGGGGCTGATGTCATTTTCAATGGTATTGAGTTCTGCAACAGGGGTAGCATTAGTTACATTGCCATCCGCTTGGATAACACCCATCCAGATGTCGAGTTTTCCTTTGCCCCCCGGGCGGTCGGAAGCAAAATACAGCACGGTTTCCCCTTTGGTATTTTTACCTAAAGCAGGTGAAGTGCTGGTATAATCGGGCAGGTTTATGCCTAATTTTATGGGAGTAGTACCCGGCGCAATCAAAGGGCGATAAAAAATATCACAACGCAGATCTGCCGCATTTTTAGCCACACAATTGCAATAATAGACCCCTTTATTGTCGGGCGTAAAAACGGAATAAGCCGTATGTTGATCAGTGGCATTAAATGAATTAGGCAGGAGGTCTTTGGCTTTGCCCGGATAAGTCCTGACTACTTTATTGAGCCGACCAGCTTTGTTTTTTGGATCCGGAAACTCATAAGAAGTATGGTATAAGGTGTCACCATGGAAGGATGCTCCATAGTCCGTGTAAGGCCCATTGACTTCAGGGCCCATGTTGACCGGCTGGGGGTAATAGTTGGCATTCCGTTGTGCACTGGCATCATTTTGGATACTTTTCAGGGCAAAATCACAATCCTCAGCCCCTTTCTTGGCCAACTGCAACAACTCTGGGGCAATTCCCTGCCCTTCCTGGTTTTCCAGAATAAATTGCTGATAAGCTGATTTTGCATTCCGATAATCCGCCAATTTATGTAAACATTCTCCCAAACGAAGGCGGGCATCCGGGTACTGGTTTTTTTCCTTACTCCCCAATACTCTTAAATAAGCCCTTGCTGCTGATGCATAAGAATTAAACTGCCGGGCGGATTCCCCAATTTTGTATTGGATATCGGTACGGGTGGTATCCAGTTTTAGGGCATCGCGATAAGCGGTTAGGGCAGTATAAAAATCTTTTTTTGCGTATGTACTGTCAGCAATCTTCAAAATTTGTTTTAAAGATTGGCCATAACTCTGTTGAAACAGCGCTATAAATAAGGCCAGTATAAGCAATGTTTTTCTCATGGTAAATTACTTTGGCTGATTGGAGTTACAATACCCTCAAGGCACTCAATGGATTTGTTCCACTGCGTTTAAATCAAAGGGCAATTGGGTTTAAAACTTACCGGTTTGTAAGATTTAAAGATGTAGTGGATAAACAATTCGGGGCCACCGACTCCACCCTCTACACTTGTATTAAATTTGGATAGGTTCACATCGTAACTGAATCCCGCACGTATTTTTTTATAACGTGCCTCTACTGCTGGATAGATTGCGGAATCATTGGTTAGGGCATCAAAACGCATCGTACCTCCCAATTGGATGGAAAATTCTTCATTGCGTTTTGGATTGATGTAGTATCGTAGCCCCAAACCACCTAAATACTGGCGGTATGAACTTTGGAATTGAGCTGCAACATTGGCGATTAGATCCAACCGTTTACTGATCTGCAAATCTGCCAAAATATAGGGTGTAAGCCGCATGGGGAGTTTAATCGGCCCCAAGGAAGTAAAAAATTGATTGGGCCGATTGAGGTGAAACAACCCCATTCCAAAATCAAGTTTAGTGCGCTGCCCTGTAGAGGTATCGATCTGTTCATAGGACTCTTTGACCTGGTACCGCAGGTTAAAACCCACGCCAAAGTCACCGAAGTTCAATTTTTGCTTGGCGGTAGCTTCGCCGCTAGGATTGTCCGGATTAAAAGTCCCCTGCTGGGCATCGTACTGATTGTCGTAAGTCACCTGATCGGCTTCCCATTTGCGCGAACCGAAGCCAAGCTGCCCCCCTAAGGAGCCGTAAAAGCGATTGCTTAATCTTTTGGTATAGGCACCATTTAAATTAAAATTGCTCAAGCGAAGATCTGCAAATCCCGCTTGGTCATGGTTGTAACCAATGCCAAGTGCAGCAAAACCATCCGACACATTTTTGTTAAAAAACTTGACGTCTACAGCACCAGTAAAAGTTGTATACCCCACCGGAACTTGTGCCCACTGGTTGCGGTACTGTCCCATCAGGCGGACATCCCCGTCAAAGATCCCGGTTAATGACGGATTGAGGTGAAGAGGAGCTCCATAAAATTGGGAATAGTGCAAATCCTGGGCGAGTCCGGCTACGCCTGGTAAAAAAAGTGCCACCAAAACAAAGATGTTTCGGCTCCACAACAGGAATTTGGCTTTGGGTAGATGGTCTCGATTCATTTGGAATGAAGTTATTTAAGGTTGTATGTTGCCGAAAAATAAGCATTCTTTTGCTTAGAGTCGGTTCGTAGCTTTCTTTAATTTTGTAGATAACTCCAAAAATCGTGGATTGGTACTGTGGCCAACACAATAATGAGCTCTTTTGAATGTGATATGAGCCTACTATGAGCTTAAACATACCCAAAGGGGGAGGAGAATTTGTGAAGGGACCGCGCAAGATAACATTTTTTCATCAATTGTGTCAATTCTAGGTAAAATACACCTAAAAAAAGACAAATGAGAAAAAAAATCAAGTACTCCTTGTTTGGTTCAGATAATTTGTATTACCTTGTGCTAAGTTTTGACAAAGTATCCTAATGCAAATGTTTCCGGTTGTGTGCCGGAGATCCCATTATCCAAAATTTGTTACGTTCGTTTGGCACACCTGAGGTGTGACCAAGCGTGAAGCTCGGTTGCACTCGCTGAAGTACAGATATTTTCTGATCTTACAAATGCGGGCAACGTGAAAAGGGCAATTTTTACAACTTTAGTTTTGGCAGGTTTTTTCCTGCAGATGAACGCACAGCAGATTCTGTTCGTGAAGAAGG
>NZ_JANRKL010000065.1:0-54975 GCF_033763495.1 Haliscomenobacter sp. | reverse complement strand
GTTTCAAGGACATCCTAAGTACACAAAATGGCTGTGGCCAATTTTAGTTGATTAAGAAATTATGACGCCTTATCATTTTGTCAATAACGTATCCGGAAAATAATGATACCCCAAATACGCAATTTTCCATTCCCCATCTACTTTCTCCAATACCCGCGTCTCCAGTGATTTGCCTAACAATTTACGAGTACCCTTCTCATAGGAAAATTGCTCAAAAGTATACCAGGCCATCCCCGGCGAAATCCTGAAGTTTTCATTGGCTCGTTCTTCGGTGGAGCCTTTCCAGATGGTGGCATCTGCTTCGAATTGGGCTTTCTTTTCGTTTTTCAAGGATTCAAAACCATTGTTGAAGGTCACTTTTTCAGGAAAACCCTCCCAGTAGCCGTATTTGCGGAATGCAGGAGATTCAAGGTAGGTGCTTTTCCAGGCTTCAAAATCCTGTTTGTAATAAGACTCGGTTTCTTTGGCGATGACGGCCTGAATGGCGGCTTTTTCTTTTTCGAAGTCAAGTTTTGGGGCTGTTTGTTGGCAGGCCAACACGAATGTGCAGAGTAATAGGGTACAAAAGGTGTTTTTCATTGGGCTGGTTTTTGCGAATGAAAGAATTTAATAGATTTACCTAACAGTAGCTTCTTGTGTTTATTGATCTGCTTTATGTTCCTAAAGTAATGAAAACATATAAAGGCAATAAAATTATTCAGCCACAAATGACACAAATTTTCACAAATTAGAACACGAACTTCGTTCGTGACCCGAGCACAAACGCAAGTTTGTGCCTCAATTTGTGAAAATTTGTGTCATTTGTGGCTGAATTTAAAACCACTCCACCGAAGATGGGGTTGCTGAATTTTTAAATGGAATAAATAGTGGTTCCCCTCACCATTCCATCACCACATCCACCCGCCTATTTTGCGCCCGACCCGCTTCGTTTGTATTCGGCGCAATTGGCTTACTCAACCCAAAACTCTGCACTGAAATCTTTACTGATTCTGGTAAACCTCGTGCTTTAAGTGCATTCGCCACGGCATGCGCCCGATTTTGGGCCAGCACTTGATTGTCTTTGGCACTTCCCACATTGTCTGTATGCCCCTCAACTCGGCATTTAAGACCAGGATTGTAGTTAAGGATGCGAATGACATTGGCCAGGATGGAGTCGGCTTCAGGTTTGAGGGTGAATTCACCCGTTTCGAAGGAAAATTTTTCCGCAAACCGAATTTTCATCGTTTCACCCTCCATTTGTATGTATTGTTTGGCCTCGTCTTCCATGGGTTTAAAATCAAAGGGTTGGAATGCTTTTTCTTCGGCTTTTTTGTACATCAAAATCAAACCCATGCGGTTGGGGAAGCCCTGGAAATACCAGACCTTGATTCCATGGAAACCAGCGCTTAGTTGAATTTTTCCTTGTTTGATTTCCCTGAACTGCCTTAGTCCGTCTCGTTCAATGACCTCTGTGGAGTCGATCCAGAGGCGTGAACCATCGTCACTCTGTAGCAAAAACTCGTAAAGGCCACTGGATTTGACCTCAAAACGGCCAGTATAAATGATGGCAAACACTTCTTTCCCTTTTGGAACACCTGGAAAAGGCGTACTCAATTCGCGCTCAGTAATGAATAATTTTTGGGCATAAACGTGACCAATGGGTTTTGTCTTTTCAATTTCTGGGGTGTAGCGCATTTTTTGCGCTTGGATAAAACCTTGGGCATCGGTAGCAACCCGGAAATCATAAATGGCACCTTTAAATCCAACCAAAAAGGGTGTGGTACGGCCAAGGTCCTCCGAATTTTGGGCCGAGAGATTGAACAAACTTGTAAAAATGAACAAACAGGACAGGATTAACTTGTGGGTCATGGCTGGAAATTACTTGGTGATCAGGTTGTTGTATCACCAGTATAACCAGATTTACCCGAAAAGTTACAGATCAAACCTGCCTTTTACCAATTAAAAAACCAATTGCAAAAGGATTGCCAAAAAGTAAAGCTATGAAAATTCAGCACCGAGTAATGGTAAGCCAGTAAAACCAATAACACCAGGGGAAAAACATTCCACCGCCGATGCGAGCGCCAATCCCATATGCTCAAACCCAGCAAAATCAGATTCGCTAGTGCAAAACCAAAAACGGGCGCAATCGGGTTTCCTTCAATTTGGGGAAGATAGGCCAGTAGACTGGGAAAATGAATGTGGATGATCCGATCCGTTATCGGGGTAACCATTGGGAAGGCCGTACACACCATGAAGCGAGCGTGTACCGTGGTTTGTTTGCGGTAATAAATGGCCAGCCCATAAAAAAGTACAAAAGCAATCAAGGCATTGATCACCAGAGCGATAAAGTGGTAGTCCATGCTGTCCAATGCCGAGTTTTTATCAATTTTGAACTTCAGCAAATCCACCGTACTGAAGAGCATCAAGGGTACCAGCAGGTAGGAAAATTTGCCAATACTTTTGTGCAGGCGATTCTTTTTGCTGCGGATCAAATAAGGTTGAACAATCAGCATCAGGCACCACAGGATCAAGGCCAGCCCATGCAGGTGCATGCGGTAACTTTCCTGCTCAAAAATCCGGGTAAAATAGGTCAACCAAAAGCCAAAAATGGCCAATAGAAAAAACAGGGCAAAATAGAGGTAACTCCTTTGCCAGAGGGCGGCTTCCAGTTTCATGCCAGATGGTTTAACGGCCAACGACCATTTTTCGTGAAATGGTGTTCAAGCCATCGGTCAAGGTAAACACATACAGGCCCGGAGCCAGGTTATTGGCTTCGAAAGGAATGCGGTTGATGCCTTGAGTAATCTGTACAGGGCGACGGGAGATCATTCTGCCCGTTAGGTCGTAAACCCGAAAATCGAATTGCCCCCGGATTTCGGCTTCCACTTCAATTTGGGTTGAACCCGTAAATGGATTGGGTACATTGCCCATGCGCAGCTTGGTGGCGGAAAGTTCTTTAGTAGATGAGGTCAAACAAGCCTTGGAACCTTGTGGCCGCACATACAAGTAGTAGTTGCCGGCAGCGAATTGATCACTGGGAAAGGTAACAGGAACGGGTAAAAAAGAGTTGACCAACCCGTCGATTTTTAGGTCATTTTGACCCAGGTTGATAGGGTTATTGGGTGTGCCTGCAATGAGGATACAACCTTTTTCTCCCGACTTGAATACACAATTGGGTGGATTGCAAGTGTAAGATAAGCCACTGGGCAGATTTTTCACGGCTCCAGTTGTAGCAATCGATACACTATTTATGGCGAGGGTTATTCCACTCAGCGTAATTGATTTGGGAATGGCCAGCGTAAATATAAAATCGTAATAAGTATTCAAACAGGCAGTATCAGCAATTCCACCCTTGGGATTGGTTGCGGAGTAGGGTAGGGGTATGACGCCAACTGCGGTATCCGGCAAAGAGGCATCGGGTTTGCAGGTTACAGTTTGTTGGGCCATGAGCGTATTGCCCAAGCAGCACAGCGTCAGGATAGAAAGTATAAAATTTTTCATAACACCAGTTTATGCTCCATGTGCAATTGCACTTGAGCTGAAATGACCGCATGCAAAATAAGCATTTCGGGCAGATTCGGCAATTTTTTCTGCAAGAAAGCAAAGGAACGACCAAGCAGTAGATTTTACAAAAAAATCAAGATTTTCGACTCACTTTACTACAACTCATCAACGTCTTGATTATCTTTTCACTGAATTGAAAAATAAAAAAATGCAGGACTTCTTTCGTTATATCGGCTTTATTGCACTGATCAGCTTTGCTTTTAATCCGATTGATGCTCAAAACGCCATTTTGCGTGGCCAGGTAACCACCATCGATCACGAGCCCCTGGTCGGCGCTTCCGTTTATTTGAGTGCCGATGTTGGCACAGCAACAGATACTGCAGGGCGTTTTGAACTCAGGCCTACTCCAGGTAACCTTACACTAACGGTGTCGTACCTGGGCTACAAAACCTACACCCAAACCCTGGGCATTGTGGCGGGGCAAACCGTAGATTTGGATATCATCCTGCAAACCGAAGCCACCATCCTGAGCACACTCACCTTCACCACTGGTCGTTTTGAAAAACGCCTGGGCTCCGAAACGGTGTCCATCGAAGTACTCAAACCCAGTCTGATCAACAACAGTAACAAATTTCAACTGGACGAAGCCCTGCAAAAGGTACCTGGCTTGAGTGTCATCGATGGGCAAGCCAATATTCGCGGCGGCTCGGGTTTTTCCTATGGTGCCGGTAGCCGCGTGCTCCTGTTGATGGACGATATTCCAATCTTGCAACTCGACGCAGGTTTTCCCAACTGGAACGATATCCCCGTCGAAAATGTAGGCCAAATTGAGGTGGTCAAGGGAGCCGCTTCTTCCCTGTACGGCTCTTCGGCCCTGAATGGGGTGATCAACTTCCGCACCGCCTACGCGCACAACGAACCCGAAACCAAACTCAGTCTGTTCACCTCCACCGTTGATGCCCCGGCCGATGCCCGTTTCAAATGGTGGGACAAAGCGCCAATTACTTTTGGTACCAGCCTTTCCCACAAACAGAAAATAGGCAAACTCGATCTGGTCAGCAGCGTGTTTTACCTCAACGAACAAAGCCACAACGACAGTACCTTCACGAAATACGGCCGGATCAACTTGAATACCCGCTTCCGCGCCAGCAAACGCCTCACCCTAGGGGCCAACCTCAACCTCAATGGTGGCAACAACAGCAGTTTTTTCTTCTGGCGGGCCGATTCACTAAAATACAGCCCATTCCGGGGCACCGTTTCTAAAAACCAACCCCTGCGTTTCAACATCGATCCGCACCTGACTTATTACGATGGGGCCGGGAACCGCCACAAACTCCTTAGCCGTTACTTCCGGGTCGAAAACCGGGTAAGCAATGGGCGCTCCAATTTTTCCTCGCAGTACTATGCCGAGTACCAATTCCAGCGCAAGTTTAAAGCCCTGGATTTGAACTTCACTGCCGGGGCAGTTTACATTGGCACCAATGTGGACGCTGAGTTGTATGGCGACACTACCTTCCAATCGCGCAACCTGGCGACTTATGCCGATTTTGAAAAAAGATTTGGTCCCAAACTGACCATCAGTGCCGGGTTCCGCTATGAATCCAACCGGATCAACAATCCGGGATTTACTTACCCGGTTGGGGTGGTTGCTCCCTCAGAGGAAAAGGAAGCCAAACCCGTGTTGCGTATCGGCGCCAATTATCAGATAGCGGAATACTCCTTCCTGCGGGCTTCCTGGGGGCAGGGTTACCGCTTTCCGACCATTGCTGAAAAGTTCATTTACACCAATTTAGGGGGCTTTAACATTACGCCCAACCCCGATTTGCAGTCAGAAACGGGCTGGTCGGCGGAACTGGGCCTCAAGCAAGGTTTGAAATTGGGGAGTTTAAAAGGCTTTTTGGACCTGGCCCTCTTCCGCACCCAATATCAGGACATGATGGAGTTCAACTTCCTTGATTTTCAACGCGGCTTTAGCTCGCTCAATACGGGCGGTGTACGCATTTCGGGATTGGACGCGAGCCTGGTGGGCGAAATGCAATTGTTCAATTGCCCGACTACCTTCATGGCGGGTTATTTGTGGATTGACCCCAAATTTTTGGAATTTGACCTCAGGCCTCAGGAGCCGGGAGTAACACCTTCGCAGGGACAACGCAACGCGATTGGCAGTTCTTCCACCGAAAATGTGCTGAAGTACCGCTCGCGCAACAACTACAAATTCGACATCGAAAGCCAGATCAAACGTTTTTCGATTGGTTTTGCCGGAACCTATTACAGCTTCCAGGAAGCCATCGACCGGACTTTTGAGTTCTTTGTACCGGGCATCAAAAGCTACCGGGAGATGAACAACCATGGGGTGACGCTGCTGGATGTACGGGTAGCCTATCGGCCAATTGACAATTTGAAGTTGAGTTTTTTGGTAAACAATGTGGGGAATGCGGAGTATGTGTCGAGGCCGGGATTGATGGAGGCGCCGCGGAATTTTGCCTTGAGGTTGGATTGGAATTGGTAGTAAGTACTTGGCTTTTTTTCCCAAATGAATACTCACTTAGGTACAACCCGCTCAAAAAATCCCCTCCAACTCTTGCAAATGATGCACCACGAAGGTCGACTGCACCTGTGGCACTACCTGCAAATGGTTGACAAAAACCGTATCCAACCCTGCATTAGTAGCCCCTTGAATGTCTGCTTCCTGATTGTCTCCGATCATGATGCTTTCGTCCGGGTGAGCCTTGCTTTGCTGGAGGGCGTAGTCAAAAATCGCCCGATTCGGCTTTAGGCTTTGAGCCGCTTCGGAAGTAACCACTTCCTGGAAATAGCCTTGCAGCGCCGCACTTTGTAATTTTTGATCCTGAATTTCCTGAAAACCATTGGTGATCAAGTGCAAGACATAGTCTTTGTTTTTGAGGTATTCCAGTATTTCGATGGTATGGGGAAACAGGTTCTTTTTGTAAGGTAATCGCTCCAGAAACTCCACCGACATTATTTTGGAAAGCGGCTCGTCTTCCACTCCAAAATCCATGAGTGCCAGCCACATCCGGCGCCAGCGCAGTTCAGCCTGAAGGATCAAACCCTTGGTGTATTCGCCCCAAAGTCGTTCGTTGTGAATCGAATACGCGCTGAAAAAAGCATCGAAATCATCGATTCCACGGCTTTGTAGCTGCTTGTCGATGTACAATTCCTGAAAACATTCCTTGGCATTGGCTTCAAAATCCCAAAGGGTGTGGTCCAGATCAAAAAATAAATGGCGGTATTTCATAGTTGGAAAGATGCGGGGTTTTATTTTTTGGTTTTATTTTTTTGAAAGCTTGATTTTGCTAAACTCTGCCACAGCAAATACTCATTTGCTGCATACGCCAACAACACCATCTGTCCCGCTGTTGCCACATAATACCCCTTCCAGGCCAGCACTACGATCAGCAAACTGTGGATGATCATCCAATAGACCCAGGCTTCGATAAAACGACGCGCCAGGAGTACCGTAGCCACGATACTTCCCAGCGCCAACAAGGCATCCAGCATGGCAAACGTAGCAGGTAGCGGGAAATATTCGGGAAAATAATCGGGCACTTCAATTAATGCAAGGACTAAAGAAATACTCGGCATAAAAATGGCGATGAAGCTGATGACCAGCCCCATACTGTCCAGTTTTTTAATGGGCTGCCCGCTCACAGCACCCGAACGAATGCCCCATGCCAGATTAAAAATGAACAGTATAACTTGTGTAGCCATCAGGCCATACAATTGGATTTGATGAAAAAAAAGGAAAAAACAAACATTGGCAAAAAGCATCAGCAGCCAGCCTAGGCGGCTAAAATAGGTGCCAGAAAGACTGAATAAGACCACCAAAACCTCAATCAAACTCAGTCTGTAGTTGCCAAGCGTCAGTAAAGAGTAATCAAGTTGCCAAAATGCGGGTACGGTTTCCATGCTGTGCAAAAGATAAGTGCCAGCAAGTTAGCATTACCCCATTATATTATAGGTCAATACTTATAAATTTTCATCGCCACTATTTTCCCATTTTTATTGCGAATATAGAGAAACCCCATACCTGGTGGAAGATTTTGCCCAAGGATGGTTACCGTTCCCGCTTGATCCACCTTTTGCATCTCATATTTTTGCCCCCATAAGCTATACACCGCTATCTGATCACCTGCTTCAAGTCCTTCCACGCGCAAATCTTTATGAAAAGGGTTAGGCGAAAGTTTGTAGGTTTCAGCGTTGGCTGAATCCACGGGAACAACGCCGTCTTCAGGGCGATAGATTTGGATAGGACCTAGGTATCTTGCTGGACGGATCTTGGAGATATCCAAAATTGTCTCTATTTGCTTACTTTTAAGGTCAGATCGTTTGATGCTTTGAGAATAATCCATCCAATACAAATACTCGTCTTCAAGGTCGATCGCAAAGGCAGTGGGGGCGAAGTCGTTCTGGTAAATGGTTTCTACCGTTCCACCTTGAGCAGGTATTTTGAAGAGTTGATCCGTAGTGGTTTGGGTAATCTCCCTTCCTGCGAAATACAAAAATTCTCCTTTTTTATCCAAAAGCAGGCCACCTGGAACAAATGAGGTCAATTCAATAAAACCTGGATTTTTTCCATTTAACTCCGCATACATGATCCTGCGGATAGTCGGATCAGACCAGTATACCCGGTTTTGATCTACTTGTAGAACCAAACCACTTGGGTTGGGGTAAAAAATGCCGTTGCTGATGGTTTCCAATCTGCTACCGTCAATGTTCATGCGATAGATTTCAGGCTTATTCGAGTTGTTGTCAGTCCAGTAGAATTTTTTGTTTTTATAATCCAGCACAATGCTGGACAATCTTTGGGTAGCAGGAATAGTATAAATAATTTGTATATCCTCTCCGGCAAAGTTAGTTCTTTTGATCATGGTCCCGCCTTCCACCCAATAAATGTGTTTGGCCACAGGATCAATAGCCAGATGAGTAGGGTTGTTAAGCGCAGAACTTGCCCTTACTTCATAGCCAGCAGGCTTGGTACTAATACTAAACAAATAATCCTGGAAATTATACGCACTGATTTTGTCCAACCAAAATATTTTATCCCCCAGACTAACTACATTTGCGGGGTTGGTGGTGGTGGGTGAGACACCTTGCCGATTGCTTCCATCGGTGTTGACGGAACTGATCCCGCCCCAAGCGCTATGCGTTAGATTGGTATTGGTCAACAAGAGTTTTCGACCCGTTTTGTCTAAGGAAAAATAACCACCCTCTACCACAAATTCCAATTGACTGCCGTCAGGATTAACTTTGTAAATTTTTCCATAGTCATAAAAGTACAGTTTTTGATCTACGGCATTGAAAACGAGGTGGCCTGTTAGTCTGAGGTTGTCTACTATAATTTCAACGTTTTTTCCATCCAGACTTAGGCGTTTAATTTTATTAGGCTCGATCCAATAAACCTGTCCCTCAACAAGTGCCACATCGAGGGCATTAGCTAGTGATGAAACCACCGTTTCTACCTTTTTAGTGGCTAAGTCGAATTTTGTAATGGTATTCCCCATTACAAAATAGAGTTGATTTTTGTCTATCGTAAGTCCTTGCAAATAAGCCGACGCTTGGTAAACTTTTACCACTTCTTTATCGTCCAAGCCTGTACTGAAAATAGCATTGTTTGCATCATCCGTCCAATAAACCCTTTTTCCAATACTATCTGCCACTAAATCGGATGGAGAATTCTTTTGTAAAATGTTTTTGACCTCAGAACCATCCAGATTAGCCATAAAAATTTTTCCTGGGGATTCACCCCAAATGATTTTGTTTTGCCCGAACAGGCAGGTATGGGCAAGAAGCAATAAGAAGGTAGAGGGAACAAGGTAAGTTTTCAATTGCATGGGATTGTTGGTTTGACTATGCTATACCTTGCAATTTACCCTTTATGTACAAAATAGTAAAGCAAGGAACTGTTAACTATCTGACCTAAATCCATTAAATTCACCTCCTCAAACAAAAAACAATCAACGATGCAATACCGCCGTTTTGGACGCACTGAAATGCAAGTCAGCGAAATGGGTTACGGCATGTGGGGCCTGGCCGGATGGAAAGACTCTGATGATGACGAAACCTGGAAATCCTTGCTGCTATCCGTAGAATTGGGCTGCAACTTTTTCGACACCGCCTGGGCTTATGGCGATGGACTGAGTGAAGAAATTTTGGGCAAATTGCTGCGGCAATTTCCCGACAAGAAACTTTATGTGGCCTCCAAAATCCCACCCAAAAACCGCAAGTGGCCTTCCAAACCCCATTTTACCCTCGACGAGGTTTTTCCCTCCGATTACATTGAAGAATACGTCAACTACAGCCTCAAAAACCTGGGCACAGAAAGCATCGACCTGATGCAATTCCACGTATGGGAAGACGCCTGGGCCGATCGCGATGACTGGAAAGAAACTTGCGCCCGCCTCACCCGGGAAGGCAAAGTACAACACTGGGGCATCAGCATCAACCGCTGGGAACCCAACAATAGCCTGCGCACCCTGGAAACGGGCCAAATCAGTGCAGTTCAGGTCATTTACAATATTTTTGACCAAAACCCCGAAGATCAACTTTTCCCGCTTTGCCGCAAACTCGACATTGGAGTCATCGCCCGGGTTCCTTTTGATGAGGGCACCCTGACTGGGACTTTGACCAAGGATACTGTTTTCCCTCCCGGCGACTGGCGGGGCACCTACTTTGTCCCCGAAAACCTGATTCCATCAGTCGAACATGCCGACGCCCTCAAACCGCTGGTTCCAGCCGGAATGACCATGGCCGAAATGGCCCTGCGTTTTATCCTCAGCAACCCGGACGTTCAAACCACCATTCCAGGCATGCGCCGCGAGCGGAATGTCCGTATGAACATGGCGACGAGTGACGGCAAGGGCTTGAGTTTGGACTTGTTGAATGCGCTCAAGGAGCATCGTTGGGATCGGGTGCCAACGGCTTGGTCGCAATAAAGGCTGAGGTTACTCTAAGGTGCCTTTGGTTTCTAAGGTGGTTCAAAACATATTCAATTTGAACCACCTTAGAAACCACAGGCACCTCAGGCACACCTAAGGAAATTTAAACCGCCTCAGCCTCCAAAGCATACTTCAACTCATTTTCAATGAATTGCTCCAAAGCGATTTTTCCAAAGGACACATTGGTTTGGGGATCAAATCCAGCAGTGTAACTGCGCTGATTAATGGCCTTGTACAGGTCCCCGTAACCTTCCGCAATCGTAGCAGGCAACCCCGCTCCAATAATCCCTTCCACCGACTGCTCTGGAGTAGTGCTCACAAAAGGAACCTCAGTACCGGTAGCCTTTCCAATCAAAGCCGCTGCTTCAGCAAAGGAATAATTGCGAGGTCCACTGATGAATTGAACGGAGTTCCCTTTAAAATCGAGGGCGAGGAGCCTTTGGGCAGCCACAGTTGCGATGTCACTGGTGTGTACCATCGTGAAAGCAAAATCAGCAGCCAGTGGTTGCGCCAGTACACCCATGTGTTTGATCATGTCCAAAAAACCGTAAAAGTTCTGGTAAAAATACCCAGGGCGCAAGTGCAGGACGTTCAATCCGGGTACATTGTTGAGCATGTGCTCCAGGTAATACAAACCACTCACTGGGCCAGCTCCTTCGGGTAGGTGTGCACCCATGGAGCTCAAATTGACTACATAAGGTACTTTGGCGTTGTGCAGCGCCAAGGTAATGGAAGTGGCAATCTGGGTTTGGAAAGCGCGCCAGTCCTGCACATCCCATTTCGGTGGCACCAGACTATACACTGCTGTTGCGCCACGGAAGGTTTGGGTTAAAAAATCAGTATCGTGCAAATCGCCTACGGCTACTTTGGCACCTTTGGCTGCCAGGTCTTGCGCTTTAGCAGCATCGCGACTCACAATCGTCACAGCTTTACCCGCAGCCAATAGGGTTTCGGCAATTTGTTTGCCCGTGTTTCCGGTTCCTCCAAGAATAACGTACATGTTTGAATGGTTTTGTGTTGAGAAAGTTATTTATTCATACATACTGGTTGGTATGTATTTTGACCTAAAAAAAGGCAACTTTTGTTGCCGTATTTCTACCATAGAGACGGAAAATCTCGGGTCTCTACGCGCGAAACATTTCCAGATAATTCAGCAATTGCTGGATGTTTCGATGAAAACTACTCAGGCTCTTTTGCACTTTTGCAACGCCATAGGCCCCTTCCATTCCCGCCACCATAAATGAAGCTACTGCTGCACAATCGGTACCCGCTTTGACTTGACCCTGAGCGACGCCCCTTTCCAAGGCGCGTGTCGAATAATGGATCATGCCATCCATCACTACTTTCAGCCGTTGGCGGAAGTCTTCGTTTAGCGGCGACATTTCCTGTACGAGGTTGTTCAGCGGGCAGCCGAGGTAAATGTCGTCAGGACTGGCTTTGTCTGCCAGTTCTTGCAAATGCGCCTTAAGCAGATCAATCGGGTGCCCCTTGGCTTGTTCCAAACTGCGGAAGAAGGCCAAATAAGAAGGTTCGATGATTTCTGCAATCACCGCCAAACCAATGGCATCTTTACTCGGAAAATAGTGGTACAACGCCCCTTTGGTAATCCCCAAGTCGGCGATCACCCGATCGGCGCGCAAGCCCTGGAATCCATTTTTGTGGATGTCCTGAAACATACGTCCCAAAATCCGTTCGCGAGTATCCGTTGCATTCATACTGCAAATGTATACATACTAGTTGGTATGTGCAATAGAGGTGCTCAATTTTTTTTCAAAAATGCAAAAAAAACTTCATTTAGGTGCAGGGAAAATAGAACCGTCACCCATTTATTCTCCATGATTCACGCCATTTTTCACCCTCTTTTCACCAGCTAAAATGGCTATTTTCAACACATTCTGCTCAGGAGGCAGCGGGCAGGTGGCAAATTCCGTAAAAGCACAAGGTGGGTTGTAAGCCTTATTAAAGTCCAGAATGACGGTATTGCTACCCGGACCTGGTTTTTGGGCGTATAAGAAGCGGCCGGATTGGTAGGTATGTTTTGCATTGGTTTTGTCGCCAAACAGGATGAAAAACTGATCGCCCTCGTCAATGGGATCCAAACGATAGGTTTTCCCTTTGAGTGTAAAAACCAGGGCACCGGAGGAGGGCTGCATACTGGTTTGTCCCAATACATCGGTGATGGCAATTTTTTTTTCTTCGTGGAATTTTTCCAATTTGGCTTTGACCCGCCATTTGGAGTCAATGGAGTAAGAGTCGATGCCCGAAAAATGACTCAGGTTGGGATGCTCCAGGTCGCGCAGGCGGATGCCGTATTTTTCGCCTCGCTTGATCACAAACCAACGCAGCGAGCCGTGGCGCAATACCAAGGGGGCATTGCCTGGACTGTAGATTTTTAACTTTTCCACCCGGTTTTCTCCCTGCCATACTTCGGCTGTGGGGTTGCTTTCTACCCAAACTTCGCCATTTTCCAAAATCAATCGCCCCAGATTGCCTGCACTTTTGCCTTTGGGAAAAACGAGTTGGTTGCTGGCATCGGCGCCGAAGGTATTGCCACCTGGCCTTAACCAGAATAAACCTGCCAAATTCAACCAACCATCCTCTTTTTTCAAAGATTCGATGCGTTCTTTTTGCCAGTTTTTGATTTCTTCTATATATTTTGGGTCGCTACCATAGCTGAAGCCCAGCAAGGTTAGGCCCAGGGCCCAAAGCCCTGTAATGTATATCCTGGATTGAAACATACCTTTGTTCTTTGGGCTAAAGATAATAAACCCATCGATTAAGTAGTGTTTCAACAAAACACCTGCTCATGAAGTTGTTCAACAAACGCCAATTTTTACAAACCATCGCCACGCTAAGCGGGGGGGCCATACTTCCGACCAAATCTATGGAATCATTTTTTCAGGAAATCGAACACCTCCAGCCACTGGAATTGGCAAATGATGATGCTTTTTGGCAAAAAATCCGTGGCGCTTATGGGGTGACCAAGGACTTTATCCACCTTGAAAATGGCTATTACTCCCTGGCCGCCAAGGAGGTGTTGGAGAACTACATCGGGCACATTCAACGGGTAAACACCGTTTCGTCCTACTACATGCGCACCCGGCAAGGGGAAGATAAACTGGCTTCCCGCCAAGCCCTGGCGCGTTTATTGGGCTGTTCTACCGAAGAACTCATCATCACCCGCAATACCACCGAGTCGCTGGATACCATCATTGCAGGCATCGACTGGAACCCCGGCGATGAAGCCCTGATGGCGGAACAGGACTATGGGGCCATGCTAGACATGTTCAAACTCCAGGCGCGGCGCTATGGCATTGTCAACAAAATGGTGTCGGTGCCCCTGCATCCGGCTTCAGACGAGGAAATTGTAAACCTTTACGAAAAGGCCATCACTCCAAAGACCCGCCTCTTGATGATCTGCCACATGATCAACATCACTGGCCATATTTTACCCGTGAGAAAAATCACAGACATGGCTCACCGCCATGGGGTGGAGGTGATGGTGGATGGCGCACACGCCTTTGCTCACCTGGACTTTAAAATCAGCGATCTAGGCTGCGATTATTACGGCAGTAGTTTGCACAAGTGGCTGGGCAACCCGCTTGGAGCAGGCATCCTGTACGTGCGCAAGGAGAAAATTGCCAAAATCTGGCAACTCTTCGGCGACATGGGTTATGCCGACGACGACATCCGTAAACTCAACCACACCGGCACCCACCCAGTAGCCACGGACCTGGCCATTCTGGATGCCATCCGCTTCCACGAAATGATCGGCATCCAGCGCAAGGAAGCCCGCTTGCGCTACCTGCAACACTACTGGACGGATCAGGTGCGCAATCATCCCAAAATTCTGCTCAACACCCCGGCCGATCCCCAACGTTCCTGTGGCATTGCCAACGTGGGCATCCAGAGCATCAAACCGGCTGACCTGGCGAAAACCTTGATGGAAAAATACAAGATTTTCACCGTAGCGATCGATTATGCGAATGTGCATGGCGTGCGGGTGACGCCGCATTTGTATGTGAGTACGAAGGAGTTGGATGTATTTGTGGGGGCGTTGAAGGAGTTGGCGGGGTGAGGCTACACCGCAATCTCCTTCCACCTCCCCTTCCTGAAAATCAGAATCAAAACCACCGCCAACAAACTTTCACTGGCAGGCACGGCAATACAAATGCCCATCACCTCCAAATCCATAGTTATTGCCAGAAAATAGGCCAGCGGAATTTCAATCAACCAAAAGCAGATGAAATTTGCAATCATTGGGGTACGGGTATCGCCAGCACCATTAAAGGCCTGACTGATCACCATCCCGAAAGAGTACATTACGTTGCCAATGCTTAGGATGCGCAGGGTCATCACCCCAATCTTGGTAACCTGGGGCAGATCGGTGAAAAAGGTCATAAAAAAGGGTGCAAAAACAATACATATCACCGAAACGCCCAGCAAAAATAGCGTATTGAAATACCCAGCACGCCAGGCCGATGTTTCTGCCCGATCGGGTTGTTTGGCCCCCAGGTTTTGCCCTACCAGTGTTGCTGCCGCGTTGGCTAGGCCCCATGAAGGCAACAGCGCAAAAATGATCACCCGAATGGCAATGGTATAACCCGCCACCGACTCGCTGCCAAACCGTGAGATGATGCGCATCAAAAAAATCCAACTCGCCGAAGCAATGATGAACTGAATGGCACCGGAAACCGATACCTCCAACAAACGTTTGATGATGCCCAGGTCAATTTTCATCATCTTGCGCTTGATCTGAATGGCACCCTTACCCCAAAACAGGTTGTACAATTGATAAAGCACCCCAATGCTGCGCCCAGTGGTCGTTGCAATCGCTGCACCTGTTAAGCCCATTGCCGGAATCGGGCCCAGACCAAAGATAAAAATGGGGTCCAAAATGATGTTCAATCCGTTGGCAAGCAGGAGCGTCCGCATGGCAATTGCCGGATCACCCGCGCCCCGAAACACCCCGTTGAGCAAAAACAGCAGCAGGATGACTACGTTGGAGCCAAACATGATGCGTACAAAGTTGAGACCCGTCTTGATTACTTCAGGGCTGGCCCCCATAAAGCGCAGGATATCTTCGGCGAAAATGAAGCCAAGAATCCCGGTTGTCACACCAAAAGCTACTCCAACTACCAAAGCTTGGAAAGCGGTAAAGGAAGCCGCTTCGGGATTTTTTTCCCCAATTCGCCGTGCTACCAAAGCTGTAGCTCCGGAACTACAACCAATGGCTACAGAATAAATCAGGGTAAGAATGGCTTCAGTAAGCCCAATGGTAGTGACTGCTTCCACACTCACTTGTGAAACAAAGAAGATGTCGACCAGCGCGAACAGGGACTCCATAAACATCTCAATGACCATGGGAATAGCCAGAATGAAGAGGGCCTGGTTTAAATTGCCGGTTGTGTAATCGCGCTCTTTGCCTTTGATCGCGTCAATGATAACAGTCAGCGTTGAATCTTGCATAGTTGAATTAGGTTAGGGTCGGTGGGGTTGGGTCATTCAATCTCAACGGTCACTGAGCTGGTCACTGAGCGAAGTCGAAGTGAAGTCGAAGTGCCGTTGAGATTGAATGATCCAACTTCGAACCCTTTACCCTCCGTTTCCGTTCCATTCGTCGCCTAAAAAATTTAGTTTAGACAGAATTTTTTATTTTTCCGATTCACAAATAACGCAGAAAAATTAGTCATCCCGAATTTTTAGGATAACAAACCGCGAATGCGGTTGAATTTATAATAGCCCCGGTCGTCCGGGGTCATTTTGGTAGCAAAAGGTTTCGCAACCGCGGATGCGGTTGAACTTTCTGCTCAATTGAGTTCAACCACTGCCGTGGTTGCTGCCAATTTTGACCCAACTATTTACCCCGGACGACCGGGGCTATTCAAAATTCAATCGCTCCGCGATTAGGTTTATGCTCGATTTTGACTTTTCAAAAATTCGCGACGACTCATGTTTTTGCGTCATACAATGAAGCCAAATATGTCCAGACTTTTACTGTTGTTGTGCTTTTTACCGCTGGTTGTTTTTTCCCAAACACCCGCCAAAAGAATGTTGGAACATGCCGACATCGCCAAATGGAAAAGCATTGAATCCTCCAAAATATCGGGAGATGGCCGTTGGGTCGGCTACGTCGTTAAACCACTGGAAGGAGATGGTGAATTGCGCCTCTACGATGGCCAAAGTGATAAAACGATGAGTGTGCCCCGGGCCGAAAACCTCAACTTTAGCCAGGACAGCCGCTTTCTCGCCTTCATCATCAAACCTTTTCGCGATAGTACCATGAACATGCGGCGGCGCAAAGTCAAAAGGGATGATCTGCCCAAAGATACCTTGGGGGTTTACGATTTGCGTACCATGAAATTGAGCAAATACGCCGGGGTAAAATCCTATCAGATGCCCGAAAAATGGTCGGGTTGGCTGGCTTATTTGCGCGAACCCGCGAAAGCCCTACCGAAAGACACTTCCAAATTTGTCTGGAAAAAAGAAAATGAAGAAAATGGCAGCCGCCTGGTTTTACTCGAGTTGGGCGCCAACCAGGAAAGGCTGATCGGCTATGTCAAGTCGTACCAGCTGGCACGCGACAAAGCGCGGATTGCCTGGTACACCACTGGTGGCGATCCTGAGCAAAAGCCCGGCGTATACGTATTCGATGGTGAAACCCGCCAAACCAAACACGTTTTAGCCCAGAAAGGCAATGTCAAACAACTCACATTTGACCGCCCGGGCAACCAATTGGCCTTCGTGGCAGATTTGGATACTACCAAGGCTCGGGTTCGGCCTTTTGGTTTGTACCATTGGCAAAGTACGGCGGATAAAGCTCGTTTGGTACTTGGAAAAGGCGCTAGTTTTTTACCCAAAGACTGGTTGCCCAGTGAAAATGGAAACCTCTCTTTTGCCAAGGATGGCTCTAAGCTCTATTTTGGCATTGCCCCGCCTCCCATCTTGATTGACACGACCTTACTAGAAGAAGAAATTGTCAACGTAGAAGTATGGTCCACTACCGATGAGCGGATTTACCCCATGCAAAAAGTACAGTTAGAGCAGGACCGTCGCCGCTCCTATACCTGCGTGCTGCATGTAGCAGATGGTAAACTGGTACAATTGGGGAGCCTGGATATTCCGGAAGTTCGCCTGAGCAACGAGGGCAATGGCACTCAGGTACTTGGCATCTCGAACAAACCTTACCGGGTACAAATGACCTGGGACACTGAACCCGTCAACGACGTATACCTGATTGATGTACAAAGTGGCAAAAAAGAAAAAATCGCCACCGCTGCACACGGCAGCCCCAACCTCTCTCCGATGGGCAAATATGCTTATTGGTACAGTTTTACCGATAGCGCCTGGATAGCCTGGAACATTGCCAAAAAAAGCCTGGTCAAATTGAGCAACAACGAGAAGGTGAAATTTTACGACGAGCTGGCCGACAGCCCCGAGAACCCTAGCTCCTACGGTTTTGCAGGCTGGACCAGTGAGGATGATTATTTTATGGCCTACGATCGTTACGACATCTGGATGCTCGACCCCACTGGCCAGCTCAAGCCTACCAATCTAACCAACATGCGGGCCGAAAAAACGCGAATGCGCTACATCCGCACTGATCCCGAAGAGCGTTCGATTGAAGAGGTAAAACCTCTGCTTTTGCACCATACCAACGAACTTAGCAAAGAGGAAGGCTACATGTGGTACGACATCCATAGCGGCAAAAAACGGCCCTTACAAAAAGGGGCCTATAATTTCTCCATGCAGGTACAAAAGGCCAAAAACGCTGATCGTTGGATCTTTACCCGGGAAAATTTCCAAACCTTCCCGGACATCGTTTATTCCGCTGATCTGCAAAACATCAAGACCATCAGTCAGGCGAATCCCCAACAAGCTGAATTCTTCTGGGGTACCTCCGAGCTAACGGAATGGACTGCGCTGGACGGTCAAAAACTACAGGGTATTCTGATCAAACCCGCTGGTTTTGATTCCAAGAAAAAATACCCTATGATTACCTACTTCTACGAGCGGATGACCGATCAGCTTCACCACCACTGGACCCCAGGCTACAACCGCAGCATGCTCAACTTTTCACAGTTGGCCAGTCGTGGCTTTTTGGTCTTTATCCCAGATATTCCTTACCGCATCGGTTACCCAGGTGAAAGCGCCCAAAATGCGATCATTTCCGGAGTGACTGCCCTACTGGACAAGGGTTTTGTGGACAAAGACAACCTGGGGGTACAGGGCCACAGTTGGGGTGGCTACCAAATCGCTTACCTGGTCACCAAAACCAATATCTTCAAGTGTGCCGAATCGGGTGCGCCTGTGGTAAACATGGTGTCGGCCTACGGCGGGATTCGTTGGGAAAGTGGCATGAGCCGCATGTTCCAGTACGAACATACCCAAAGCCGGATTGGTGGGACCCTTTGGGAAAAACCATTGCGTTACCTGGAAAATTCCCCCATCTTTTTCATCGATAAGGTGAGCACTCCACTGCTGATCATGGCCAATGATAAGGACGGAGCGGTTCCCTGGTATCAGGGTATCGAATTTTACATGGGCCTGCGCCGTCTGGGTAAACCCGCATGGTTGCTGAACTACAACGAAGAAGGCCACGGCCTGGTCAAACTGCAAAACCGCAAGGACTTCCAGTTGCGGATGTTGCAGTTTTTTGAGCACTATTTGAAAGGCGCGCCAAAACCTGCGTGGATGGAGAAGGGGGTTGCGGCGATTGAGAGAGGAGTAAAATAAAGATGAGAGATGAAAGATGAAAGATGAAAGATGAAAGATGAAAGATGCTACCGCAGGGACATTGAAAAGGTCTTGTCAAAAACGCTGCGGTAGCATCTTTCATCTCTCATCTTTATTCAATCACTTTCAACACCAACTTCCCATTTTTCTCCCCCGTAAACAACCTCAAAAAGGTCTCGTAAAAGTTCTCGATTCCCTCATAAATGTCCTCACGGGTTTTGAGCTTGCCTTCCTGGATCCATTGAGCCATTTCGCGGGCAGCGGTTCCGTAGTTTTTGGCGTAATCAAAAACGACCATACCTTCCATTCGCGCCCGATTGACGAGCAGGGATAGGTAATTGCTGGGCCCCGCCACAGGCGTGGTATTGTTGTATTGAGAAATGGCACCACAAATCACCACCCGGGCTTTGAAGCGCAAGCGAGTTAGGGCGATGTTGAGGATTTCGCCGCCGACATTGTCAAAATAAACGTCGACACCTTCCGGGCATTCCCGTTTTAAACCAGCCTTTACATCTTCGTTTTTGTAGTCGATGGCCCCGTCGAAGCCCAATTCGTCCAGAATGTAGCGGATGTTTTGCGGGCCACCAGCAATACCGACCACTTTACAACCTTTGATTTTGGCAATTTGTCCCACCACGCTGCCTACTGCACCCGCAGCTCCGGAAACGAGCACAACGTCACCTGCTTTGGCCTGGCCCACGTCCAGCAAACCATGATAAGCCGTTTGGCCGGGCATACCCAGCGTGCCGATGTAGGTAGGTAAAGAAGCCAGATTGGGGTCTACTTTGAACCAGCCTTTTCCTTCTGTTATCACGTATTGCTGTACCCCGCCATTCCCTGATACGTAATCACCTACGGCCAGATTGGGGTGTTGATTGACGGCGATCACTTGCCCTACCGAACCGGCACGCATCACCGCTCCGATTTCTACAGGTGGAATATAAGACTTGCTCTCATTGAGCCAACCCCGCATGGCGGGATCGAGTGAGATGTAGTGCTGTTGGATCAGGGCTTGGCCTTCGGCCAATTCGGGTATGGGGTGCTCTTCCAATTTCCAGGTATCAGCAGTTGGCAGTCCCACTGGTCTCTTCACCAGGATGAGTTGTTTATTTGTCATCGTACCTTAGGTTTTGCAGCATCTGGCTGCCAGGCGGAAAAAGAGTTTTCCACTTCGAAAGTTAGATAAATTTCAATGAATGTAAAGATTGACCTGCTTATTTTGCCGAAATGCAAATTACAAAATAGTGACCAGGGTCTGACCAGTACGTCTCTAGAGTATATTTTTTCCAAAAGAGCTTTATAGTCAATATACTTATTCCCCTTAGCTATTTCTAGTACCATTTAATCTTTCAATCCATGAGAAAAACTACACTTGTAGGGCTTTTATGGGCACTACCGTTTATGGTGATGGCCCAACAAACTAAGGATGTGCCCTCCTTGGCTAAAGAAACCTGGAACGCTGGTTTGTTTTTAGGGTATTCCAATGTTTTGGGCGATTTGGTTGTGCCTAATTTCACATTCAACAATCCCAATTTTGCTTACGGCTTTTTTGTGAGTCAAGACATTACCAATCGACTTGCCTGGAGAGCCAATTTTTATTCAGGGCGTTTGAATGCATCTGATTCAGATTACGATGAACATAGAGGGCGGAATACCGATTTCTCAACAGCCCTGATTGAGCTGGGATTTAATGGAGAATATAGCCTGATTAAAAAAACACCTGCACCTGCTTATGGTGCACCCTTTAAACTTCGATTGGTTCCTTATCTGACGAGTGGTTTGGGGCTTGGGTTCATCAACCCTTCGGTTTCTTATGGAGGAGTACTGAAAACTGAAGAAGCACAGGACAAGGCTGCGAAAAAACCAAAAACAAACCTGGTGATCCCCATTGGGATTGGAGTGAAAGCTGATTTGAGCAGGAATATTTACCTGGGACTTGAATTTGGCTATCGCCTTACTTTTACGGATTACATTGATGGGGTAAAGGTGTCCGGCGATCCGAAAAATAAAGATGCATACAATATTGGTGGCTTTTCCCTGGGTTTCCATTTGAGTGAAAAAGATACTGACCGGGATGGGGTAGTGGATACGGAAGACAAATGCCCTACCATTGCGGGAAAGGCTGCTTTGCAGGGGTGCCCCGATGGGGATGACGATGGAGTAGCGGATAAAGCCGATAAGTGCCCAGATGTAGCTGGATTGAAACACCTGGGAGGCTGCCCTGACCAAGACGGGGATGGCATTGCCGATGGGGAAGATACCTGTCCAGATGTGGCAGGGTCAGTACGTTTTTCCGGCTGCCCCGATACCGACGGTGATGGGATTCCAGACAAAGAGGACAAATGCCCAACTGTGGCAGGGGTAAGTGCCCAACAGGGCTGCCCAGACAATGACGGTGATGGTGTAACCAACGATCAGGACCAGTGCCCTGATCAGGCTGGCCCTGCGAGCATGAATGGCTGCCCCGATCAGGATAAAGACGGTATTGCAGACAAAGACGATGAATGTCCGACTATTGCTGGTTGGAAACAATTCAATGGTTGTCCAGATTCCGATAGCGATGGGGTTGAAGACCGCAAAGACAAATGCCCAAACACCTTTGGGTTGCAGTCAAACAATGGTTGCCCAGAGATTAAGGCAGAAGATAAAGCAGTATTGGCTTTTGCGATGAGCAACGTTAATTTCGAAACCAATAGTGCCAAGCTATTGACTTCTTCATTGGAGGTTTTGGACAAAGTGGCGGAAGTAATGCGGGGGTATCCGGAATTCAAATTGATGATCGAAGGCCATACAGATGATGTGGGCGATGCGGCTGCCAATCAGCGTTTGTCTGAAAACCGAGTACAAACTTGTGCATTATATCTGCAAAGTAAAGGCATTAACGCTGCGAATTTGCGTACTCAAGGATTTGGAGAAAGCAAACCCATTGCAGATAACCGTACGCCTGCAGGACGGAAACAAAACCGGAGGGTTGAGTTTCGGGTGGAGCAACAGTAAACGAAAAAAAATAAATGCCTACCTCTCTAAGGAATCACCTTAGAGAGGTAGGCGTTCTCAACGGCTACCCCATTCCCACAAGCCAAAGGAAATCTTCTTATCCAGGGGATGCCCAGATTGTTTCAGCGTTAACGCGATTTGCCCACGGTGGTGGGCTTCATGAGCGATTAAATATCCCAGAAAACCCGTTGGATGGGGCTTAAAACCCTTGATCCGACCTTCAACTACCCCGATTTCAAACAACTGGGCGATCGCTTCCCCACTTTTTTGCAGTTGTTCGATCAGGAGCGATTTATTGATGTTTTCCTTTTCAATTTTATCAGCCAGTGCCAATAAATCGGGTTGAGCAGATTTGAGCCACATCAGGCGCACATTGTGCAGGTGTGCAAACTGCTCGCCCACATTGCGGCCTTTGGATGCAGAAACATCGCTTAGGGAGGTCTCTGCAATGGCGTCGAGCAAATACAAGTTGATGCGGTTGTTGATGTGCCAGGTTTCGGTGAGTAGATGCATAATGAATGCTGCAATGGTGATCAAATCATATTTTTTCAATCAAAATATCCAACTTAATGCCTGCGGGATTGAGCTTGGCTTTGACTTCAGTGATGGCTTCCAGTGCGTCCTTGCGGCTGGGGTACAAATCCTCTAAAAATAGGATGTAGTACTTGCCTTCTGGAAAAAAGCAGGGCCCCCAGATGCCATTGACGGGCACACCCAATTTGCGAAAACGCCCAATCGCCCGTTTGAGTAAATCGCTGTCATAAAACACCCCCATACGCACCATGAAGCGTTGATCTCCAACACTGCGCAAACGACTGCATGGATAGTGAATGAAACCCTTAGTTGTATACACTACAATCTTTTCGCGTAGATTTCTAGCTTCTTCGGGCGTCAAACTCGATTCAGGGCGATAAATGTAAGGAAGGCTATTTTTCACAAAGGGTTTAATATCAGTAGAGTCGAGTATAATGTCCTGGATCAAATTTTCATTGCCATACAAGCGCTGCATGTAAGCCGTCATTTGTTGTTCGTAAGTCGCTTCATCAACATAACGGATGGGTTTCTTTTTGAATTCTCGCGCCAAAACCAGGGTCATGGCTCCAATACAAGCCAGAATAACCCCCATT
Source organism: Haliscomenobacter sp. (assembly GCF_033763495.1). Taxonomy (GTDB): domain Bacteria; phylum Bacteroidota; class Bacteroidia; order Chitinophagales; family Saprospiraceae; genus Haliscomenobacter. Next base: position 31,676 of record NZ_JANRKL010000065.1, on the reverse strand, counting down.
TGTTTGTAAACTGGCCGTTCAAAGCGCAGCAGATTGTTGAGGTTCTGGCGCAGCGGCAAGTTGTTGAGCCAGTCGACAAATTGGGTCCACCAATCGCGGGTACTGATGGTTTTTTCTACAAATTGGGTGAAATCATTTTTGGTGAAAAACTGCACCACCCGGCGCTTGAGTTGAAAATCGGGGTCATCAATTGATGGCGCCATGTGGAGTTTTACCTTGAGGTCTTCCCCTACTTCGACCATTCCAAACCCATTGTGGATACACTGTCGGCGCAATTCTTTGAAATAAGGATCTTCATACCCGGAAAACACATCGTGGGCATAGGCGACCCACTGATCATCGGCAAAATATTGGTTGAATTGGGCAATGGCGTAAATGTAGCGGTAACGAGGCAAGGGGCGCAACAAATAATACCAAATGAGTCCAAATAAAAAGATGATGACCTGTAGTAGAATTACACCCCACAAAAAGTAATGCGGCAACAAGGCCAACCATTTTTGAACATGAGCCAAAATAAACAACAAGGCTACCGTCAAATAAGCCATGGCCGCAGCATCCCAATAAATCAATTGTTTAAGAATGGTGAAACGCAATTCATCGCGCCGATGATAATCTGTAGCTTCAAAAGTGATGATAAAATTGCGGCCATCTTCTTCCTTGAAGGCCAAAAAGCCATCGGCCACAATCCCCCCAACGCCGCGTAAATCCGAACTGACTTCAATATCACTGGCCCGCGGGCGACCCTTGTAATACCCCCGCAAAAACTTCAGTACCTCCTTTTTAATTTCATCTTCAGTTACCTGATTCATCTGCTGCTTTTCACTTTTCGCTATTCGCTATTCGCTTTAAACGTAGCCCCGCATCGCGTATACCAACATCCCCACCCATTCCTTAAACAAAGCCTCCCAATCACCCAATACGCCGGGATCAAACTGAACCCAAGCCCAGCCGCCCAGATTAGACCTTTTGTAGTCGGTGCAATAAAAATCAAACTCCAGCCCAGTCTTGCGAAAACAAGCGCGGGCTCGCCGCATGTGCCAGGCGGAAGTGATCAGTATACAGCTGGCCTGGGGGTATTTGGCTTTGATGATTTTTGCGGAAAATTGGGCATTTTCCCAGGTATTGCGGGCTTGGGGTTCTACAATCACCACCTTGCGATCAATGCCCATGTCTTCCACAAAATCTACTACTTCCTGTGATTCCAGTTTACCTTTGGTAATGATGTTTGCCGACCCTCCAGTGAGCAAAATATTCCTGATTTTGCCCTGCTGGTACAACTCCAAAGTTTGGGTCAGGCGATTGACACTGGGGTTGAAATGATGTCGCCCATCCTGAGGATACCCATTGGAATTGCTGTACCCACCCAACAAAATTCCAATGTCGTAAGATTGGGTCAATTTTTGTGGTGGCAATTCCCACATGCCACAGACTGCTTCATACAAACCCCTATTGCTGAATAGGACCAAAACGACCAGCAAGATCAACGCATAACGACGGCGCCGGGCCGCTCGTTTGCTGATAAAGGCCAGAAAGGCCAGGATCATCACCCAAAATATTGGGCGAATCAAAAACAACAGGGCTTTGGATAGGAAAAAGAACATATTTAAGGTTTATTCGTAGGTGCAACCCAATGTGATTGGCCCTAAGATCAAAATGTAAAATAGCTCTGAAAAATAATGCTCAAAACCTCTGGCCGCGTCAACTTCAGTAAGCTGTACACAAATATAATTCCGTATAAACCGCCCCAAAAGTGCGCATTGTGGCCTATGTTGTCATTGCCGTAACGGTCCATGTAAGCGGAATAGGCCAGGTAAAGGATGCCGTAAATGCCAGCTGGAATGATCCAAAATACCCGATCCCAGGGATTCATAAAGATGTAGCCAAAAACGACTGCGGATACGCCTCCTGATGCTCCGACAGCCCGGTAACTCGGATTGTCCCGATGCCGGAAATAGTCTGGCAAGGCCGACAAAACGATCCCGCTGAAATAGAACAAGATGTATAGTGTGATGCCAACTTGTGGCCCAAAATAAGCTTTGAAGTAATACTCAATGCCCACTCCAAACATCCACAGCGTGATCAGGTTGAACAACAAGTGATTGCCATCCGCATGCACCATTCCATGGGTCAGGAAACGGAAATAATCGTTTTGCCGCTTCATCTCGTAGGGAATAAACATGAGCTTTTGGTACATGTCGGGCCGACTAAAGGCTTGCCAGGAAATCAGGCCGGTTAGCACCAACAATGCCAAGGTAAAGTTCAATTGCTCCATTGCAGTTAACTGTTGTGATATGGTTCATTGCGCAAGATAGTCATCGCACGGTACAGTTGCTCTAAAAAAAACAAACGAATCATCTGGTGGGAAAATGTCATGGCCGACAGAGAAAGTTTATAATTCGCACGTTGATACACTGCTTCGGAAAACCCAAAAGCACCACCGACCTGGAAAACGAGGCGTTTGTAAGGGGCTTGAAACCACTGATCCATGTTGGCCGCAAATTGCTCGGAGGTATAGACTTTGCCCCGCTCATCCAGCAAAATCAGGCAGTCGTCATTTTTGAGGCGCTGGAGGATTTGTTCTCCTTCCTTGATTTTGAGTTGTTCAGCGTCGAGTTTGCCGCCGTTTTTGATGTCAGGAATCAACACGGTTTCATAGGACAAATAGTGTTTCAGGCGGCGTTCGTAAATGCTGCAGCCCTCTTCGAGGTATTTGTCGGCGGTTTTGCCGATGTAGGAGAAGGTGGTTTTCATTAAGTCTTGTTAAAACATAAATTCTTTATTCTGCTTGCGCCGCAGGCGCATCATTTCTTAGGTGAATCCCTTAGATGCCCTTAGGTGTCTTAGGTGGTGAAAAGAAAAAATGCCCTGCGGAGCAGGGCCCTTGTTCACCAACTAAGACACCTAAGTTCACCTAAGGCGGCACCTAAGACGTTTAGGTGTTGAACACTAACGGCATCTGGAAGGTAAAGCTGTGCAGCGAAGCTAAGCGATTTTTGTAAAAGAGGCCCTTTTCAAGAACCTACAACACCTTTCCAATCACCAATTCCCCCACTTTCTCGCCTTGCTTCTGCCCATTTGTAATGGCATCGATAAAGTGAATCCCCCCGTATAACCTCGAAATCCCCGCCTCAGCCGCCGCCTGTTTAAAGGAAGTAAAAGAGCGTTTTTTTAATCCAAAGCGTTCCTCCACCGTATCCGTATACGCAAAATTATCCCCAAAAAAATGGGTCAAAATAGTCGCAGCTGCCGAAGAAATGGTAGAGTGCCCACTGAGGTATTCCGGGAATGGTGGAGTTTGCAGGAAGGGCTTCCACTTTGGATCGATGTATTTGCGGATGGCCGTTTCCGGGCGGACGCGGTTGCTGCGGTATTTTTCATCCCAGCAGCAGTAAAAGCCGTCCATCAGGCCAATGGCCACCGTAGTGTACACCTGTATCGTTTTGGCTACACTTGCTTTGCTTTGGTGGCAGGCAATACCCGCAATGCCCATCCAATGCGCGCCCGGGGAGATTTTTTTCATACCCACCATCAAGTGCCCATTGTCTTGGAGGGCGAAGGGGTTACAATCCCAAAAGGCGGCGATGGCCCGTTTTTCTTCAGTCAAATCCTGGGCATACACCTCTTGCATTTGGGCATAAAAGCCGGATTTTTTATCTGCCGAAAAAGGCTCGGGCGGTGCTGGTTTGAACTGCGCGGCCGAATCCAGGGTGAAGGGCCGAATGGTATTGAAATAAGGCTCCACTGGTGCAAAATATCCTGGTGGTGTGGGATACCAGGAGCCTTCAGTCCCCAGTGGTGTATAGCGTGGATAATTGCTGATCCGGTTGTAGCGGTCAGCCTTGGCGTAGGCCAGGATTTGGGCGCTGATGGCCTGGGCAAAAGCCAGGGCATTATCCAGTTGAATAGGGTCAACGCCAGCTATTTTTAAGGAATCCAGCCATTTTTTCTCTAAGGTATCCAGTCTTGGGCCGGAAGGTTGGAGTTTTTTCGCGGTTTCGTACATGGCCAGGGCGGCGGCCAGTTGGTGGTCGTATTCGCCAGTGATGTTGGGCTTTTCAATTTTTGGGAAATCGTTCAACTTGCCGTGCATGGAAGGGAATTCCGAATCGTGTAGGGCGATGACCTCGTAAGCGGCCAGACAGGTGTACGAAAAGAACCGGGCAGCGAGGGGCGGATTGCTCACGTCGTGGATCATCACGTCAGTCATTTGGGTGATGACTTTGGAGATGTCACGGGAGTCGATTTCGGGGCTGACTGCTGCCTTTTTTGTACAGGCAAAAAAGGTGAAAAGCAATAGGCAACTGTAAATGTACTTCCGCATGAGTGGTGAATTGTTTATGGAAATTTCATGCGTTGAATGCACAATTGCACATTCAACGACTAAAAAAGCTTACTCATCATCAAAATTGATACGCCTTAACTCCTTGCTGGTTTACCCCAACAATCAACTTGTTCTGTACCACCAACACACTCCGCACATCCCCGACTAACCGCAAACCTGCCTGTTTTTGTGGAACTTTGCTGAATGTCCCTTTTCCATCGCCCCGCAAGATCAAGCCATAATTCGCATCGTATTTGCCAAATTTCAAACGCGCCTTGCTGATGTTTCCACCCAGGAACAAATCCTTTTTCCCATCCTGGTCAAAATCCAAACTGCTAATGGCAAAAATGGGCGAAGCCTGCACTTCCAGGGGCAGCGGTTTTTCTTGAAATTTACCTTTGGCATCCGCCACAAACAAGGCCGTTTTGAGGTAATTGGCTTCCAGGCGGGTAGCGCCCTTCAGCTCATCAGCTGTAAACACTTCCTTCAGCGTCGCATCGGCATAACTCTTGTAATCCGGGAAACGACCCCGCATGATGCTCATTTGATCCAACAATTCATCTCGGGTGACGTATGGATAACTGGTGCCCTGTTTGAAAAAACAAAGGATCGGATCCACCGCACCGTTGTCGTCAAAATCTTTGAAGTACAATTCTGCGGGTTCTTTTTCGCTGGCTTTGAGTTGGGAGTTTTGGCCCAGGTTTCCGACCAGCAGATCCATTTTTCCATCGCCAGTCAGGTCTTCGAGCAGCAATTTATTCCAACAGCCCGCGTATTTTTTGTCAAAATAATCACCACTCACGTCGGTCCATTTGCCCCCTTTTTGACCCCAAACGGTGATCGGCATAAATTCACCAACAATGATCAATTCCGGCTTTTTATCCCCGTTCAAATCGTGCCAGACTGCATCACTAACCAGGCCAATATTTGCCAGGGCAGGGGCGAGGCTGCTGGTTTGGTCTTTAAACTGCCCCTTGCCGTCGTTGACCAGGAGGTAGCTGCGCGGAATTTCAGGGTAACGGCCCGGAAGGACCCTACCTCCAACAAACAAATCCATATTCCCATCCCCGTTCAAATCGGCAGCTCGAACACAACTTTTACTGACCAACATCTTCGGCAGGGCCTTGGCCTTTTTACTGAAATTGCCTTTGCCATCGTTCAGGTACAGGCGGTCCTGCAGGGCGGCATCGTCGGGTAGGAAATTGGCATAACCTCCGCTGCACACGTACAAGTCTGCTGACCCATCGCCATTGGCATCGAAGAACAGCGCATCGGCGTCATCACTGGCTTTGTCGGCATCAAAAGCGGCCTGATTGTTACGCGTGAACGAGCCATTTTTATTTTGCAAAAACAAAGCCCCGGCCTGGCCACTGCCACCTCCAACATAGACATCTTCCAGGCCATCCCCGTTTGCATCGCCCTTGGTCATACATGGCCCAACTTGCGAAAGCGGGTTGCTAAGCAAGGGTTGGCGTTTAAAATCATTGAGGCTGTTACTGGCTGCGGTATAGGCAATTGGGCTGGTCACTTCTTTAAAAATGGTTGGAGCGGCGGCGGCTGGTTTTGAAGTTTGAGCCCCTGCATTTTTTTCACTCAAAGTCAATTGCTGGTCAGCTTTCAACTGGCGCAATACTTCAGTTTTACCACTCAACCAGGTTATTTTGAGGCTATCAATGGAACTGCTTTCGCCCAATCCAAAATGCAAAACCGGGCTAACGCTGGATTGATACCCACGGGTTGGCATTTGTTCCAGGTACTGCATTTTATTACCTTGGTAAATCGTCACTTTGGCACCCAGGCCTAGTTTATTTTGCCCATCACCTTCCAGTTTGACCTTGAGGTAATGGTGTTTAAATCGTTTATCCGCTTCGTTTTGATAGATGGCCGCGGCCAGATTGATGTTGTTCACCACCAGATCCAGGTCGCCATCATTGTCCAAATCGGAGTAGGCGGCACCATTGCTATTAGAAGGCTGAGCAATGCCCCAGGCCTGACTCAAGTTTTCAAAACTCAGGCCATCCACGTTTTTGAAAACATAGTTGCTGAGGTTGGAAGCCGGGATTTGTTGCACCAGTTCCAACACGTTTTGGCGCTGGATATTGCCCTGGTTGTTTTGGACGTAGTCGCCCATGTATTTCAGGAAGTCGAGGTTGGTATAGTCGCGCAGGTATCCATTGGTGATGTAAAGGTCTTTCCAACCATCGTTGTCGTAGTCGGCAAAAAGGGCAGCCCAGCTCCAGTCGGTACTGGAAATACCCGCCAATTGACCCATTTCGGTAAAAGTCAAAGTTCCATTTACTAGCCCCTGGTTGATCTGGAGCATATTGCGCATGTACTGGTGACCAAAACCTACGCGGAGGTTGAAGTCAAATTTTTCGTAGTTGTCGGGCGCCATCAGGAGTTTCTGGCGGCGATTGTCTTCTGGCAACATGTCGAGGGTGAAAATGTCTACCAGGCCATCGTTGTTGACATCGGCTGCGTCGCTGCCCATCGAAAAATGGGAAAAATGCCCGATGCTGTTGTTGATTTGATTGACAAAGCCGCCCCGCTGATTGTTGATGTACAAAAAGTCGGGGATGGTGTAATCGTTGGAGATGTACAGGTCGATCCAACCGTCGCCGTTGTAGTCGGCCATAGCGGCACCGAGGCCATAGGAGAGCGCGGAACTGAGCAGTCCAGCTTGTTGGGTAATGTCTTTAAACAAGGGTTGTCCATCAGGGCCTTTATCCTGGCGAAACAGGCGCATGCCATTTTCGGGGTCGTCTACTTTGAGGATTTCGGCAGTGGTGGCCTCATCCAAAACCGGGAGTGAGCGAGGGTTGTGGTTCAGCAAAAATAGGTCCAGGTCCCCATCCTTGTCATAGTCAAAAAAACTGCCCTGAGTACTGGTGGCGGGGCTGTTGAGGCCGTATTCGGCAGCTTTTTCGGTGAAAACGGGCTTGCCATTGGGGTCTACTCCTTGATTAATGAACAATTGATTTGCACGAGCTTCGGGGCTTACACTGCCCGAATAACAAACATAAATGTCCAAGAACCCATCGCCATTGACATCGGCCATAGTGGTGCCCGTTTTCCAGGGGCCCTCCCGGCCGGTTACGCCAGAACCAATGGTGATGTCTTCAAAAACCATATTGCCCTTGTTCAAATAAAGGCGGTTGGATTGCATGTTGCTGGTGAAATACAAGTCGTCGAGGCCATCGTTGTTAACGTCTCCTACTGCTACACCACCACCGTTGTAGAAGTATTCGTACATCAGGACGTTGGTATTGAGGCCTTCGGTGATGGCATTTTGGAAATCCACGCCCGTTTTTGCTGGGTCGAGCAGGGTGAAAAGGGCGTCAGCGGGAGTGGTACTTTTGGATGGATCACTCTTGCACTGGCTTAAAAAAAGAAGAAGAATTAGCGCAGGAGTTGCTTTAAGAATGGTGTAGATGGCTCTCATTATTGGCATTGTTTCAATGGATACGGCTCCAATTTGAAGTGTTTTCAAGTAGAACAATAATTACAAGATGAACGTGAGTTTTGACTTGTTTTACTTAAATAGCAAAAAAATGACTTGTTTTTTGAGTAAAAAAAGCCACTCACTCACCACATTTTTTACCGCAGAGTTTCGCGGAGTAAACACAGAGTTTCGCTGAGTTTAGGCCACCTTCGGCGGCTAGGATTACTCAGAGGCGCATTGAACGAACACTAATGACAAACAATCAAATTTTAATTGTATTTGACTTCTAGCCACCAAAGGTGGCAATACTCTTGAAAACTAATAGAACTCTGCGAAACTCTGTGTTTACTCCGCGAAACTCTGTGGTAAAAAAATCAATTCAGATCTCACGTAAGATGATTAATGTTCTTGCACAAATGTAGCACAAAGGATACAAAAGCAAAGCAAAGGGGCACAAAAGACCATTTGTTCTCTTGCGCCCCCTGCATTATTCTAATCTAAAACCTCAGGATTAATACCCTGGGTTTTGTACCAGTTTATTGTTCCGGTTCATTTCATCGCGATGGATCGGCAGATAGTATTGTTTATCCAACCAGGCACGGTTTTCCTTACCCGGGTCAATTTCAAAGACCTTGTAAGTATAATCGTAATTGCTTGGGTCATACTTGTACAAGGTCACGTTTTTACCCGCTTTCAGGGTACCATTGATGTTGATACCATTGGCTTTGCGGCCCAGGGTGGTGGGGGCAATCATCCAGCGGCGCGTATCGTGGTAACGTTGCTCTTCCAGGTACATTTCGACACGTTTTTCATTCCGCATGCGTTGTTTGAGTGCATCACCAGATTCGGTCAGGGCAGGCATACCCGCACGGAAACGAATTTTGTTGAGCCAGGTGCGGGCAGTAGCATCATCACCCAGTTCGATCAAAGCCTCAGCATAGTTGAAAACCATTTCGGTGTAACGCAAAACTGGCCATGGAACTTGTTGCCAGGTGTTTTGGTCAACAATGGATGGGTTTGGATCGATGAACTTACGTGCATAATACCCTGTGTAGCTACCGTTCCAGTCTTCTACACTACTCTTGCGTGTATCCAAGCCGAAGTGTGGCACTTTGTTGGAACCATTCATCACTTCGTAAGTACCCGTTTGAATCTGGTTGGCAGGATCTTTGGCTGCTACGTCAGAAGTACGTGGTTTCCAGTTTGAACCATCGTGCAGGATTGAAGCATAAAAACGTGGGTCACGATTGGTGTAAGGTGCAGCGGCATGGGCTGGATTGTTCCAATCAAACTTGCTGCCATCCATCATTTCATAATCGTCGACCATCAACTGGATCGGCGTGTTGCCCGCCCAGTTGTGGTAGCCATTAGGGCCGTTGAACAGACCCTGGCGGCCGCCGTTTTCCTGCTTGGCATTGATGAAATAACGGGCCATGATCAACTCCTTTTCACCTCCATTGCGAGAAAGAGCGATGTTCATGTAATTGGTTGTACCATCACTGGCAGAAGCAGGAGCATTCAAACCCAACTGATGGCCAAAGCCTGGCAAATCCAGTACCGCTTTGGCTGCATCGCGGGCTTTTTCCCAACGGGCCTTGCGGTCACCGCTTACATAGCCAATCAATTCAGGCTTGGCATAACCGGAAATTACAGTTGACTTCGCTTTGGCCGTTGGAATGTCGTGTAGGTCGCTAGCTGCGTAGATCAACACCCGAGCTTTAAGGGCCAATGCAGCAGCCTTGGTTGCCCGGCCAGCTACCAGTGTCTTACCGTCTAACAATGCCGCGGCTTCATCACAATCTTTGACGATGAAATTCACACAAGCTTCATATGAGCTTCTTTCAGACAAAAAGTCGGTATCGCTTAATTCATAAGGCTTATCCACGATTGGAACGCCTCCGAAATAACGCAGTAATTGCTGGTAGTAATAAGCACGCATAAACTTAGCTTCGCCCTTCAAACGATCTACCAGAGTAGGGTTGTTGAATTGTGGCGCTTCGAGGTTTTTCAACGCCAGGTTGGCAGCGCGGATGCGCAGGTACATGTTGCCCCAGCTCAAGGTGCCATTGATCCATCCTGGATCGGCTGGATTGGAGCGGCCTTCCGTGATGGTCGTAATGCCCCGCCCTGGGTGGGTGAAGATTGTCTCGTCGGTCAACGAAGCGTTCATTTGCTCGTCGAAACCACCGTTGCCAAATCCAGCGTAAATTTCAGAAACAAAAGCTTCTGCCAGCGAACCATCCGTCCAAACCGCCGATTGGGAAAGTTGGTCCAATGGTTGTGTATTGACGAAGTCGTCATTACAACTGTTGATGAACAAAAGGGCAATTAATCCTATGATGATGTTTCTCATCGCTTTATTGATTTTAGAGGTTTTAGAAAGTAACAGTTAAACCACCGTTGATTACCCGCTGTTGTGGGTAGAACTGGCCAGTAGCACTGCTAGATTCTGGGTCAAACGAATCGAAATCGGAAATGGTAAAGAGGTTCAAACCATTGAGGTAAACCCGGAAACTGGTCATGCCTGCTTTTTTGATGATGTTTTCAGGCAGAGTGTAACCAATTTCTACGTTTTTCAAACGGATGTAATCGGTACTTCTGAACCAATAATCGTTACCACCAGAGAAGTACTGGTCACTACGGTTGGCAATCCGCGGGTGTACACTGCTGGGGTTTTCAACCGTCCAACGATCAGTATACATGCTCAGCAGGTAGTTACCGATGTTACCCATTTCACCTGGGCTAACGTATTGCTTGGCACCCGCTGAACCCTGGAAGAGGATATTCAGGTCAAAGCCTTGATAGCTGGCAATTACATTCAAACCACCCTGGAAAGTAGGGATGTTGTTGAAGTCGGTACGTACACGGTCGTCAGGAGTAATTTTTCCGTCGCCGTTGAAATCTTTGTACTTCATGTCACCAGGACGCAGCGTGTTGACGATGGCTTTGTAGTTGATGGTTTCAGCATCGATTTCTGCCTGAGTTGCGAATACACCGTCATACTGGTAAACTTGCTCGGTAAACATTGGGCGACCAGTGGTGCGCTGCCATTCTGGAGCACCAGGAGCTTCATCCCAGAACAGGATTTTGTTTTTGGCGTAGCCCCCGTTTACACTCACATTCAACTTCAATTTGCCGATGTTGGTACGGTAGCCAATCAAGGCGTCGAAACCTTTGTTCTCTACTTCGCCGATGTTCTGAGCTGGCAAAGTCAAACCAGTGGACTGAGGCACGGATGCGTTTTTGGTCCACAAGATGTTGGTCCGCTTGTTGTTGAAGTAGTCGAATTCGAAGGTCACTTTGTCATTTAAAATCGATCCCTCCAAACCGATGTTCGCGTTGGTTGCAACCTCCCAGGTGATTAGCTCATTGGGGATACGTGCCTCAAACAAGGTTTTGGTTTCAACGTTGCCCAAGATGTAACTTCTGAAGCCATAAGTAGACAGGTACTGGTAAGTCGCGATTTGGTCGTTACCCATTTGGCCCCAGGAGCCTCTCAGTTTTAGGTAGTTGATGGCAGGAACTGCATCCATGAATTTTTCCTCGGAAAGTACCCAACCAGCCATTACGCCAGGGAAGAAGCCATAACGGGTTTCTTCGGGGAAGATATCCGAACCATCATAACGCCAGAGGAATTCCAAAAGGTATTTTTCCTGGAAGTTGTAAGCAACCCGGCCAAAGTAGTTCAAACGAGCACGTTCAAACGCACCGCCGCCGTTGTTTTTTTCAAGGTCGCCACCTGCAAACAATTGATCAAGTGCTGGTGAGATGAAGAAACGACGGAAAGCGTTGAAGTTGGTTCCTTCGATGGTTTCGCGGTTGGAACCCGCCAAAACAGTCAGGTTATGCGCACCGAAGGTTTTTTCGTAGGTCAAAACTCCTCCCAACAACACGTTCAATTGGGTGCTGTTGCCCAGGCTCAGGTTTGGCTCGGCAGGTCCACGTTTGGCGGCAACCAGTTTTGGCGTAACGCCATCTGCTTCAAAACCAGTTCCACGCTCATACAGAGTCCACGGAGTGGTCCAGCGCTTGGTGTTTTGATTCAACTTGTCGATGGCAGCAGTTCCTGAAAATTTCAAACCTTTGATACCCGGGATTTTAATGTCAATCTGGCCATTGGTTTGGAAATAATCGCGCTTGTCTTGGTCATAACCCGTTTGGTTGGTCGTGATGACTACCGGGTTTTGGCCGTTTTCAATGTCAGGTCCAGGGCGTCCGTCAGGCCAGTATGCTGGCTGCTGTGGTTTGCCCCGGATCAACATCCGGAAGATGGCACCTGCAGATTGAGTAGGGAAGAAGCGGTATTCCTGACGGCCCAACATACCCATGTTTACACTGATGTATTCATTGATTTTGGCGTCCAGGTTGATGCGCAGATCGTACTGCTTGTAGCCCGTAGCGGAGTTGATGTACACCCCATCCTGATTTTGGTAACCCAAAGAAGCGAGGTATTTGAGGTTTTCGGTGCCACCTGTCATTTGCAGGTTGTGGCGTTGTTGTGCCGACCAATCCTTGATGGTGGCTGCATACCAATCGGTATTGGGGTGCCCCCAAGGGTCAGAACCATCGCGGTACTTCTGGAAATCCTCAGGCTGGAATGGTGCCTTACGTACCTGACCATTCGGACGCGTGTAAGTGCCAGTGGTTTTGTAAGCCTGGGTTGCCGCAGCCCATTCGCTGGCCGGCAAACCATAAATGTCCAAATCGTTCAACATTTCGGTGTACTGAGCCGCATCAGCTACCTTAGGCAGTTGAGTGGGTTGAGTGTAACCCTGGTTGAAAGAGTAGGACAATTCGGGCTTGCTGATTTTACCTCTTTTGGTGGTGATCAGGATAACCCCGTTGGCAGCACGTGCACCATAAATGGCTGCGGATGCATCCTTCAATACCGAAATTTTTTCGATATCGTTGGGGTTCAAACGATCCAAGCCCCCTGCACGGGCAGGAATACCATCGATTACGATCAAGGCGTCGTTGTTGTTCAGGGTGTTGGAGCCCCTAATCCGGATACCGGAACCATCGTAACCAGGCTCACCACTGCGGTTTACCGCAACTACCCCGGCCATACGGCCTGCAATAGAGTTGGAAACGTTGACAGCAGGAGATTTAACCAAGTCGGAACCCTTTACACTGGAGACTGCCCCAGTAACGGTTTCCTTTTTTTGTACACCATAACCTACCACTACTACTTCGTCGAGCAGCAAGTTGTCAGTAGCCATGGTGATGTCAAGATTTGTGCGACCAGCAAGGGCTATTTCTTGCGTGGTGTAGCCGGTGTAGGAAAAAACTAGTGTAGCGTTTGCATCTGGTGCATTTAAACTAAAACTGCCGTCAAGCTCCGAAACTGTACCCGTGGTCGTGTTTTTAACCAGGATACTTACGCCGACAAGCGGCCCACTATCCTTGTCAATCACCTTACCCGTGATTTTGGTTTGTGCAAAAGCACCTGGAGGGAGACACGCGCCTGCTATACATAGCAAGAGAACTAACAGACTGCGTAGATTGGTTTTTTTCATGTGTTCTGCCGTGTTTGATAGGTTGTTAAAGAATCAGGTAAATACGCGATAAATGTAAAGAATACTTTTATAGATTTTGAAAATTTTTTAATAAAAAAAGAAAATTTCGTGAATTTAGTAAATCTAGGAATAAAATAGAGAATTTGGGATAAGGAAAATCAGTAGAGACAAAAAAAAGCCGTAAATGACATACTTCCTGTCATTCACGGCTTATGCAGAGACGCTCGGCCGTGCGTCTCTACGGTGCGTTGCCCGCCCTATTTCATTTTCTCCAAAATCAGATCAATGGCCTTATCCAATTGAGGATCTTTTCCTTCGAGGCGATCTTTAAAAGTGTTTTTCACATACACATCTGGTTTGACCCCCGTGATTTCGAGGTCTTTCCCATCCATGGAATAACAACCCCAGGAAGGCAGGCGGTAAAAAGACCCATCAACGAGTCCCTTGCCACTGGTGAAAATGATCCAGCGGTAGGTTTCAGTACCCACTACCGTACCCAATTTAAGGCGTTTGAACCCTTCGGTGGTCATTTCGGCATCGCTGAGGCTGGGCTCGTTTACCAGCAATACAATGGGTTTGGCACCTGGGGTGAAATTGGGTTGAGGAGATAATTGTCCCTCGCGGTATTTCCATTGGAGGTAGGGCTTTTGGGAGAGGAACTGCAAAACCTTATCATGCACGTTGCCCCCAGTGTTGTAGCGCAAATCCAGAATCAAGGCATCACGTTGCCAGCCTTCACTCACCATCTGTTTGAGGAAGTGATCGAGGGCACCGCCGCCCATGTCCTTCATGTGTACGTAAGCAATTTTTTTGTTGCTGCGCTCATCCACCCGTTTCTGGCAAGCCGCTTCCCATTCGTCGTACAACAAATCGTTGATGACAAAAGTGCTGACCGGATGGATTTTGACGGTCCGTTCCTCCTGCCCGCGCATAAAGGTCAGGCTGATTTCTTCATCCAAGGAAGGTCGAATGAGGTATTGTTCCCGGTTGTTGCGGGGCACTACCGCACTACCATTTACTTTGATCAACCGATCGCCGGGGCGAATGTCCTTGTCAATCCGGTCGGCTGGGCTGCGTGCCACGATGTGCTCTACCTTATAAGGATCATCATTGGAAAACAGGATTCCCGTTCCGGCGCTGCGCCCTTTGTAAAAAATCTCTTCCTCACTGCCGCTGGAGTTGAAACCCAGGTGTGAGGCATTCAACTCGCCCAACATTTCGGCCAACAAGAGCCGCAAGTCACTACGGGTGTTGAGGTGGGGCAAAAAAGCGGCGTAACGATCCCGGATGGCCTTCCAGTTTTTGCCATGGAAAGTTTCGTCGTAGAAGTTCTGCTCAATGTTGGCCCAGGCTTCATAAAACATCTGCTCAAACTCGGCGGAGAGTTTTTTGCGGAAGGTGTAGTCCATGGCGATGGTTTCGGTTTTGTTGCCATCAACGTTGAGCGTAGCAATGTTGCCACCTATTAAGATGTAATACTGGTTTTTGGCTGCGCTGATGTCAAAACCAAACCCGGTGGCGCCTTGAATCATCTCGGTTTTGGGCCGTTCGAAGGGTTCGAGCACCAGTTTCCACAAATTGGCTTTGCCTTCGTCGTGGTTAGAGGCAAAAAGCAGGGTGGTTTTTTCACCAACCTGGATCACATAAGGCGCTGACTGGTTGCCCAATGTTGGCCCGTGTTGTTGGATGCGTTCGTTCAGGTAGGCCTCATCGATCTGGATGGGAGTCTTTTTGGCAGTGGAATCTTTGGCGGCGGGTTTATCCGTTTTTTTCTCCTCCTCCTTAAACAATTCCTTCACCTTGTCCGAACGATAAGGCGGATCGTAAGCCCGCAGCGACATGCTGTATAAATCAGCATCCCCCAAACCAAAAGGGTAGGAGGGCTGAGTCAGATTGCCGTTGAAATAAATGTGTTTACCATCCGGAGACCAGCGTGGGGCAGCCTCGGTTACCCCAGTGTTGGTCAGGTTTTGGATTTTTTTGGTATCGAGGTTGTACACAAATATGTCGCGTTCAAAATTGCGGTAGGCGGTGTAAAGGATGTGTTTGTCATCGGGCCCAAACTGGGGCTCATCGCTGCCTATGTCCCAAAATTCGTCTTTGAGCAAGCTGCTGCTGGTCAGGGTGCCCAAGTCCAGCAGGCGCATTTCCTGGCGCCCTGCTATGTACACCGCTTTGGTTTTGTCGCTGTTGAAAGCCAGGTTGCGGTTGTTGTGCTGATCCTGGGTGATTTGTTTTTCGGCTCCGCTGCCGTCAGCTGGCAGGGTAAACCAGTTTTGATACCCTCCCACGGTTTGGGTAAAAAGCAGCGTTTTGTTGTCTTTCAACCAATGGATTTCCAGCGCCCGCCCCTCGGCCCGGGTGGGCAAGTGCTGAATGAATTTGCCCTTGATATCCGACACAAAGACCTGCCCACGGGCGATAAAGGCCAACTTTTTGCCATCATCCGATACGTTAAAGGCGGTAATGTTGCCTTTGACGTTAAAATCCTGCAATTGATCCAGGGTGACGTTTTGAGGAATACGAATGGCCAGGGTTTCGGCCCGTTTTTTCTTGACATCGTACACCTGGATTTGGTAATCGCGACGGAAAGCCACTTTTTCGCCATTGGCACTCACCTGCGGGTACCAGATCGAAGTAGTGAAGTCGGTCAACTTGACTTTGCGTTCTTTTTCGAAGGTGTACAGGTTGTACTCCCCATTGGCTTCGTCAGAAATGAAGTAAAAATTGCCCTGGCGATCAAAGGTCACGCCAAAATCCTTACCTGCCCAATTGGTGTATTGCTTGAACTCGCCCGAGCGGGGATTGTAGGATTGTACATCGGGATTGTGGTCGCCTTTATACCCTTTGCGGGTCATCGCGTTGAAACTTTCCCAGGACTCATTGAAAAAAATCTCCCCACCGCGCGGATGCTCGGCTATGTCGTTGACGGTGTGGTGATAATGGGGAAACAAACGCATCGGCGTGCCGCCTTCAATCGAAACCTTGTACCCACTGAAACGATTGTAACGCGAAGAGGTAAAGTAAATAAAACCGCTGTCCCAAGACCAGGAACTGACCAAATCATTGGCGTCGTGGTAGGTCAATTGGCGGATTTCACCACCATCGAGTGGCATGAGGTAAACGTCGGTATTGCCGTATTGCTGGGCGCTAAAAGCCAGCCATTTGCCGTCGGGCGAGGGGCGGGGGAAACGTTCGTCGCCTTCCATGGCGGTGAGGCGCGTAGCGAGGCCTCCAGCGCTGGGCACTTTCCAGACGTCACCAGCGTAGGTGAAATACAGGGTGTTGCCATCCGGCGAAAGGCTGGGATGGTCGCTGAAGTAGGCCCCGGGTTGGTTTTGGGCAAAACTGCCCAATGCCATCATTAATAGGAACAACATCGTAGGGGCAACCCTCGCGGTTGCCCTGACAATAAACAGCCAGGTAGATTTTTGCATGGTTGCTGAGCTATGCCGAAGCATGGTTAGTGAAAGGTTTGGGTGATTAAACGAGGACTAAATTAGTAGAAATTTTGAATTTATCCCATTCGGCTAGGTCATCTACCACAAGGTGGACTAGCCCTGAAGGGGCGACATCTGCTCAAGAATGGGCACAGCCCATTCTATTCCAAGATGCTCTACACCATCTGCCAGAAGATGGACTAGCCCTGAAGGGGCGACATTCTTCCAAGAATGGGCTGGGCCCATTCTTAGCGAGCCGAGTAATGTCTCAAGTTAAGAAGCCCTGAAGGGGCGACATCATCACCGCGGATGATGCCGCCCCTTCAGGGCTGGTGAGTATGAATAGAGCTGGGCTGTTGGGTCGAACGGGCTTCACCCATTCTTGAAGGGATGTCGCCCCTTCAGGGCTTAACAACTCAGATAATGTGCATCACCCAAACCGCCGAATATCCACCTCCCTATCCATCGCCTTCCCCTCCAACATCACCTCACACAAATGCTTTGCCCAAAACGGTGCCAGCGAAGCCCCTTTCGTTCCCAAGCCATTAAAAATCCACAAGTTTGAAAACTCAGGATGTTGCCCCAAAAAAGGCCGCCGATCCTTCACCGTAGGCCGAATGGCTGCCCAATGATCGACTACTTTAAACGGCAATTTGACCACCGTTTTTAAACGTTCCAGCAGTTCTACTCTCGCCTGTTCCGTTGGCTGATCGTCGTCAAACTGCCAGGCGTAGGTGGCCCCCACCCAGTACAGGTCATTGCCCAAGGGGGCGAGAAAGGTATTGTTTTGTTTGACGATGCGCTCAAAACCTGCGCCGGGAATTTCCACGATCAGCACCTCGCCCTTGTCGCCCCGAAAGGGGAGGTAGTTGAAAAAAGGGTTATTGACCCCGCCGTAGCCTTCACAAAAAACCACCCGGGAAGCCTCTATCTCGCCATAGCTGACCCCGTCTGGGTTGATGACAAGATCATTGTAATGAAAATAATTTTTACTCAGTCGATTTTTTCCCATCAACTGTTTTTGAAGAAAATCCAAAAAAACGCTGACGTTCAATTGCGCACTTTGTAAGGTTTGGCCGTAGGCGAGGGTAGGGTAGAGGAGTGGTTCAAGTGGTGCCTTGTCGGCGTGATCGCCCATGTAGGCCTGATAGCCAGGGTCACCTGCGCGGGCGAGCCAGTCGTTTTCTTCTTTGGCCGAAGTAAGGGCCCGGAGGATGGTTCGTTCGTGGAAAAAAGAACCGTCGAGTGCTTGTTCCAAGTCCCGGTAAGTTTGCCGGGCAAAAGGAATGAGTTCATCCACCCGCCAGGATTTGACGAAGTAACGCCCGGTGACCGGATTGATCAAACCAGCAGCACGCCGCGAAGCGGAACCTGCACCATCGGGATCGATGACGTAAATGGATGCACCAGCTTTTTCTAAAAAATAGGCGAGGAGGGAGCCAGCGAGTCCCTGGCCAACGATGAGGTAGTCAATTTTCATGGGCGTGGGTTGGGGCGAAAAGGGAATGAAAATACAACACGAAGAAGGAATTAGATTCTTTCCTAGTGCCTATATGGCTATTGCGCAGCTTCGCTGCAATTTTTTCACCACGACGACACGACGACACGACGATACGACGTTTTACGCGCTTCGCGCTTTTATAAAACGACGCGAAGCGTCGTATTGTAGCGGTAGCTATCGTCGTGTCGTCGTGTCGTCGTGTCGTCGTGGTGAAAAACATTTGGCGAAGCCAAATCAAACCATTCGTCGTATTGAACAAATTGGTATAGTCTGCGATCTTTATTTTACAAAAATCCATATCCCTCCATTTTACTCCAACCCCTCCAATTCCACCTTCAACTTCTTTGGCAAACTCGCCACCACCAAATCATACGAATGATCGATCAATTCCTGCAGCAGTTTATTGCTCAATCCAGCTTCACAATACACCGTATTCCAATGCTTTTTGTTCATGTGGTAGCCGGGAAGCACGTCGTCGGGGTGTTCTTCCCGCAATTCGATGGCGCGTTCGGGGTCACATTTGAGGTTGATGGTTTGTACATCTACATCCAAGGGGACTAGCGCAAATATTTTGCCCATCACCTTAAGTACCATGGTGGTTTCACCAAAAGGAAAACTTTCTTCCACCCCTTTTTTGGCCAGACAATAGGCGCAAACTTCTTCGACGTTCATAATATTAGTTTCTTATTAAGGCATAAACAAGCTCTGGAGCGGCTAAATTTATGAAAAATTCAGCCTACTTTGCACACCAAACCGGGACAAACATGCAGACCCAAAAACTCATTCAGGGGATTCACCACGTTACTGCTACCGTCAACGACGCGCAGGAAGATTACGATTTTTATACCCGCGTGCTGGGCATGCGTCTGGTGAAAAAAACCGTAAACTTTGACAATGTCCACGTGTACCATTTTTATTATGCTGATGAGATCGGAACACCAGGTACCGTATTTACAACTTTTCCCTACAAAGACCAGCCCAATGTAAAGCGGGGAACGGAAGGTTCGGGCATGATCCTGAGTACGGCATTGTCGGTTCCAACCGCAGCCTTGCCTTTTTGGGAACAACGCCTGCATGCCCACGGTGTTTTGTTGACCCATGGCGAGCGCTTCGGGCAGCCTTTCCTGTGGTTTCGTGACCCATCCGGTTTGCAAATTGAATTGATGGGAGACGATAGTGATGCCCGGGCACCCTGGCTGAATCCCTCCGAACCGGAAATCACTGCGGACTATGCCTTCCGGGGCATTCACCATGTGATGTTGTCGGTGGCACCGGAGCATTGGCAGTCCATGATTGAGTTTTTGACTACTGAGATGAATATGGCGGTGGCAGCAGAAGAAAACAACCGCATCCGCCTCAATGTCAACGGCGGCGGGGCCGGTCATTACCTGGAAATGCGCCGCGATGCCTATAGCCACAAGGGCCGCAACGGCATTGGCACCGTACACCACGTGGCCTGGAAGGTGGCCGATGATGAAGCACTGCTGGCCATGCAGGCGCGCATCGCCGAATTGGGCCTGAACCCCACCGAGTTCCGAGACCGCAAGTATTTCCATTCGGTGTATTTCAAACCTTCGGCGGGCATGTGGTTCGAAATGGCGACCATGCAACCGGGCTTTATGGTGGATGAAGCGCGGGAAGAGCTGGGTACTCATTTGCATTTGCCGGAGTGGGAGGAGCCCAAGCGGGCGGAGATTGAGGCGGTGTTGCCGAAGTTGAGTTGAGAGCTAATAATGTAGAGCATCTTAGAAAGAATTGTGCCTAAACCAGTGTTTACAGAAGACCATGAAAACAAGATTGACTTTTCTGCTTTTACTGTTCAGTGTATTTTCTGTGAAAGCGCAAAACCTGAGCAAAGCCTTGCACCTCAACCAGCAAGAACATTTCCGAGGTGCTTTGCCCGTAACGGAAATTCAGGAGACCTACCACGAGCTGCCAAGCAAAAAGCAAACCCTTACCCGTTCATTGTACAACGCGGAACAAAAAATCATCCTGAAAGCAGTGTATGAAAAAGATCAACTCCGCAGCAAGGACAGCACCACCTATCAAGCTGAGCCAGGGGTAAAGAAAGCCACCATTTTCGAAACCTGGGTAGCTGATGGTACTTATGAGCGCCGGACTGAGAACTACATTTACGATACCCGGGGCTTTTTGGTGCGTATCAGAGAGTTCAGCAAGGATGGTTACCTGCGTTTTGAAACCCGCATCAAAAACGTGGGTCGGGGCCAACCTTCCGTCATTGACAAGTTTGACGACGAAGACAACATGGCAGGCACTACAGAAGAAGCCGAGTATTTGCCGGATCAGAATCGTTACATCGTCAAAAAAATAAATCCTTTGGGCAAAGAATCTTCCCGCGATACCCTGGTGCTGGATCCACAACAGGGTGCCGCATTTCCCGCCAAAGGTGAAACCTACAATGAAAAAGGGGACCTGATCAAATCCATTACGCCCAAAGCCACCACCATTTACGAATACCGCTACGATGAACAGGGCAATTGGATAGAAAAAAAAGGCTTCCTGCTGGAAATGGAAAAAGGCAAGAAAAAAAAGGTTTTGCAGGAAAAATGGGAGCGGAAGATCAGTTATAAAACCAAACCCTAAGTAGCTCAACATCTCAACTCCTCAACTTTCTCAACTTCTCAACTTATCTTTGTCTCTCAACATCCAAACAAAAAAAATAAAAACAACCGTGGCAGGAAGTATTTTTGGCAGTGCCTTTCGCATCAGTACCTTTGGAGAATCACATGGCAAAGCCATTGGAGTAATTATTGATGGTTGCCCAGCCGGACTGGACATCGATGAAGCTTTCATCCAGGCTGAACTGGATCGGCGCAAACCCGGTCAGTCGGCCATCGTCACCCAACGCAAAGAAAGTGACACCGTTCAAATCCTTTCCGGTATTTTCGAAGGCAAAAGCACTGGCACACCCATTGGTATGCTCATTCCGAACGATGACCAACGCTCCCACGATTACGGCCACATCGCCGACAAATACCGGCCTTCTCATGCAGATTTCACTTATCAGGAAAAATATGGCGTTCGCGACTACCGGGGTGGTGGTCGCTCCTCCGCAAGGGAAACGGCCGCCCGGGTAGCAGCAGGCGCCATTGCCAAATTGTTTTTGACCCAAAATGGAGTCAATATTCAGGCATATGTCAGCCAGGTGGGTCCGCTCATTTTGCAAAAAGGCGCTGATGAACTAGACCTCTCACTGACGGAATCCAACGACGTACGTTGCCCCGACCCCGAAATGGCCGTTCAAATGATTGACCTGATCAAAGCGGTGCGCAAGGATGGGGACACCATCGGCGGGGTGGTGAGTGCGGTCATTACTGGTTGTCCGGTTGGTCTGGGTGAACCTGCCTTTGATAAACTCCATGCCGACCTGGGCAAAGCCATGCTCAGCATCAATGCCTGCAAGGGCTTTGAATATGGCTCTGGTTTCGCCGGAGTGAGCATGCGCGGCTCGGAGCACAACGACGTTTTTTACCAAGAAGACGGCATCATCAAAACCCGGACCAATCATTCCGGCGGCATCCAAGGCGGCATTTCCAATGGCATGGACATCACTTTCCGCGTGGCCTTCAAACCCGTTGCAACCATTATTCCCGCTCAGGAATCGGTCAATACCCAAGGTGAAACTGTAGAGGTAACCGGTCGTGGTCGGCATGATCCTTGTGTATTGCCGCGAGCAGTGCCGATTGTAGAGTCGATGGCAGCGTTGGTGTTGGCAGATCACTTGTTGCGGCAGAGAATGACAAAAAGTGGAGAGTAAAAAATAATTGAATATAGCGGAGAGGCTTTATTTTCCAGGGAATATTTTATTTTTGATAAAAAAACAGTGCATGCCGTCTAAAAAATATTTCAAGAATCTTATTGTAAGAGGAAAAATTGGAGAAGCATTAGCTGAAATGATGAAGACTGCTGAGGAGACTGGCCAGGATGATTTGTCCAATGATTTACTACTGCTGTCTTCCCGCTACAATCGGAATGAAGCTCAACTCAATAGGGGTGTTATCGATACCAGGGATTATGATTTAGCAATCAATCGTATTGCCAACACCTTGAATGAATACGTTGACCAATTGGAGATAAAAGAAGAAGAGGAAACCAGCACGGCTACGGCTACAGCAACATCCGTAACGGATCCCGCTCCAGATAGATTTATGGCTCTTCCTGCCGGAAAACCTAAAAAAATAAAATACGGTGAAAAGGCTTTCCGAGAAATTGAGTCTTACTCCACTCAAGGCCTTGCGTTGATTGTAACCGCTACGGATACTGAGACCTCAGCCTTGCATCAAAAAATGGCCCCGCTGCCTGGTGAAGAAGGTTTGCTGGAGGTGAAAAAAGATAACGCTACTTATTTTTTGGGCAAGCTAGGGAATTTTGCCATTGCGAATGTTGAATGCGGAAGTATGGGCTCTTCAGCCTCAATGGGTTCCATTCTAACGGTTTCAAACGCCATTAGTGCCCTTCAACCTAAATTTGTATTGATGGTTGGTATAGCTTTTGGCATTGATGGGGCCAAACAAAACATTGGTGACGTTTTGGTCTCTGAGCATATTTTACCTTATGAAATCCAAAGAGCGGGTAGTGATCAAATAATTTGGCGAGGTAGTAAACCAGAAGCCAGCAATACCTTGCGTAATAATTTCAAAAACCTTCGTGGTTGGGAATATACACTACCAAATGGGGAGGAAGCTACCCTGGAACTTTGTGATATTTTATCAGGTGAAAAGTTAATTGATAACCTGAATTTAAGGAACCAATTGGTACAACAGTTTCCAACTGCAAAAGGAGGAGAAATGGAAGGAGCCGGGCTCTATGCAGCTTGTCAAGACAAAGGAGTTGAGTGGATACTGATTAAATCCATTTGTGATTTTGCCGATGGTAATAAGGGAAGTGGCAAAAAAGAAAAACAAGCACTAGCCATTGAAACGGCGCTTGATGCTTGTTTACACGTTTTTAAGAAAAAATATGTATTCGAAGCATTGGGATTAAATGCACTTCAAGAGGATTGATACATGTACTTTTATGATGGAAAGTGAAAAACAAAAACATCATTTTTCACCTTTCACTTTCCGTTTAAAACTCCGGATAAAATCCGCAAAAGAGTCGTATTCCTTTCTGAAACTCAGGCCTGTGCCCAGTTGAAATCTTCGGCCACCCACGTCTGGTTGTAGTTTTTGAAAAATTCGGAGCTTGAGGTTGCGATCCGGGGTGATGGCGTATTCGATGACCACGTCGGTCCCAACAAAGGTATTGACCTCCAGGCCAGGTACATTGTTTTGGATGTTGCCTCCTACCTGTACCGAAAGGCGGTCTTTCAGGAAATAGGGCTTGAGACTAAATTGAAATTCGTTGTTGCCGCTGCTGGTGAGGGCTTGCCGTACATTAAAATTGATATCGGAGAGCACCCCTTCGCCCACCAGGTCCTTCAACAATTCGGTAACCATTAAAGATACCTGATTGGAAACCAGCTCACTCACCGAGTTGAGGGCGAAAGCGCGTGCCTGGGTACCCAGGGCAAAATCGGCTGGCAAGAATTGTCCAAAGAGGATCAAACCCGATACCTGTTTGTTCAATTCGTTTTGATCCTGTTTGAGGATGCGGATTTTGCTTTCAGCAAAACTTTGCAATTCGCCCCGCAGGTTGGGGAAAGCCAAATCAAAATCGATGGTTGGCTTGAGCAGATCGCCCCGCAATTTCATGCGCAGATCGATGTTGGTATTGGTATTGGCGGCTGCTTTTAATTCATCCGAAGCAGCCACCAGGTACTCCTGAATAAAGCTGTAAACGGATGCGCTCAGGTCTCGGTATTCCGCTTCCAGATTGATGATGGCCCCAAAGGGGTCGCCATTCCAGGTAAGTGTACCTCCTTCTTTAACCCTAAATCCTTTGTTGAACAAATTGTAGAGGGTAAAAAGGTACTCTCCTTCATCAATCACTATTTCGCCGAACATCTTAAAATCGCCGCCTCGAGGCACGGAAATTTGCACTGCACCTCGCCCAGCACCTTTGATGACGTCACCCGATTGCTCATTAAAAATGATTTGCATTTCGGCCCCCCGTTGCACCGTGATGTCAAGGTTGATGCCAACCCCTGTAAGTTCCCGCTCGTCTTTGGCCTTTTCTGCCTTCGGGGTTTTTTCAACAAAACGGACGAAGTCCAATTGTCCCACTTTACGTTCGTTGCTCACCGGAATGATCAGGCGAGAACCTTCTCCAACGGAGGCGATCACCGAGATGTCGGGCCTTTGGAAGGAACCCGAAAAATTGATTTTCCCCATCCCAATGGCTTGCCCATAAAACTGTTCATTGTCGCCTTTTTTGGTGTCCAGCGCAAAGAAAGGTTCGAGGGTGTTTAAACTGGCGTTGAAGCCAAACCGCTTGAGGTGGTCATGGCGAATACCCCCATCCAGGCGAGCACGGTTTTTGCGTTTATCGTAAAGAACCATACCCGACAAGTCAAAGAGAAAATTGTCCACATCCACATTTCCCCGTTCAAAAGTATAGTTCGTTTTGAGGTAGTCTACCGTAAAGCCCCCCTTCATCAGGTACATTTTTCCAACGATATTGGGGTTGCTGAAATCGCCATTCAAATGGATATCCGTATCAAAATAACCATAAAGATTCTTGAACACATCGCCTACAAAATAGTCGGCAATATTGAGGGGATAGGAGTGGATATTGAGGTTGGCATCGAAATACCTGGCCTGCTGTTCCGTACTTTCTCCAAAAGTGCTAAGGTTGTAATAGCCTTCCATCAGCAATTGGGCCGTATCCTTGGTAAGGGAAAAGTAGGCCTCAAGAGGGTGCTGGCGGTCTCGCATTTTGACATCCAAACGCATCAGCCCCCAGTCGTCCTTGTTGATGAACAGGGTGTCGCTGATTAGCGACAAACCAATATTTTTCAACCCGAGCAAATCTTCAACCCGTGCTTCGAGGTTACAGCGGCCACCAAATTCCATGGGTTCAAAATTGAGGTACCCATTGAGTAAACCCAGATCCATGTTGTTCATTCCCAGTTTGATCCCCTTGCGGCCCAGGCGATCGAGGCGGATGGATTTTGCACCATTTTGTAGTGCAAAGTCTTGAACATCAATATAGTCCTTGCCAAATATAATGGTATTGAGTGGATTGATGGACCAATTGGTATTGAGCAAATGCAAATCGGAATTGCTCAGGCGCATCAACATGGTGTTGCTATCGCGAATGAAAAAACGCCCGTCCAGGTTGACTTTGGACAAAACCCGGGAGGATTTGTCGGCATATGTCAATCCAAAATCAATGGTATCGCGATCAACCGAGGTTTGTAGGGTAATATTGGGTAGTTTTTGTTTGTCGTTGATGCTCAAGGAGGCGGTGTTGAGTGTGATGAAACCCTGACCATCATTCAGATCAACCCGGAGGCCCAAATCGGTGGCGGCCAAAGACCCGAAACGGAATTCGGGGGCATCCAGCTTGGTAATCAATTTTGCGGTAAGGTTGTCAAATTCTCCACTCAAGGTGAAGTTTTTTAAGGGACCCAACTGGGCATTGAGCAATTCGTGCAGGCCTCCGCTGTTTTTTATTTTGATGTCGTACTTGAATTGTTGTGGCCGCAGCAAGGAATCCACTTTGTTCATCTTGAAGCGTTGGGCAAAACCCGGGAAATTGTCGTAAATAAACAATTGAAAAGCTGCCGGGATTTTTTCAATATCAAAGCGACCATTCAGATGTGCATCCATTGCATCGGAGGCAATATCCAACTTACGGTTACCCGTGCTATCCAAGGTGGATGAGATGTCAACCATTTTGAAATGGTAAGTTTGGTCTCCTTTATTGAGGTCAAAGTCTTTAAATTCGGCTCGGCCCACCAGATCTACCAGGTTTTTGGCCTGAAAATTCACATCCACATTCCCCGTCAATACAATTTCTTCCTTGCTAAAATTGAGCTTTTGCAGGTTCAGTTTATTGATGGAGGAGTAAAAGTTGTATTCTGGTACATCTTTGGAGAGGTCTACCTTACCTGTAAAATTCAGGTCGATGTTGTTGTCGGCGATGACCAGGTTACCGTCAAATTTACGGGCTTTAAGTTCACCCTGCATTTGGGCGTTGGTGTACTTATAGCCCTTGAATTCAAAACTTTTGATGTCTGCACTAAGTTTGGCCCGGGCATTTTTTCCAGCCAGCCCATATCCGTCCCCTTCACCTACCTTAGCTAGCAGGCTTATTTTTCCAAAGTTTTTGTTATCGGTCCATTTGCCCAGGTCAAAATTGTTGAGCACTACGGTTCCGGAATAAGAGGCCCGTTCAGGGCTTTCGGTATTTTTGAGCGAAACGTTCAGGTTAGCGCTTCCAATGCTGGTGGACAATTGCCCGATGGTGGTGAAGCTGTTGAAAAAACCAATGAATTCACCCCGGTATTCCAGTTTGCCCAGTTTGTCAAAATTGCGGGGCAAACTAAAATTGGGCAATAAGTCCCGCAGCGTGCGCATGCTGGTGCTGAGCTGATCCATGCGCAAGTCGATGGATTCATTGTCTTTTACCGCCAGGTTACGGGCATCAAACTTGCCTTGCAAAAAGGTGCCATCGGGCAGCAATAGCCTGAAATTGCGACCATTCAAGTTGTTGACCAAACCATATATTCTGCCGTCCAGGGAAAGGGTCGTTTCTTTGTTTTTGCGGAAAAAGGGATTTGTGGTCAAATCCGAGGCGAAGGCCATGATGTCGCGCATGGCAATTTGGGCACCGTTGAATCGGTTGTCCATGCGTACGAGATTGGGGAAATCGCCAAAATCGTCGAAAGAGTCGAACTTTAGTTGAATGGTGTCACCAATGTTGGAATGGGGGGTGACAAGGGCGGCCCCGTTGAGGGTGATTTCCTGAGAGCTGACAATGGCTTCTTTGGCCGCCAGACGGGACAACTCAAAACCACTTTTTTCCCGCAGAGAGATATTCCCCAGTTTGCCCGAAAAAACGTCGTTGTGAATTTTGAAGTCCTGGATTTTGATGTCAATGTCCTGCACTTCCATGTGGGCAAAGTCGATGGTGTCGCGAGCAACCTTGATTTTAGGGGCCTTGCGGTAATTGTGGACCTTAAAAACGGACTCAGAAAAATCAATTTCGGCTACATCAACTTTCCAGCGGCTGGTATCCAGTGCGCTACTGTCCAATGGTACCTGTTCTTCAATTTCAGTCAAAGATTCTTCATAACCAGGACCGTAGTTCAGTTCATCAATGAATACCTTAGCTCCTTTGAGCCGAATGTACTTTGCTTTAAGTATTTTTTGGGGGAGGTTCATTTTATCGATGGCAATCCGGCCCCGGTAAATGTTGATTTCCATCCGTTGCCCCCGATGGAGGTCATTTTTTAAAAAGACCACCTTGTCGAGGTTGAGCTTTTTGATGGCCAATCCAAATGGCTTTTTTTCTTTTTTGGGGCCTTCTGGCTGGGGAGGAAACAACCTTTGTAATAAAATCTCCAGGTTGTTCAGTTCGGAAGCGGGAGCTTTTTGAATGTTGAAGCGCCCTTCTCTGATGCTCAATTCGTCAAAAACCAAACCTTCGCGGATTAAAGTGATGGGACTGAGTTTGATTTGAGCGTTCAGGCTTTTGCAAAACAATAAGGTATCGCCTTGGTCATCTTCAAAGTATACGTCCTTTAGTACCACTTGATTGAAAAAACTCAGGCGAAAATGCCCTACTTCGGTGCGGGTATGGGTCGTTTTGGAAATGGCTTTGGTGGTCTCATCGATGGCCCATTCCTGGATGATGGGAATCTGGAAAAGCAGGAATAAAACAGTCACGCTTACTGCCGTAACCGTAAGCGTGACCCTGAGGATGGCAGCAACCCGACGGTATATTTGCCAAAGCACCCAACGTATTTCGCGCCAATTTTGCTTCGTTTTTGGTTCCTGATTCTCCATTCTACAATAAAAACCCAAAACTACAGCAAAATGACAGGTTTGTGCCTTACATTAACAAAAATTTAGTACGGTTTTGTACCGCACTTCATACAATTGGACATTTTGCTCGGAGGAGATGAATTGCCCCTGGCTTTAGCCTGGGGTATTGGGACACCCTCTGAATTGGGCTTTAGCCCTGGCTCAAAAATTAAGGCTTGGGCTAAAGCCCGATCAAGAGGGCAATCCCAATCCACGCGCTAAAGCACGTGGCAATTCATGTTCTCTGCCTCCAATAGGCAAAAACTTTTGGTTACATGATCGAACCTATATCGTATTTCACATGAAAGCTGCATATTATGAACAATTCCGTGGCCCTATCCAGCTGGCCACCTTACCTGATCCTACACCTCGAGCTGGTGCTGTGATCATTCGTGTACGCGCCACTGGTATCTGCCGAAGC
This sequence comes from Haliscomenobacter sp., assembly GCF_033763495.1. GTDB lineage: Bacteria > Bacteroidota > Bacteroidia > Chitinophagales > Saprospiraceae > Haliscomenobacter. Next base: position 3,103 of record NZ_JANRKL010000065.1, on the reverse strand, counting down.
GACTGGCATGGTTGGCAAGGGCATGATTCAGATGTTCACTTGCCGCATGTACCCGGCCATGAACTGGCGGGAACGGTAGAAGCACTGGGTGCCGGGGTAAAAAAATGGAAAGTCGGAGATCGGGTAACCGTTCCATTTTGTGTGGGCTGTGGCGATTGCCCTCAATGCCACCAGGGGCAGCAACAGATTTGCGACCATTATTTCCAACCAGGTTTTACTGCATGGGGATCTTTTGCTGAATACGTGGCCATCGACCATGCCGACCACAATCTGGTGCGCTTGCCGGATGAAATGGACTTTAGCACGGCCGCAGTTTTAGGTTGTCGCTTCATCACGGCCTGGCGTGGAGTTACTGCTCAAGGGCGGGTTCGGGGCGGTGAATGGGTAGCAGTGTACGGTTGTGGCGGGGTGGGTCTGTCCGCGATCATGATTGCAGCAGCCTTTGGTGCTCAGCCCATTGCGATTGACATTGATGAAGAAAAACTGGCTCTGGCTCTTTCGCTGGGAGCGGTGGCTGCGGTCAATGTGCGCAAAACGCCTGATGTAGTTGCAGCGGTACGCGAGATCAGCAAGGGCGGCACCCAACTTTCGGTGGATGCGCTGGGAAGCCACGAAACTTGTAAAAACTCCATCCTCAGTTTGCGCAAACGGGGGCGGCATGTACAAATGGGCCTACTGGCTGGTGACCAGGCCAATCCACCACTACCGATGGGCACAGTGATTGCCAACGAATTGGAGATTTTGGGCAGCCACGGGATGCAGGCGCATCAATTTCCTGGCATGCTGGACATGATTGTAAGTGGAAAAATCGAACCCCAGCGGATGCTGGGCAAGGTCGTTCCTTTGGAACAGGGGATTCAGGAATTGATGGATTTGAATTCGTTTCGGGGGAATGGGGTGACGGTGATTGGGTTTCCGGGGTGATTTTTCCATATGGGATACAATTAACCTCCACTCAACTTTAATTTAACATGAGTAAAGTATTTTGGGGGCTTAAATGATTTGCTCATGAGAATGTGTCTTCTTGTACTCCTATTCCTGCTGAAAACGGGTTTTATTTCAGCGCAAAACAACGCACCTGAAACCAAGTTCCTGGTACAACCCTACCTGCAATTTTCCACCCAAAATGGCATGTATGTGTTGTGGGAAACCAAAGAGCCCGCTACCACCCTGGTGCAGTTTGGCGAAGCCCGCGCCAATGTTGAACAGCTTGTACTTGACCGCGAGGCCCGCCTGGAAGGCACCCGCTTGATGCACGAAGTTTTGCTCGACAACCTGAAACCCGAAACCAATTATTTCTGGCAAGTTACTACCATCACCCAGTCTGGTGAACGCATTCAGACTCCCGTTTACACCTTCAAAACGGCGGTAAAGGACAGCAGTGCATACCTGTTTGGTCTGGTTGGAGATACTCAACGCAACAACCGCACGCCCTGGGCCTGGGGCAAAATTGCCGAAAAACTGTGGCAAGACCGGCCCAATTTTGTGGTTCATGCCGGTGACGTGGTAGATCAGGGCTTGGACAAAAACGACTGGGTGGATAATTTTTTCCCCAATGGCCAAATTTTGATGAGCCGGGTGCCCGTATACACCGTTTTGGGCAATCACGAACAAGATGCGCCCTATTACTATCAGTATATGGTTGCCCCCGCCCCTGAATACTACTACACCTTCAAATACGGCAACGCGCAATTTTTTATGATCGACTCCAACCGCGACCTCAAGGAGGGCTCCGAGCAATACAACTGGTTGGAATGGGAATTGGCCAAATCGACGGCCACCTGGAAGATTGCCGTTCACCACCATCCTCCCTATTCCTCCGATTCGGACGATCATGGCAATACCGCCAGGGAGTTATCTACATTGGGGGTAAGTAATGCTCGCAACCTGGTGCCACTGTACGAACGCTATGGCCTGGATTTTTGCCTCTTTGGCCATACCCATTTGTACGAGCGCAGTTGGCCGATCAAAGAGGACCGGATCAACATGAAAAATGGGGTTGTGTACATCAATTCCGGTGGAGCAGGGGGCGGCCTGGAAGAATTTGCGCCAACCCGTAGCTGGTTTACGATGGACTTACAAATTGTGCACCACTACTGCACTTTTTCAGTTTTTGAAAACAACCTGGTGTTCAAAGCGATAGACCACGAAGGGCGTTTGTTTGATACTTTTCAAATGCAAAAAGACGAAGCCAAAGGCAAAACCGCAAGTGTGCTCCAACCACCAGCGCCGCAGTTCAATACCGCGGCTACCTTGTTTCAGGATCAAACTACGGTGAATGTGTCTGCTGCTTTTGAGGGCCTGCAAATTCGTTACACCCTGGATGGTTCCGAACCTAACCGCAATAGTCCAGTGTATACCCAGGCATTGACCATCAAACAAAGTACTTCACTCAAAGCCCGCGCTTATACGCAGGATGGCCGCGCCAGTCGGGTGGTAACTTTGAATCTGCGAAAAATGGCCCCACAAACAGCACAAAAGCTGAAAAAAGTGGAAAAGGGGCTCAAGTTCAGCTACTACGAAGGAACTTGGACAACTTTACCCGATTTTAAAACTTTGACGCCGCTGAAGACCGGACTAAGCACACAGGTTGGTCTGGCGGAAATTGGACACCGCGACAATCAATTTGCCGTAGTAATGGAAGGCTATATTGACATTTCGCAAAGCGGACTCCAAACCTTCTTCCTTAATTCCGACGATGGTTCCAAATTGTACATCAACGATGAATTGATCATCGACCACGATGGCGACCACAGCGCCATCAAAAAAACGGGTCAAACCATTCTTGCTGCGGGCAAACACAAAATTCGTATCGAATACTTTGAGCGCAGTGGAGGTCAATTTTTGCAGGCAGGATTGATGGATGAAAAAATGGGGGCAGTACCGTTTACGCCGTTTCAGTTGGGGCATGAATGAGTCCAAATTTAATGGACTTGAGGTAAATTGAATATCAGGTAATTGATGAAAAATTTAATAATTTTGGCATAAGGCTTTTTCGAGTTCCGAGTTAAGAATACATGACTTATGAGTTTTGAAGTGGGGGGCCCCCGCCGGGTGGGCAAGGGCAGTGTGTTAGGAGCGGCGGGTGCGCACTTGAAAAAAC
>NZ_JANRKL010000064.1:0-51295 GCF_033763495.1 Haliscomenobacter sp. | reverse complement strand
ATGACGGATTCGAACCGCCGACCCTCTGCTTGTAAGGCAGATGCTCTAAACCAGCTGAGCTAATCACCCTTGTATTTGGTTTTTTGAGCCTTTTGCTCAAAAGCGTGCGCAAATATACGCGCTCATTTCAGTTTGCGCAAGCCCTGGGCGTACTTTTTTTGAAAAAAATAAAAAAGCCGATGAAAATAGCATGATCCATCGGCATTATAAGTGAACAAAAGTATAAGCTTGTTGATTTTTTGCGTCATAATGAGGATTTACTCGTCCTCTTCGAGGAATAAATCTTGTCGCCAATCATTAAACTCTTGAAGGATCTCATTGGTTTCCTCCTGGTCAAAATCTTCAGGATCAAATTCTTCGATCCAGTCAATGATCTCTTCGTGTTGAGGGTGATTGGGGTTTTTGAGGGCATCCAAAAAATCGGCATACCCAGGAGCTCCGCCGCAATCTTCAGGCGGGCAGTTACGAGCGCCTCCCAGGCAAACTGGGCAGTCGGTTTCAGCGTCGTCCAACACCTTTTCTACCGTCAACAAATGCTTCCAGTTATCACCAAAATCGTAAATATAATGGAAAGAATCCCCTTCTTTCAGGTTCATATCGAGCATCAGGATGGACTCACTGTCTTCCAAATTCGCATCAGTATCCCACATTTCGTCCTCATCGGGCAACAAACCAATTTTCCGCTCTTTGATTTGAAACTCAAACAGGTGTGCATTCTCCCAACCCATGACGATTTGCAAGATCTCATGCAGATCAAAAAAAGTTTCCGTTTGATCTATCTGAAAAGTACGCCAGATGGTTGGATGGATATCCTCCAACTGGACTTTTAGTTGTAAACTACTCACTGTAACAAATTTTGGTTCAATCTACGAGTTATTTGGCAAAGATAGGGAATTAGGCGAGAGGAAAGATGAAAGCTTGGCCTTATTGCGCTTTTCACTAAAACCATGATTCATTTTTTAATTGTGCATATACTTGCCGAATTCCTTCTTCCAAGCCTATTTTGGCCTGCCAACCCGCTGCAGTAAGTTTTGCTACGTCCATCAATTTGCGAGGTGTACCATCTGGTTTGGACAGGTCATGAACGATGTCGCCTTCGTATCCCACAATGCCCCGAATCAGCAAGGCCAGGTCTTTGATGCTCAAATCGTGCCCCACCCCAACATTGACCAAACCCTCCTCGTTGTAGGTTTGCATAAGGTAGAAGCAGGCATCGGCCAGGTCATCCACATGCAAAAACTCACGCAGTGGAGTGCCTGAGCCCCACAGGACTACCTGAGGCAATTCTTGGCGTTTGGCTTCGTGAAACTTGCGAATTAAGGCCGGAAGTACATGTGATTTTTCGAGGTCGTAGTTGTCATTCGGGCCATAAAGATTGGTTGGCATAGCTGAAATGAAATTACAACCATACTGTGATCGGTAAGCGTCACACATTTTGATTCCTGCGATTTTGGCTATCGCATAAGGTTCGTTGGTTGGTTCCAATATACCTGTGAGCAGGTATTCCTCTTTGAGGGGTTGAGGAGCCAATTTGGGATAAATGCAGGACGAGCCCAGAAACAGCAATTTTTTCACCCCATATTTCCAGGCACAATGGATGACATTGTTCTGAATCATCAGGTTTTCGTACAAAAATTCGGCTCGATAAGTATTGTTGGCCATTATGCCTCCTACCTTGGCTGCAGCCAAAAATACGTATTCGGGCCGTTCTGTTCGAAAAAAGGTTTCTACCTCGATTGAGTTTCGCAAGTCTAACTCCTGGGAATTCCGCACAAGAAGGTGTTGGAAGCCTTCTTTTACCAGCTTGCGGTAGATGGCCGAACCGACCATACCCCGATGGCCTGCGACGAAAATTTTAGCGTTAGTTTCCATATATTTTACTCGAATTCACGTTTTACATCAAAACCACTATTAATCAGTACAGCATCTCGCTCAAACAAGTGCAAATCAGCCTGAACCATCTCTTTTACCAGGGCGGGCAGATCATAAGTTGGTGTCCACCCGAGCTTTTCTTTGGCTTTACTTGGGTCACCCACCAGCAAATCTACCTCAGCAGGTCGGAAGTACCTTGGGTCTACTGCTACAACTTCCTTGCCCAAAGGCAATTGGTACCGCGAATCCTTGCAGCCAGTTACAATGGCTTTTTCCCCCACGCCCGTTCCTTGAAATTCAAGGTTGACCCCAATTTCGGCAAAAGCCAGGCTTACAAAATCCCTTACTCGAGTGGTTACTCCAGTAGCAACAACGTAGTCATCGGCTTCTATTTGTTGAAGCATTAGCCACATGGCTTCGCAATAATCTTTAGCGTGACCCCAGTCTCGCTGGGCATCCAGGTTGCCCAGCCAAAGTTTGTCCTGCAAACCTAAGCCAATTTTTGCAACTGCACGGGTGATTTTGCGCGTTACAAAGGTCTCGCCCCTCAGTGGAGATTCGTGGTTGAACAAGATGCCATTGCAGGCATACATGCCGTACGACTCTCGGTAGTTGACCGTAATCCAATACCCGTATAACTTAGCCGCAGCATAAGGCGAACGGGGATAAAATGGCGTGGTTTCAGTTTGGGGAATCGCTTGTACTTTTCCATACAATTCGGAAGTAGAAGCCTGATAAAAACGCGTTTTATCCTTTAGGCCCAAAAGTCGAATGGCTTCAAGGATGCGTAGCGCTCCTATCGCATCTGAATTGGCAGTATATTCTGGAGCCTCAAAACTTACTTTGACATGAGATTGTGCGCCAAGGTTGTAAATTTCATCGGGCTGGACTTCCTGCAAAACCCGTATGAGGCTGGTGCTGTCTGTGAGGTCGCCATAGTGGAGGATAAAGCGCTGGTCTTTATCATGGGGATCCTGGTACAAATGATCAATACGGGAGGTATTGAATAAGGATGAGCGGCGTTTGATACCATGTACTTCATACCCTTTCGAAAGAAGGATTTCAGATAAATAAGCACCATCCTGTCCGGTTACCCCTGTCAGCAATGCACGTTTCTTCATGGAGGTAGGGTTGGTTGTTTTGAGAATTAGTAAGGCAAAAGTACTATTTTCAAAGTTTAGTGCGGATCTGCTTAGATGTATTTTATTTTTATAATTTTATTTGGACTAATTGAAAATAAAAAGCTACACGAAAAATTAACATACATTTGACAAAAAAAACATATTTTTACTTGCATTTGGTTTTAAATATGCATAAATTTGCATTCGATTATTATTTCAAAGAGAGCTTATTACGAGAGATTTACCTGTAGTCAATTAACTTCCTAATTTTCAGTTGTAACTTCCTATAAGTCAGATTTCAAATAAACAACATTGCAGGTCAAATTTAAGTGAGCACATCATTTGGCTAATTCATACCATATCTCACCCAGTGTTTAATACGCTGCGGTTTTTATTTTCCTGAATATCAAAGGTTTACAAAGAAACACTAGCGAATTTTTTTAATTGTTATTGATTGTTTAATCAATAGCAAAACGCCCTTTTTATGTTCCCTTTTATTTCTAGCAACCTATTTTAAATTATATAACCATGAAAAATTTACTAATCGCCTTGTTATTCTTGGTGGCACTTTGCACAGGCCGATCACTGTATGCTCAGGATTTAAAAAACTTTCCCTCTTTAATTCAGTCTTTGAATAAAGCAGAGCGAGTTGAATTCCTTAGCCATCTCCGTGGCTTGATCAACAGCGTTAATGTTGGGGATCAATTACAAGATGACATTTTTGTCGATCTAAAGAATGGCCTGCCCGTAACTAATCCTACTGCGGGAATTGATTCCATCCTGGGGGCGTGGTCTCAAGGGCGGGCTGAATTGGAAGGACTGCTGAAGAAGAACCCAAGCGAATTTAACTCCAAAGAAATTCAAGCCATCCTTGGCGCTTATGACAAAGCCAATGCTGGATGGATTCAAAATTTGGGTGAAATTCAAAATGGATTTTCACAGTACAAAGACAGTTTACAAGTAGACCCTGCTGTGATTGCAGAAGCAGAGGCTAAGTACGACGAGAACGCAGGTACAATGCAGAGTAGTTTGGAAAAACAGTATGCAGATTTTTCAAACACCCTGCTGAAAACGGGAAACCTTGGGGGTACGAGAGAATGGGACAAAATTGTGAATGATTTAATGACAAATTTTGGTGCTCTGGAAATAGGGGCAGGCGCTCAATCTTTATTAGCAACCTATTATGATGAGACTCCAGATAGCCTCACCGCAATTTTGGTTCGTTTCGGCTCTGCACCTAATTACAACCAACTGTGGGGTGCTGAATGGAATGTATGGGCTTCATTTAAAGGACAGAACCAACAGCAGAATAGTGAAAATCCAAACCCTGCCAACGCTGGGTTTAAATCCTACTTAGCTGGGGGTAATGTTTCGTTCCAATACCGGCCTGAAATCCCATTCACTAAAGGCGTAATGCGGTTAATTTCTGGAATTGGTGCCAACGTTGAGGCTTACATGCCAGCCAGAGTCAATCCCGCCAAACAAGCATCCTTGAACAATCAAGGAAAAACTACCGGGTTTGGGCCAGAAGTTAGATTGGGTTTTGCAGTAAGTACGGGTAGTGTAAGCTTTTACGGCTATTCAAATCGCAGTAAAGGATACGTATTGCGGTGCCCAGACTATCCATTTGATGCATGGCAGGTAGTAAGTGGAATTCAGTGGCAGGCACTACACTTGCGCTATGTACACGGTAGCACCAAATGGGCTAAGGAAGAAAACCGTCATGCTACGTACAATGAAGTATCAATTAATGTTCGTATCAAATAAGAACTGACTTATGATTGAAACCATACTTTAGTTTGACCTAAATTAAAAGAGGAGGATTCGATTTGGTCGAATTCTCCTCTTTTTGTTTATACATATTGCTTTTTCCGTTTGTTTGATGGTCCACTATTTTGTGGAATTGTACGATAAGAAAAGTATTGATTGACTTTACGAAGTGGTTTTAGTAATGCTGTGAAAAAATAGGGACGAAGGCCGTTCAGTTTCCATGCATACCGATCCTCCAAATTGGCATTTATCCGTTTTTTTAAAGAGCTGTTGCTGGCTCCCCCAGTGCGCATTTTCACCAAGAGTTCAGGTAAATAATGGCTGGATATTTCATGTTTAAACAAGAACCGAAGCATCAACTCATAGTCTGCTGAAGTTTTTAACTTGGTGTTAAAATACCCTAAACTTTTATAAACATGTCTTCTTACAAAAAAAGCAGGGTGTGGAGGCATCCATCCAAACAAAAACCTTTGCCTTGTATAATGACCAGAAATCCAATTGCGGATAACTTTGTTGGTATCGTGTTGTTCAACATATTGAATGTCCCCATATATTGAGTCAGCTTTTGTGCGTTTGAAATGGGAAACAACTTGGCTGATTACGTCGGAGTTTACATAAAAGTCATCAGAATTCAATATACAAATAATGTCACCCGTAGCCATTTGAATGCCTTTATTCATGGCGTCATAGATCCCTTCATCGCACTCCGAAATGAAGTAACAGATCCACTCCGAATAAGCATTAATGATTTCAAGGGTACCGTCGTTTGAACCACCATCAATAATTATGTATTCAATGTTTGGGTGAGTTTGATCAATGACACTTTTAATGGTATCTTCAATAGTATCAGCACTATTAAAAGATACGGTAATAATTGAGACTTTCATAATGATTTGTTAAATTTAGAGGGTGAAAAACTTGTAATTGAATGATGTATAATTCAAATGGACACAATAAAGAGGCCCTCGCAAGTGCTTTGTAAAAGCAATACGCAACTAATAAATGGGCGACTTTGGTTAAAACGCTTTAATTTGACCTTGACCTTTGTAAGTATAATGGTTGATTATACTGGTCTAATGATAAGTTTTTGGGATGGTTCTCTCTAGTAATTATAGCACGCTGAATTGGTCGATAATAAAACTGGTGCAATTTACGCAATGGCTTTAAAAAAATAGTATAAATTTTTGGTTTAATAAAGTTAATTTTCCAAGCTAATCGATCCTCTAGATTGGCACGCAGCCGACAGCGCCAGGTCGCATTGCTCATCCCTCCTGAGCGCATCCGAACAAGCACGTGGGGTACATAAGCTGCACTCACCTGATGTTTATATAAAAAACGCAGCATCAACTCGTAATCTGCAGAACTTTTAAGGCTTAAATTAAATAATCCATATCGCTGATAAACGACCCTTTTGACAAAAAAAGCTGGGTGAGGAGGCATCCAACCCACTAAAAAGCTGCGCCGCTTAAAAACTCCAGATTCCCAGTGGCGAATCACTTGTTTAGGATCATGCTGGTCTACATATTGTAAATCACCATAGACCGAGTCTGCACCCGATTCCTCAAAGGTAGCTACGATTTGTTCCAATACGCGGGAGTGGGCATAAAAATCATCAGAATTGAGAATGGCGATGATGTCTCCGCTTGCAGCACGAATCCCCTTGTTCATGGCATCATATACACCGCGATCTGGCTCAGAAATAAACAGGTCAACAACATCGGAGTACTGAGACACGATTTTTGCTGTAGCATCTCGCGAACCTCCATCAACAATGATGTATTCAATATTAGGGTAGGTTTGACAGGCCACACTTTCAATAGTGTGTCGAATAGTATTTGCGCTATTGAACGCAGGAGTAACGATTGAAATCTTCATCCTTCGGTTTTTCGTTCTTGGGATTACAAAGGGCTTAGCCCTTTATTAAATTTGGGAATAAATAGACTTTTTGGCCGGACTGAAAGATAACGTTACAGGTTTCTCGAAGATTTTACAGCTGCAAAGTTAATTTACTAGCGTTTATTAATGTATGGTTCTGGGCACTGATTTTGAATATTTTTTTACAAACTCATTTATTGTCTGAAAATCAATTAGTTGCTAGGTTGCTGTTTTGCGTTCCTGAATGGCTTTAGCTGAATTCCCTTGGCAAATCGTACTCGCAGCTAAATCATCAACGGCTACCAATTCTACACTCAATACTGAATGAAAAGCGCAGTGAACGCCAAGACAAATCACTACTTTTGTTTCTATCCCGACCCCTTTTCCCAGTATGCCTATATTCATTGAGATATTGGGAATGAGGGGGTTACCTATAAATCGACACTAGATGCCAAAGCCATCAGCAATGGGTTTATCCGGCCAAGAAAGGCGAGGAAACATAGAAACTTTGATGGCCAGAATGATCGGTTCACCGCTTTTACTAGCCAATGCCAGGGTAAAAAAACAAATTTAAAGTTTGCCTAATCGCTTGAACGATTTCGTTATAAAAACTTACTTTTTAAAAGCAGCAAAATTAGTAGATATTCCCAGCTGTGTTTGGCCTCCGGCTAAATGGTAAACACCTCTACCAAAATCAATCCTGAAACGATTTACTTTCATTCCAACTCCAAATGTAAAACCCGCCAAACTGCTGTAACCTTGAACAGTCATTTCACGATGCATCCGGTAATTGTATCCAAAACGCAAGCGGAAATTTTCCCGTGCGCCAATCAAAAGCTCTCCATTAAAAACCAGGTGACGGAAAAAATTGTCCAACCAAAGATTAAAATCTGAAGGCTCGCGGGGTTCTTCACCCAAAAAAATGGTACCTGTTTCCAGGTTTGGGTCATCGTAAAGCAAGTTCCAACGATTGAGCGAAGTATAAATGAAAGAAAAGCGGAAGGGTAAATACTTAAGTTGTTTGGAAAATCCAATTTGAAGGTCAAAAGGTAGAGGCTCTTTTCCAATGTTGGGATCGTAACTCGACAATTGCCTGCCGAAATGCTGAAATACAATTGTAAATGCACTTCGCTTGGTGGTGTCTCGATAAGTTGCTGCAAGATCTGTTGCCAGGCCCAGGGAATTGTACTGGCCAAACTGAGAACTGATCAAACCCAAATTTGCGCCGACACTTAGTCGATCGTATACAGGGTGTGCAACACCTGCTACGATGGCGTATTCGGCCGCATTAAAAGTGCCAAGGGTTTGAAAAAATTCATCCGTATGTTCAATTTCTCCATAACGAGCATATCGTACGCCAGCATGAAGAGTAGTGCCCTTTTGCCCCAGGCGGTGGCCATAGTTGAACGCGCCATGCTGCATCTGTTTGCCGATAAAGCCATGGTTGAAGGCCAATTGCTGGTGCATCAAAGGATTAAGTGCAGCCGGATTGCTCCAGGCCAAGCTTACATCATCGTCGATCACAGTAATCAGATGCCCCCCCAGGCCCGACACTCGTGCAGAAGCTGGGATACCCAGAAAGGCATAGGTGCTTTGCCCCCCGGTGATTTGCGCCTGGGTGGAGGCCCAAGCACCAATGCCCAGCAATAACAAGTACAGCCGAATCCTCATACTACAATCATTTTTTAACCTTTTGATTTTTTACCTTTTGCTTTGCCACTTTTGATTTTTTCCTGCGTCCAGACGGTACGGCAAATGCCCATATTGCACTCCATAGTTTTGTAGTGCTGGCCTTGCTCGTCAAAAAACTTGAGCGGACCGTGTTCATTGTCCCCATCTTTGTAGGCGCCTTCTACACTTATCTGACCATTGGGATGATATTCCTTAAAAGGTCCATTTTCGGCATTGCCCACAAAGAGCACTTCTTCTTTAAGTTGCCCTGTTTCGAAGTATTGTAGCCACTTGCCTTCAATACTGTTGTCCTCGTAGGTGCACAATACTTTGAGCTGACCATTGGGATAAAAAGATTTGTATGATCCATTAAACGCGTCGTTTAGGTAAGATTCCACAATCAAGGTATCCCCGCTAGGGTAAAACAAGATTCGTTTTCCGTTGAGCTTGCCGCTGCTGTAATGAGCTTCTTCCAGTTTTATTCCTTTGGCCGTGGTTTTAATAAAGACCCCTTCTTTCAAACCATCGCTGTCCCGACGGGTAAATTGTAGCAAATTTCCATCAGGATCAGTTTCTTCGACCGTTTCAAGTGAAAACTCAGTAGCGGCATCCTGGATGGATGGCTTGGTTTTCTCGGCATTGTTGTTGACACAAGCTGCCATCAACAACCCCAGTAAACATAGGAACAGCCCATGTTGAATTGAATTATTCATTCTATGCTGGTTTTTTTCCAACAGGTTCTCGGCCAATGCTGTGGTAATGAAACCCGAGCTCAGCCATAACCTCTAGGTCGTAAAGATTGCGACCATCAAAAATAATTTCGGTTTTCATGAGTTCTTTCATTACCTGGAAACTGGGGGTACGGAATACACTCCATTCCGTGACAATAGCCAGAGCATCAGCATTGATGAGTACTTCGTACTGGTCCTTACACAGCTCAATGCGGTCACCAAAATACCGATGAATGTTTTCCATTGCCTCAGGATCAAAGGCTTTGATGGTGGCTCCGGCCTCCAGCAATGCTTCGATGGTATACAGCGCAGGAGCCTCCCGAATGTCATCGGTGTTGGGTTTGAAGGCCAAGCCCCAAATGCCGATGGTTCGCCCGCTGAGATTGTCCCCAAAATAGGCTTTGATTTTGTCTGCCAAAGTGTAGCGTTGCTTGTCATTTACACCCATCACAGCATTGAGGATGTTAAAATTATAGGCAAAATCATTGGCTGTTTTAGCCAAAGCTTGAACGTCTTTGGGAAAACAACTGCCGCCATAACCTACTCCTGGGAACAAAAAGCGTTTACCAATACGTGTATCACTGCCCATACCCATACGTACCATATCTACATTTGCGCCCACTCTTTCACACAGGTTCGCAATTTCATTCATAAAAGAGATGCGGGTAGCCAGATAGGAGTTGGCCGCATATTTGGTCATTTCTGCCGAACGTTCATCCATAAAATAAATCGGGTTGCCTTGGCGCACAAAAGGCTCGTACAATTGTTTCATTATTTTACGGGCTCTGTCGGAATTGGTTCCTATAACTACTCGGTCAGGCTTTAAAAAATCTTCAACGGCTACCCCTTCGCGCAAAAATTCGGGATTTGAAACCACGTCAAAAAGGTCTTCGCTAGTATGCTCAGCAATAATGGCGTGAACCTTTTCGGCGGTACCGACCGGAACGGTACTTTTGTCGATGATAACTTTATAGTCTTTGATCAAGAGTGATAATTGTTTGGCAACCCCCATGATGTAGGACAAGTCAGCGGATCCGTCTTCACCAGGTGGAGTCGGTAATGCCAAAAAAATGATCTGTGCAGTATCAACTGCCTCTTTCAAATCAGTGGTGAATTTCAGCCGACCTTGTCTGGAGTTTCGCTCAAACAAAACTTCCAGACCTGGCTCATAGATGGTTATTTCGCCATTGCGAAGTTTTTCCACTTTGTTCACATCAATGTCAACGCAGGTGACATTGTTCCCGGTTTCTGCGAAGCAGGTCCCTGTGACCAAACCAACGTAACCTGTACCAATAACAGCTAAATTCATTTTTTTCAGTTTTAAATGCAAAATTAAAGTTTATCACGTATAACTCTTTCTTCTAAACTAAAAAAGTGAAAAACGATTGCCTCATATCTGACAAAAACTTTGTTAACAAAAATTATCATTTGTTAGGAAAGCTAACGACTCGAAATATTGCGTTTCTTTGTGGTAGAACCTGCCCCATCCTGATGAGCCTGTTTGAGCTCAACCAATAAAACGAACGCCTATTCACCACATGTAAGTAAAAACACCTATGCAACACATTGATCCCACTATTCTTGAAAAGTCCATTGGTTATGCAGAATACCATGCTTTGATCGAGGCGATTTTATCCCAAAATCATTATTTGGCACTCAAAAATATTGAAAGTGACATCCACGACACCCGTTTGAACCTGATTCGTATGGAGCGTTTGGACAAAACCGCTCGTATGACAGCCCAAACCCGCTTACAAATAGCCGCTATTCAAACCCCCATGATTTGGCTTACCCTAACCGAGGTTTGGTGCGGAGACGCTGCTCAAATTGTTCCAACCATCCAAAAAATGGCTGCTTTAAATGACAAAATTGAGCACCGTTTGGTTTTTAGAGATCAACACCCTGAGTTAATGGATGCTTTTCTATGCAATGGTACTCGTTCCATTCCGCTCACCATTATCCTGAATAAAGAATCCTTAAAGGTGCTTGGTTCCTGGGGTCCTCGGCCACAGGAACTACAAACATTTGTACTGGACAACTTGCAACTCTTGAATAAAATCAAAGATGAGCAAGAATTCAAAACGCGCAACGCCGAGTTTTTAACCAAAGTTCAGCGTTGGTATGCCAAGGATAAAACATACAGTACCCAAAAGGAATTCTTGGCAATATTGAAACAGGCCACTGCCTAATGCATTGCTTAAGGGCAGGCTAAGGCCTATTTGTTGTGTAAAACTACAATTTTTCCCGTTGCAGTACTGGGCTTTCCAAATCCAGCCTCCCGGGGATTGCTGGAACTAAATACCAGATAGATTCCAGACTGCACCCTGCGCCCGAGGTAATCCCGACCATCCCAGATGGCCTGCCCACCAAGTGCACGGGTCTCATAAACCAAATTTCCGGCTACATCGGTAATTTTTACAGCTGCGTCACGTGCTAGGCCCCGAATGGCGATGGGGCCATCGTAGTCTGGTCGAACTGGATTGGGATAAACCTTAAGCTCGGCATTGTGTACTTTTCCACCCTCTACGGCATCACTTTGTAATGCGATGATACCACTTTCCGTACCAATAAAAACTTCACCGGTTTTGGGGTTGATCACGATGTCTAAAATAGCATTGTTTAAAAGTGGAGAGTTTAAGGTAGTGAAATGTGACAATTGATCGCGACCGCTGGGCGAAAGCACAAAGACCCCATTGCGGGTACCTACCCATTTGCGATTGGCACCATCAATAGCGATAGTGGTCACTACTTCTGTTTCCAGTAAATAAGCCCCTAGTCCATTGATGATTTCCACAACTCGCCGAGTACCCCGGCAGTTTTCATCGAAGGCATTCGATCCACATTCAAAAATGACAACCCCTTCACCTGTACCTACCCACACGTCACCGTCCAGATCAACTGCCAGGCAATTGACCTGATTGGTTTGTAATTCGCTGTTGGCGGTGGTGAAAACCCGGCAACGGTTGTCTGTATCATCTTCCAGTTTGCCAGAATCAAATACAATCAAACCTGCTGAGTTTGAACTGGAACAAAACCACTTGTAGCCATTCTGGTCGACTGCTACCTGGTGTAGTGAAGTGACCCCACAAGAAGGCCGAAAACTTTTCCATTTTCCATCCTTGGTAAGCACCGAAATCGGATTGGCTGCCAAGTGGTTAGCTACCCAGAGGTTTTCATCATCATCAAAAGCCAGGCCGCTGATCCGGGTTCGGGCAGCATCACCCACCGTATTGTTGAGGGTAGAATTTTTTTCGTTGAACAAAGTGTACTGATCGCCATTCAGCTCTACCAGCCCTTCATAAAAAGAGCCAATGTATACTTTCTTGTTGCTGGGATGAGGGGCAATGGTCATCACATCGGTGAGGTCATCCTGTAGATCACTGGCATTTTCACCCTTTAGATATGGAGCATTGAAGCGGGTGAAGACGTTCCACTGGCCGTCAATATAGGAAGCAAAACCATCCGAACGATTGAGGTAACTAAAGGTGCGATTGACGCCTCCGGTAGCCAGCCAAAGTTCCTTATCGCGCACGGCCAACTCCCATACTTTGTCCGAAAAAGGAGAATTGAACACATAATTGCGGCAGTTAGTGTCTTTTAAACCATTGAGTACTCGAAACTCCATCCATTCATCCCCCATCCAGATGCGCCCTCCTTGATCTTCCACAGCATAGTTGGGAATGCCCATACAAGCACTACTTGCCTCCTGGCGGGTGCCATTGGCATCAAAAGCAAGCAACGCACCCCGATCACAATTGCTTTGGCAACGGTATCCTACCAACAGATTTTTACCCTCTGCGCTCAAATATTGGATAGAGAAACCCGCTCGGGTATACAACAAAGCCGGGCCAGCAGCTTCCATGCGGTACAAACTTCGGTTGATGTCGAAATACAGTCTATTGTTGAATGGGATTATGGCCTTAGACTCATAAGAAGCCGGGAAACCAGATTCGGGGCCTAAAAAATGCCAGTTGCTGAAGTTTTGCAAATTGGGTTCGGTAAGGGCCACCCGATAAATTCCACCTTCTGTGGCGGCATAAATGTATCCTTCAAAACTTACCGCACCATAAACATCCAGACCAGTAAAAGTAGAGAAGGAAAACTCCCGCTTGTTGAGGTTGAGCCGAGACAAGCCATAGTTGCCGCAAACAAATACATTCTCATTGTTCTCTACATTGATGGCGTGTACAATTTTGTCCCCCACAAAATTGCTGAAATTGGCGATTTGATTGAGGGTAAACACGGGGCCTGTTTCCGGTACTACATCAATCACACTGTTGTCGTACAACACCAATAATGCCTTACTGCCAGCAACATAGGTCACAATTTTAGCCTTGGTGTTGCTCAGTCCATGTACCCGACTGATCTCCTCAAGGGAAAAATCTGCCTTGTCAATGACCAGTATGGATTGTTCTGCAGCATAATAAACCTTATCACTGCTTTGGGTAACAAAACGCCCCGTACGTAAAGGCAACATTGATCGCCACTGACCAATGGCCAAAGTGCTGGTATCAATCTGAGCCTGGAGCCCAGACAACCACAAAAGAAAAAAAAGGAGTAAGATGGTATGGCGCATAGTTGTATTTGAGAAAGTTGAGAAGTTGAGAAAGTTGAGAAGTTGAGGCTACTACCGCAATCCGGTCACTGAGCTTAGCCGAAGTGCAGGAATGGGGTAGTAGCCTCAACTCCTCAACTTCTCAACCCCTCAACTCATTATTCTTTGAGCCGGCTTTTTTTGTACAATCCACTACTTTCCAAGTATTTTAATACGGGTTCAGTAACTAGATATTGAATAGGCAAATCAGCTGCGAGGCATTCGCGAATGTAACTGGCCGAGATTTGCATCTGGGGCACCTGATCAAATACTTTGACCTGAGGATGGGTTGCCAATTCCCCTAATTCGTATCCAAGCCGCTGGTAGACGTAAATTTCAAAATCCCGCAAAATCAGGTCATGATTTTTCCATTTGGGCAAAGTAGGTAAATTGTCTCCGCCCATGATGAGCGCAAACTGTTTGTCCGGGTGCCGTTCGCACAAATAAGTCAGGGTATCGATGGTGTAAGAAGGCTGTGGCATGGAAAATTCAATATCACTAGCCCGCAATTTTGGATTGTCATCAATGGCAATCCGAACCAGGTGCAAACGATCTTGATCTCTAGCCAGAGACTGTTTCTGCTTGAGTGGATTTTGTGGCGAAACCACCATCCATACTTCTTTTAAATCCGTTTGAGTCGCCATATAGTTGGCTATGATCAAGTGGCCAACGTGAATGGGATTAAAGGATCCGAAAAAAAGCCCAATTTTTGCAGGACTACGGGTATTCATTGTCTATTTAGATTCGGGATAGCCTGAAATCGTTGCCTCGTTTAGGAGCATGTCTAAATATTTTCGCTTAAAACAAAAATATTTAGACATGCTCTAAACCACTTGTTCACTGATTTTGCCGAACCTACGCTCCCGGTTTTGAAAGTCAATAATGGCTTGAAAAAATTGTTCTTTGTGAAAATCGGGCCACATGGTAGGGGTAAAATAAAACTCAGCATATGCCAATTGCCATAACAAAAAGTTGCTGAGTCGGTTTTCTCCACTTGTACGGATCAACAACTCTGGATCGGGTATTCCCCGAGTAGCCAAAGCATTTGCAAAACTCGTCTCATTGATGTCTTCCGGAGTTATTTTCCCATCCTTGACGAGTGCCGCCAATTGGCGGGTAGCTTCCAGGATTTCCCATTTTGCGCTGTAATTTAAAGCTAAAACGAGGGTCATTCTGGTGTTGGTGCTGGTATTGGCTATTCCTTCCAGTAAGGCACGATAAGTACTGCTGGGTAGTTTGCTTAGGTCGCCGATGGCTTCCAGGCGGATATTGTTTTTATTGAGGGTAGAGATTTCTTTGTGTAGGGTATCCACCAATAGGGTCATTAAGGCGTCTACCTCAAACTTTGGCCGGCCCCAATTTTCAGTCGAAAAAGCGTAAAGGGTCAAGTATTTTATACCCAACTCTGCGGCTGCTTCCGTCGTTTCTCGCACTGCTTTGACCCCATTGCGGTGCCCAAATACCCTGGCTTGTCCATGCTGCTTGGCCCATCGCCCATTTCCATCCATGATGATCGCAATATGCTTTGGCAAGCGATCAGTATCAATCAGTTGTTTCAAGTCCATCTTGCAAAAGTAAAAAGAAATGCTTGGTTTTTAAATTCATATGATGGAGCATTTCCTTATATTGCCACAAAAATATACCAAGAGGGCGAAAAAAATAAGCATTCATTTTGCTAAAGGATTAGAGAAGCAAACGCTTTGATTCAAGTGCCTTATCTAATCCTTTGGCTCAAAGAAAATGAATACCTATTTTTGCACCGTTACCAAGTAAAAACGCGCTCCAATTTTTTATCATCAGAACCGTTTATTTGTAGAAGTTTTGCAAATAAAAAGACCAACAAGCCTGATCAACTATGATTATCGAAAGCGTCGAGAAGGAGGTACTTAAATTTGAGGAGTTTGATTACAAACGCCCAGATATGGCTCAGTTGTCTGCTGATTTTGAGCGACTTTTTAGCACTTTTAATCAAGCGGACTCTTTTGAACAGCAACGAGTAGTTTTTGAAGAACTCAATAAACTCAGGGTTGAATTCAGTACGATGTACAACATTTGCCACATCCGGCATACCATTGATACTAGAGATACTTTTTACGAAGCTGAAAATAATTTTTTCAACCAGGAACTGCCTACCTTTCAATCCTTTAACACCCAGCTTCACAATACTTTGCTGAATTCACGCTTCCGCGATGGCTTTGAGCAAGAGTGGGGAGAACAGTTTTTTCGGATTGCCGAACTCAATCGGCGCACTTTCACCCCAGAGATCTTAAGCGATTTGCAGGAAGAAAACCAACTGGTTAGTGAATATGTTCGAACCAAAGCTGGGGCTCAAATTGAATTTCAAGGAGAAACTTACAACTTGTCGGCGCTTTCCCCATTAGAATTGTCGGAAGATCGCAAACTGCGGCAAGCTGCCAGCGAGGCTAAATGGTCTTTTTTTGCAAATCATGCCGGAGACATAGAAGGTTTTTATGACCAATTGGTTAAAACCCGCCACAATATTGCCCAAAAACTAGGCTATACCCAATTCACTGATTTGGCTTATGACCGCATGACACGCTCGGATTACAATGCGGATGATCTCGTTGGCTTTAGGGAAGAAATTGCCAAATACATTGTGCCTTTAACCAGTCGCTTGTACGAACGGCAAAAAAAACGCCTCGGCCTGGATCAATTTTTTTATTACGATGAGGAGTTTCGATTTGCGTCAGGTAACCCCAAACCTCAAGGTGAACCTTCCTGGATAGTGAAGCAAGCCCAGCATATGTACAAAGAAATGTCGACAGAGACCGATGAGTTTTTTACCCTTATGCAGGATGCTCATCTGATGGACCTGGAGAACAAAACAGGTAAAGCGACTGGGGGATATTGTACTTACATCGAAGGATATCGAACACCTTATATCTTTTCCAATTTCAATGGAACCAGTGCCGATGTGGATGTACTTACTCATGAGTGTGGCCACGCATTTCAAGTGTTCAGCAGCCGAAACATTGGCTTGAGCGAATATAAATGGCCAACTTTTGAAGCCTGTGAAATCCACTCCATGAGTATGGAGTTTTTTGCTTGGCCCTGGATACATTTATTTTTTGGCCCTGACACAGACAAATACAAGTTCATGCACTTGTCCAATTCGCTCTACTTTTTGCCTTATGGTGCGGCCATTGATGAATTCCAACACCGAATTTATGCCAATCCGGGAATGAGTCCAGCAGAACGCAATCAGGTGTGGTCGGAAATGGAGCAAAAGTATTTGCCCCAGCGCAATTATGGGGATAATGCTTTTTTAAAACAAGGCGGGTATTGGCACAAGCAAGGGCACGTCTTTACTACTCCATTTTATTACATCGATTATGTTCTGGCTCAGATTTGTGCCTTCCAATACTGGAGATGGGATCAACAGGACCATACTGCAGCCTGGGAAAGTTATGTGCGTTTGTGCAAAGCAGGAGGTAGTAGATCCTTTTTGGAGTTGGTGGATTTAGCAGGAATCAAATCTCCATTTCAGAAAGGTTGTGTTCAAGAAGTGGCTGAAGATATTGCCAATTGGCTGGAAAATATCGACGATTCTTGCTTTTGATTTTGGGTGAATAACTACTAGGCTAGATAAATCGATTTTTGTAAACAAATACTAACCTCATGGAACTGATTCTACAATGCTTTGCTACAGCCTTTACATTGACCTATTTTGCTATTCCATCGATTATTAAAATCGCCTTGGACAAAAATCTGATGGACAATCCCGGCGAAAGGAGTTCACATGACGTTAGTACACCCTCTTTAGGAGGTATTGCCATTTTTGCAGGGGTGATTTTCGCGATTGTCATGTGGGCACCTACTGTGGTTTTTTCTAAAGTTCAATACTTGCTTGGGGCTTTTATCATCATCTTTTTGATTGGGGCCAAGGACGATATTGCTCCAGTGTCACCAAGTAAAAAATTGCTGGCGCAGGTAGGTGCAGCGACCATTATAGTACTGAACTCCGGTGTCGAGTTACACAGTTTTTATGGACTACTGGGGATACACAACTCTTTACATCCCTTGGTTTATCTCTTTGTTTCCATTTTTACCATTTTGGTATTGATCAATGCTTTTAATTTGATTGATGGCATCAATGGATTGGCTGCCGGTATTGGTGCCTTAATTTGTACGGTGCTGGGTTGTTGGTTTTACTTCACGGGGCAAATCGAGTTTACAGTGGTTGCTTTTGCAACGGTGGGCGGGATTTTGGCGTTTTTGCGCTACAACATCAGCCCGGCTCAGATTTTTATGGGCGATACAGGCTCCTTGCTCATCGGCATGATTTGCGCCATTTTGATTGTTAAATTCATCGATTCCAATTATAACCTCTCTGTAGATAACCCCTATCGCTTTCAAGGTGGCCCTGCAGTAGCAATTGGAATCATGATCATTCCTGTTTTTGATACTTTGCGGGTATTCATCACCCGGATAATGCGGGGGATTTCACCATTCAAACCGGATCGCCGACACATCCACCATTTGTTGGTTGATGTAGGTTTTAACCACATGGAGGCAACAGCCATTTTGGTTTTTGTCAATAGCTGTTTTATATTGTTTGTATTTAGTTTTCATGCCCTGCTTAATATGCATTGGATTATCCTCATTATGGGGCTGGTCGCAGGTGTACTCACATATTACCTAAACAAGCGCTTGCGTGCGCTGAACGAGGCTAAGCTACAATTCAAAGAATCCTTATGATGCATTGGTTGCTGGTTTTTTTAGGGGGTGGTTTGGGCAGTTTGGTCCGTTTTGCAATGGCACGCTGGCTGGCTCAACCTGGGCCACATTTTCCTTGGGCTACGTTTTGGACCAACTTGATTAGCTGTGTGGTGCTGGGCATGTTGGCAGGTTTACGCCTCAAAGGCCTCATGCAACCCAATGCCCAATACCTTCTGATGACGGGGTTTTGTGGAGGCTTTAGTACTTTTTCTACCCTAAGCCTGGAAGCCTGGAGTTTGTTGGAACAACAACACTTGACTTTGGCTTTGCTATACGTACTGCTCAGTGTTGTTTTAGGTGTTTTGATGATTTTTTGCGGCATCAAAGCCGTAATGATGCTAGCGCTTCATTGATTTTTTGTTTTCACCAAAAATTAAACAAGCGCTTATAAAAAATGTGCTGTTTATGCGCTTGACTCACGAAATGTTGGACCGACTGGACCAACTAGAAGCCAAATATGGCCAAATGGGCCAGGATATGTTGTCCTATCTGGATGGGTTGTTGTACGCGGATTATTTGACTTATTGGGATTACATCCATCTGGATACCTTATTGAGTTTGCAAAAACCACAAACTCAATTCCCCGATGAAAATATCTTCATCATTTACCACCAAATTACGGAGCTGTATTTCAAATTGAGTTTGTTGGCTTTGCGGCAATTGTTGTCGGAGGAATATACTACTCCTGCTTTTTTCCTACGCCAAATGCAGCGGGTCAATCGTTATTTTGATCAATTGGTTCAGTCCTTCGACATTATGGTGGAAGGGATGGATCGGGATGAGTTCCTCAAATTCCGTATGAGCCTCCTGCCCTCCAGTGGTTTCCAATCGGCTCAATTCCGCATGATCGAAATCCTGTGTACTGACTTTGTAAACTTGCTCCACCATGAGCACCGCGAGAAGGCCAATGAATCTGCCAGCTGCGCCGATTTGTATCCCTATTTGTACTGGCAATCGGGCGCGACAGAGTTGGCTACGGGCAAAAAAACGCTCACCCTGCAGCAATTCGAGCGAAAATACCGCCAGGATTTGATCCAACTGGGTGAAGATTACCGCTACAAAAACAGCTGGCAACGCTACCAACAATTGCATCTGGAAGGCGAAGAAGCTGAACAAATTCGCCAGGAGTTGCGCGAATTTGACAAAAAAGTGAATGTAAAATGGCGTTTGTCCCATTTCCGCTCCGCCGTGCGCTACCTGGACAATAAGCCACAAATCATCGAAGCCACCGGCGGGACGAACTGGCAGAAGTACCTGCCTCCAAGGTTTCAATTGGTATCGTTTTATCCTGGATTGTGGTCGGAAGAAGAGAAGGCGGAGTGGGGTAAGAGGATTGGATAAGTGTGTTTTGATGGTAAAACAAGACTAATCAACAAACACCCCTGCATCTTTCCCCAAAAAAATGCAGTTTTGCAGCATCATTCATCAAATCATTCGTATAATGAACGTCAAGCAAATTTTGGTTGGCTTCCTCATCTTAGCCATGCTTGGATTCGGATTTGTCCAATTTCAATCCGATTTGGCCATCATTTCCAGCAATGCCTTCTCTTTGATTGGCATCATAGTAGTGGTGGCATTGTTGGGGTATGGGGCGTATCGGATTTTAAGAGACTAAATAAGGGTTGAGAAAGTTGAGAAGGTTTAGGGTACCGCAAGCAGTGTTGACATAGTCCTTGTCTAAGTCGCTCGCGGCAGCCTCAACCTCCCTCAACTCCTTACGGAATTTTCACCTCCTTCACCTTCCTCGGCAACCAAACCAGCATTTGGTTCGATCCCCGATTGCACCAGGCGAAATAAGGCACAGCCGTGATTTTTTGTTTGATGGTTTGTGCACCAATTCCGTCAGCGGTAGGCACAATGGCCATACCGGTACCCGTCAGCGTCATCACACCTCCCAACAGATCGGGCCGCCACTCTGCGGCGAATTTCACCTGATCGGGCACAATCAAATTCCAGGCAGAACCTTTATGGTCAACCCCTTCTACACAATACACCAATGGCCCCCGCTGAAAAGCAACGCGATTGAGATTGTCTTTTACTTCATCTCGTGCAACAACCCTGCGAATGGGCATGGCCAGATCCAGTTCTACCACATCACCTGGTTTCCAGCTGCGTTCTACAATCAAGTAGCCTTCTTCCAGGCGCAGGGTTTGGTTTTGGCCGTTGACGCGTAGGGTGGCAAAATTGGCCGGTGTCGCATCCAGAAATTTGTAGAGCGAACCAGCTCCCGGGTTGCCTTTGGCCCAGCCAGGCAGACGAACCTTCAAGGCGAATTGTTGACCAGCAGTTTGGGGGTCAACCTGGATTTTGATCAAACCCTTCCAGGGGTATTCTGTTTCCTGTTTAATGCCCACTGCGCCGCTGCTCAGCCCAATTTTGGTAATGCTGCCCACAAACAAATTGACATAAATGCTCTGGGCATCAGCGGCATAGATGTAATCGCCCAGCGAAGCAATCAAACGGGCAATGTTGGAAGGGCAGCAAGCTGTGCCAAACCATTCCCGGCGATTGTGGGTGCCACTGGAGGCCAGAGGGTTGCCATAAAAAAAACGGTCACCACTCAAGGACAAGCCATCAAGGGCACCATTGTACAAGCTTTTTTCCAATACATCAATGAACTTGCTTTGGCCGGTGAGGCGGTTCATCCGCTGGTTCCAAAAGACCATGCCTACCGAGGCACAGGTCTCACAGTAAGCTTTTTCATTGGGCAAGTCATAATCGTTTGAAAAACCTTCATTGGAACCCGAGGAGCCAATCCCTCCGGTGATGTACATATTGCGCTCGACCACATCGTCCCACACGGTGCTCATGGCCTTGAGGTAAGTCTCATCCCCTGTGTAGCTAGCCACATCGGCAGCTCCTGTGTACAAGTACATAGCGCGCACGGCATGGCCAGTGATTTGGGTGGTTTGGTTTACTGGTTTTACGTCCTGAGCGTAGGCCGTATCTTTCCACTCCGACCAGGTATAGCCATGGGCATAACCATGACCCCGTTCCTCTAACAACCAATGGGAAAAATCGAGAAAACGTTGGTCTTTGGTGACTTGATATACTTTTACCAGGGCCAGTTCCAGTTCCTGATGCCCAGTCACCCAGTGGCGTTTGCCCGGGCCAAAAAGGCTCATCATGTGTTCCACCATGCGGATACCCACATCGAGCAATTTACGCTTCCCCGTAGCATTGTAATACGCCACTGCAGCTTCCAACAAATGCCCGGTGTTGTAATCTTCATGCATCGACATGTCGGTCCAACGTTTGTCGATGCCAGTCAGCGTGTAATAGGTATTGATGTAGCCATCCTTTTGTTGGGCGGCAGCAATTTTATCGATCCACTCGTTACATTTGGCTTCGAGCTGAGGGTCGGGTTTGTTCTTGAGGGCATAAGCCATGGCTTCCAGGGCCTTGTATACATCGGAGTCATCGTAAAAAATGCCTTCAAATTTGCCATCGCGGGTGCCAGCTACACGCTCGAAATTGCGGATGCGCCCTGTTTTTACCTCTGTTTGTTGGATACAAACTGGCACCGTTACACTGGCCACTTTATCAATGCGGGGTTTCCAAAAAGCATCGGTAATTTGTACTTCTGAAAATTTGACTGGACTGAGTTTGGCCAATTTGGTTTGACCAGTCAGGTTCAAGCAGCTAAAAAGGACAAATAAGTTTAAAAAACTATGGCTGAGCAGGTTCTTCATACGATCCAGAAATTTGAAGTGGTTAAGGACTTTATAAGTTTGCTTTGACAAGTAAACAAAATAAAGCTACCTCTGCAATATTTTTATTTCATTTCCGACCCATTGCATTGTCTATGGCTTATCTTTGAGGGGAAATCCCTGCACCTTATGGCTCAGATTGCAGTATTCCCGGGATCATTCGACCCCATCACCGTTGGTCATGTCGATTTGGTGCATCGCGCCCTCCCTCTTTTTGATAAAGTAATTGTAGCGGTGGGTGTCAATACCCAAAAGAATTCCCTCTTTACGCTGGATCAGCGTTTGGATTGGATCAAGGCAGTATTTGCCGATGAACCTAGGGTAGAAGTGGATTATTTTGAAAACCTCACGGCGGATTTTTGCCGAAAAATTGGGGCAAAATACTTGCTACGGGGCTTGCGCAATGCTTCCGATTTTGATTACGAAAAAACGATCTCCCAGCTCAACGCCATCATTGGGGATGGTTTGGAGACGATCTTTTTGATCAGCCAACCGGCCTATTCCCACATCAGTTCAACCATTGTGCGGGAAATCATCAAAGGCGGTGGAGATGCTTCGCCCTTTATTCCACCCCAGGTGAAAATCTAATACAACCAAATTACCAAATATGTCTGACGCTTTTTTTCAACTACCCAAAGCTAAAAACGAACCGGTTTGGAGTTATGCCCCCGGCTCGCCAGAAAAAGCTGCCCTTAAAGCCAAAATGGCTGAAATGAAGGACCAGGTTATCGAAATTCCGCAAACCCTTGGTGGAAAAAAAATATTGGAGGGAGAAAAAATCGCCATTCGGCCCCCTCACGAACACAAACACATCCTGGGGTATTACTACAAAGGCGGCACTCAGCACGTACACCTGGCCATCGAAGCAGCCATGGCTGCAAAGCCCAGTTGGGAAGCCATGCCCTGGGAGGAACGGGCGGCCATTTTCCTCAAAGCTGCCGATTTGTTGGCCGGGCCTTACCGTGCCAAAATGAATGCTGCAACCATGTTGGGGCAGTCCAAAAACGCCTACCAGTCTGAGATTGATGCCGTAGCTGAATTTTGCGACTTCCTTCGCTTTAATGCGGAATACATGGTGCAAATTTATAAGGAACAACCACAAAGCCCTGCACTAACCTGGAACCGCATGGAATACCGGGCGCTGGAAGGTTTTGTATTTGCCATCACCCCTTTCAACTTTACTTCTATTGCTGGCAATTTACCTGCTGCACCAGCCTTGATGGGTAATACCGTGATTTGGAAACCTGCCGAAACCCAAATTTATTCAGCAGCAGTGATCATGGAGATTTTTGAAGCAGCTGGTCTTCCTCCCGGGGTGATCAACCTGTTGTTGGTGGACGGCCCGATTGCCGGGGACATCATTTTCAGCCACGCGGATTTTGCGGGTTTGCACTTCACTGGCAGCACCAAGGTGTTCCAGGGCATGTGGACGACCATTGGCAAAAACATCACCAAGTACAAATCTTACCCACGTATCGTTGGTGAAACTGGAGGTAAAGACTTCATTCTGGCACATCCCTCTGCTAACCCTGCGGCATTGGCAGTAGCGATGGTACGTGGTGCTTTTGAATTCCAGGGACAAAAATGTTCGGCGGCTTCACGTGCTTACGTGCCACGAAGCATTTGGCCAGAAGTCAAGGAGAAGGCCGTGGCCATGGTGAAGGACATGAAGATGGGCTCACCGGAAGATTTTCGCAATTTTATCACCGCAGTGATTGACGAGCGGGCTTTTGATAAAATCACCAATTACATCGTAGTAGCCCGTGATGCCAAAGACGCTGAAATCATTGCAGGGGGTAAATACGACAAAAGCAAAGGTTACTTCATAGAGCCTACGATGGTGGAAGTAAAGGACGCCCAACACCGCCTGATGCAGGAGGAGATTTTTGGGCCAGTCCTGAGCATCTATGTGTACGAAGATGCGGATTTTGATCAGATGACCGCAATTGTCGATTCTACTTCGCCATACGCATTAACTGGTGCCATTTTTGCTCAGGATCGTGGCGTAATCCACAGTCTATCCCAAGCCCTGCGTAATGCTGCTGGCAATTTTTACATCAATGACAAACCAACGGGAGCAGTAGTGGGCCAGCAACCTTTTGGCGGTGCCCGTGCTTCGGGAACCAATGACAAAGCTGGTTCGGTTTGGAATTTGCTACGTTGGGTGTCCCCACGCGCGATGAAAGAAAATTTTGATCCTCCTGTGGATTATAAGTATCCGTTTATGGGAGAGGAGTAAGTGAAAAGCGAAAAGTGAAAAGCGAAAAGCAGATGGCAGATATACCATTGGATTTTCAACTGTTTCCAATTTTTTTCTGCTTTCAAATTTGGAGAGGTCCCGATGCCCCTTTAAATTTTCGCTTTTCGCTTTTCGCTTTTTGCTAAATAAAATACATGAAACCCAATCTTACCGAACTCATTCTCGAAACGCCTCGCCTTTATTTGGTGGCTTGTTCGATTCCATTGTATGAAGCGATTTTGCGGCATGACCGCGAAGTGGCCAGTTATTTGGATGTAGAGGTGACGGCTGGTTGGACCGAGTTTGGGGATGAACCCAGTGTTTATTCCATGGAAAGGGTACGGGTTAACCCAGCGGAAGAAGCCTGGTGGCAATATTTGGCCATTCACAAGACGGACAATCGCTTGATCGGTGCCGGTGGCTACAAAGGTGGGGCCACTCGCTATGGGGTGGTGGAAATAGGTTACGAAATCCGCCCGGAATATCGCAATCAGGGGTATGCCACGGAGTTTGCGCAGGGTTTGATCGATCGGGCTTTTCAACATGAAGAAGTCAAAGCAGTACAGGCGCATACTTTGGCCGAGCCAAATGCATCCACTCATGTATTAAAAAAATGCGGGATGAGTTTTGTCGAAGAGATGTATGATGCGGAGGATGGGACGATCTGGCAATGGAAAGTGGAGAAGACGAATGAAAATTAACGGCTTCTCAACTATACACAAAATAAACCGTAGTTTTACAAGCCTTGCTTGCCGTTACCCTTACCCAATGGCAGGAAAACCCGCTTGGGAATTCGTGGTGCACATAACCCTTGGCGGGCACTTTGATCGTTTGATAAGTGTGCCAATCACCAGTGCCTTTGAAATCAATTTCAATTTTGAACTCCACTTCCTGATCGGAGTCCTGAGTCAGGTGGACCACTTTTTTGTCAAAGCCCGTCATCAAAAAAGGGTCAGAAACTTCGCCTTTTTGTACTGATTTCTCCCACCAGGGTGCTCCCCAACCGCTAGGTTTGCCCATTTGCCACAACTCGTCGATGTTGCCAAACCAGAGGTTGGATTGGGGTTGCCCGCTTGAACGATCGGCCTGATCACCCGTCAGCACGAGCATGCCCCGCCAGTAACAAAAATCGGGGATGATGCGTAGGTGGTTGGAAATGGGGCGAATGGCCAGAATGTTTCCACCGTAGGTAATGGTTGGCATTTCATAAAAAATGCCATGAATGTCCATCAGGTAGCGCTCGGTTTGGGCTTCCCGAATGCGCATCCACTCTGTATTCCAGGCGTGATCGAAAGCGTAACTGGCTTTGGGCAAACGGTAGGTTTTCCAGGTTCCGGCCTTGTAAAACTTCAAAATCACCGAGCCTTGATCCCATCCGGTGGCGTAGATGGCGTTGCCGTAGGTTTTGTCCGACCAGTTTTTTCCGGCGACTTCCACATAGGGATTGCGATCCAGGATGGTCCATTTTTTACCATCCCATTCCGCCAGACGACCAGCTGCCCTTTTGCCCAAAAAGTCCTCTTCGTAATAGGAGTTGTTGGCCACCACTACCCGCCCATCCTGGGTGAAGGCACTTTTGAAATGTACCTGTGCCGCTTTGGGAATCTCTAGCTCAGTTACTAGATCGTACAGCTGTTTGCTTTTGAGCGTATACACATTGGTCTCAAAAAAAAGGCCTTCCATGGTCAAAAAATAAACCATGGAATCCGGACGCGTCAAGTGCTGCATGGTCCCGGTGAGGCGATGCCGTTTCAGGTCTTCGATGATCCGCACCCGGCCCAGGGTATCGATGGCATAAGGACCAATGAAAGCTTGATCTGATTCATTGTGGATATGGCGATTGGCGTAAGTACCCGTATAACTGGCGGGATGCCGGCGACTGGTCATGTCAGCACTGATTTCGTACAAACCCAGTCCGGAACCCCTGATGTGTGCTACATACCCCACTGCCCAAAGCTTGTTGGCCCAAGGGATAACCGCGCCAATACCCGCTTCGCTGCGGTCTTTGTGGTCTGCTACAATGGCCATTTGTGGGAAAACACCTTTGATTTGGGTAGGGGTTTGTGCATTAAGGCCGTTTTGGATAAAAAAACAGGAAAGCCCAATGACTATACATTGAGCCGTCAGGATTGTGGAAATCCGCATAATTTGATTTTTTATGTAAATCTACAAACCTTTTAAGTACAACAAACTCAGCGGCACCTGCTGGCCAGCAATCGGGCTTTCATCTTCTATGTAGTAGTGCTTGATTTTTGTTTTGCGGGCCGCCTTCATGATTTTGGGCAAATCCAGTTGCCCTGTCCCGAGGGTTACATCATTTTCCACCGGAGTGCCGCCACTGAAGTCTCCCACCACGCCTTTTTTCAAGTCTTTGACGTGCATCAGGCGAAAACGGGTAGGGTATTTTTTGAGCAAAGCCGCCGGATCTTGACCGGGATGGAATACCCAAAGGATGTCCATTTCAAAAGAGACATAATCCGGGTTGGTATTTTGCACGATGTAGTCGAAATAGGTGCCGTTTTGGTAGGGTAAAAACTCAAAGCCGTGGTTGTGGTAACAAAAAGTCAGGCCATTTTCTTTGAGCTTTTGCCCAAAACTGTTGAAGTCGGCCACCGTTTTTTGCGCCAGCGTCAAATCCATTGGTGCAGTGTGAGGAATCCAGGCTACACGGACAAATTCGGCACCTAAGGTTTTGGCATCCTGAATCACGGCATCCATCTTATTTTGCAAAGCCTCATAACTAACCCCATAACTAGTGCAAATCATGCCTCTGTCATTCAACATCTCACGTAGTTCAGTGGAGGTTTTGCCAAATAGATTGGAAAATTCGATGTTGGTGATGCCGAGGGCTTTGATGTTGTCGAGCGTTTGGGGCACGTTTTTGGCAAATTCATTGCGGAAGGTGTAGGAGACTATACCCGGAGTGGTTTTGAGGACTTTCCCAAATTTTGTCTGCGCAAAAACTTGTACACAGAACAATACCAAGAGGCCAATACTGATCGATTTTAGAGTTGCTTGCATTTTTGCTTGGTTTGATGGTTGATGTAGGTAAGTTACAATAGAAATCCTCTTTGTAAAGCATAGACGATACAGCGCAAGTTTTTCCCTGATGAATTTCTGCTTATTTATTATTCCACTAACCTCCTGGTAGTAGGGCAAAATAAATACCCTATTTTTTCACTTGTATTGAAGATTAAAAGAAAAATAGAGTAGAACAATCAATTTACCACAAACTTCGCAACCTGTTCTATTCCTCGGTGATTATAGGTTTTTACCAAATAAATTCCCTTTGAAAAGATGCGGCTATCAAGTTTAAGGACCACTTCTGATTCATTAAGCAGTTTCGTTGTTTTTTGGTAAACCAACCTGCCCGCTACATCATAAACGGCAACCCGAACTTCTTCCTGAGGAGCGTATCCTTTAAGGGTGATTGATAAATCTTCATTAGATAGTGGATTCGGGAAGACCTTCAGAGCACTCCTTACGGTGGCTCGAGGATACTTTATTCCAGTAGATTGGTCTTTAGCCAACAATACGACTGAGCTAAATGGAGGTATGGCAATTGAACTTCCTGAAGGATAAAAAAGACCCGCTGGTGTGAGGTAACCTTGGTCTGCCGTAAAGGTTCGAGTGTTGACCGATGCATTATACTCGAAACGAATGTAGTTGTCTGGGCTCGAAGTCTTTACTTCATACAGCTCAATATTATCAAGATATACTGTACCATCTTCTTGTCCAATGTCGATAAACAGGCTGGGCGTATTCAAACCAAGCGTTGGACTTACAATAAACTCCACGTCTCGGCGATTTGGGCTGGTAGGAATAGAATAAAAACGGGAACCAAGTGGATAGGGCGGTATGTTTTGAATAAGGTAAGCACTAATGTGTCCATCTGTGGTTCCTTTCGTACTCATTTTGAGCAGATAGGTTTTGCCTAGGTCGGTTGATCGAGAAAGTAAGGTTTCTAGCCGTGAAGAAAGATTTTTACTCCCTTTTACAGAAAAAGAAATGCTTCCTGAGTCAAGTTGATCCTCTACCCAACTCATGACCGAGGAGTTCACCACTGGATTCCAAAAACTCCAACTATTGGTATTTGTTTCAAATGTGCCATTCGAAATAAGGTTGGGGGAAAGTACTTGTTTCGCAAAAGAGAACTGAATTGGAGAGAGTTTGGTGTTTGCATCATAACCACTCGTGGCTTGCCATTCACTTAAGTTTAAAGACAAGGGTTTCTGAGTAGCAGCCTTGCCATAACTGTATTTTATAAATGCATCCTTATGAAATGGCTGGCAATAGATGTTGTGGTTGAGGTCCCCCAATCTGCTCAATAAACTAGCATCTCTGGTGTCAAAATCCAGCAGTATTTTACTTACATCTGGGCTATTCGAAACTAGGATGTTATTTTGGATGACACAATCAACAATTGGGTAGTTGGGTGCAAAGTCATCATGAATCATTGCAATAGCCGTAGAGCAGCCGAAAACGGTATTGTTTTTTATGATGCATTTGTAGGCATTGTGGAGTAAAATGCCCTGATTGTTGCAATAGCCAATTGAATTTCCGTTGACTTCTACATCGGCTGAGCGATCATCTAAATAGATGCCTTCAACAGGAGAGAGCGATGGATCATCGGTGCCATAGGGAGCCCCTAAACCATTCAGAATGATGTTGTTGATCACTTTTCTATTGGCCAATTCGCTTTTTCCATTACTCCAGGTATAAATTCCACCTCCATCATCAATGACCATACAGAAATAATTAATGACATTTTCTTTAATCACCACATTACTTCCTTCAAAACGAATGGGAATATAGCCTGTTGAGTCAATGGTATTTTGTTCGACGACTGCGTCTCCACCCACATTGATTGCTAAGCCCATTTGTCCACCTTCAGCCATACCTACTACTGACCCTGTATGCTTAATGATATTGCCTTTTATCATGACTTGGCCTGACGTGGCCATGATACAATTGCTTTGGGTGTAGTAAAATGTATTGTTTAGAATTTGATTCCCACCACTCTCCGGAGAAGTTGAAGTTATTCTGATGGCATTTCTTCCTGATCCCCAAAAATCACAATTCTGTAGGGTGAAGTTTTGTATCTGA
Source organism: Haliscomenobacter sp. (assembly GCF_033763495.1). GTDB lineage: Bacteria > Bacteroidota > Bacteroidia > Chitinophagales > Saprospiraceae > Haliscomenobacter. Next base: position 21,866 of record NZ_JANRKL010000064.1, on the reverse strand, counting down.
ATTGCATCGAAAGCATTTGTTTTTGCTCCGCGCAAAATAAATCCATCAATTATCCAATTCTGTTGGTTGTTGACATCCAGTAAGTTATTGGTGTTGGCGACCTTAACATCTTGCATGTTGAGGTCGCTGGTGGAATAAACTAGGATTTTGTTGTCTATAAAACACCATTCGCCTTCCTGGTCAAGTGCAGCAGGGTGGTTTTGCAAAAAATAACCATAATTGTCAGATAACCTGTATGCTGCATCACTGGTAAAAGTAAGGGTTGTTCCCGAATGGTTAGCAATGAGTTTTCTTTCCAGAGACCAGCGCCTGGTCCGAACGACTGCTTCTGCTCCGGTCCAATTGGGGGTATCTGAAAGTGTCTGGTCAATGATAACTTTACTAGGTTCAGTTGGATCTGATAAAAAGGTTAAGTAGCCTCCATTAGGAGCATCTACATTCGGATATCGACCCAATGGCTTTAATACTTCGTTGATCATCAAGGCGGTCGGTTGACTATTTAGATCGGTGCTGCTGGTTTCCCAAATGTTATTGCCCAAATAGCTCCAATTGCTCAATTTGAGGCGACTATCCAGTATGGGTTTTGTTGTTCCTTGGCCATAAGCGCCTAGGGTGATTGGGTTTCCCAAGGCTCCGGAGGTTTGGATTAATATGGTTCCAGAGAACACATCTCCACGCTTTAACAAAATTTGATCTCCAGGTTGAAGAATGTTCATTATGGCGTTGAGTTTGCCCAATGTTTGCCAGGGAGTAGCCATATTTTGGGCTTGCTCAACGGTATATTCATCTGATCCGCTAGAGGATGAAAAATAGTAAGTAGTTGAATGGAGGTGAAAACTTGTTAGGAATAAAACTCCGAATAACAATGGCTTCATGAAAAATATGTTGAATAAGTTTAATAAAATGGTTGGGTTAAGTATTGAAAAATATTTAACCCAACATCCTTGTTATGCTAATCTTCCCTGTTATACTATTAGTGCTTTTTTACAGTATTTTCTTTTGTAACACCCAGTTCGGTAAGAAGTTGACGAAAATCGATTTTTTAGCTTGAAATGCAACCTCCAATACAATACCAGATGTAATCTTCAGGTTCAATGCCAAATTTAATCGGCACGACGCAAACGGGTCATGTCTATATACAGAATCTCACTGTATTTTTTGTGCCAGCAACCTATTTTGACAAAGGGTCTTTTTGAATGACCAGCGTGCCCTCCTCGACATTATTTTTATATTGGAGCTGGACTTTGTAGAAACCATCTTCTGCACGGTGCATTCCCAATCGTTCTGGAATTTGCTGGAGCGAAGTCCTAGAAACTTGCTCCATGATCTGCCGTTTTTGCAGCGGAGTAGTCGCTTTCAAAAATCGCTGATAGAGGTTATTCATGGCAATAGAATGGTCGTGGGCTGTGATTTCCTTAAACAAGGCCTGTACCTGTACGTTTTCCTCCTCCGTGAAAGCCCGGGCGTCAAATTCTCGATTCCAATAGTATCGATTGATGCCTTGATGGACTTTGATCCGATGGCTGAAGCTGAGGTTTTCTGCAGGGTTTGTAATGTTGAGAAGCACGCTGTCGATGCTGGGGTCGGCTATGTAAAAGGAGATGGGTGCGGTAGATTCAAACGTTGCCCGCGGTAAACTGGATGTATTCACGATGTATTTTGGATTGCCGCCAGCCCACCAGAAATGGCCTCTTTGCCCCCCTCTGCTCACGTTTTCCCACAGCGTTGCCTCTTTTTGGGTAAACAGGTGCACTTGTTTGGTTTTTACAGATGGAGACAGTTCCTGTAGGGGTGAAATGTCATCCATCACCCAAATGCCTCTGCCGTGTGTGGCAACAATCAAATCATTTTCCCGGGAGTGAATCTTGAGGTCGTACACCGAAACGGTAGGTAGCCCCTGCATCCGGGTCCACATTTGCCCGCGATTGAGGGTCATCCACACACCAGTTTCTGATCCAATGAAGAGCAAATCAGGGTTTTTGTGGTCTTCAACGATAGATCGAACTACTTCTCCTGATTTGAGCCCATTGGTAATTTGCTGCCAGCTGCGGCCAAAGTCCTCGGTGACAAAAATCCAAGGCTCAAAATGATCGCTCCGATGGCCGTCGAAGGTTACATAAGCCCTTCCTGGATGGAAATGGGAGGCTTGTACCCTGCTTACCCACATTCCTGCTGGCACATTCTGGATATTCGATCGAACATTTGACCAGTTTTGACCTCCATCAAGGGTCACTTGAACCAGGCCGTCGTCCGTTCCCACCCAAATCACGGCTTCGGAAATGGAGGACACCGAAATCGAATAAATGCTACAATGGGTTTCGGCTCCGGTATTGTCTGGCGTAATGCCTCCACTCTGTCCAGCTTTTCTTTTGACGGGGTCATTCGTGGATAAATCAGGGCTGATGATGGTCCAACTCTGGCCTTTGTTCACAGACTTGTACAAATGATTACCTCCAATGTAAAGAATCGAAGGATTGTTGGGCGACATTACCAGTGGTGCCGACCAATTGAAACGGATGGCCGACTCTGAGTCGGGGTCATTGGCTTTGAAATAAGCTGAGTAGTTAGAGACATTGCCAACAGTAGGGCTGATTGGACTCATGGCGTGGGTGACGGTATTGTAGCTAAAATAGCTGCCATTTTCCATCCCGCTGTAGGCTTCGGTATGGTCAAATGGATTGACAGCAGCGTACTGGCCATCGCCCCAGTGCATCTTCCAGGTGTGATCGTTCAAAATGCCCCGGGCATCGCGGGCAAAGGAGGCTATGGCAAACGACCCATTGTCTTGCAGGCCTCCGTAGACGTAATAGGGTTTTTGCATGTCGTAATTGATCCGATAAAACTGGGAGATGGGCAGGTTGTCGATCAATTGAAAATTGGCTCCATGATCATGGGTGAGTGAAAATCCCTTATCTGCGCCTAGATAATAGCGATTTTTGTTGTTGGGGTCCAGCCACATGGCGTGGAAATCGCCGTGAACTTCCTGGTCGACGCTCCCGTTTTTGAAGGTTTTTCCTCCGTCTTCGGATACCATAAATGGTGTGGCCAGCACATAGACCCTCTTGTCGTCAAGTGGGTTGATTCGGATTTGACTGTAGTAAAAAGGGCGATTGTTGTACTTGTTGACGTAGGTCCAAGATTTTCCACCGTCTTCAGATCGGTAAATGCCACTGCCTGGCTTGGCCAGCGTATCCGATTTTGCTGCCTCTACAATGGCCATCACAATGGCCGGGTTCTTCTCGTAAATGGCCAGACCAATGCGCCCGGTTGGGCCAGTAGGGAGGCCGTTGCTCAGTTTTTTCCAGGTCTCGCCACCATCGGTGCTTTTGTAAATTCCTCCCTGTTCGCCCCCGGAGTAAAAATTATGGGGTTGTCTCAATCGATGGTAGAACCCAGCGTAAAGTACCTTGGGGTTTTTGCTGTCTCTGACCAAATCGATACAGCCTGTTTTTCCGTCATTGGGGAGCCCATTGGTCTTTTTTTCCCAGGAAGCTCCACCGTTTTTCGTTTTGAACAAGCCCCTTTCACCCGAATAGCCCCAAAGGTGACCGATGGCGCATGCACATACCTCTTGAGCATCAGTGGGGTTGACCGATATTCTGCTGATTTGATGGGTGGATTGTAAGCCCTTGTTTTCAAAGGTGAGCCCTCCATCAATTGATTTATAAATGCCGTTTCCCCAAGAAACACTATTGCGGTTGTTGGCCTCTCCGGTGCCTACCCAGATGGTTTCAGGATTGGATGGATCAATGGCAATATCCCCAATAGAGGCACTTTCATAGGTGTCAAATACAGGTTTCCAGGTGGTGCCGGCATTGGTGGATTTCCACACCCCTCCAGAAGCTGAGGCCACATAAACCTTGGTAAAATCATTGGGATGGGCTTCAATGTCCACGACCCGTCCCCCCGAACTGGCTGGGCCAATATTGCGAAAGCTAAGGCCAGATAAGTTTACTGAATTGTCCTGTGCAATGAGAAACAGGGAAAAAAAACAGGCGAGAAAAGAAACGAATAACTTCATAACGCTAATTTGAATTGCTAAAAAATAGAGGCTAAAAAAAAGAGGAAACCCACTGACTACTTAATGGGTTTCCTCTTAGAGCTTGTCTAAATTGAAAAGTCTGATTACTTATTCACTTCCGTTTCGGCAAAAATGCCCGGATCGCTTGGTGCATTCGGGTTGGCGCTCAATTCGGTTTGTGCAACAATGAATCGTTGTGGATATTTCGTTGCTGTACTTGAATTAAAGGGTGGCAACACGGCAATATCCCTTTCTTTGGCGCTCAATCTGCGCAAATCGTCAAAAGGCATCAGTTGGGTAAAGCCACTGACGTAGCGCTCTTCGATGATTTCGCGAAGCAAGGCTTTGGTTTGGTCAATATTGTTGGCATTCTCTATTCCCCCTGCCGCAAAATCCTCTAGCACAAAAGCTTGATAAACAGATACGTCAGTGGTAGCCAATTTCGTAAATGCCTTTCCAGAGGCCAAATGCGCACGCAATTCATTGAGTTTGGCCAATCCTTCGGTTACTTTTCCGGTACGGACTCCAGCCTCCGCAAGAATCAAGAGGTTTTCTTCGTACCCAACCACGGTCATTGGGCGGTTTACTGCAGCAATACCCTTGTTGTTGTTGGCAGTGTTTCCGTCAAAACGATAATAGGCCAAGCGAGCAGCTTCATTGGTTTTGGCATGGTTGCGGGTCGATTTCATCAGCTGGTCAAGATGTGATCCCGTAAATCCCCAATACCCGCCTCGTTGATCGATCATTTTATAGTTGAGGTTTTGGCTGCCAATGCCCAGGTTCGGAGGGGTGAAGATCATGGATTCAGTAGACAAAGCAATGCCTTGTAGTGCTTCCTGGTAAGCCTTGTCGTATTCCCGGGTATACATGTACAGGCGAGCCTTGAGGGTACGGGCTACCTTTATCCATTTTTTGGTATCTCCAGCAAAGTGCAGGTCTTCAACAACTGTAGAGGTTGGCGCAGCAGTCAAATCGGCAATTGCCTCATCGAGCAAACCCTGTAATTTAGCAAATACGGCTTTTTGGGAATCAAAAGCTGGATCCAGAATCGCATCATTTGAAATCTCATTATACGGTACATTGCCAAACAAACTGGCGATAGTTCCTATGGCATTCGCTTCAAGTACCTTTACAATGCCTGCGTATTGCTTGGCTTTAGGGCTAGTGGCGGTTTGTTCCCGCATTAGCCTGGCTTGTTTCACTACGCCCTGGTAGGCATTTTCCCAGATGCCCGAGGTTTCTTCGGCTGAGATGTTGTACTCGTAAAGGCTCTTGTACAACAAGGACACCCCAATGGTTTGCCCGCTCCACATGCCCGAAATACGGGTTTGGTGGCCCAGTTGAACCGAGATATTGGCCAATTCAATGCCTTTGAGCAATAAAACGCCTGCATCAAAATTATCAGAAGAAATCTCGTTTGGATTGTCATTGATGCCTTCCACGAGATCTTGACAACCTACGGCAAAAAGAAGGATGAAAACAAAAAAGATATGTTTGATCGTATTCATTGTATACACTTTAGATGGGGTGAAAAATTAGAAATTCAGCTTCAAAGTAGCTAACCATGAGCGGGTACTTGGATTGGTGAAGTATTCAATGCCAAATCCATTGTCTACCCCTGATTGATTGACCTCCGGATCGATCCCCAGAATATCCGTCCACAAAGCAATGTTTCTACCCGCTAGCGAGAGTTCAATGGACTGAAGGCCAGTAGCTTTTTTGAACTTCGCCCCTGAGAAGGTATAGCCCAGAGACACTTCTCTCAGGCGGGTCCATGATCCGTCAGCGATGGAAAATTCATTGATGGCTGAACCGCCCAAGCCGCCGCCCAGGGTAGTATACCAGGATTCATCCAGCAGCACATCTCCAGCACCGTAGTTGAAAATATTGCCCCGAACGGTAGTACCAGCTTCAAATGCTTTTCCTGCTGAATTGACCAAACGCTTATCCAGGGTTACTTCGTTGCCCACTGTTCCGTAGGTACCAAAGCTGGTCAATACAAAGCGGGTTCTTTCTGCAAAATCTCCGCCTTGATACGTTTCAAACAACACGTTGAAGCTGAGGTTTTTGAAATTGCCACGCAAACCCAGGCCACCCCGCCAGTCTGGATTGGGGTCTCCGATGATGCCCTGTTCAGGATCGAGTGTAGGAAAACCATTGGCATTCAATTTCAAGGTACCATCAGGGTTTCTGGCTGCCCGCGACCCGAAGAGTACACCTAATGGTTGACCCACAATGGCGTTTGAAGTAATGGACTGATCCGACAATGGAACCCGGTCTACCCCGGCAAGGTCCAGTACTTTGTTACGGTTGTTGTTGAAGTTGCCATACAACTCCAATCCGTAGTTTTTATGATCCAGGAGCTTGAAACCAAAATCCACTTCCAAGCCTTTGTTTTCCATCCGACCCGCATTGGAGTATTTGGATAAAAAGCCCGAAGAGGGGGAAAGGCTGAGCAAAAACAGGATGTCTTTGATCTCATTTTGATAATAAGTAAGCCCCAGAGTGAAACGATTTTTCCAGAAACGTAAATCGGCACCAAATTCCAATTCTGTTTTTATTTCCGGACTCAAATTGGGGTTGCCCTGATCATCATTCAAGCGGAAACCGCCACCAAATTCATTGATGTCCAAAGCGTCATCATAAGTGCCGTAGCTGAAGGTTTCGTAAGTGGTACCAAACCGATAAGCGGTAGGCTGTACACCCACTTGTCCCCAGGACGCGCGCAGTTTGCCAAAGCTCAAAAAATTACTTTTTAAAGCTCCTACCTTGGTGAATTGCCAGGCGAGGTCGGCTGATGGGTAAAAGTAAGTGCCTTCAATACTGGAAGCAGCTTCCTGAGTACCGGAAAGGTTTAGGAATAACTGATTGAACAGATCAAAGGAAAGTACGGAATACAATCGATTGGAACGGATGTGGTTGGTGCTATTGGATACCTCAAAAGGTGCAACCGCATTGCTGAATGACTGCAACTTACTGTTTACGAGAAAGGTTTGGGTTGCTGCATACAGGGTTTTGCGGAGGCGATCATTGACGTTGAATCCCAGGGTGGCGTTGAACCCAATCTTGCCAGGCACCAAGTCTGGAAAATCAGCCCGCGCAATGGCGTCCAAGTTCAGCTCGGTATTGCTAAAGTCCTCATTGTCCAATCTTCCATTGTTAAAGCTAGCCGAACCAACAGGGGAAAAATAAACACGTTTGTCCAAATAGGAATCGACACCCCCGCGCAGGTCCAAATTGAGCCAGGAAACCGGGTTGATGTTTAAATTGGAGGACAAGTTGAAACGATTGACCGTAGTGGTGGCTTCTTGTTCATTGGTTGTCCACAACGGGTTGTTGTAAACAGGGTTGATGTTGTTTCCCAGGTATCGGCGATAGCTGCGTTGTCTATTCGGAGTTGGCACCCCTTTGCTATCAAAGTGGGTACCTATGTAGCTGCGGTTGTCGTAATCAGGAGGCGTTCTCAATAAGCCAAGTAACAGACCTGCGGTATTGGAGTTTTGTTGGATTCGGTTGCTGTTCGTGTAAATGTAATTGGCCTTGGTCGTGAGCGAAATATGATCGGTAAAATAGGTTTGGTTGTTGAATCGAACCGTGGCGCGATTGTAATCACTGTTTTTGACGATCCCGTCCTGGGTAAGGTAACCAACGCTAAAATAATTGGTTGCCTTAGCACCACCGCCCGTAATGGTCAAATTGTTTTCAATAAAGTGCCCAGTTTGGAAAACCGCATCAAAATTTTCTTCATTAAAGGTTTGTTTTGATCTTTTTGTTCTGATTGGGTAAATTTTGTCCCCATTGTCGGCCAAAAAATACTCACCTGTAGTGATTACTTCATCTTCGCCTCCGGCCCGGTCGGCGATTTTATCCCCCCAGGAATTGAGTGAAGTGGCACTGTATTTTCCAGCACTACCCTGCCCAAACGCCGACTGAAGCGGATGCCGTCTGTTGATCTCATCCATGGAGTAGGTGGTAGAAAAGGACACTTTTATTCCCTGATTGAGTTTGCCCTGTTTGGTGGTGATCACCAATACCCCGTTGGCTGCTCTGGAGCCCCAGAGTGCTGCTGCGGAGGCACCTTTCAACACTTGCACCGATTCTACATCTTCGGGATTGAGGTCATTGAGGCGGGATTGCTGAGATACCCCACCGCTGCGGGAACTACCGCTACCGTACAGGTTGTCGTTGGAGAGGGGTACACCATCTACAATAATTAAAGGTTGGGAAGCCCCCCCGATGGTATTTGCTCCTCTGATCTGAACATTGGTGCCTGCTCCAGGGTCTCCATTGGCGCGGGTTATTTTTACTCCGGAGGCCTTACCGGCCAAACTGTTCAAAATACCTGATTCACCCGAACTTCTAATCGCAGTAGACCCAACACTGGAAGAGGTCGCCCCAGAGCGGTCTTTTTTAGCGGTAAATCCTAGGGCGGTCACTACCAGTTCCTCCAGGAGGGTACCTTCTTGCAGCACGATATTGATGGTATTCGAAGTGCCAACGGCTACTTCTTTGGTCTCAAATCCGGTGTAACTAACTACCAAAGCAGTAGCTGAAGCGGGTAAATTCAGTTGAAAATCCCCATTGATGTCTGTAAAAGTACCTATAGTCGGGCTCTCTTTTACACTGATGTTTGCACCGATGAGTGCTTCTCCGGTAGAACTCGTCACCTTGCCGGAGATCGACTTCTGGGCAAATGTCATGTTTAAGCCGAACAACAGCAAAAACATGGAGAGTAAAAAATGCTTCATGTTGAAAAATATTTGGTTAGTGAGTGTTTGTTTAATCAAAATAGCGATATGTTTTTTTAAAAAATTAAAAATAAATGCTTGTTTTCATACTAAAAAATAAAATAGTCTTAAACGGTAAATTATTTTGAATCCGAGTCAATTACACACCCAGATCAAGGGGCTTCGAATGGGCAGGTTCCGAATGACTTCTTCGGTTTTGGGGAAATGTTCCAGTTTTACCCAGGTATCCAGCCATTCCTTTTTGTGGTATTGATGATAAGCAAAGAGTAAAAAAGGCTGCGCTACGGGCCATTCCTCCCAATACATCACGTCTTTAGGATAAGTCCAGCTCGATTTATTGGCAACAAAGGGATACATGAATTCAATGGCTTTGCGGAGTTTGCGGCCATCAGGCAAACTGAATTCCCAGAGGTTTTCCTGTTGATCAGATAAAAGGTGACAAATACTCGCCATCGCATCCAGATTGAAAAGGGAATAACCGTAGGGTTTGGTGCGCCGCAGTTCGAGCGGGAAGCTGCCATCCGGCTCCATTTGATTGGGAAGTAAAATGGTTTTGAAGCGGGTTTTGCAATAGTCGATCAATTCCTGATTTTGGGTCAATTTGGCAAAAACGGCCACTTGCATCACCCAGCAGGTGCCGTGGTTGTTTTTGGCGTCGCGTTCGTCGAGGCCGTATTGGTGGGTGGTCACCCATTGTAAATACTGCGCAAACCAGTTTTTAATTTGTTGCAATTCTGCCTGGTTTACGCTTTTGGCTTTTTCCATGACCCGGATTCCTTGCGCTACCTCCAGCATTTGAATCATGTCGATGATGCCAATGCCCCGGCCAGTAACCCGGCCTTTGATGGCTTGGGCATACAGCAAGGAGGGATTCATATGAGTTTGCTCATCGATGAACCAGGCGCGCAAGTGGGTAAAAGCGTGTTTGACGTATTGCTCGTTTTTGGTCAAAAGATAGGCGGAGGCCAGCGCTCCAATGACTTGACTAAAACGCACCATGGCTTGGCGATGGGCCGTAAAATTGCCGGGGTTCGACTGCCCGTCGCGCTGAATATAAGGGCCTTGGGGGTCATCGGGATTGGGCCACCAATAATCGCCCTCGGAATAAAAATCGTGCAGGCCACCTGCGGAGCGTTCGCATTGGGCAGCGGTGACGGTGATCGGGTATTGGGTCAGTGCCCAGTTGGCCTGAGCCAGCACTTCTTTTTTTAAAATCCTGCTTACTGCTTTTGGAGCATTTTGCGCGGGAAGGACCAATGAACTAACTATATAAAGATTCAACAAGAGCAAAATTTGGTTCCGGTTCATGAGGCCTTTTTTTAGTTTTTGCGCAAATTTTTCTTCCTCAGCAAGGCTTCCAGGTAGTAATAATCGGCATAAACGATGGGGACATTGATCTCGTGCTTGCCAGGCAGGTGTCCGGTGCTTTGGGTCAATAAAAAGCCAGCATGGGTATTGGGTGCAGTCCGGTAATTTTTGGTCAGGTTGTGCAGAATTTTGTCCGCCTTTTGCTGGTAAAATTTGGCTTTGGCAGGCACCAGCGTGCTCAATTCATAAAACGCAGCAGCCATGAGCGCAGCAGCTGAGGCGTCGCGGGGGGCATTGGGAATGCTGGGTGCATTAAAATCCCAGTAGGGTACCAGATCCTTGGGTAAGTTGGGATGGTTCAGGATGAATTGGGCAATGTTTTCAGCCAGTTGTAGGTACTCTTTTTTGCCTGTTTCGCGGTAACACATTGTATAAGCATACAGTCCCCAGGATTGCCCTCTGGCCCAAGCCGATTCGTGGCTATAACCCTGATGGGTGTTTTTTTGGATGGCTTTGCCACTGTTTACATCGTACCCGACCACGTGGTAGGAACTGTAATCGGGCCGGAAGTGGTTTTGCATGGTGGTGTTGGCGTGGCTTACTGCTACTTTGTAAAACAGCGAATCCTGCGTTTGTTTGAAAGCCCAAAAGAGGAGTTCGAGGTTCATCATGTTGTCGATGATAACCGGAAAATCCCACTTGTCCTTGCTGTGATCCCAGGAACGCAAGCTGCCAATTTTAGGATGAAAACGGGTGCAGAGGGTGCGGGCCGATTCGATCAGGATATTGCGATAGCTGGCATCATTGGTCAGGCGATAGCCGTTGCCATAGCTGCAATACATTTTGAAGCCCATGTCGTGGGTGGTGCCATTGGTTTTTTCGCGTTCGAGATTAGCCGTGAATTCCCGAGCCTTTTGTTGCCAGAATTGATCTCCGCTGAGTTCGTACATGTACCAAAGGTTACCCGAAAAAAAACCACTGGTCCAATCCCGGCTTGGTACCATAAAAAGCGTGTCTTCGCGCAGGGAGCGGGGGCTGACGAGGTTGCCGTTTTTGGTTTTTGCCTGGTCGATGGCTTTAAAGGCCAGTTTGAATTGCAGCGCAGCGTGATCAAGGGGTGGCAACTTGTTTTGTGCCTGGGTTTGGAGCAAAAATGACCAAAGGAGCAAGGGAAAAACCAGTTTTTTCATCGAATTGAATTTTTGAAATGGCAGAGGTGTTTGGGGTATAGACGAATAAAAGTGTGGTTTTCCCTAGGCTTATTAATTATTCCCTTTATTTCATCTCCGCCGGTGGCGCAAAATACTTCTGATACAAAGCCGACTTCGGATTTAATCCCTCCAAATTCAACAACTCCACCTTCCGAAAATCAATCGGTTGCCCCTCACTTTGCAAGGCGATGAAACCTTCTTTCAGCAGTTTGCCATCCACTTTAATGCTCGGGTCAAAGCCATTCGCTACGCCGCCGCCAATCTGCGGTTGGGAGTATTGCAGCACCACTTCGCCATTGATGATGTGGGTGATCAGGGAATCCCCCAATACGATCAGTTCGGCGCGTACCCATTCGTCTTTGCCATAGGTTTTAGAACTGGATTCGATGCAGTGGCGAGGGTCTTTTTTGCCTTGAAAAATCACATCGGTGCCCGGTGAGCACATGTTGCCGGTGGGCCGAGGTTTGCCATCGCCTAGCCCGGCGAGGAATTGCATTTCCACCGAGATGGGCCAATCCTGTTCCTTGGGCATGGTGCGGGGGTCTTGAGAGTGGAACATCACCCCGCTGTTGAGTTGGGTGTAGCTGGGGGCGTCTTTGCGCCATTCGTCGGCGAAGCGGTATTCGATGACCAGGTGATAATGCGAATAAGGTTGTTTGTAATAAAGGTGGCCGTAGCGGTTGTTGAATTTGTCATACTGGTCGTAGCGCACTTTGATCATGCCATCTTCGACCCGGAAGGTATTGCCGTAGTTGTCGCCCACTTCGTGGTGGAAAATTTTGACGATCCAGTCTTTGGTGTCTTTGCCGTTGAATAGGGAAATCCAGCCCTTGGATTCAACGCTTTTTTTGGTGGTGGAGCAGCTGGAATAGCTCAAAAGGATCAGGAGTGCGCACAAAGCGCTTGTGCCATTGATGAGGGAAAGTATTTTTTTCATTGGAACTTGTCTTGTGATCAAATGCACGGTAAGATATTTATTTCCCCCCATCTTGGGTGATTTTTTAGTCGTTTCCAGGGTATAGCTTTGTGTAAAAATTACCCGATGCTGAAGTATATATCGCTCACCCTATTGGTTTCCATTCAGGTTGTACTTGTCCATGCACAAGTTGCAAGCAATGGAATGATTTCTGGTCAAGTTCAACTTGAAAACAACAAGCCTGCCCTCAATGCCACTGTGGTTTTACAACGCAGTGCTGATTCCGTGTTGGTAAAAACGGCTTTACCCAATGAAGACGGTGTTTTTGAATTTGAAAACATCAAACCAGGAACCTATGTCGTAGCCGTTTCTCAGGTTGGTTATGGCAAAATTAAATCGGAGGCATTGAATATTAATGAAAGTGGCCAAATGGTCAAATTGCCGCTAATTGTATTGAGCCCTCAGGTGCAGTCCTTGACAGGAGTCACCATTGAAGCCAAAAAACCGTTCATCGAAAGAAAACTGGATAAACTGGTGGTGAATGTAGAAAACAGCATTGCCAGTGCGGGGAGTTCAGTACTCGAAGTGCTGGAGCGGGCACCCGGTGTGATGGTCAATCAGGAAAGCTCCATCAACCTTAAAGGCAAACAAGGCGTGGTGGTGATGATTGATGGAAAACCTTCTCCACTCTCCGGTGCGGATTTGGTGGCCTACCTCAAAGGTATTCCAGCCTCCAACATTGCCACTATTGAAATCATCACCCAACCCTCCGCACGCTATGACGCGGCTGGCAACGCAGGGATCATCAACATCAAGTTTAAAAAAGACCAACGCCAGGGCCTCAACGGCGCGCTGACGCTGAGCCTGGGGCAGGGTTTTTACAACAAACCATCTGCCAGCACCAATGCCAATTTCCGCAAAAAGAAGTGGAATGTATTTGGCAATTATTCCCACGCCCAGCCACAGCATTTTACCCGTTTTTACATCAATCGGAAGTTTTTTGACGCCAATCAGGCCCTGCAATCCACTTTTGACCAAACTTCCTTTATCAAACAACCGATCAGCAGCGACAACACCCGTTTTGGGGTGGATTATTACTTGAACAAAAAAACGGTAGTTGGGGCACTCTTTAACCTCAACTGGAATGGCAGCGAACGCGACGGCAAAACCAATTCCCTGATCACCTTGCCCAATGGCCAATTGGATTATACTACCAAAACGGATATCCGCTTGAATGAAAACCGCTTCAATGGCTTCGGCAATTTCAATTTTAAACACACTTTCGATAGTACTGGCCGCGAGTTAACCACCGACCTCGACTACGGCCAATTCAAGGCCAATACCTTCCAAAACATCAACAATGCCAATTACAATGCCAACAATTCCTTGATTGCAGGGGATAAACTCAATACCGATCAAAACGGGCTAATCACAGTGAGGTCTCTAAAGGCGGATTACGTCAACCCGCTAAAAAATAATGCTAAATTTGAAGCAGGCATTAAATTGAGTATCGTGGACTCGGACAATGATGTGAAATTTTTTGACGTCACCGAAGAGACGCCTGTACTGGATCAAAGCCGCTCCAATCACTTTATTTACCGGGAAAATGTGAATGCGGCCTATTTCAGTTTTGCCAAGACCTTCAAAAAATTTGATCTTCAAGCGGGGCTGCGCCTGGAGCAAACCTCCACCCGGGGTGAGCAATTGGCAACTGGGGAGGAGTTCAGCCGCAGCTATGCTAACCTGTTTCCCAACTTTGTGGTCAACCGAAAGTTGTCCGACAAACACCAACTTTCCCTCTCCTACGCCAAAAGGATCGACCGCCCGAGTTACCGGCAATTGAATCCCTTCAAAATTTTTGTCGACCCCTATACCTACGTGGTTGGCGAACCAACACTAAAACCGGTGTTGACCAATTCTTATGAAGTGAACCACACCTTTTTGAACAAATACGTCACCTCTTTCAGCTACGCCAGCACTCGCGAGGTGATCACGGATATTTTTGTGCAGGATGATTTGACCAAAATCTCCTATCAAATTCCCGCCAACCTGCAGGATTTTGACCAAGTCAACCTTGGCGTTTTTATCCCCATTTCCATCAAAAAATGGTTGAACTCCAACCTCAATGCCAGTGTATACCGGAACCAGTATTCCAGCCCGTTGCAAGGGGGCAATCTGATTAATGATTTCACCGCCTGGGATGCCAGCTTGAACAATACGATCAGCCTTGGCAAAGGCTGGAGCGCTGAGTTGAGCGGATTTTACCAGTCCAAAAACGCCTGGGGCCTATTCATCATTCGCAATCTGGCGCAGGTTTCAAGTGGCCTGCAAAAAGTGTCAAAGGACAAAAATGCCACCTTCAAACTGGCCATTTCGGACATTTTTTACACCAACCGCATCGCGGTATTGGTCAAGTACCAAAACATGGACTTTTTCACCGACCGCACCTGGGACTCCAAAGTGGTTACGGCATCTTATACCCAGCGATTCGGGAAAAACACCATCACCAGAGCCCGGCAGCGCAACAGCGGGGTAGAAGACGAAAGAAGAAGGGTTGGGTAGAGATTTAATGCGGCCAATAAACCGCAAAATTCCAAGGAGATAGATGTAATTGACCCAAACATTCAGTATCCCGAATGTATGGGTCAATTGCTTCTCCATCACATCTTCACTACCTTCTGCACCACCATTTCCTGGCCTTTCCAGCGCAAACGCAGGAGATACATTCCTTGAGGCCAGCTATTGGCATCAATTTCAGCCAAACCTGGAAAATTCGCCGGGATGTTGACGGTTTGGCTGTGCATACCTTGCCCTTGCAGATTGAAGACTTCCAGCGTCGCATTTTCGATGGCCTGGGGGCTGCGAATGGGCACCAGCAATTGTTCGCGGAAAGGATTGGGGTGGGCCAGGATTTATTTTGCGCCCACCAAGTGGCATTACAACTGGGTTGAAGTTGCACGGAGGAGTTCTCCGGGTACTTGATTGGGCGCTTGAGCGCACAAAAAATAACTGCACAGGCACAATCCAAGGAAGGTAAGAATTTTATGCGTTGGGTTAAAGTTTAGGTCGGTCAAAGTTTTGAACGCGAGTAGGGTGTTTTTATTTCCAGCTTTGAGTATGGTATGCTCATTTTAGCTAATTTTGCCCATAAAGTCTATTATTTCCCATCGAAACAGCCTTTGAATGAGAAAACTGCTTTACGCCTTGCTATTCCTCCCCACCATTTCCCTTTTTTCCCAAAACACGGTCAGCATCAAAGTTCGGGATGCCCTTACACAGGAGCCCTTGCCTGGCGCGGCCATTTTGGTGGAAGGGTTCAACATTGGAGGGCAGGCCGATTCGGCGGGTGTGCTCATTTTGAAGGATGTTCCAGCTGGCATCCAGACCCTGCAGTGCCGCTACCTGGGTTATCGAACCCAACAACGCAGTGCTACTTTTCCCCTGGCTAAAAATGTACAAATCGTTTTCTCCTTGTTTGAAGTAGAGGAGGAACTGGAGGAAATCGTTATTCGCAGTACCCGCAGCAGCAGGGGGATTGCGCGGATTCCGAGCAGGGTGGAAGTCATTGCGCAAGAAGAACTGGAAGAAAAAATCAACATGAAACCCGGCGACGTCCGCATGTTGCTCAATGAAAGTACGGGCATCCAAACCCAACAAACCTCCGCTACCTCGGCCAATGCCTCCATCCGGATTCAGGGTTTGGATGGGCGTTACACCCAACTCCTTCGCGATGGATTACCCCTGTACTCGGGGTTGTCCAGTGGCTTGGGCCTGCTGCAAATTTTACCGCTTGACCTCAAACAGGTGGAAGTCATTAAAGGCTCGGCTTCGACCCTTTACGGCGGCGGAGCTATTGCGGGTTTGGTCAATTTTATTACCCGCCAACCCGAAGAAAAACCCCTTACCCGCCTTTTGGCCAACGTGAGCTCGGCGGGTGGCCTCGACCTCAGTGCGTTCACCAGCCGCAAACTCGATGATGATGTAGGTTTTACCCTCCTGGCCTCCCGCAATTCCGGATCTTCCTACGACCCCGCCGATATTGGTTTTTCCGCCATTCCCCGCTTCAATCGTCTGAGTCTCAATCCCCGTTTCTGGTTTTATTTTCAGGAAAACACGACCATTCAAGCGGGATTCAACTACAGTGTAGAAAACCGCCTGGGTGGCGATATGAAATACATTCGCGGCTTGGCGCAATGGGGGACTTTTGAGCGCAATAAAAGCAATCGTTTTTCGACTCAATTGCAAATCGACCACAAGTTCAACAAACGCCTTCAGTTCAGCCTGCGCAACAGCATTGGAAGGTACAACCGGGATTTAACCCAATCTCAATACCGGTTTGATGGGGCTCAATTGAACTCATTTTCTGAAATTCATGCCCGTTTGCGCCCCGATAACGACCGGGAACTGATCGCTGGGATCAACTACCAAAGTGAACATTTTGAAGAAGGTACCCTACAAACCCGCCAAAATCCCCTCCCACCGCGCAATTACAACCTGCGCAATTTTGGCACTTTTGCCCAGTATACCTGGACCCCGACCGAACAATACACCCTAGAAGCCGGCTTGCGCACAGATTTGATCCAGCACTACGGCGCAGCAATATTGCCGCGTCTGGCCGTTTTGTACAAAATGACCGAGGCGTTTTTGGCCCGGATCAACATTGGCCTGGGGTACAAAGCCCCTACACTGTTTACAGAAGAAAGTGAAGCCCTGGCCTATCGGGGTATAGCTTTGCCCGATGCGGATGCGCTTCGCCTGGAGCGGTCCTTTGGGGTAAACTTCGATTTCAGTTACCAGGGTAGTTTTGAATTGCCTTTTTTGAAGGAAGAAATTACTTACAGTTGGAATCAGTTGTTTTTTTATACCCAATTGAACCATCCCCTGATTTTGGAAGCTCAAAATCAGGGGACGCCTTATTATTTCATCAACCTGGAAGGCAATTACACTACCCGGGGGATTGAAACGAATGTCAAATTCAGTTATCGGGAGCCATGGAAGTTGTTTTTGGGCTATACCCTGACCGATGCCAAACGGAAAGACGGAGGCACCGCAATACAATTGCCCCTGACGCCGAAACACCGCATCAATACTGTGCTGATGTATGAATTGGAAGACGAGTGGCGTTTTGGCCTGGAAGCCTATTATTTTAGCCCTCAACGCCTGAGCGATGAGGAAGCACGCAGCCGGGCTTATTGGATTTGTGGATTCATGGGCGAAAAAAGCTGGGATAAGTACTCTTTTTTTCTCAATTTTGAAAACTTTTTAGATGCCCGGCAAACCCGTTACGGACCCATTTATTCCGGTTTTCCCAACAACCCTATGTTTAGGGAAATTTATGCGCCAATGGATGGTTTTGTGGTGAATGCAGGAGTAAAGATTACCTTTGAATAAAGCCTTAAGGGGTTTGCCCTGAGAGGCCGGTATATCCTTAAATAGCCAGCAAGTAGATAGATTTTTACAAGATGTATTCAATCAATCAACTCCCCGGTCGATGTACTCAAATCGACGGAGAAAACTGGCTTTATTTCAGCGGCACTGGCTATCTGGGGGCAGCCTGGAATGAGGATTTACAGGCATTGGTACGGGAAGGCATCCAAAAATTTGGCCTGCATTTCGGTGGTTCCCGCTTGTCCAATATCCAAATCAATATTTTTGGCGAAGCCGAGGCATTTCTGGCTCAGAATGCTGGAGCAGAACAGGCGCTATTGTTGTCATCCGGCACATTGGCCGGGCAATTGTTGATGAAGGTATTGGGCACACACGGCGAAGTATTCCCGGCACCAGGAGCGCATCCAGCCATTTGGGCGGGGGCTGCACCGAGCATAAAAAGCTGGGAGGATTGGGTGGAAAAAGCAGTAGAACTGGCGAATCAGCCCGGCGCACCCTTGATCCTGGCCGCCAATTCCGTTGATCCTTTGTACGTGCGACAGTTTGATTTCAAATGGTTGCAACATTTAAAGCCTCAGCGGGAATTGATTCTGGTTATCGATGACTCACATGGCTTTGGGGTATTGGGCGAAAATGGTGCTGGCATTTATTCCCAGGTAAATTTGCCAGCTGGTGCAGAGTTGCTAGTTGTCAGTTCATTGGGCAAAGCCTTGGGAATTCCAGCCGGGGTAATCCTAGGACCAAAGTTTTGGATGGAGCGTTTGTTGCGCAATCCATATTTTGGAGGGGCGTCACCACCTTCACCCGGTTTTTTGTGGGCCTTGTTGCAGGGACAGGCGATTTACATAAAAGCCCGGCAGAAACTGCAACTAAATGTTCGTCAATTCGTACAATATTTATCGACAGAATCAGATTTTCATTTTTTTCCAGAATATCCCGTATTTTATACCGCAAATTCTGGATTGGCTACGTTTTTAGCAGAGCGAAAAATCCTGATTTCCAGTTTTCCGTACCCCACGCCACAGGATGATTTGGTTACTCGCATTGTGTTGAGTAGTCTACATACTGAAGGCGATCTTGAAACCTTGATTAAAATTTTACAGTTTAAATCTCAAAAACCACGATCATGAGCAGATCGATCCTCATTGTTTTTTCATTGTGTTTGGCTTTTTTGCCCAATTTGCAAGCGCAAAAAAATACCCTGCGTTTGATTTTGGAAAAACAGGGCCCCTGGATGGATTCCATCCTCAATAAGGTAGATCGTTACCAGGTGCAGATCATCTATACCCAGATTGATCGGGATGCCAATAATTTTCCGTCTTTTCGATCCTATACGTACAATTTGGATACCAATTTGTACTATTATCCAGCAAGCACGGTCAAAATGCCGGTTGCATTTTTAGCGCTAGAAAAGCTCAACCAGATCAAGGTGGAAGGTTTGTCCAAGTACAGTCCTATGCACACAGGCGCCGGACGTCCACCTCAAACTTCGGTTTCGGAAGATACCAGTGCTGAAAATGGCCAGCCATCGATTGCCAACTATATTAAAAAGATTTTTTTGGTAAGTGACAACGACGCCTACAATCGTTTGTACGAATTCCTGGGGCAAGAATACCTCAACAAACAACTCTGGAACAAAGGCTATAAACGCAGCCGCATCATTCACCGCTTGTCGGTACCGGGTTTTGATGTGGAAAGCAACCGATACACCAATCCGATTACCTTTTTTGACACGCTGGGCAAACCCATCTTCCAACAAGGTCAGGTAATGAGTGCCGCTTTCCCCCGCTTAAATTTGCGCAAACAATTGCAAGGTAAAGGGTACATCGAGGGAGATTCAACCCTGATCAACCAACCTTTTGATTTTCTGAACCGCAACTATGTGGGTTTGGAAGAGCTTCATGATATGCTCAAAGCTGTACTTTTTCCTGAAGCAGTGCGGCCAGACCAACGTTTTGACTTGACGGAAGCGGACTACAAGTTTTTGTACAAATGTATGTCGGCTTACCCACGTGAAAGTACTCATCCGGCGTATCCCGAACATGCCGAGGAAGACAATTATGTGAAGTTCCTTTTGTTTGGTGATAAAAAACCTCCAATGACCATCCCCAACAATATTCGTATTTTCAACAAGGTGGGGCTGGCTTATGGCTTTCTCAGTGATGTTGCCTATATCGTCGATTTTGAAAATGGAGTTGAGTTCATGGTGGCAGCCTCTATCCGGGTCAACAACGATGAAATTTTTAACGACGGTAAGTATGAATACGATGAAATTGGCCTGCCATTTTTGGGTAAAGTAGGCCAGGCGATTTATGTACACGAATTGCAGAGGCCTAAGTTGGTGCGGCCAGTTTTGGCGAAGTTTAAGGCTGAGGACGGTGAATAAGAAAAACATCAGCCAAGTAGAGGGGGGCTAACTAAAATTTGGCACCCCCTATTCGATCACCCCCTACTTTCCTGCGTAAACCGCCGCTCCTACGATCCCGGCATTGTTCAACAACTTGGCTGGTTTCACTGGAGTATTCACCTTGAGCAAATGCCCAAAATCTTTAAACTCCTTGCTTACACCACCGCCCAGGATGAACAGATCGGGGGTCAGTAGGCGCTCCAGATGGCGCAGGTACTCGCTGAAGCGGTGTGCCCAGTCGCCCCAGCTCAGGTTTTCTTCCTCGCGGATGCGGTTGGAGCAGTAGTGCTCAGCAATGCGACCGTGCAAGTAGAGGTGCCCAAATTCAGTGTTGGGTACCAAGGTGCCATCCACAAACTGGGCAGTACCCAGGCCAGTACCGATCGTGATAAGCAGGACTACCCCTTCCACACCCCGACCTTGCCCAAAGGTTAATTCTGCCAAACCCGCAGCATCGGCATCATTCAAGGCTTTGACAGGATTGCCACAGGCCTCACTGAATTCTTGTTCAATGTTGTGTCCAATCCAACTTTTGTCAATATTGGCTGCCGATTTGGCAACCCCATGTTGAACAATTGCTGGAAACCCACAACCAATAGGGCCTTTATAACCAATTTTTTTGATCAAACCGGCAAAAGCTTCGGCAATCATGTTGGGGTTGGCCGGGGCAGGAGTTTCCACTCGAATGCGATCGCCAACGAGCTCACCTGTTTGAATATTGACCAATGAGCCTTTGATGCCAGAGCCACCTACGTCGACTCCGAGGATGTGTTGAGACATGGTATGTTGTTCAGGGTTGTGAGGTGAAGCGGCCAGTGTGTCAAACGCTCACTGAGCGTAGTCGAAGTGACTGTTTGACGCACTGACCATTTTACCTCATAATCCTATATTATTTAATCACTTTAACTTTCATTTTGACATCCTTAACCGGGCGGTCTCCAGGGTTGGTTGCTTGTGCAGCAATTTTGTCGATGACATCCAGCCCCTGAATTACCTGGCCAAAAACGGTGTATTCGCGGTCTAACATGGAGGTACCCCCACTCTTTTGGTAGGCATCACGTTGGGCCTTGCTGTAGCGAAAATTGCGCGCGCCTTCGACTTGGTTGAGTTGAGCTTCACTAGTAGGGCTTCCATGTACGATGTAAAACTGCGAGCCTGAAGAGCGTTTTTGCGGATTGTTGGTGCGTGCAGCGGCCAATGCCCCTTTTACGTGTACCAGTGAGTCGACAAATTCGGCTTCGATGGTATAACCAGGATCACCCATGCCCAGGGCCTGACCTGGCTTGGCATTTTTAGAATTAGGATCGCCACCCTGGATCATAAAACCACTGATGACCCGATGAAACAGCGTACCATCGTAGTAGCCTTGTTCGGCCAGTTTGAGGAAATTGTCGCGGTGTTTGGGGGTTCCGTC
Source organism: Haliscomenobacter sp. (assembly GCF_033763495.1). Taxonomy (GTDB): domain Bacteria; phylum Bacteroidota; class Bacteroidia; order Chitinophagales; family Saprospiraceae; genus Haliscomenobacter. The sequence continues at coordinate 453 of NZ_JANRKL010000064.1, read as the reverse complement.
AGACAAACGGACCAACATATTGCCAAAGTCGGTTTCAATCATGACCAAACAAACTTTTGGAGCTTTGATCGAAACTTTGTCTTCGAAGGTTTTGCTTTTGCTTCCCGATTTGGCAGTTAGTTTGACGGTATAGGTACCCGAGGCCAAAAAGGCATGCACAGGGGAGGCTTCTTCGGAAGTATTGCCATCGCCAAAATCCCAGTGGTAAGTTTCGGCAGGTTTGGCGGTGGTATTCGTAAAGGTGACAGGTGAAGGAGCTTCCGTGGCACCAGAATACATAAAAGAGGGCTTAATGCTCGCACAGGAGCTCAGGGCTACGAGTAGCAACAGGATGAGGTAATGATTGATTAGGTTCGATTTCATAGGTATAATTTGGTTGAGGAGTTGAGGAATTGATGCTGCCGCTAGCAATCCGGCACTTCGGCTACGCTCAGTGACCGGATTGCTAGCGGC
>NZ_JANRKL010000063.1:0-30888 GCF_033763495.1 Haliscomenobacter sp. | reverse complement strand
CAAAACTAGGGTTTCGTCAATATTTTTTAATTCTTGACACACTTCATTGAACATTCCCGATAATATTTTTCTGATCAGAAAAATAGATATAATGATAATTCCAATTATATAAAACAGCTTTTCAGATGTTATGCTCATAATGTTTATTTTTATTAAGAAACATTTTAGTGCCTTCAAAAGGTTCCGTAACTTATAAAGAAAATTTTTCTTCTCCAAAATTTCCTTTGCGATTTTGACTTCTATCATTCTATGGGTCAATTTTACTGAAATAATACCCTTGATTGGCAGACAAGGGCGCTTGAAGGCGGGTTGAAATCGGACGGACTGTTTTTTTTCTAATCTTTATTTATCTAAAATAGCTCTCTTTTATTTTTTAAAAAGACGAACCTTTATATTTATATTTTGAATTGTAGTCCTTTAAACTCTTGTAACGAATATTCTGAGCTTCGATTTTTCTCTGGAACACCTTTTTAAAATCTTTTGCAGCTTCACTACCCGCTTGGTCATTATCAAAAAAAGTCAAAACCCGCTCATACCCTCCCTTCTCAATAAAATCCCTCGCCCGCTGTTGAAAAGAAAGTGAATTCAAAACCAAAATATCCTCCTTCGGCTTCACCACTCCCTCCTCCGTCAAATAAGTCAAAAAATCCATAAACCCCTCAAAAACCGAAATGACCTTTGTCTCCTCTTCCCCTCTGATCAGTGTCATATCCTTTTTCCCAATCGAAGATTTAAAAAACGGATTACGAATCTCAAACCCTTCTGAAAGGTTTTTGATACCTGCGGCAAAATAGGTTTTGCCAGTATTGCGGTTTACAAATTCAATGTCATTCAGGTAAGCTTTGGCAACAGTTTCATTGATGCCCCTGCCCTGCACATAGGGCCATGATTTTTGCAAGGGCGAAACGTTTTTAAGTTCCAAAACGGGTTTTTCATCCCTTGGCGATTTGCCAAAAAGGCTGTTTTGATTGGGATTGACGGGGATAGTTTTAACGCTCCCCTGGTAGATTTCATCCAAAAACTGTAGTGCATCATTAACCCGGTAAAACCCTTTGTACCGCAGCACAAAATCTATCACCGTGCCACCTATGTCGCCAAAGTCTTTCCAAATCCATTTGCCCCCCAAAAACGAGGTATGAAAACTGGCGGTCTTTTCACTTCGGAAAGGCGAAGTGTACCAATACTCATTTCCGGCTTTACTGATTTCAGTAGGTTGAAAACCAAGCTTGGCCAATAGATCGGGCAAATTGATGTTTTTGGCCTGGGTGCTGTTCATTTCAGTATCTCCGTAAAAACTGATTTCAGTTTTTCAGTATCTCCGTATTTCATCCGATTACCTTGTTTCCAGTTTTATCCAATTTTTCTGTCACTGCTTGGAGGAAAAAGGTTTTGAGGTTTACCGACTCATCGATGATCAATTTTTTCAAAGCCTTGTGCAAGCTTTCAGGAGTATCAATTGTCACCCGCACGGTTTTTTCCTGCTTTTTAAGTTGGGGCAAACTGGCCAATAAATGTACTTTTTCAACTGCCGCTTCCACTTGATCACTTTCAGGAGTGGATTGGTTCATCAGGTCTACTATGCTGCGTTTTTCTCTTTTCATATTAGGCTACCTTCATTTTTTTAATCAATTTTTGTTCAATCTCCGCGCAAAACGTTTCTACTTCTTCCCTGGCTTTGGCATCCTCCCACTCCAGGGCAGTAAGTCCGTATTTACTGCTGCGTTTATGGGCTACCCGTTCGCTGATCACGTTTTGCAAAGGGCTTATGCCAAACTCCTCAAACATGGCAATAGCCAGCTTTACTTCTTCGCCCTCACTGGTGCGGCAATAGCGATTGAGCACCAAAAAAGCCGGAATTTCAGGCTTGACCATTTTGGCATCTTCGTAACGTTTCAAAAACCTTTCAAAACTCTTGAGGTCATCAATGGAAGGGGTGATCGGGATGATCAAAAAATTAGCCAAGAGGATTAGTTTGGTCGTGACTTTTTCCAGTTGCGGAACACCATCAATGATGATTACCCGGTAGCCATTATTTCGGTGGGTTTTGATGTCATTGACCAGGCCATCGGTACTCGACATGGGGAAAACATCGACCTTGATTTTAGCATCTGCTTCTCGGCGCGTTCGCCAATCGCAGGTGGTTCTTTGTTCAATGTCGGTATCAATGATGCAGGTTTTTTCACCCTGCATGGCAAAGTAAACGGCGAGGTTGCGGGAAAGGGTAGATTTTCCGACGCCACCTTTCAGATTGGTTACAGCAATGATCATAAAAAAAGGGTTTAGTTACAGCATCAGTATATACTGAAATGCTGATTTACGCGAAGCCTTGTTTCAGTTTTTCAGCAAAGCCTGAAAAGGTTTTTATAAAAGGTGGCAATCTGGCAACATCCAAAACTTTCAGCTCTTTTATTCTTTTCAAAAGCAAAAAAACAAATAGCTGATGAGCGCAGCGAATTCAGTTTAAAGGCAATGCCGAGTAGGCATTGGGCGCAGCGAACAGCGTGAGCGGAGGGTAGGGCTTTTATCACCTCAATTCTGCTTCTGTGTTCTTTCCTTTGTTCACTTGTTCTGTGTTCGTAATCGGGAAAGGCTTGGAAATGCTGGATTTTTCGAGCTTAAAATCACCTCTTTGGGATGAACAATCACTTACTTGGGCGTAAGGATCACCTCTTTGGGATGGCAAAATCACTTCTTTGGGAGCAACTATCACTTTATTGGGCTGAACTGAGTTTTCATTTTATAGCTAAAAATCACTTTTTGGGGATAGGGTGATAGTTCAGGAGGTATACAATCACAAAATCACTTTACAAGGGGTGATTTTGTGAGATTATGCAAGGCATGAATGAATTCAACTCAAAAATTGCTTTCCCAACGGTGCCGGACGACTTATCCTCAATCGTCAAACCTGAAGAACTGATTGACATTATTGAGATGACGCCGCTCACCCTCCAGGACAGGCGAATTTACAATCTCCTGATTGGAAATGCCTGGAATGAAATCACCCACAAAAAGCGGCACGCCATCACCCGGCAAGAACTCACCAAATACATTGATAGCAACAACCAGGACATAAAGGCTTCGTTTAGAAGGCTGATGTCAGCCATTGTGGTGATCAAGATTCGGAACAACCAAAATGGCAATCCGGCCACGCGGCAAATTCAGTTATTGGGAGCCAATGAGACGGAAGACTATGGTGGCTTCATTGAATATTCCTTCCCGGATGATTTGGTCAAAATCATCAAAGATACTCAGATTTTTGCCCGGCTTCATACCAAGGTGATGTTTGAACTTTCGAGTAAGTATAGTCTGTCTTTGTACGAATTTTTGCAAAAAAGGAAAAACCTGCAATACATCAACCATGAAACTTTGACGGTGGAAGAGACGAGGGGACTGATTGGAGTAGGTAAGCACAAACTCAAGTCTTTTGGCCACCTGAACGATAAGGCACTAAAACCCGCGATCAAGGAAGTATCTTTCCTGACTGAGTTTGAGATCAAGGCCGAACCGATCCGAACGGGCAGGGCGATCACCCACATTAAATTTTCCTGGCTAAAGAAAACGGACATCGGAGCACAGATTGCCGCAGTGGAGGAATTGCAAAGAACCAAAACCGGACGACAAGAACGGATGGAGGGCAAGGTTGAAAATGTGCTCACGATCACTTCATCCCAAAAAAGTGATAGTTCAACAAGCCCTATCCATATAGGCAATTTCCTGCCAAACCTGAACCTGGAGCAACCTAGGTTATTGGTTTCTCCTTCGGGTATTGAAGCGGCCAAAAAAGCTATTGCTGATGCTGGGAAACGTTTGGATGTTTACCTGTTGGAGCAGGAGTTCAAGACAAGTGCTGAAAAGACAGGGTTTAAGCCGGGGAATGTGGATGGGGCTTTTGTGAATTTTGTGCGGAAGAGGGTGGCCTAATTTACCTATCCATATCCGGCTCATCTTTCTCCGGTTCTTCGATGCTTTTACCCGGCGTTTGAAACCCCGGATTTTTGAACAGGGAAACGATCATGTCCTTATGATTCTTTTCCTCAGTGTATTGCTGGCTACCCGCCAGAAAACCTTCAGAAAAGGTAGTCGTTGAATTTTTGAGGCTTTTGGCCAGCAGTTGCGACAAGGCGGGAACATACTTCTCCAGCATGTACCCGGCATTAAAAGCCTTTTGAAAAGTTTTGTCTTCCATCAGAATGTATCTTTTGAGTTTTGCTCCAGAAACTCCATAATTGACTCTCTATCGTACAGTATAATCTTCCTGCTAGGCTGGGTAAATCTGATCATGCCCTCGTCTCGGTATTTCTGCATGGTTGTCTTGGAACTAACCCTGAGTAGCCTCATGGCCTCTTCGTCATCAATCCATTTATCTAATGGAGCATTGTGTTTGTCCTTGAGCCGTGCAACGACTTCGTCCACCAGGGCATAGAATGCGTCGGACTCAAGACAGATTACTTCTAGGCGGGAACCAAATTCAGCCATGAGAACAGGTTTTAGTGAAATCAATATCGTAAAAAAATGAGCAAAAGCATACCTAGGAGGCTAAAATTTGATAAAAAAAATGATCGGTGTATATACTGTATTGAAGTTTTAATATCTCTCTATTTTCACCAACGCTTCAGATAATGAATTGATATTATCAGTAACTTTTAAAACATCAAGCATTGGTTCATGTAATTCATGGCGATCGCTCTTAATGATTTCAAATAACCCATGCTCACTGAATAAAAAAGGGTAAGATAAAAAAGGGCGTTTACTACCATTTTCTTGTATATCTCTTAAAGCTTCTATTTTTTTATATTTGACTGCTATTGCCATAATTAGTAATGATGTAGCTGGACCGAGTACACCATCTGGACGTAAACCGTATTTAGATTGTAACTGAGAAACTGATTTTTTTAAATCGGAATATGCTAATGATGAAGCATGAAAACCTGTTTCTTTTTGTAGTATAGAAATGATAAATTCGGTTGAAAGTCCAGATTCATCAAGAAAACGATTCCTTAGTTTTCTTTCAATCTCATTTTTTGTTTCAGGGTCAAGAGCCTCAATTATAGATTCAGCATTTTTTTTATTAACCTCAACAGCTTGTGCAAGTGAAGAAATCTCTTCGTAATGCTTTTTTGTTGATTCAACTAGTGTTATGACTTCTTCTTCTAATTTTTGGATCTTTGACTTCGTTCTTTCAATATCTGTAATTTCGCTTTTTGCTGCTGCTAATACTTTCTTTTTTAGAGGCTCGATATCGATTTGTTTTAAAAGTGAGGTTTTTATATTCTCATATCCAAAGAAACCAAAAACACTCAAGATAATCCCCAAAAGTGGTATAAGCGTCAATAACCTTTTATTTGTATCGATCTTGGCTTCTTTAAGTATCTCGAGTTTGATTGCTTTTTCTTTATTTTCATCAAACTTGGAGTCGTTTTCCATCTTCTTTCGTAGGAATTCAATTTCTAACTCTTGAAGATGAATTTTTTCTTTTAATTCTTCAATGGTTTTTTCGTTCATTTTTTTTTATTTTTTAGTGGCTACAACTTTTGCAGTTTCAGCGCCAAATGGTGCATCTATGAAGCTCTAATCAAATGCAAAATAAGATTTACGATTAATTCGTGCAAGCTAAACGTTAGAATTCCCAATCCATTTATCCTTGAGTCTTCGACAACTGCATCAAGCAAGGCGTAGAATCCCTCTGACTCTAAACAAATGACGTCTAAGTGGGAACCAAATTCAGCCATGAACGGAAACTTTAAGTAGAAGCAATATCGTAAAAAAAACTGATAGGAGAGGGTAGGGAAGCTGGAATTTGAAAAGAAAGATGCCATTCAGAAACTTTTCGACGAACGACAGAAAAAAAATCATCTCCACAAATGGCACCAAATGCCCCCAAATAAACCCCCAAAATGTTTGCAAATGGCTTGCAAATAAAAAGGAGTTACGAATTTTATCTTCGTAACTCCTTGAAAATCAAGTCGGGATGACAGGATTTGAACCTGCGGCCCCACGCCCCCCAGGCGTGTGCGCTACCGGGCTGCGCCACATCCCGAAAATAGTGTGTGGGTGTGAGTGTGGTCTTCAAACTTCGTTTGAAGAGTGTGGGTGTGTTGGGGCAACTCTAAGTGGTTGCCCAATCTCTGGATTTGAAAAAACCACCAGTTTACTCCATCGAGCGAATCATGCCCAGGAGCATCCGTGAAATCTTTTCAAAGCCAGTATACAACTCATCATAGAGGCTTTTCTCTATGACATTGGTATCGAACATTATTTGTAGGATCGCGACACATTCAAAAACCGAAGAGCGCGCCGTGATGTAAAATTTCTTTTTATCGGGGTTGGTCATGCGGCCGGTGCCTTCAGCCAGGTTTAAAAGGGCACTCAAGCTGGCGCGTTTGAATTGATCCTGGATATATGGATCAAGAGATTGGTGTGTAAACAGGTGTTTGAGTACCTTAAGGTTTACGCTCCGCATTTCCTGATAGACCTCCAATTTTTCAAAATCAAACACGTCCTGTCGTTTTAGTCCTTTAAACCTGAAACCCCAAATCCGGTCCTCTTCCAATTCCCGGCGCGGTGCACCAATCACACCCACACTTCTCAAACGAAGTTTGAGAACCACACCTCACACGCACACCCTATCTCGTGGGTAATACAGGACTCGAACCTGTGACCTCTGCTCTGTCAAAGCAGCGCTCTAAACCAACTGAGCTAATTACCCGACTAGATTCCATTGAATCGCAGTGCTTTTTTTTCAAGCGAGTGCAAAGATAAACGAACTGTGGGGAATTTATCAAGACATTTTGGTGTTTTTTCTAAAAAACAGTGCTGTAGCCTGCAAAACCTGGGAGTAATGCAAGACCACAGCACGCTAGGTAAAGAGTCTCCTGGGGTTGGGGTATTTACTTAGGGCCAAGAAAATGAATTAAGTGCAAGACAAAACCGGGGCCATATTCGGTTGATGAATTTTCTGAAAGTTTCAACCCGCAGAAAAATTTTTAGGGCGATGCTTCACCTTTGTGTCGCATCCAAATAAATGGTAACAGGAGCAAAGATACGAGATGAAACTAAATATCAAAGGGTCAATGTCAAAAAAAATGGCAAATTGTTTTTTTTTATGACATTTGTGTGTATTTTTGTCGCATCTGACGGGGGCTGCACATTAAAACTAAATCGGTATCTTGATACCGTAACATGAACAGAAATGCAACTTGAAGAATCCTTACGCAAAAATTTAGCCAAGAACCTCGTCCGTTTACGAGAAGAACGTGAACTCACGCAGGAAGGATTGGTGAAAGTTTTGCTGGAAAAATACGGTCTTAACTTATCTAGAACCTCTTTAGCAGCATATGAAGCCGATCGTTCGTATCCAAAAGTGGATGCATTGTACGTGTTGGCCAGGTATTTTGAAACAAGTATTGACGAACTTCTGCAACAAGGTGGAGCAGTGAAAAAAGAAACGGTGTATTCCGGAGCTGATGTCGATCAGCTGATGCAGGAATTTGGAGAGGTGCTCGAGTTTATGCATTTCTACCGAAGCTTGTTTTATTCTGCTGTAAAAACTGCGGATAAGATCGCTGATGAAAAAATCAGGTATGCGGTGAAAGAGCACCTGATGGATGTGTTCCTGTTGGAAGAGAGCAAGAGGGAAGCATTCCAGGCAAAGATTGGGGAGGTTTTGGATGCCGAGGAATTGCGCGTTTTTACCATGGTGCAAAAAGGGGCCAGACTAAACGAGTTGGCACTTTTACTGCAACGAAGTGACCAAGCTGTAATGGAGTTGTTCATTGCGGCTAAGAATAAAGTCCTGAAAACCATTAAGTAACCAACCATAACCATCTTTATGTCTAATGTGAACATAGACAGTCAATTAAAAAAGGAAGCAAAGGCCGCTTTTTCTGAAGATGAGGATATGAGTAAGCGGGATACAGGCCCCAAATTCAAGACCCCATCAACCGCTTCTTCTTCCGTAGTAGAGAAAGAGTCTAAAAAGCTTGGCGAAGAACTCTTTGAAAAGGCAGAACTGGAAAAACGACGACGTTCGGGAGATTGGATGAACAAACTCGGTACGGTGTTACTGCTGTTTGTGGGTATTTCATTTTTCACTTCAAAAGATTCAATAATGACAACATCAATTTCATATATCATCAATCTTGATGTTAATCCTTCTTTCAAAATATTGCCTGAGCGAGATAGCTCAGGCACCATACCACCCACCATTGAACCATTCTTTTCTATTCTTTTACGTAAAGAACCTGCTGCGAATTATAAAATGGATGTAGAAAAGACATTTAGGATAAATTCAAATCGTATACCAAAAAGCATTCAATTAAATGACCCTGTTTATAAGCCTTGGATTCCTTCAATAGAACCCAAAGAGTTTTCATATATAGGATTTAGTACCAGATTTTTTGAGAATAATGTTTCAAACCAAGCCTCAGGCACATTTATAAATACAAGTGTTAACCAAAAATTAGATTTAGTAGATTCCTTGATTCAGCTTTGTCAAAACACTTGGGATGAACTTAAATTTGATGATATAAACAATGTTGAGCCATTAATTGCTAACCAAGCCATTGTAGATTCTGTAAAACAGGTTAATTCATTACGATTAATTGTTGACATTGATTTATTGGAGTATTGTGAATCTTCTCATCAAAATGAATACGGGGAAATTCAAAATACAGCGAGTATAAAATATATTCTAAAAGGCATTAAACCCAAAACAAGAGAGGTTTTATTCGCCGAACCCATTCACGCAAATGTAACGATGGAACAGCCAGCCGGATTTGATCTTGAAAAAGCCAATACCCCCTTGTATAAATGTTCTCCGGCAATGTTACAGGTTAAAAAACAAGTCCTTCAAAAAAGTGTCAACTATCTTAAACCGTTTCTAGATAAACTTTAAGCGTTTATTATTAAAAAACCCAGGCTCTAAGTAAACAAAACCCCAGTTAAGGAAAGCTGCCTAATTCATTTTGGGTGGCTTTTTTTATTGCTTGGCTCGAATTTTACCTAGATTGATCCTAAAAATTACTATCTTCCTCCAACATTCTTGCGGCGACAAAAACGCACACCTAACTTAGTCCTACAAAAATTTGCAACTTATGGTACTCATCGTTTTCGGTATTATTGCCATGATTGTGCTCAACGTCATTTCCAACAGCAGCCCTAATTTTAAAAAACTGGGCCGTATTGGGTATTTGATTGGTTTTGCATTGATTGTTTTGGGTTTTATTTCCTCTTGTTTTGTACAAATTACTGCGGGTTCGGTCGGGGTACAAAGCCTCTTTGGTAAAATTCAGGGCAAGGTATTGACCGAGGGCCTGAATGTAGTCAACCCCATTATGTCGGTCATCAAGTTCGACGTCAAAACCCAAAATTACACCATGTCGGCCATTCACGACGAGGGCGACCAGCAGGGTGATGATGCCATCCGGGTGCTTTCTTCCGATGGTTTGGAAGTAGTCATTGATCTCACCGTATTGTTTCGGGTCACTGCCGACAAAGCGCCTACCATTTTGCGCACCATCGGTGAAGATTACACCAATGTAGTGGTTCGACCCATTGTGCGCACCAAAATTCGCGACCTGGCCGCCAATTATGAGGCCGTAGCCTTATACTCTAGCAAAAGAGAGGAGTTCCAACAACGCCTGTTTACGGCCATCGAGAAGGAGTTTACCAAGCGTGGATTTTCTCTGGAACAAGTGTTGATCCGCAACCTCAACTTGCCGCAATCGGTAAAAGCAGCCATCGAGTCCAAAATTAATGCTGAGCAAGAATCGCAAAAAATGCGCTTTGTTTTGGACAAAGAACGCCAGGAAGCCGACCGCAAACGGGTAGAAGCACAAGGTATTTCCGACTACCAACGGATTTTGACCTCTACTTTGAGCGATAAATTGTTGCAATACGAAAAGATCAAAGCCCAAAAAGAATTGGCTGCTTCCCCCAATGCGAAGATCATCATCATGGATGGTAAAAATTCGCCGCTGATTACGACGGGGAATTGAGGAAAGCCGCAGACTCATGGTTGCTTAGGTGATTCCTTAAGTGCCTTAGGTTTCTTGGGTGGTGAAAGAATACCCTGCTCAGCAGGTATTTTTCTTTTTTACCACCTAAGAAACTATAGAAACCATAGCGTCACCTCAGGCTATGCATCAAATACCCTACGCAGGCATAGCCTGAAAATCCGCACAATTCAACTTGACCTCCGCCTGTCCCATCTTGATTTGGTAAAAGGAACAGTAATAGTTCTTTTTAGTGCGATGCTTGATGCTGTGCTGGCAGGATACACAAGACCTTTGGCCACTCAAAATCCCCAATTCCTTTAACTGGACGGTCAATTGGGACAGTAACAAATCCAATTGAGCCTTCCGGGTATCGGGGACTCGCTCCAATAAATGCTGAAGCATGTCCGGGAATTTAGCCACCTGCAGGGCTGTTTCTTTTCCCGTTTCAGTCAGGATCAAATTAAAACTACGCAAGTCTTCGGGGTCATTGTGTTTGGTCAATAATCCTTTTCTTTCCAAAGTTTTGACTGCATCACTGATGGTGGGTTTGGTCAGGGAAAATTCTTTGGCCAGAGAACCAATGCGGCAAAGTTGAGGAGGGTGGTTCTGGCAAAAGATCAAAATCTGACCTTGAATGGGGCTAATATTGACTGCTAAACATTCTTGCCAAAGCATAGCACGTAAAGCAACTGCAATATTCACAAAACCCGTTGTAAGTTTGGCCTCCAAAGTGTGTTTTTGATCATCCAGATCAATAGCTGAATGGTTCATAAGGTTCCATTTCTGAAGGGGAGTCAATAAAAGCTAAGTCTTTTGTCCCTCCAAATGAGTGAAAAAGTGTTGTAGTAATCTCAGTACAAGTATGACAGTGTAAAAAGGGAGTTTAAAAAAGGGATGTGAATACCAGATAACTACTCAAATGTAGTAAAATTTTTACTGGATAATATTTTTTGAAAAAAAAAACTGCTTTGCCCCTGTTTTTAATAAAAAAAAAGGCAAAACAGTTTCAGTATAATAAAATAAATTGACTAATGTTTACTATCAAACCTCCATCACACTGCGCAAATCCGGATTGATTGCTATTGCGCGGGTATAGTCTTCCCGAGCTTCACCAATGCGCCCCATTGCTTTGAGCACAATGGCCCGGTTGATGTATCCTTCGGCATAATCCGGCTGGTTTTGAATGGCCATCCCGTAATCCAGCAATGCTTCTTCTTCCCGGCCTAAATCACTCAACAAATTTCCCCGATTGTTGTAAGCCTCGGCGTCTTGAGGATTTAGTTCAATGATGGTGGTATAGTCGGCCAGCGCTTCTTCGTATTGCTCCAGTTTTTTGTATACAATCGCCCGGTTGAAGCGGGCGTCGCTGCCTTCAGGTTTCAGGCGGATGGCCTCCCCATAGTCGGCCAGGGCTTCTTCGTAGCGCTCCAGGTCATCCAAGACATTCCCTCTGGAAATCCAGGCATTGATTTCCTTTGGATTGATGTCCAGCACTTCGTTGTAATCTTTTAATGCTTCTTCGGCATAACCCAGTCCGTTCAAGAGGTTGGCCCGGTTGAAATGGGCAATCAAGAATCTGGGGCGAATTCGAATGGCAGTGCTGTAATCATTCAGTGCTTCCTGGTAGCGTTGCAAGTCCATGTACACATTGGCGCGGGCCACATAAGAATCAGCATGATCCGGACGCAATTTGATGGTGTGCCCCAAATCCTCTAGCGCTTCTTCCCAATCTCCCTGTCGCAAAAACACCATGGCCCGGTTGAAATATATGGCAGGGTCCTGAAAATTCTTCTCTACTGCCGCATCGTAGTCCTCCAATGCCTCGTCCAGGCGTCCCAACTCCGTAAACAGAATGGCACGATTGTAAAAGGCATCAGGATCATGTGGATTAAGGGCAATGGCCGCATTAAAATCCTCGATGGCCTGTTCCGGCTGGTTGAAAAAAATGTAGAGATTGCCCCGATTGTTGTAGGCACCCAGGTCATTGGGGTTCAATTCAATGACCTTTGCATAATCGGCTAGAGCCTCCTCGTAGCGGCGCTCGGAGGTATGGATGATGGCCCGATTGAAATAAGCATCCGCATAATCCGGACGTTGTTCAATGACCTCGTTGAGTTCTTCAATGCTTGCTGCCATGACTTATTTAGGCTTTCTTTCCCACAAACAACATGTATTCCCACACGCCTAAATATGCCGATTTTACCTGATTGACCACCGGAGTGAATTCCTGGCTGAGCAGGGGCGTCAGGTGGCTGTCCATACGCACGTGGTTGTTGGCCATGTGTTTTTTAAACCAAAGGTTGCGGGAATCATGAAAATCGGTCACCGCAATCAAACCGCCGGGTTTCAGATCTGCTTTAGCTTGCATGATCAGGTCTTTCCAATGTGGGTTGATCATGGTCAGGGAGTAGGAAAAAAGCACCAAATCGAGCTGGTTGTTCCAGGTTTTATCACCCAACATATAAGGTTGCGCCAGGACCCTAACCCGGTCAGCGTAAGCCTGGGTATTTTTGATGGAAAGGTCCACCATATCGGTCGACACATCCAGCCCGGTTAATTTGGCATTGGGAAAACGTTTGGCCAGGTTGTTCAGATTGTACCCGGTTCCACAACCTACTTCCAGAATGTTCCATTGGCCATTGGCATCCAGGGGTATTTCCCGAATGATTTGATTGCGGCCAAAAAGGAAACTCCAGCGGGTAGCGTCGTAGATTTTGGATTGCAGCTTGTAATAGCGCTGCATTGTACTGTTCTGCTCTGCTTCGGAGAGCGAATCGAATTTTTCGAAAGCCATTTTGTTTTATTAGGGGTTGAAAAGTGAAAAGTGAAAAGTGAAAAGTGAAAAAAACAGACCAAACTGTGGAATCCAAATGGTGTAGCTTTTCACTTTTCACTTTTCACTTTTCACTCCTCAACTTATTTCACAATTGCCAAATACACACTCGCATAGGTTCCCACCCGATCTTCCCCATGGGTTTTGGCCGTCAGTTCCTGTTCAAACTCAACCGCATCCAGTACAAATTGAGGGAAGAAATCAACCTGATGAGCTGCCGAACGCAACAGAATGCGTGTGCCTGGGCGACTATTGGCCAAAATCAACTGCCATTCTTCCTCCAGCACGGGGATGTTGTTGGCTGCGAGCCAGTCCTGGTGATCGAGCAAGATGTAATGCGAGTATTTACCAGGATTGTTTTTCAAAAAAGCACTGATGGTGCAGGTATGGGTTTGGATTTGGTCAATCCGATCTTTCAATACCCCAAAATATTGCTCTTCCACATACGATGGGCAGCAGGTTTTGGTGTATTTGCCATCCAGATACAAACGGTAGAAGTAGTTGTCGTGGGTTGGAATTTGGGTAAAAACCTTGCGCAGGCACTCCTGAATGAAACCCATCGCGCCCCTTTCGTATTTTTTGGCAAACAACAATTGTTGACTGCGCGGAACCCCTACCATCGACATGGTCAGGTTGCGGTTCACAACAAACTCTACCAATTTATTGGCAATTTTGGATTCAATCCGATTGTAGATTTTGGTCTGCTCTTCCAGGCTACCTACTTCAAAAAGATGTTTGATCTGTTTGTAGAGTTTCTTGCGGGTTTTCAGGTATTTGTTGAAAATCCAGGCCAGAGTACCAGAAGTACTGAAGTGGTAAAAACTTTTCCGGATACCTTTACCATTAAAGTATTTCCAGTTGTCATCCCAATACTCTTTTGCAAAATCGGGCAAGGTGCTACGTAGTTTTTCGGGATAAAAAGTGTCAAACTCCGGCATTGCTCCATCACCGAACATAGCCCAATGCTCAGCGTAGCTAGCGTTTTGGAAGCTTGATTTTTTGAGCTCAAGCAAGGCATTCTGCCGGGGATTCATGTCAATGCAGTTGATTTTTTTAGGATTGTCCAGCAAATAATCCAATGCATTGCAGCCAGCACTGGTGATCATAACCACCTCGCTGTCTTGATTCAATTGAAGCAATTGGCGGTCGCAACGAGGGTCCTCCCAGCAGGTGTTGTACACCAGGTTTTTCGTGTGTACCTGGCGGAAAACCCAATCTCTCAAATCATTAATTCCTTTCACTGTTACTAAGATTGGTTAGTTAATGTTACCAAAGGACTTGGGAAAAATTTGTCAAAATTACATAATCCTTGAAATAATCACAGATTTGTAGTGCTGTGGATTGGGGCACTGCAAGAAAAAAATACAATGAGTTGATTGGTAATTAAGTACGTAGTGTCAAATAAATTTCTTTTTGAGCACGAAGTGTACCTTCACCACCTGCCACCACTTTGTGTGGGTTATTCAGCGTGGAATTGAGTATTCGGGCTTTGACATTATCCGCCCATTGGGTGTGCAAAATTTTCACCAGTTCCTGTTTGTGTGAAGGGGTATAAATGGGGAAAACGACCTCTACTCGCCGATCCAGATTGCGGGTCATCCAGTCTGCTGAAGCAAGATACAGTTCCTCCCGTCCCCCATTGGAGAAGTAATAAATTCGGGCATGTTCCAAAAAACGATCAATGATACTAATGGCCTCAATGTTGTCGCTGAGCTCGGGTACACCTGGTACCAAACAACAAATGCCCCGAATAATGAGTTGAATCTGTACGCCCGCCTGACTGGCTTCATATAGTTTGTCAATCATTGAGCTATCTTCCAGGCTATTCATTTTGAGCATCATCCAGGCTGTTCGGCCAGCTTTGGCGTGTTGGATTTCACGGTCAATACAGCTCACAAATTTGTGCCGGCTGTTTACTGGAGAAACCATCAAATGCTGGAAACTACCCAATACAGGTTGTTCTTCTAAAAAACGAAAGACGTCGGCAACTTCCAAACTCAACCGTTCATCGGCACTTAACAAAGCATGGTCAGTGTACAAGGTGGCTGTTTTTTCATTAAAGTTACCCGTGCCCAGGTAGGCATAATGGCGCAGACCATTTGTTTCTTGCCGGGTGATCAACATGATTTTGGAATGCACCTTGATGCCCGGACGGGAATAAATGACTTTTGCTCCTGCGGCTTGTAAGGTTTCGCCCCAATGCAGGTTGGAGGCTTCATCAAACCGCGCCTTGACTTCCACAAATACGGTTACCTTTTTGCCCCTCTCCTGAGCTTGCACCAAGGCCTGGGCTACTGAGGAGTTTTTGGCTACCCGGTACAGGGTGATTTTGATCTCTTCCACCTGTGGATCAGCGGCTGCCTCCTCGATCCACCGGGGAATGTAATCGTATTTTTGATAAGGAAAATGAAGCAGTATGTCTCCCTGGCCTAGGCTTTGGAAAATAGATTGGGATTTTTCCAACTCAGGGTGGGGTTGGGGCGGCATGGGCTCATCGTACAAATCAACAGCGTTGGGCGGGGCGGGAAAAGCAAAAAAATCACTGAAATTATGGTAACGCCCTCCGGGAAAAAGATCATTTTTTTTCAACTGAAAAAGGTCTTTTAACCTCTTGGTCAGTTCGATGTTCATGGCACTGTCGTACAAGAGACGGGTGGGGGCGCCAATCGAGCGTTCGGCCAAACTAGCTTTGATTTTTTCCCGCAAATCCCCGGAATATTCATCGTCGATGTACAATTCGGCATCGCGGGAAATCTTAATGGAATAGGCCGCCAACACCCCTTCGGGGAACAATTCCTCCAGATTGGCGCGGATGATTTCGTCCAAAAAGGTCACCTGGAATTCACCCTCAGGCCCAGGCAGAGGTACAAAGCGAGGTAGAACATCAGCAGGAATGTTGACCAGACCGAGCTCGTCAGACTGTGCCAAACAGACCACAAAATACAAGCTGCGGTTTTGCAAAAAAGGGACATCGTAGGTGTGGTCAATGCGCTGGTATTGCAAATGGGGTAAGATGTTTTCCTGGAAGTAACTCTGGGCAAATCGTTTTTGTTCGGGATTAAATAAATGGTGGTCATTGAGTAAAAAAATCCCTCTTTCGCGCAATTCCGGAATGATTTTACTGCGGAATAAGATCCCAAACTCCACTTGTTGCTGGTGTACGATCTTTTTGATTTCCCGCAATTCCTTTTTGGGCTTTACTTCCAGAATGGACTTGCGTTCTTTTTTGTCAATCTTTTGAAACTGTCGCAAAGCCGATACGCGCACCCGGAAAAACTCATCCAGATTGGAGCTGTAAATGGCCAAAAACTTGATCCGTTCGTAAAGCGGAACCTTTGGGTCCTGGGCCTCCTGAAGTACTCGGTGGTTAAAAGACAACCAACTGATGTCGCGTTTGTGATACATGCCTGCTGAATGGTAAATTGTAAAAACGCGATAAGAAAAGGATTTTCATTTAAAATTTAGGCAGCAGGTAGATTAATTTAATGTAAAGAGTGCAGGAAAAAAATGGTCATTGCTCTTAGTGCAGCGCTGAGTCGCATAGTAGGGAACATGAGATCCACACAACCGTGCATAAGAGACGCACAGCCGTACGTCTCTACAGGCCTTTTGCCAGGGCCATTGCTTTTTTCTCGTCAAAATATGGATTCGTAAAAAACAGCCCATAGGTCCGGATTTCCCAGTCCAATACTGGTGTTTTGGGGCGAAGGATCCGTTTGGGGCTGCTGTATTGATCACCTGGAAGAGGCAAGCCATCCATATCGAAGTTTTCCAGGTTAAAAGGAGTTCGGCTAACGATGAGTTTTAGGGAGTACTCTTCTCCGGGCCAATGGTAGGTTTTTACATAGTTGCTTGGCTCACACAGAATGTATTTGCTGTTTTGGTCGTGTTTGGAGTAAAAGACCGCGTTTTTTTCCAAACCTTGTTGAGAGCGCATCATGATGCCCGCACTGTAAAACCCAAATTGATAATCCATGAAGGCCAAACTACAATACAACAACTGATCAGAATGATTTTCAAGTTCAAACCGGATGGCTTTCTGCGGCTCTGCCAGGGTTGAGGGGATTAAAAATTGCCCGTTTTTTGGAAAAACCCGCTCTTCAGTGCCATCGTAAAGTTGGATAAAAAGCCGTACTTCGATTGGCCAATCAGCTGTCGAACGTTTTGGATCAGCGGCGGCGAAATACTCCAGGTTTTTGAGGTAGTGCCACTTTGCCATTTGTTCAAAATCATTAAAGGCGGTCACCCATTTGTTGTCCAACAATTTGCCATTCTCCTGGTAGCGAATGGGCAACAAAAGCGGGCGATAGTCGAAGGGGTAACGGGTGAACCAAAGGTCATCCCGGGCCTCCAGCACATAATCCGCCTGTTCTTCTTCGGGTACTTCCTGAAACCAGGCTGAAGCGGTTTCCTGAGTTAGTCTATTCAAACCCAAACGAGCAAACTCGACGCCCTTGGTCGCTCCACTCAAATAAATGTTGAGCGGGGGAATACTCAGCCCCTCTACTTTTGCATACCAGTTTCCATTGCTTGCAGGAGCTGCCTGTGGCCAGCCAAGCGTGGAATGGGTAGGGAAAACCGCGGTGATTTCAGCAGGAAACTCGTGTGCCGGATTTTTGGGATCAAAAACTTGCACGGCGTTTCCATGCTCTTGTTGTTTGGGGCTGATCCCGTGCAGGGCGCCAGCCCCCAATCGCCATTCTTTTTCCTGGGCAGCATATTCCACCGGAAATGCACCACTGCGTTCTTGAGGGGCATTGGACAAAAACCGACGAAAATGCGCCTCAGGACTAATGCCCTGAACAAAAAGCTGGGGTGTTTGCCGGTGATCTTTGACTTCCTGATCCTTGTTGAAAAAGAAGCGCATCCGGTTTAGGATCCGGTAATGCAATTCCTGATAAGTGATTAGCCCTTCGTGTTTTTTCAAAACGTCGACCAGAGCCTCAGTGAAAGCACCACCTACATTGGGGTACTCCCAGGCCAACTCCACCTCCCGGCAGGCCGCCAGCATGACGTGTGGCCCCAAAGGCAACAATTCATTGAGCGGAGCACCTGAATCAAGTTTGGCGGCTACGGTTGGGTCATGGTAAAAAATAAACCCTTCTTTAGGACGACCACTGATGGCTTTGCGTACGATTTGCCGGGCAATGGCTGCTTCCTGGATTTCTTCAGGACTGCGGGTGTTTTCTCCGGAATGACAACAATCAAAAATGGTCACTACATGGGCTTTGGGCTGCCCATTTTCATCCTCCCCCAATTGCCGGATAAGGTATCTCAATTCTTTGTCGCTGAGTAGTGAATGGCCGGTGTTGGCTTCATTAATGTCAAAATCGTAAGCAGTAATGTTGGCGATGTAACCGTCTATTTCTGCCTGGCTGAATGCCAATATATCGGTTTGCTCCCGCACACCATGGCCAGAGTAGTAAAAAAACACGGTATCTCCAGCCTGGGCTTGTCCGAGGAATTCACTGAGACCTTTAACAATATTGGATTTACTGGGCAAGCCAGCAGGGGTTGTAGCCGGGCTGGTGAGTTTTTGGATTTGTACCGTACTGAACAAGTCCTGGGTAAAGGCCTGTTTAAGGTAGTCTTCAATTTTTTCAAGGTCACCGATCGGGCCGTTGAGTTGGGCACCGGGGGTATTGGGATAGTGGTTGACGGCCACTAATAGGGCGTAGAGCTTAGGCATGGATGAGGAATTTTCAACCAAAATACTTAATTAGTGGGGCAAAATGATCATTTATTTTTTACCACCCCTAAAACCTCGGACATTCCATGAACTTCGAATACACACTCTTCGACTTCCCAGAATTTTTGATCCGCCAGGAGAGCGTCAAGGCCGGAATGCTGTACCAATCATTGTGCTTTCCACCCCGGGCATAGGTCACTTCCAGGTTTTCAGCAATGGCAGGATCTAACAGTGGATTACTGATGCGGGCCGAAAGTTCGCCCCGGCCGTTTAGGATATCGCCATACTTAACCCTTGCACTACTGACATCGTCGAGATGATCAGTAAGGGTGGATCGGAGAATCAGTTCCGCACCAATGGTCAAACGATCGTTGATCAGAATATTCACACCTCCTCCAAAAGGAATGTTAAATTGGGTGCGACTATACCGATTGGGGTAGCCCGCCAAGCCCTGGCCTTCAGTCGTTAGTTCGCGCAATTCCAGGATTTGGCCATTAAAATTGATTTTAGGGTTAAAGGCAAAAAGCCCAAAACCAAAAGCAAGATAAGGGGAAATGACCGTTTTATTGCGCGCATAACCGATGTGAAACAAATGTATTTCTCCCAGCAAAGAAAACTCGGTGATGTTGCTTTGGAAATTGAGTCCACGTTCTACATTGTTGCTATTGTTGCGCTCGTTGCCCATAATTTTAGCCAGGGTAAGCCCCGTGCGAATGCCTAAAAAACGGGAATAACGTTGGCGAAAAAATAACCCACCAGCATAACCATAATCATTTGGATAAATGGCAAATTCCTTGGGAGAAAGGTCACCCGAATACAAGCCGAAGCCCCCAGTAATGCCAAAGTCAATATCTTGGCAAATGCCACAAAACGGTAAAATCATGGCAAAAGCCAGCAACAATTTCTTCATTGGACTCATTTTTCAATTGGACGAGTATCTATCTTTGAGTTAGCTTATCCAAGCTTTTTCGGGCAACGGTAGTCTAACGTCGAACAAAGGCCCTAAAGTATGCCTTATAGGAGCTTAAATAGTTTACTTTTGCGCACACAAATTAATCCAACACTATGGCAATGGCTAGAAATCGCGCCGATCGAGCCGAAGGAGAACAACGAAAATTGAGTGGAGAACGATTGCGGCGGTCTTTAAAGGTATTCCAATACATTCTGCCCTATAAATGGCCATTTATTTGGGGGATGTTTTTTTTGGTGGTTGGTAGTGGCCTCTTTTTGGTAATTATGAAATTGCCAGGAGAAATCCTCAACATCATCTCGGGGGAATCCAAGTATGGACTCAGCACCAATATGGCCTTTTTTGTGGTCATTACATTGTTGGCCGTACAAAGTGTATTTTCTTACTTGCGGGTGCAGTTGTTTGCAGTGGTAAGTGAAAAAAGTATGGCTGCCCTGCGGCGTGACTTGTACCAAAAGCTGGTTACGCTGGGTATCCCCTTTCTGGAAGAAAGAAGGGTAGGGGAGCTGACCAGCCGCATTACCAGTGATGTTACCCAGGTACAGGGGGTTGTTTCTTTGACCATCGCCGAATTCATCCGCCAGATCATTGTGTTTTTGGGTGGGGTGTTCATCATTGTGTTTACCATGCCCAAATTGGCTTTGATCATGCTGGGAACGGTGCCCGTCGTAGTCATTTCGGCCATGTTTTTTGGGCGCTATATTCGGAAACTCATGCGGGCCCGCCAGGACCAATTGGCTGAAACCAATGTGGTGGTGGAAGAAACCATGCAAAGCATTCAAACGGTCAAAGCCTACACCAACGAAGATTTTGAGGTCAAAAGATACAGCAGCAGCCTCACCGAGATGGTGCGCATTTCGCTAAAGGCAGCACAAATGAGGGGACTTTTTGCAGCCTTCATCATATTTGTAATGTTTGGGGCATTGTTTTTTATCATTTGGCAAGCTGCCCAAATGGTGGAAAAAGGAGAAATGTTGAAAGGTGACTTGCTCGATTTTGCGGTATTTACTGGCATCATTGGCACTGCCATCGCCAGTTTGGGCAATTTTTACACCGAAATTGTTTCCGCCATTGGTGCCACGGAAAGGATTCTGGACATTATGGATCAGCCTTCTGAGGTGACCGTTCAAACCCTCACTGCGCCGGAAGGAAAAGCACGGTTTAGTGGTGAAATCAGTTACCGAGACGTTCATTTTTCCTACCCCAGTCGTCCCGATGTGCCTGTGCTCAAGGGAGTGAGTTTTGACATTCCAGCGGGCAGCAAAATTGCCTTGGTGGGGGCTAGTGGGGGTGGAAAATCTACCATCATGCAGTTGCTGTTACAGTTTTATGGTTTGGGGAGTGGTGAAATTTTGGTGGATGGTCACTCCATCTATTCCTATGAATTGAGCCTGTATCGGCAAAACATTGGCATTGTGCCTCAGGAGGTGTTGCTTTTTGGGGGTACCATTCGCGAAAACATCGCTTACGGGCGCCCTGGCTCCAGTGATGAAGAAATCATCGAAGCAGCGAAGAAAGCCAATGCCTGGGATTTTATCCACTCTTTCCCGGAGGGATTGGATACCCTGGTAGGTGAAAGAGGGGTGAAACTCTCCGGTGGCCAACGCCAGCGGGTGGCCATTGCCCGTGCCATCTTGAAAGACCCGGCCATCTTATTGCTGGACGAAGCGACTTCCTCTCTGGATGCAGAATCTGAAAAACTGGTGCAGGAAGCCCTGAACAAACTAATGGTTGGACGCACGTCCATCATCATTGCGCACCGCCTCGCCACGGTACGGGATGTCGACTGTATTTATGTTCTGGATGGAGGGACCATCATTGAAAAGGGCACCCATGAAGAATTGTCTGCTATCCCGGATGGGGCTTACAATGCCTTGGCAAAATTGCAGTTTGAACTGGCGTAAATTGGATTTTTATGAAAATCAATATCCCTGAAAGTGCCCTGGAACGCATCGTCATTGTTGGTGGTGGCTTTGCAGGCTTGCTCCTGGCCAAAAAACTGCTCAAAGCCAATTACCAGGTGGTTTTGATCGATAAAAACAACTACCATCAGTTTCAACCCTTGTTTTACCAGGTAGCCATGGCTGGTCTGGAGCCCAGTTCGATCGCCTTTCCATTGCGCAAATTTTTTCAAGGCAGTACTAACGTCTACATTCGGGTTACTGAAGTGACCGCGATTGAGTACGACAAAAAACGCCTGCAAACGCCCCTGGGAATTGTCAACTACGACCATCTGGTCATTGCCACGGGAGCTGACACCAACTTTTTTGGCAATGCTGCTCTGGCTGCCAAAGCCCTGCCCATGAAGTCGGTCTCTGAGGCCTTGTACCTGCGCAATCGCATTTTGGACGATTACGAAAAGACCTTATCAATTACCGATGAAACAGAACGGCAAGGCTACATCGACATCGTCATAGTAGGAGGAGGCCCAACTGGAGTAGAAGTAGCCGGTTCACTGGCCGAAATGCGCAAGTACATCCTGCCCAAGGATTACCCTGAAATGGATTGCTCCGAAATAGAAATCATCCTCATCCAAAGTGGAGATCAACTGTTGAAGGGAATGTCCGACGAGGCCGCCAAAAAGGCCCTGGAGTTCTTGCAAAAAATGGACGTAAAGGTCATTCTCAACAACCGGGTTACTGCCTACGACGGGGAAATTGTCACCATGAAAGACGGCACCCAAATCCGTTCACGCAAGGTAATCTGGGCAGCAGGAATTGTTGGTGCTATTTTTGAAGGATTTCCTGCGGAAGCTATCGGCCCGGGTAATCGCCTCAAAGTAGACAATCATTGCCGCGTTGCAGGGATGGAAAATGTGTATGCTTTGGGTGATGTAGCCTTGATGAGTGGAGATGATGCTTTCCCGGAGGGGCACCCTCAGGTGGCTCAGGTGGCCATGCAGATGGGGGCCTATTTGGGTGCTGAATTTACGCGAAAGCAAAAAGGAAAAGCGGCAGTCGCGTTCAAATACCGCGATTTGGGTTCAATGGCCACAGTTGGGCGAAACAAAGCGGTAGTAGATTTGCCAGGCTTCAAATTTCAAGGCTTTTTCGCGTGGTTGGTTTGGCTTTTTGTACACCTCTTTCAACTTCTCGGTGTTCGCAACAAAGTGATGGTTTTTATCAACTGGGTCTGGAATTACGTGACTTACGATCAGTCGCTGAGGTTGATGATTCGGCCATTTGTACCCCGGAAAGAGAATGATAAATGATGAGTGTTGAATGATGAATTGTCGCTGCGATAGCAACATCATTCATCACTCATCACTTATCACTTATCACTTATCACTTATCACTTATCACTATTTACTCGCCATCAGGCTCACTTCCAGATCAAACTCATCGTAAATCGCCTTGTCACCCAAGCCTTGGAAGAATTTGCCAGAACCATACTTGATGTCGTAGTTGGTGCGGTCAACTTTGATGGCAGAAGTACCTACAACTTTGCCCCCTTCAACTTTCACCACAGCGTCAAAAGTGATTGGCTTGGTAATGCCCTTAATGGTCAGGTTGCCAGTTACGCTGAAGCCGCCTGGTTTGCCGTTAGGAACGATTTTGGTCGATACAAAACTAGCCGTTTTGTGCTTTTCAATGCTGAAGAAGTCATCGCTAAACAAGTGGCCTTTCAGTTTGTCAGCCCATTCGCCGCTAATGTCTTCAACAGTCAAGGTAGTCATGTCTACTTCGAAGCTTGCTTTGCTCAACTTGGTTTTGCTCATTTCAATAGAGCCATTCTTTAAGCTGATTTTTCCAAAATGTTTGCCTGTAACTTTGTAAGCAGTCCATTTTACGGTACTACCCGTAACGTCCACTTTGTAAGCAGCAGCTTTTTCTACTGGATTGGTGAATGCCAGGCTCAACACAGCAGCGAAGGCCATAACAAAAGTCAGATGTTTCATTTTTTCTGTTTTAATGGTGATTTGTGCAAAAAATATAAAACTAGGGGTCCTATCCCCGCATTTTATCCAACAATTCATTGAGTTGCCGCGATTCCTCCTCGGTCAGGTGTGCAAAGTTGCTGCGAATGTTTCCTTCCATGAGGGCAGCTGTCTCGTCTAGCAATTGCAAACCCTTTGCCGTAATGGTGATGTCTACTCGACGGCGATCCATTGGGCATTCCAAGCGTTCGACCAAAGCTTTTTTCTTGAGCTTTTCAACCAAACGGGAGGCATTAGAGTTATTATCCAGCATGCGTTCCGTGAGCGTCTTGATGGTTGCAGGTTGCTCGCCCATCCCCCGCAAAATGCGCAGAATGTTGTATTGCTCCTGCGAAATGCCGAAGGGGCGCAACAGGCGGGTAGCCACCTGATTCCACCACGAAGCCGTATAGACCAGATTCACGATGGCTTTCTGGAATTCCGAGCTGAATGGTTTGTTCTGTTTGATTGCTTCTTCAATTCTCATAACGCTGCAAATATATGTCTATACATTGAATGTCGCAACATTGTTTAGAGAAAAAGTAATTTTTTTTGAAAATTTGTCTGCTACACCAGGATTTGTACCTTTGTAACCTTCTACACATGCCCTGCCCAAACCCATGACTTTAGTTGTGGGCTGACCACGATCAACTTCTTTAATCATTTGAATTTGAACAAGAAATGAAAATTTTAATCATTGGGGGCGGCAATATGGGGCTAACCTATGCCCAAAGTTTCCTGCGTTCGCACATTGCTACTAAAGAAGACATGATGATTCTGGAAAAGTCCCCTGAGCGGGCGGCGATACTGGCTCAAAAAGACATCGGTACGGTGTATGGCTCAGCGGAAGACTGTCTTCAGCGGGCAGACCTGATTATTTTGGCAGTGAAGCCACAAGATACCAGCATCCTTTTTGATAGCCTACTTCCCCATGTCCATCCCCAGCAGGTGTTTTTGTCTATTATGGCAGGAGTAAAAATTGCCACCATTGCAGAATCCTTGCAAGTAAGTAAGGTGATCCGAGCCATGCCCAATCTGCCAGCTCAAATTGGTCGGGGAATGACGGCCTTTACTTCTTCTGATGCAGTGACCCGGATTGAATTGGTGATGGTACAAAACCTGCTCAACACTACAGGTAAAACCGTTTATGTGGAAGACGAAACCTTCATTGATGCCTCCACTGCCATTTCAGGTAGTGGCCCTGCCTATGTCTGGTATTTTATGGACGCGATGATGGATGGTGCCAAACAAATGGGTTTTTCGCACTCCGAAGCAGAATTGTTGGTGAGCCAAACCTTTTTAGGTGCAGTGGAATTGTACCTGGCGACCAATCTATCTTGTGAGGAATGGATTCAACGGGTGGCTTCCCGTGGTGGAACGACCGAGGCTGCCTTAAAATCTTTTGGCGAAAATGCGCTGAAAGCAGATATTGTGAGTGGGGCATTTGCGGCTTTGCACCGAGCAGAGGAGTTGGGGAAGAATTAGTTCAAATTTAATAAATCACCAGCAGGGTTTTGATTTTGTGTAAGGATTTTTTTTATCTTTACAAAATCAAAACATCCTGTATGGTGAATGATGCTCTTGGTTTTTTGTTGGTCGGCCTCTTGATTGGGGCTACACTCGCCTGGATTTGGGCGCGTTTGCGCTTGCAATCCCACGCAGTGCTCAAAACAGACCTGGACAAACAGTTCGTCAGGCGAGAACTGTACGAGGCCAATGAGCGGCAACTCCTTGCCCTCCAGCAAGATCTTCGCCAACGTATGGAAGAGCTCCGTCAGCTTTCTGGTCACTTGGCCTCCCGCGATCAAATGATCATCAACCTCGACGACAAACTGCATCACCAAAAGCAGGAATTGGAACAACTTCAGACGCGTTTTCGCACGGAGTTTGAGAATGTAGCCAATCGTTTGTTGGAAGAAAAAAGCCAAAAATTCGCGGCACAAAATCAGGAGCAGATCGCTGCGCTGCTCACTCCGTTGCGCGAACACATCCGCGATTTTGAAGATGTTGCCGAAAAGCGCTTCATCGAAGAAACCCGTGACCGCATTTCCCTCAAAAAAGAAATTGAACAACTACGCGAACTCAATACCCAACTCAGTACCGATGCCAACAACCTGGTCACCGCACTCAAGGGCGACAACAAAACCCAGGGCGACTGGGGAGAATTGCAATTGGAGGTACTGCTGCAAAAAGCAGGCTTGAGCAAGGATATCCATTACCACACTCAGGCTAGTTTTGTGGATGAGTTGGGGCGGGCCAAACGCCCCGATTTCATCATCATTTTACCAGAAAACAAACACCTTATCATCGATTCCAAGGTATCCCTTACGGCCTATGAGCGTTACTTTCAGGCCAACGACGACCTGGGGCGCCAAGTTGCCGCCAAAGAACATCTGGATAGTTTGCGCCGCCACATCCGCGATTTGAGTGATAAGAACTACCAGCAGTTGTACCAGATCAATACGCCAGATTACTTGATGTTGTTTGTACCTATTGAGTCCGCTTTGGCCCTGGCTCTTCAGCAAGACCAAAAGTTATTTACCGATGCCCTGGAGCGCAACATCGTGCTGGTGACCACCTCAACCCTCCTGGCAACCATGCGCACGGTGTCCTTCATCTGGAAGCAGGAACGACAGAAAAACAATGTGCTTGAAATAGCCCGGCAAAGTGGCTTGTTGTACGATAAGTTTTGTGCTTTTGTAGAAGACTTGAAATCCATTGGTACCCGTTTGGATCAAACCCAACTGGCTTATCGGGATGCAATGAATAAACTGTTGGAATCCACCAAATTTGGGGATACCTTGATTGGCCGCGCTGAACGCATCAAGGAATTAGGGGCTAAAACTTCCAAACAATTGCCGAAGGATTTGTTGGATCAGGTGGAGGCCTTACCCTTGGATGACGGGCAAGAAAATTTTATAGATAACGACCTGAGGTGATGCTTGGATGCCTTAGATGGTTCAAATTTTATGGCCATCCGGGCCTTTTTTGTTTTTGAACCATCTAAGACATTTAAGCATCATCTAAGACATTTAAGCATCATCTCAGGGGATAAGTTCATGAATTTAACGATTTGGCCAAAGTTTTCTTAGCGATGACCTTGGAATCGCTGACTTGTTCAAAGTTGTGCAGCGGAATTTTCAACACAATCATAAACGTTTCCTCCTCATCAAAAACCTGTAACTCGTACTGATCCCCGTACAACAAATCCAGTCGCCGCGATACGTTTTTCAATCCAATTCCCTTGGTGTATTCCGCCTCGGGTTTGTTGTCCTCTTCGGCTTTGCTGTTTTCAACCCTCAGGCTGAGTTGTTGTTCCTTTAGGGTAAGATCAATACTGATAAAAGCCTCTTCCACCTCTTTGCTTACCCCATGTTTAAAAGCATTTTCCACAAAAGGCAACATCAAAAGAGGAGGAATTTGTTGAGTGCTGACGTCTCCTTTGACCGAAAAACTTACCTCCAGGCGATTGCCGTAACGGAACTGTTCCAGTTCTATGAGGTTTTGCATCTGCTGGATTTCCTTGCGTAGGGGAATCATTTCTACATTACAATCGTACAGCATGTAATCCAGTAGGTGCGACAATTTGAGCACCACTTCAGAGGACTTAGGGGAGTTTTGCAGGGTCAGGGCATAAAGCGTATTCAAGGTGTTGAATAAAAAATGGGGGTGGATTTGTCCTTTCAGAAATTTTAGTTCAGCATCCAGTTTCTCTTTGCCCAATTCTTGGCTGAACCGCTCGGTTTGGTAGTTTCTTTTGATTAATTTTATGGCAGAAGCGGCAAAAACCACCAGGTACACAATACTGGATCTTTGGATGGCTTTAGCCAGACTGGTCATCGGATATTTTTCGTATTCGTAATCCGGGATGTAAATCGGTACGTAAAAGGTATGCATCATCAAACGATCGGCGTACCCGAACAAGATGGCGGAGACCAAAAACATCAGGATCAGACTGGGGTATTTGCGCGGATCCAAAAAACGGGGAATCAGATAATATAAGGTAAAATACACTGCCAGCATTTTAACGGGCAATGTTGCAATTACTTCCATAAAGCCCCGCCAATAGTCATCCCGGGTGGAGCCATAAAGCAAAGTAGCGTACAACATGTAGATGGTCCAAAACAAACCATGCGACAAAATGCGATAACGAGGGGAGAGAAATTTTTGGATCACTGTCATAGGATTCCCTCTTTTTAATTAGGTTTTGGACGAAATTAATTCAATTTTTAATCTTCCGTTGAGAATGGCGATCAATGACAGTGCTTTGAGGCTGAATGGCGAAAAATGGATTACATCAACCACTTAACGAATAGGGAATGGTGGATTAAAAAAGCCGAATGATCTGCTGAAACGGGGGGATGATCGATAAAAAACGGGAAGTAAGTTGTAAAGGAAGTACTACCGAGTAGCTTAGCTGGACCCTGCTTTCAGATTAGGTTGTTCACCCAAGCTCGTAGGCATTAGCGAAGCTACCCGATAGTTAAGCGCTCAAGTTTTTATTTGGCCTTCACCCATTTTTTTACCGCCATTTTCCCATCGGCCCTCAAAACCTGCACGAGGTATGTACCCGGGCTAGTTGTCAAGACATTCATTTCCAGGATTTGCTGTGGCAATACCTTTTCCGAGTTGCTCTGGACAATTCTTCCATCCAGGCTCAGCAGGCTGGTTTGCAGGATGGCTTCTTCGCCCAGATTCTCCAATATTAATACCTCCTGTCCTGGATTGGGCGAAAGTTGAAATACTTTATCGGCATCAATCAATGCCTCACGTATGCTTGTGAGGGCGGGTGCATAAGCATCCAGATTGTCGAAGTGGTAAGTATGGCTGCTGAAAGTATTGGGCTTAAACAGCAGGACGTAACGATCAATTGCCGTGGAGGCCGTCCCTCCGTCTGGCCGATCGAGGTAAGCCAACTCCAGGCGTTCCCATTCATTTTGTTTGGTGGTAAAAGCCTGGTACCGGCTATGGCGGCCAGTTGGGTAGTTTTGAGCTGAACGGGCCGTGTTTTCTGCCTGGAACAGGATTTCAGTGCCTACTGGAGCATTGGTGTACACGTCAATGAAAAATTTACGCTCCTTGTTGATGAAAGGACTTAAATCACTAATGGGTTTGCCTTCATAAACGATGATGTCATATTGAGAGCCACCATTGCGCACATATTTGCCTACCAGCGGAGTGCTGTTGATGCCAGTGGTATTGGGATTGGCAAAATTGTCGCTAAAGGTGCCGTTGGAAAAGGTCAGTTTGAGGGGGGAACTGTCGTCAAAGTTTTCCAAGGCACTTGCTTTTGCCAATCCGGGCTCCACTCTTACATATACACTCAGTGTTTTTTTTCCACAGGCTGTTTCCACCTCTGCTTTCAAGTCTCCACTGTTGGCACCCCAATTGATGACCACATTGCTGCTGCCTTGCCCGGAACTGATTTCAGCACCAGCCGGAGCTTCCCAGGTGATTTTGGCGGTATTGTCCACCCCATTGAGGGTATAAACAGTAAAGGGCGCTTTGAAGGGAACCGAGCGGGGTCCACTCAAAGATGTAGCCTTGGTGTCATAAACCCGCACGTAATCGACCTCCAGGACTTGAGGGAAAACCGTGCTGCCATCGGGGCTGCCCGGCCAGTTGCCGCCTACTGCCAGATTGAGGATGAAATGAAAACGCTGATCAAATGGCCAGCGCTCGGGTGCCACATCGGTGGTTTTTTTGGTGGAGTACAAATAATCATCGACGTACCAGCGGATTTCGTTGGGTTCCCATTCCACAGCGAAGACGTGGAATTCTTTACTGAAGTCTTCCCGGTAGGCATCATAAGAACCACCTGAAGATTTATTGTTCGGCCAATCGGGGCCAAAGTGGATCGTACCATAAATTTTTTTTGGTTCCCGGCCGATGTATTCCATGATGTCAATTTCACCACTTTTTGGCCAACCGCCGTATCGGTCGTCGGTGGGCATCATCCAAAAGGCTGGCCAGATGCCCTGACCGTAGGGCATTTTTATCCGCGCTTCCATGCGGCCATAAGTGAAATCAGCCTTGTTGATGCTCCGAATGCGGGAAGAGGTGTAAGCATTGCCGCCAATGTTTTCACGTTTTGCGGTAATTTTGAGCAAGCCTCCGCCTACCGTTGTGTTTTCCGGGCGGTAGTTTTGTAGTTCATTGTTGCCCCATCCGCCGCCACCGGTTTGGTGGGTCCATTTTTGAAGATCGAGACTGGTTCCATCAAATTCTTCTGCCCAAACCAGTTTGGGGCATTGGGCATGCATAAGGGTAATTCCAAGGTAAGTGCAGCCCAGGAGTAATAGTGCTAATCTGAACCGTTTCATGATCATGTAGGTTGTTGTAATATTGAGCAAAATAGCTTTCAAATATCTTCAACTTTTGCAAATAAATAACGCTGAAAAATGGGGCAGCAATTTTTTTCGTCATGTCCAATCCGCCACCAACGGTTTAACCTGAATACCCCGTCTAACTAAAAAAACAAAAAACCATGCGCAAGCTCTTATTTTTTTTCATGGTTGTAATTGGATTGCAGTTTTGCACAGATGGGGATGCTGTGGCAAAACTGGAAGATTACGCAGAAGCAGAAGCAGTATTGATTAACCAATTGCCGGTTGATGGCTGCGATTGGCATTTTGGCGTGGATCTGGGCGACGAATGGGGCGAATTCGTTCCCAATAAGTCTAGCCAGCCCAAGGTGGATGCCCTCATCAAGCAGGCTTCAATGGAATTTGGAATCGCCCAAGTCAAGGTTAAAATGCGTTACCGCCTCACTGGCACGCAACAAGAAGTACAATGTGGCTGGAATCAAAAGGCCAAAATGGAGGAAATTGACATTGCCAGTATAGAAAGACTGTAGTAGAGCATGCAGGTGACCCATCCCATGCGAACTTCTGCAAGTCGTTTCAGATGAGTGAATAAATTAGAACGATAACAACGATCACCAGCACAATCACCGTAAGGGTTTGATAAAAGCGGCTGTGTTCATATTTGATGCGGTAGAGCAATTCCATGGCATCGGGCCATTGGAGGCGTTTTCCCAATTTTTCGTTGACCATTACGAAGTATTTTTCGTTCCCCAAACGCACCTGATCTCCGTGTTTTTGCAGGATGAAAAAGTTCTCATTCATAAAGGACAGCTCGAACATTTCGGTGCTTTCGTAATCTAGAATCAACCGATTGGGCGTATCCATCAAACGCCAGCTGCCATTGCTCACATCGCCATTTTCGATGCGCATGTATTCACCACCATCATTGAAAAAATGGAGGACCTGATCGTGAAAGCCATCATCGTCCCTAAACTCCAGCCAGGATTTCCCTACGTAGAAGTGTTCTTCACGCAGGTCTTCACCCCATTGACGCACCTGCGGAATGATGATGTCCAGGTATTTTTGCATGTTTTCGGCCTCGGGCATCTCCTGTCGGGAAATGCTGCGGGCTTCATTGTAAGCATCTAATAAACGGTTGCGTGCCATGCGTCAGAAGGTG
>NZ_JANRKL010000062.1:0-70765 GCF_033763495.1 Haliscomenobacter sp. | reverse complement strand
CACCCAGCCACAACTCCATACATCTCCACGGCGCTCCGCCGGAGACGTTTTACGCTTCCTTCCATTTGTTTTTTGTGCCGAAATTTAAGCCTCCTTCAATTTTGATGCAAGATGGCCTTGCCCAGAGGGATACTTTGATGCCTTGACAAAACAATGTCCTTTTCCAAAAACTTCAAACGATATCCCTATCTTT
The DNA here is from genome assembly GCF_033763495.1 of Haliscomenobacter sp. GTDB lineage: Bacteria > Bacteroidota > Bacteroidia > Chitinophagales > Saprospiraceae > Haliscomenobacter. The sequence continues at coordinate 70,572 of NZ_JANRKL010000062.1, read as the reverse complement.
GATTGAATCCTTTGCCCATTCACCCATGACCACAGCCAAAGTAAATTGGGGCAAAAACAAAACAAGCATACACGCGTAAAAGCTAAAAAGCCAACCCCACCAAAGTAAATTTTTCTAAAACTAATAAACAAACAAATTCATTTTCAAAATGACTTACACACTCAAACACTTGGCTAAAACAGCCATTTTTACCTCCATGCTCGCCTTGGCGGTATCCGCAATGGCCCAGGATGGTACGATCTATCCGCTCGACGCTCCTGCCGAGCTGAAAGCCATTCTGCTCGGCACTGGTGGTGTTGACAACCAACCCGCCAAGGAGAGCTGGTTCCGCCAGTGGGGCGACCCGATGGCGCGCAACATCACCACTGCGACCCTTACCCCCTTCCTGCCTGAACCTGGCAAGGCAAACGGCGCAGCCGTGATCGTGGCGCCTGGGGGTGGTTTCAGGTGGCTTTCGATGGGCAACGAGGGCTGGGAAGTCGCAGAAGCACTCGCGAAGAAAGGGATCGCCGCCTTTGTGCTCAAGTATCGGCTCCAACCTACCCCAGAGTCTCTTGAAGACTTTAAAGCCTGGATGAACCGTCCTCGTACCGCGCCAGCACCGTCTGCTGATACTGCAAGGGGAGCAGCAACTCCGCGTCCGCCACAGCAGGATCTATCCAACCAACTGGAAGATGCTGAGGCCGCCTACGCGATGATTGTCAAACGGGCTAAGGAATGGGGTGTTGACACCAAAAGAATCGGCATGATCGGTTTCTCCGCTGGTGCCGGCCTCACGATGCACGCAACGCTCCACTCAAAGACCATGCAACTGGCCTTCATCGGCCCAATCTACGGCGGTATGGGCCCGGTAGAGGTGCCCAAGAACGCACCGCCCATGTTCAATGTCATTGCTTCCGATGATTTTCTCTTCCGCGGTCAGTTCGGTGTGATCGATTCCTGGTTCAAAGCGGGTAAACCTGTGGAATTTCACCTTTACCAAAACGGCGGCCACGGTTTCGGCCTCGGGAATCCCGACCGAACCAGCAATCGTTGGTTCGATGCCTTTATTCACTGGCTAGATGTGAACAAGTTTCTTGTCGCCGCTCCCGGGAAGTGATTACAAGGTCAGTTAATAACTCACATTACGCAGGTTTGATTCTGAAAAGGTGCAGCTAAAGTGTATAGCTTTATTCTGTTTAACTTCAGGTTTTTTAACCGCAGAGTTTCGCAGAGTGCACACAGAGTTTCACAGAGTTTTTAAGTTAGGCCATCTTCGATGGTAAGGAGTACTCAGAGGCCGCACTGAACAGCAGTCGGCAGGGAAAAATCAAATTTCAGTAGTGCCAGAACGCTCGCCACGGCAGGTGGCAAACTCCTTAAAACTAAAAGGAACTCTGTGAAACTCTGCGTGCACTCTGCGAAACTCTGCGTTTTAAAACTGCGTAATGTGAGTTAATAATTTAAGAAAATAATCCGAATAGGAGCGAAACAAAATATCATGAATCAAAACAGCAAAATTAAACGGAACATTGCGATTTACATCATTGGCGTTTTATGCTTATCGGTAATCGGTGGCGTGGTTACGGCCAGTGGCAATGAAACTGGTGGGGTGATCTTCATCATTGGCCCTATTTTAATGATGCTGTTGTTGCGGTTTTTCGGGGGCGATGCCTGGAAGGATGCAGGTCTACGCTTAAACATCAAGGAAAGCTGGCCATGGTATCTGTTTAGCCTGTTGGTGTATCCCATCATCATTACGATGGTAATTGTATTAGGCTCGATCTTGGGTATGACCCAAATTAATGGCAATCTAAACTCCCTTTTATCCGCATTTGGTGCAGGTTTTGCTGCTCAATTCCTTCCAAGAATGATTTTTGCACTATTTGAAGAATGGGGTTGGCGTGGCTATCTTGAACCGCGTCTTGTTGCATTGGGTGTACCCGATGTACGGCGGCATTTGTTCGTTGGAACAGTCTGGGCAATTTGGCATTTTCCATTGGTGCTCTCCACTCCTTATACTGAAATTCCCTACGCGCTCTTTTTCCCACTTTTCATGGCTGCCATCATTCTAACCGCCATTGTTTATGGACAACTCCGCAAAGCCAGCGGAACCGTTTGGACAGCTGTGGTGATGCACGGCATAGGGAATGCTTTTGGGTGGGCAATCCTGCAAAGTAATTCACTGACTTTCAATAACAAGTTGTTGGCTAACCCTGCGCCAGAGGGTATCTTCAGTATTGCAATTATTGGTTTCCTGGGTTGGTGGATGTTATTCAAGCGGAAAACAAAGGTTTGACCTATTGATTCAAAAACCGTTGTCAAAATCGCCTGAAACATCCAACAATCCCCTGATCATCAACTCACCCTTCATTATCCACCTTCCCCGCCAAATCCAACACAAAGGCCCATTCCCTGGCCGTCTCCTTCAAGCGAGCAAAACGCCCCGAGGCACCACCATGCCCGGCCTCCATATTGGTATGCAGGAGCAGGGGATTCTGGTCTGTTTTGAGCAAGCGAAGTTTAGCCACCCACTTGGCGGGTTCCCAATATTGCACCTGTGAATCGTGCAGGCCCGTGGTCACCAGCATGGCTGGGTAATCTTTAGCCTCCACATTATCGTAAGGAGAATAAGACTTCATGTAGTGGTAATATTCCTCCTCGTTGGGGTTGCCCCATTCGTCGTATTCAAAGGTGGTGAGCGGAATGGTGTCGTCGAGCATCGTGGTTACTACATCCACAAAAGGCACCGAAGCCACTACCCCTTTCCAGAGGTCGGGTCGGAAATTGACTACTGCACCCATCAACAAACCTCCCGCACTGCCGCCCATGGCGTACAAGTTGCCTGAATAGGTATAATGGTTGGCAATCAACCATTCTGCACAATCGATAAAATCGTAAAAGGTGTTCTTTTTCTCCAACAACTTGCCCGTGTCGTACCAGTGCCGGCCCATTTCCTCTCCACCCCGGATGTGCGCAATGGCATAAGCAAAGCCCCGGTTCAACAAACTCAATCGTGCGGAACTGAAGTAGGGTTCCATGCTATAGCCATAAGAGCCATAGGCATAAAGCAGCAAGGGTTGTTTGCCATCTTTCACAAAATCGCGGTGGTACACAATCGACATAGGCACCTGCATGCCATCACGAGCAGTGACAAAAACCCGCTCGGAGCGGTAGTTTTCCTTGTTGAATCCCCCCAGCACTGGTTCTTCTTTCAACAGCGTAAACTCCTTGGTCCACATGTTGTAATCGAAAGTAGAATTGGGTGTGGTGAGCGATTGGTAGCCAATGCGCAACAATTCAGTATCCGACTCTGGGTTGATGCCCACGTAAGCCAGATAAGCTTCTTCTTCGAAGGGGATGTAATGCTCGTTTTGGCCCGACCAGGTGCGAATCCAGAGTTGGGTGATCCCCGCTTTGCGCTCCGAAATCACGTAATAGTCCTTGAAGAACTCCATGTTTTCGAACAACACATCGGCCCGGTGAGGAATCAACTCCAACCAATGTTCCTGGGTCGTTTGTTCTTCCCCACAGTACATCAGGCGGAAGTTCTTGGCATCCAGATTGGTGCGGATGTAAAAGCGATCGTCAAAATGGTCGATGTCGTATTCCAAACCTCGCACGCGAGGGGCAAATACTTTAAAAACTGCTTCGGGCGTAGTAGCATCCAGGTACAGGTATTCCGAAGTAATCGTTTGCTGAGAAGCAATCACGATGAATTTTTTGGACTTGCTGATCCCTACCCCCACATCGAAAGTTTCGTCGGGTTCGTGGAATACCTCCACATCGGCCTCGGCGGAAGTACCGAGTTTGTGGCGGAAAATTTTGTAACCCCGCAAGGTTTGTGGGTCTTTGGCTGTATAAAAAAAGTGCTGATTGTCTTTGGCCCAAACTGCCACACCCGTGGTATTGGGAATTTCATCGGCTAAAAATTCGCCAGTTTCCAAATCCCGCAGCTTGATGGTATAAATCCGCCGACTCACGGTGTCTTCACCAAAGGCCAGATACCGGTTGTCAAAACTGACACTTTTGCTGCCAATCGCAAAATAGCTGTGCGGCTTGGCCATCTCGGGCACATTGAGGATGATTTCCTCGGCGGCGTCCTGAGAGCCTTTTTTGCGGGTGTGAAAGGGATATTCGGCGCCTTCTTCAAAACGATTTTGGTACCAGTAGCCATTTTCGAAGTAGGGCACCGATTGATCGTCCTGTTTGAAACGAGCCACCATTTCGGTGTAAAGGGTTTCCCGAAATTCCTTAGTATCGGCCATAACCGCCTCGGTATAGGCATTTTCGGCGTTGAGGTAGGCTAGCACTTCGGGATCTTCGCGCTCCTTGAGCCAAAAATAATCGTCGATGCGTTGGTCGCCGTGGGTAACCAGTATTTTGGGATCGCGCTTCGCAATGGGTGCGCTGGTATTGCTTGTCTGCATGAGGTAAAATGTCTCGTGTGGGCGGTAAAAATACGGTAAGGGAATGGATGCGGCGAGAATTAGTTTAAAAATTTCTGCGCTTTTATTTCCAAATCAACTGCGAATTCTAATTCAAAGCCTCCGAATACTATTTTACACCCGCCATTTGTAAACAAGCCTGCATCTTTAATGCGTTAATCTATTGTAATAATTCATCTATAAAATTAAGTTAAGCATGAAAAAGAGCGCCTGTATTCTGATGTTAATCTGCTTGAGTGGTTTCCTGAATGCCCAAGTCCCCTTTTCTTTGGAGGATGCTCAAATGGATGCTTATTTTGCCAATCCCGCAAATGTCCCAGTCATCAAAGGGCGCTTGTTGAATTGTACAGCGGGGGATCTGGATAGCCTATCAATCCGATATGTGCTGGTAGTTCCCAACGCTCAACGGCAGGAAATGCGCTATGCAAATCTGAAAAAGGACGGTACATTCGAAATCAAACTGGATTACCCGCTGCGTTATCAACAGTTTTTTTTGTTATTGCCTTACAGTGGTTTAGAAGTTATTGCCCACAAGGGTTTGTATGTAGAAGCGGATTTAAAGGAGTTGAGAAGCGTCTACTTGAGGTATAAGAACAGTACCGATTCCATGAATATGTATCAAAAAATAAACTTCAGTGGTCCTGATTCGTCTCTTTGTCAATTAAAATATTGGTACAACAAGTTTGAGCCTGAAGTAAAAGAACAATTTTACACCTTACAGCGTGCCGCTACAAACTACAAACTACCAACCAGTGAAAACTTCAAGTTGTGGAACCAGGCCTTCGATTTGATTGCAGAACACCAAAATCGCTTTTTAGAAAAATTCCCCTCCACAGATGCCTGGCTACTTGAAAATGAGCGCTTATCTGAATATTATGCTCACCACTTTGTCTTTCACTGGAATAAACCCATCCCCAAAGACGGAAGTTTAGACGCCGCACTGCGCCACCAACCATTGCTGGTGTCCAATGATGGTATAGCCTACTATCGTTACCTACAAATGATGTTGTCGGTTGCCCACAAAGGTGATCCCTTGAAGGGTTTTGAAGAAATCCCTATGCCTCCCAGGAAAGCTGATTTGGTAAAAATCATGGGTGGCCCGGAAGGTTTATTCGAGCGGGAGGAATACATTGAAAAAATCCTTACAACGCTACAGGCCTCCTGGTGTAAACAACTCATCCAGGAAGAACTAAGCAACAAAAAGAAACAAACCGACCTGATCAATAAAGACCTCAAAAACATGCCCTCCAACACCACTAAAACCAGTTTGGGCAAGTTTGTAGGCGCTTTACCCCAAGGTGCCAATTTGTACAGTGCCGAAGAAAAAAACATCGACAGCCTGGTACAACGCATTCGTGCCCTGTACCCCAATCAAGCCATCATTCTAGATGTTTGGGCGACCTGGTGTGCTCCTTGTATCAGTGATATGAAAAACAGCAAAGACACCAAGGAACAACTGAAAAAATTACCAGTTAAAGTGGTGTACCTCTGCGTGACCAACAACTCTGATGAAGAGAAATGGAAAAAGAAAGTAGCAGAGCTAGGCGTGGATGGAGATCATATTTGGTTGACCGGGGATTTGTCCGCCAGAATCATGGAGCGGTATGGCTTATCTGGATACCCGAGTTATATTTTTATTGATGCAAAAGGAACATACTATCCCAAGTTCATCAACAGCATCGAACGTCTGGATTTTGATGCGTTAAAGAAAAAATTGTAATCCCCCGTAGGGGCGACCCTTCGTGGTCGCCCTTACCTGATTTGGGCAACCATACAGGACAACCGCAAGGGTTTCCCCTACAGTTTTGCACAATGCAACAACCAATTGTTCCCATACCGATCCGTCAAGCCCCCAAACAGCGCCCCCCAAAACGTAGGTTCAACCGGATGTGTCGCCTGACCACCGATCGACAATTGTTGGTAAATCTCCTGGATTTCGCCCTCATTCTGGCATTCGATCAGGATGGAAATAGCATTGCCTTTAACCAGCCCATGCTCCCCTACCATATCGGTGCCCATCAGCAACATGGGGCCACTACGCAAGGTAGAATGTAAAATATACCCTTTAAGGTCATCCGGCATTCGTTCCGCCATTGGGGACTCAGCGATGGTTTGAAATTCCAGTTCACCGCCCAAACAGCTTCTGTAAAAACTCATGGCCTCGCGGCAATTGCCATTAAAAGTAAGGTAGGTGACGAGTTGGTTCATAACATGGAAATTATCTACCACAAAGATGCAGCGTCTTTGTGGCCAAAAAAGGGTGCAAAAACGCCTATTTCAAGGGTTGATCACGCCAAAAGGATTCCGTACATTTGCAGCATGAAAAAGGTATCTATTCTCGTTCCTGAATCAGCCGTAATGGAGGCCGTGGCCGATCCGCGCTACCTGTTCACTGCCGCCAATCAATTTTTGCAATCCGCAGGAAAGCCTCCGCTTTTTGAAGTGGAATTGGTGGGCCAACAACGGGTAGTGCTGCTGCACGATGGAATTTTTGCAGTTCATACCGACAAAGTCCTGGAGGAAGTACAACAAACCGACCTGATCGTCATCCCGGCCTTGTTTGGCGACATGCAACGCGCCGTGGCAAAAAATCAAGAATCAATACCCTGGATCATCAAACACCATCACCGTGGAGCCGAGGTAGCTTCCTTGTGTGTGGGCGCGTTTTTATTTGCTTCCACGGGTTTGCTGAAAGGTAAAAAATGCTCCACCCACTGGGCATTTTACAATGAATTCCGGGAAACCTTCCCCGACGTGGAAGTGGCCGATGGGAGCATCATCACCGATGAGCAAGGTTTGTACTCTAGTGGTGGTGCCAATTCTTACTGGAATCTGCTTTTGTACCTCTTGGAAAAATACACCGACCGGGACACCGCAATCTTAGCTGCCAAATATTTTGCCATCGACATCGACCGCAACAATCAGTCGGCTTTCGCCATGTTTTCGGGGCAAAAAGACCATAAGGACCAGGAAATTCTCAAAGCCCAGAAATTCATTGAAGTCAATTACGCCGAAAAAATCAGCGTGGATCAATTGGCCGACTCGGTAGTGGTAAGTCGTCGCAGTTTTGAACGCCGCTTTAAACAAGCCACGGGCAACACCGTGGTGGAATACCTCCAAAGGGTGAAAATTGAAGCAGCCAAGCGCAGCTTTGAGTCCAGTCGCAAAAACATCAATGAGGTGATGTACGATGTAGGGTATACGGATACCAAGGCCTTCCGTATGGTTTTTAAAAAAATCACCGGATTGACCCCAATAGAATACCGCAACAAGTACAATAAAGAGACAGTACTGGTGGATTAAGCCCTAAGTGGCACTTTTATTTCGCGTTCCACAAAAAGAACGGTCATCAGCACGGACAATACAAAATAGGCCCCAACAAAATAGACAAACCACAGCCCCCAATTCTGTGCAGCACCAAACCAGTCACCTCCCGACTGATAGATGAAGTACAAACCCAAGCCTGATTTAATGGCTTCAAAATAAAGCGCAAAAGGGTTTCGGTCCATCAGTTCGGTGTAGGCAAAAATGGCCAGGAACAAAAAACCACCATAGTAAAAAATAGCTGGGCTGCCAATTTTAGTGAGGTTGGCGAAAAAGTAAGTCATCAAAAAATAGTTAAAAAACATTTGCACCCAACTCCAGGCAATCAACGCTCGCGATGCTTTGGTATCGTATTTTTCAAAATGATACACATCTTTGATGCTGTCAACCGGGTATTTTTCGATCACATCCATCGGGCGCCAGCCCGTGGGCATAAACCAGATTCTGGCCTTATCCCACCAATTGCGGGTGCGCCAGGCATCTTTCATCAGGAGCCATAGGTGTTGGAAGTTGATTTTGATCGGGTTCCAAGTATGCACAGGGCGGGTCACGCCATAAACACATGGGACTTCTGGCAATTCAGCTTGAAAAGTACCGAAGAGTTTATCCCAAAAAATGAAAATCTGGGCGTAGTTTTTATCGATGTATTCCTTGTTCATCGCGTGATGTACGCGATGGTGCGAGGGCGTTACCAGGATGTATTCCCAAATTCCCATCTTGTTGATGAGTTGGGTGTGGTACCAATATTGTAAAAACAAATGGAAAGGAATGGTTATCGCCACCACCTCAGTTGGTGCCCCCAAAAGCGCTGCAGGCAACAACAAAATGGTGAAATAATTGACAAAGGAAGAAAGGGACTGCCGCAATGCGCAAGACAAATTGAATTCCTCGCTGCTGTGGTGAACGATGTGCCGGTTCCACAAAAAATTGATCTCATGTGACCAACGGTGGACCCAATATCCTTGAAAATCGACCACAATGAACGCAACCAAATAGGCCCAAACCGAATTGGCAGCCAAGTGGGTAAGCGCAACCCGCTGCACCAACCACTCGTAGGTAATCACACTGACTCCGATGCCCAACACGTCCTTAACTACATTCGTGATTCCAGATGAAAAACTAGACACACTGTCCAGTCCCCGAATCACCTTAGCACCTCGATACCATTCTACTATTTTTTCCACCAAAAAAAGAAGAATGAAGATGGGCACAACAATGTTTAAAATTCTTCCGTAGGCTTCCATTTGCAATCTGTTTGATAAAAGAAAAGCCAAATTACAGTATTTTGCTTTTTTGAAAAATAGTTTCCACAAAAAACAGCGAATATTCGCTACTAAAATGCTGTGATTATGTACAAACTGTTACTCGTCTGCCTTCTATTGGGCAATGTTTCCTTTCTTCAAGCTCAGGATGTCATCAAAGGCAGCATTCTGGACCAAAACGACAAACCAATTCCTTATGTGAACATAGGTGTCCTGAATACCACAATCGGAACGGTTAGTCAGGAAAATGGCCAATTTGAGTTGGTCGTCGATCAGGTAAAAGCGAGTGATACCATCAAAATCTCTACCATTGGTTTTAGCAGCCGGGCTTTTGTGTTGCAAAATTTGCGGGATATGCTTGCGCAAAACCCAAAAATCAAATTAAGCGCCATTCAGTATGACCTGGCTGAAGTCACCATCAAACCCTTAAATTTTGAGGAGTTTGGTTTTGAAAAAACCTCCATGGATCGGAATACCAATTTTGCCATTTCGAAATACCCTCGGCAAAACCTCGGCGCCGAAATTGCCCGCAAGTTCAAAATGAGCAAATACACCAAACGCAGCAAAGGTAAGGCCTGCCGCCTTGACGCAATCAAGTTTTATCTGGGTTACTGCGATTACGATTGGGCCAAGTTGCGGGTAATGGTGTATCATTTGGAAAATGGGCAACCTGGAACACCTCTGTTGAACGAAAACGTCATTGTGGAAGTAAAAAAAGGGCAAACTGGCTGGGTTGAAGTCAACCTCAAACCTTACGACTTGATTGTAGACGGAGACATTGCGGTTGGTCTGGAATGGATAGATCATTCCCCTGCAGGCAGGCGGCTAAGTTTACCCATTGCTTTTCCTGCACTTGGCTCCACCCATTTTTATCAATTTGGGAGTCAAAATGCCTGGAAAAAATTCCCTAACATGTCGACCCCCATGGTGATTAAAGTAGCGTACTAAGAAGGCCTAAAACCCAAGTAAACCAACCTGATAGTGTTTTTTATCCGCGGTTTCAGCATAAATCCACAGCTCCTCATTGGATAGGGCCGCGCAATTGCGGGGACAAACCTTGATTTTTTCTGTCCCGGGATATTCCAGTGGCGTATCCTCAGCACCTTTAGCACTAAAATGGGCTTTGCGCATGGGAGATCTACTCTTGTCATTGTACAACAACAAATACTGCTGATCATTGCCCAAATAAGCAAAGGAATCAAAATAGCCCTGGTCATAACTCACCTGGCTTTTACTCAGGTTGAATAATTTGCGGGAACTGAGGTCGGCAGAATACCTGATCAGCAAAACCTGGCCATAGTAGCGTTGATCATTCCCTCGGAAAGGCGGCAAAAATTGTTCGGCTAAAATGCTGATGTTGCCATTTTTTTCTACGTTTAGCGCGCGCAATTGAAAATCAGGTAAACGTTTGGGTGCACCATCCAAAGCAGCCATTTCCTCCTCACTAAAGGAATGAATATTGGTCTGGGTTTTGCCACTTTCTACATCAATTGAAATTACAAAAGCACCACAGATTTCATTTATCCGGTTCGACAACAACCCTCCACAAAACAGGTGCGACTGATTGTCGAGCTGCAGGTCAATTTGTTGAGGAACCGCTGCACCCAAATTAAAATCGTGCCATTTAACTTTGCGGCCATTGTTACGATAAATTAAGGTAGCATATTGAGGGTCAAGTTTGGAAGAGGATTCACTTTTGTCATGATGGGCCGTCAACACACATACTTCCCCCCGATTGTCCACTTCGTAATCAATGAGTTGAATGGTATGGTCTTCCCATGGAAATTTGGGCTCAATACTCCAAAGTGGCAGCAAGTCTTCATCACAAACCAGCAGCCATTTGCGCAACCAATTGCCATTTGCGTATGGAAAACGATTGTAGATGAGCAATTTACTATGGTCAGCTGAGACCTTAAAACCCAGGTAAGCATCAAAAATTCCTTTTTCCCAATTGATTTCATAGATCTGTCGGGGTGCCTGGTAAACTTGCAAAGACTGTGGATTGACCTCTTGGGTGAATACCCGCAATTTGCCATTTAACTCGTCCTCCAAACTCAACAATAGATGCAATCGGTCTTTCAGGATGACTGCCTTTTCCAGTTTTAAACGCCCCAATTCAAAGTCCAGTCGCAATGGAACTTGTTTTTCCAATTTCAGGTCGGTGTTAAAATGTTGCAATACGGGCGGCAAAATCGCAGGCTCGCGCATATCGGTCAAAAGGGTAAATATACCCGCCGAAGTTTTGCCAACTACCTGGCTGATGTGCAGGTTTTTATCCGGTTTTTGATGGGGACGGCCCCACTTGACATCCTGGGCAACAAGGCCCAAATACATTAAGGTACAAACAGTGGCTACTAGGTACTTCATGGCTGATTAATTTACAAAAAATGGTAAATGGGTAAATCACCCGACATGGATGTCAGGCAAGATAAAGTAGCCGATTGATTATTTTGGTTGGAATGAATTTTGGCGAATATAATTGCTTAATATTAAAAAACAAGGTTAAGTTTTACGTATTATTTTTGTTTTATTATTTATGATTGTCAACTGAACTTGTCATCCTTGCTTATTCTTTGTCCTTTGTGGTGTGGTGGGATACCTGGCTTCCAAGGCTTTTACCAAACGGGTTTGGATAAAGGCCATCAAGGCAGCAGCAGCAAGTACCAAGAGGGTGTGTTTGAGCCGGGACTCGAGGTCCCTTTCAGGCCCAGTTGAAAGGTCGATGCCGATAAAAACGATGACAAATATGGACATTCTGGCTATAAAACGGATCGCGTTCATTCGGTTATTTTTTCAAATATAATTATGGCATTAATTTTTTTAGGTACAAATTGCAAAAATTTTCACAAATTGGGTGTTGGAGTACTTTTGTACCTAGCGATATGAAGTCAGACCTTAGAAGACCTTAGAAAAACCAGCAATTTTGATTTTACCGAGTTCTATCCAGGAAGTCAACGATGCGGCGAAAATTGAAGAAGTAGTCGGCGATTTTGTGAACCTCAAGCGACGTGGGGCCAACTACAGCGGCCTTTGCCCTTTCCACAACGAAAAATCACCTTCCTTCAACGTCAATCCGGCGCGCAACATCTTCAAGTGTTTTGGCTGCGGCAAAGCAGGTGACCCAATCACCTTTGTCATGGAGCACGAGCAGGTCTCGTACCCCGAAGCCATCCGTTTTTTGGCCAAAAAGTACCGCATTGAATTAAAGGAAACCGAATCTTCCGACCAGCAGCGCCAGGAACAACAGGCCATCGATAGCCTGTACCTGATCAATCAGTTTGCGCAGGAATACTTCCAAGGCCAATTGTTTGATACCGACAAAGGGCGCAGTGTGGGCCTCTCCTACTTCAAACAAAGGGGTTTCCGGGAAGAAACGATCAAGAAGTTTGGTCTGGGTTTTGCCCAAAACGATATGGATGGGCTCCTGCGGGCTGGAAAACAAAAAGGTTACAATACCGACCAACTGAAAAAACTGGGCCTGGTCACCCAATACGACCGCGATTTTTTCCGCGAGCGGGTCATGTTTTCGATCCACAACCTGACGGGCAAAGTCATCGCATTCGCCGGGCGGATCATGGCCAAAGACCCCAAGCAGCCCAAGTACATCAACTCCCCGGAGACGGAGATTTATTACAAAAGCAAAGTCCTTTACGGCATTTACTTTGCCAAAAAAGCCATCCGCCAGTTTGACGAATGCCTACTGGTGGAAGGTTATACGGATGTGATTTCCCTGCATCAATCAGGGATCGAAAACGTGGTGGCCTCTTCAGGTACCGCGCTCACTCCCGATCAGATCCGCCTGATCAAACGTTTTACCAACAACATCAAAATCATTTACGACGGCGATGCGGCGGGCATCAAAGCGGCGCTGCGTGGGCTTGATCTGGCGCTGGCCGAGGATATGAACGTGCGCCTGGTGCTCTTGCCTGACCAGGAAGACCCGGATTCGTACATCCAAAAGGTAGGCTCAGAAGCTTTTTTAGCTTACCTGAAGGAAAAAGGTAAGGACATCGTGCAGTTTGAAACCGAACTGCTGCTCAAGGAAGCGGGCGATGACCCCACCCGGCGGGCGGGTGTTTTGGGCCAAATTGCCAATACCATCTCCAAAATCAAAAATCCCCTGCGCCGCGACGAGTATGTGAAGGTGACTCGACAGGTACTGGGCGTCGACGAGGGACGAATGATTTTTGAGGTGAACAAACTGCTGCGCCGCGATTTGGAAAAACACCAGGCGCTGGAGGGTGTCACGCCGCCAAGTTCGGATGATTCATTCCCGACTGAGGAGTACCCCTCCAATCCCGTGATGGCTGAAGCGGAAATGAGTGTGGGAGATGAATTTCAGGAGAAACACATCGCCCATATCCTCATCAATGCGGGAGCTGAATGGTACGATCAGGTGCACAACACCACCGTAGCCCAATACGTGTGGATCAACATCGAAGACGTCATCGACTATTTCGACAGCAAGTTGTACAAAAAAGTAGTGGTCGAAATTATGCAGAGGGTTAACCAAGGACTAGACATCTCGGCACAATACTTCATCAACCACCCCGACACGGATGTACGTCAATTGGCCTCCACTGTGCTCACCAGCCCCTACGAATTTAGCGAAAATTGGGAGCTAAAACACGAGGTTTTCCTCAATCAGCGCAAGCCGGAGGACAACTACTTCAAAGACGCTGAAGCGGCGGTCAAACGCCTGAAACTGCGCAAACTTGGGCGGATCATTGCGGACAATCACGCCAAAATGAAAGCAATCAATCAGGACGATGTGGAACAGTTACTGCCGCTGATTAAGCTGGATCAGAAGTTGAAGGCGATGCGGAATCAGTTGGCGGGGGAATTGGGGATGGTGGTGGTGAAGTAATGCTATGAACCAAATCTATTTGTAAAATCGCCCTTCCTCTTTTTCTTTTCATCAAACTCTTCCCCGCATTAGTTGTTTACCAATCAACAAAGCACTACTTTTGCCCACGTTTTTACAAAACCTGCTTTTTAATGGCTACTGTCAAGTTTACTTTTGAAGATAAAAAAATAGCCCAACCAATTGTGGTGGAAGGAGTGGCGGAAGGCACCTCGATTTTGGAAGTAACCGAAGATCACGACATCCACCTGAATCACAACTGCGGCGGCGTGTGTGCATGCAGTACTTGCCACGTGTATGTGCTCAGGGGAGAAGATGACCTGGAAGAAATTTCCGACAAAGAGGAAGACTTCATTGACCGGGCCCACAACCCCCGCCTGAATTCCCGTTTGGGTTGCCAATGTGTAATCCTCGACGAAGAGGCCTACATTGAAATCGAAATTCCCGATCAGAGCCGGATCATTGGCCACGAACATTAATCTTAACCAGCCCTCAAATCCTCATCATAATGGCATTTGACCAATTTGACAACCTCCCCATCAACTGGGCGGATCACGAAGACATCGCAATGAAACTCTATGAGCGTTTTGGCGATGATTTTACAGAAGGAAAAATTTACCGCATCCGCTTTACCGACCTGATTGAATGGATTCTGGAAATCCCCAATTTTGCAGGCACGCGTGAAGGCTGTACCGAAGCACACCTGGAGCAAATTCAGGCCAAATGGGTGTATGAATGGCGCGACAATCAATAATCGAGCATGAATCACCTGGAAGTTTTCAGTACCATCCATACTTTCATTTTTGATGTTGATGGAGTTTTGACCAACAACGAAGTGCTCATTACCGAGAATGGAGAGTTGCTGCGCAAAATGAATGTCCGCGACGGTCTGGCCATCAAAATTGCCATCGAAAAAGGGTATAAAATTGCCATCATCACCGGTGGGCGTTCGGAAGGGGTCAAAAAACGCCTGGAAGCCCTGGGAATCAAGGACATTTATTCGGGCATCAGCGACAAACTGGAGGCCTTTGAGGAGTTTGTGGATACTTATGAACTAGACCCGGTAGGCATCTTGTACATGGGTGATGATTTACCTGACTACCCGGTTATGCGACGGGTTGGCTTGGCAACCTGCCCCAAAAATTCAGCGCCGGAGTTGTTTCCCATTGCCAACTACGTATCTCCCTACAGCGGCGGCGAAGGCTGTGTCCGGGATGTGATTGAAAAAGTTTTGCGTTTGCAAGGTAAGTGGTCTGAAGATTAAACAAAATAAGTGCGCAAAATAAGTAGTCTTAATCAATACATATTTTGTGCACTTATCTATATTTGTGGGGAATAGAATACTGGATACTTTCATACAAATGGTTCTAATGTCCCTCTTCCGCTTACTGAGGCTGCCCAATTTGTTAATTGTGGCACTGGTCCAATCCTTGCTTTACTTCTACTTATTGTTGCCCACATTTGCACAAGAGGCAATAAACCCACGACTGAAAACCCTTGATTTTTGCTTTTTGGTTCTGGCTACCCTCTGTACCACTGCTTGTGGTTACATCATCAATGATTTGTATGATTATGAGATGGATTTGCACAACCGCAAGTCCAAGGTCATCGTTAATGTAAAAATCAGCGCCAAGAGCTGCATTTGGATTTATGCCCTGCTGGGCTATTCTGGTTTTTTGTTGTCACTTTACCTCGCTTTTCGCATTGGACAAGTTTACATGATCAGTCTGTACATTTTGTCCTTTGGGTTGTTGTATTTGTACACCAAAACCCTCAAAAAACGACCTTTGCTAGGCAATATCTTGGTCTCGTTGTTTTGTGCAGGAGTGGCGGGTTTAGTCTGGTTGGCAGAATTACCAGGTTGGAGGGCCCTGCAAAATGTTGTACCACAAACAGCTCAAGCTTTGCAGTCGGTCATCATTTGGTATTGTGCCTTTGCTTTTTTGAGCACCCTTTTCCGTGAAATTGTCAAGGATTTGGAAGATAAAATTGGCGATGAGGCAGCGGGTTGCCGCACATTTCCCATTGCCGCAGGGGATAACGCGGCAAAATACCTGGCAATTTCCGTAGCAGCATTGTTGCTGATCTCACTTGGTGGCTTATACATTTATCAGTTTCCTGGTTTTAGTACTCGTTTTTTTCTTGGAGCATTGATTGGTGTAGTGGCCCCTTTGATTTATGCAATTTACCTGCTGCAAAAGGCACAAAAGCCCAGCGATTATCACCACATCAGCAATCTGGCCAAGGGCGTCATGCTGGCTGGAGTTTTGCTGCTCCTCCTTTAAAACCATTTGAATGAATCCATTGTCCCTAAACATTATCCTGGCTTCTACCTCACCCCGACGTAGTCAGCTCCTGCGAGAAGCAGGTTTCAATTTTACAATCAAAACTACCGAGGTAGAGGAAACATACCCACCTGATACTCCAGTAGATGAGGTAGCAGCGTATTTGGCACGCAAAAAAGCCTACGCTTCCCGCGAGTTTATCCAAGAGGACGAAATTATTCTGGCTGCCGACAGCGTGGTCATTCTGGATGGAATCATTTATGGCAAACCGATCGACGCAGTGGATGCCCGGCAGATGTTGCAAAAACTATCCGGGCAATTGCATCGGGTCATTACCGGAGTTTGTTTGTTGTCCAAAGAGCGGGAAAAAGTTTTTTCTGCCGAATCCCGGGTACAATTTGAACCATTGAGTGAAGCAGAGATTGATTTTTACGTCGAAAAATACCGCCCATTTGACAAGGCTGGCTCTTATGCCATTCAGGAATGGATCGGGCTTTGTAAAATCTCCCGAATTGAAGGTACTTTTACCAACATTATGGGCTTGCCAGTGGATCGGGTGTATCGGGAGTTACTGGATTTTTAAGTTGATCGAAATGCAGAAATGAGAGAACCCATCGATATTTTGCGCCAGTATTGGGGACATGAGCAATTCAGGCCCCAGCAAGAGCACATCATTCAGTCGGTTTTGGAGGGAAGAGACACCCTGGCACTGCTGCCAACGGGTGGAGGGAAATCTATTTGTTTTCAAGTCCCGGCCCTTTGCCAGGAAGGAATCTGCATCGTTATTTCGCCACTGATCGCCCTCATGAAAGATCAGGTGCAAAACCTGCAAAAAAAGGGCATTTCGGCTCTGGCCATCTACGCTGGAATGGCTTATCGAGATATTGACCGTTTGTTGGACAATTGTGTACACGGCGATGTAAAATTCCTTTACCTCTCACCCGAACGGCTGGTGAGCGACTTGGCTCGAGAGCGCATCAAACGGATGAAGGTCTCTTTTTTTGCAGTGGATGAAGCGCATTGTATCTCGCAATGGGGCTACGATTTTCGCCCCCCATACCTGGAAATCGCCAAAATCAGGGATTTTTTCCCTCAGGTGCCCATCATTGCCTTGACTGCCACGGCAACCCAAGAAGTGGTGCAGGACATTCAGGCCAGATTGGATTTCCACGACCAACAGGTTTTTCAATCCAGTTTTGCCCGACCCAACCTCGCTTACATTGTGCGCCCCAGTGAAGCCAAAGAGGAACAACTTGTAGCTATTTTGCAAAAAGTCCCCGGCAGTGGCGTGGTTTACGTACGCAATCGACGGCGGACCAAAGAAATCGCCCAATTGCTGCAAAAGAAACGCATCTCCGCCGATTTTTACCATGCAGGTCTCACACCCGATGAGCGTTCGGCCAAACAAGACGCCTGGGTCAATGGGCGCACCCGGGTAATGGTCAGCACCAATGCCTTTGGTATGGGTATTGACAAGCCGGATGTACGCACAGTGGTGCACCTGGAATTACCCGATAGCCTGGAAGCTTATTTTCAAGAGGCAGGGCGGGGCGGCCGCGATGGGCTCAAATCTTTCGCAGTACTGTTGTACAACCAAAATGACCGTCGCAGTTTGGAATACCAATTCGAGCAGGCCTTCCCCAGTTTGGACGAAGCGCGGCAGGTTTATCGGGCACTGGGCAGTTATTTTCAATTGGCGCTGGGCGGTGGCCAGGGTGAAAGTTATGATTTTGACATTTCCGATTTTTGTAAAAAGTTTCAATTGGAACCCGTACGCACCTTCAATTGCCTCAAATTGCTGGAACAGGAAGGTTGGATCAGTTTATCTGAAGCGGTTTTCACCCCTTCTACCCTACTCATCAAAGTGGATAAGGAGCGTTTGTACGATTACCAGATCAAAAACCGCGAATTGGATAAAGTACTGAAGATCATTTTGCGTAGTTATCAGGGTGTTTTTTCCAGTTATGTTGCTTTTAGCGAGAGAAAGTTGGCGGAGTATTGTAAAATTTCAGCTGAGCAGTTGCAACGGGCGCTGTTGCGCATGCAGGAAGACCACATCATTGAATACAACCCGCAAAAGGACAAACCCCAATTGAGCTATCTGCGCGAACGGGTGGATGCTACCTACCTGATTTTTGACACGCAATTGTACAATTTCCGCAAAACCCGTCACGCGGAACGCATCCAAAAAGCCATTGCCTACGCGGAGGAAAAAATCTGCCGCAGCCAACAGTTGTTGCATTATTTTGGGGAAAAAGACGCTCCGTCTTGTGGCGTTTGTGACGTCTGTTTGGAGCGCAAAAAACAAAGCCTGGATGGAGAGGCCTATGAGCGAATCCGCCAAAAGATCCAACGCTTGTTGGAGCAAGAAGCCCTACCCGTCAAAGCTGTAGTCGATTCCTTCGCGCCTAAAACCCAAAAGCAAGTTCTGGAAGCACTCACTTTTATGCAAAATGAGGGTCTTCTGATTGAAAAAAACGGTAAACTCCAGCTTAAAACATGAAACTGGTTTTCACGGTCACCAATGATTTGTGCTACGATCAACGGATGCAGCGCATTTGTGGTACGCTGAGTGCAGAAGGGCACGAGGTGACCTTGGTGGGCCGCTTGCGCAAAACCTCTCCGCTCCTACCCCCTGCTCCTTATCGACAAGTTCGCCTGGCCTGTTGGTTTGAAAAAGGGAAACTGTTTTACCTGGAATACAATTTCAGGTTGTTTTGGTGGCTGTTGTTGCAAAAAAGCTTTGATGTATACACGGGCATCGACCTGGATACCATCATGCCTTGCTTGGGTGTAGCCCGTTTAAAAGGCAAGAAGTGCTATTATGATGCGCATGAGTACTTCAGTGAGGTGCCCGAGGTCGTTGGCAGGCCGTTAACCAAGTGGATTTGGGAAATGGTCGCCCGAATTGGTATTCCCCATGTTGATAAGGCTTATACGGTAGGCCCGGCACTCGCCCAAATTTTCCAACAGCGCTACGGCATTCCCTTTGAAGTTGTGCGGAACATGCCATTCCAAAACAGCAACCCTTCCTCAACTCCTCCCCCCCTCAACTCCTCAACTCCGCCCATTATCCTCTATCAAGGTGTACTCAATGCTGGCCGGGGCCTGGAGACAGCCATTGCAGCGATGCAAAAAATTGAAGGGGCAGTGCTGTGGTTGGCGGGTGAAGGGGATTTATCACAGGAATTGCGACAATTGGCTAAGGATTTGCAAGTGGAATGCAAAGTGCGCTTCTTGGGCTATTTGAACCCTGTGGAACTACGTTCGGTCACGCAACAAGCCAGCATAGGCTTAAATCTGCTGGAAAACCGTGGTCTGAGTTATTTTTATTCCCTGGCGAACAAGGCTTTTGACTATGTACAGGCAGGAGTACCCTCGATTCAGATGAATTTCCCGGAATATTTGGCGCTGCAAGAAGAGCACCGGGTATTTTATTTGATCAATCGTTTGGAGGTGGAGGTGTTGGTGCAGGCGATTGAGCACTTGTTGGGGGATGGTGAGTTGTATTTGGCACTGGAGGAAAATTGTCGGAAGGCGGCAGTTGAGTGGTGTTGGGAAATGGAGAAGGTGAGATTGGTAGAAATGTATCGATAAAGTCTAAACTATGTAGCTATGAAAACTTGGAAGATATTTCTTGGCTTTGAGGATGCCCCTTTGTCTAGACCTATATCTAAACCACCATCTTCTTCCCACCCTTCTTCTTCACCTGCTCCGCTTCCTGAATGGCCACCCCTTCTGCCATCATCCTACATTTTTTCAGGATGGCGTATATTTTATACAAATCATCGTCAGAAGCATGGTAAGCATTGCTCAGGTAGTAATTTTTTCCATCCTGCATCACAAAAAACCAGTTCCGCCCTTGCATGTCAGGTAATAAATCATCAGCAATTGATTGACTAGCTACTTAGCATTACTTACCTTTTTCAGCTCTATTCTTCCGCTGCTCCCATTCTTCCTTCGCTTTGTACCAGTCTTTGTTGTCGTAATAATCGTACTTTTTTACGATCTTACCTTGCTGAAAATGAAAAATAGTCACGAACCGCATTTCGTAAGGTACTTCACCATACTTTGCTTGCAACAAACCCTCTACTACCAAGATATTGCCCTGCAGAACCTGCTGGTCAAGTGGCAGAGGTAGAATTTGTGCTTTTAGCTCAGCGGAAACCATTGCTAAAACAGCAATAAGAAGGGTGTAAAATCCAGTTTTTAAATCCTTCATGATTATAAATTTAAAAGTTTTAGTAAGTAAGCTCAGTTGACTACTCAAATGGGTGAATTCTGCTGCAAGATTTGTGCTTTTACCTAGCTAGGCCTCCATTTTCATGATTTTGGAAAAGATTTTTAGGATCATTTTTTGATGGTATCATCTACAAGAGATTGATAGGTATAATGTCGGGTCGTCTGTTTGAACTCCTCATGGATTTTTTTCTGCAAATCTGGTTTTTGTACATAATCAATGATGGTCATCGCCATAATTTTGGCTGCTTGCAACATCCCCTTGTGGCCAATGGCATGAGCAGTAAATGCGGTCCCCTGCCAATGGTGCATTTTCATGCCCAGTGGTAGGCATTTTACCACAAAATAAATTTCAGGAGCGAACCAACTTGCCTCGCCAATATCACTTGAATGACCGTAAAGTGTGGTATCCGCAGACACATCCTGGAAAGGGATTAATTGATCCACAATGGTGTCGTTTTGCTTTTTTAAAAAAGCTTGCAGCTGTTGGGTATAAGCCAAGTCTTCTTTGGAGTACATTATGGGGCCTAGGCTTTGCATGTTTACAAAAACCTGTTTCATGGCGGTCACATTGGGTAAAAATTGATGGTGAGCCCTCTTTAGCTCAAGCGCACAAGTCACATTCGAGTCGCTCAGTGTATTTAGCTCCTTTTTTATTTTGGAAAAGATTTCCAGTGCACTGGATTGCCTGGAACATTGTATGCGCACATCAAGCAGTACTGTATCGGGGGGTGATCCCAATTCATTTTTCCAAGAAGCAATGCTGTAATTCACTTTATTGCTTGAAGCTGCGGCTTGCTTTGTTTGAATGATAGTGGATAAAATCCTTTCTGCGGCACTTTGGCAATGGTGGGCATTGGCATCCTTCCGGAGCACATCCACTTTTTTTGAAGTGATTAAAACATTGAAGTCAATGAGTGCATCCCAAGTACGCGTAGATGCAGCTGTCACTGGTGCAGGGTGCCAATACAAACTCAAGTCCAGGTCTTTGAAAAACCCACCTCGTGCAAGCCATGCCCGGGTACCTAAAGTACCTTCGGCAGTGCTGCCATAGTAGCGAATGGTGCACGAAAGTTTTTTTGTATCCATCAATGCTTTGATTGCCAATGCAGTGGCTAGGCTCCCAACACCTAAAAGGTTGTGGGCGCCACCGTGCCCCATGCCTTCTTTTACCAATTCCTCTCGGCGGGGTACCGTCTTGTTGGAGGCATTGAAGTCGGCATCGTATTCGCCATAAAGTCCAATTATTGGCTTTCCTTCACCGTATTCAGCCATAAATACCGTTGGGAAAGCTTCAATGCTTCCGCTGATTCTAAAGCCCTCTTTCCTCAGCGTCTCAATGATGAGCCTGGATGATTTGTACTCTTTAAACGAAGGTTCAGCATAATGCCAGATGCTATCACTAAGTCTCGTCCAATGCTCCTTGTTGTGGTCAATGAACTGGATCGCTTCATTCTTTAAGAAGGACAGGCCTATTTGTGATAAAAGGCTCGGCATATTGAGCAGCAAGAATACGAATGGTAAAATATTTCTTTCCATTTTGGGAGGATTTAAACCCAGTTATAAGTTTAACCAATAGTTGATTTTAAAGACCAGAGCTCGATTTTTGGCATTAAAAAAGGGGGTGGCCGTATAATTATCCGTATACACCAGATAAAGATCCGACATGGGCCGGTAGCGCCATTGCAGCCTACTGTTGATGTTGAAATTGTTGGCTTGGGTGTTGTACTGGAAAAAAGTAGTCCAGAAAAGATTGTTGCTAAAGTTAATTTCCGTTTTGGGACTGATCAGCAGGATGTTTTCGCTGATGCCTTTCAGTCGGATTTGATTGTATTCGCTGATCAACGAAAAGTTGCCCCAAGGTTGGACTCGATAATTCAGGTTGAATTTTAGCGTGTTGATTTTAGCGCCATAATATTCGCCAGTTCCAAGGTTGAGCGTGTAGTAAAATGGCTTGATGTTAGAGGAAGAATATTGCAGGCTTAGTTTTGGAAAATGGTACTCCGCTTTATCCACACGCAGGTCTTCGGATATGTCGAAGGCGTAGGGCAAGTTAATATTGCTATAATTTATTTTAAGCAAAAAACTGCTTCTGTTTTTAAAACCAAAATCGGCATTAAAATCGATCACATGGTCGGTTCTGAAATACTCCGGATTCCAAACTTGGCTATCCCAGGCTATCAAGGTAATGGTGTTGATTTTACTTTCTTTTGGTCGGATGTAATAATCAAAACGATTGAACCATTCTTTAAAACCCACCTGGAAGCTCGTATCGCGCTCAATGTCATAGGTTTTCAACCGGGTTGAAAAACCCATATCCGCATAATAATTGGTGCCAACATTGATGAAATCAGTAAAAACCTGGTAGCTCCGTTTGCGGTAACGGCCCTGGAAGTTATAAAACCAGTTGTCTGATTTGATGCCTTCTTTCCAGGAATAGTGAAAAGAGGGATTTAGGGTTAAACTTCCTGAATTGTTGATGTATTGCAGCTCGCTGCCTGCATTTCTGCCATAAGCGAGCAGAGGGTCTAGCTTGCTTTCGTTGGAAGCCGACAGGATTGTACGGTTCAAAAAATAGGTTTTTACGGTGGAGCGTTTAAAAATCCTTTGGTTTAGGGATAGCGCTGAATAATTTTGAGCAGGCGTGCCGCCTTGCTTACTGGTTTGCATGTCCATTGCGCCAATTCTCAAGGTAGGTGTAAGGTTCCCCGACAACCTCGCTCCAAACAAAATGGGAATGGCATTACCGTCTTCATCCAAGCCAATTTTGCGCGAATAGAAGGGGGTCATAAAACTGGGGATGGCGTAATCACCAAAAATGTCGGAATTCTCCAGAAAAAAAGTACGTTTTTCAGGGAAGTACAAATTGAATCGCCCCAAATTGGTCTGTTGGGCGTCTACCTCAATTTGCGAAAAATCGGGGTTAATGGTCAAGTCTACATTCAGCGCGGGGGTAATGGCGTAACGCGCATCCAGTCCTGCGTTCATTTTTAGGTCATTTTCCTGATTTTCCTGGTCTTGTGTGGCATTCCCTGTTGCATATGGAATGACAGCAATATTCTTTGCGGGTTTGGGTGGCGGGGTATTCCACACCAAGGTGCCGGTTTGGCCGAGGTCAATGGGCCAAAAATTCACCGGAACTTTCGTCCAGGTGGTGATCTGATTGTTATTAAAATCGGGGCGGACAAAATTAATTCCCCACTCCAGCACGTCTTCTTTGTAGGGCAAAATCCGAAGGGGAATGGCCATTTCAAGCGTCCAGAAACCCTCTTGAACCTGGGTTACCGAATACCATTTGGTATCCCAGGCAAAATTCATTTCACGGAATAAAGCACTGCCCAGCAAATCCTCGCACTGTACATTATTGGAGGTCAACCCAAAGAAAAACCCATTTGATTGACGGTTCATGGGATCAAGTATCACTGCAAACGATTCACTCTCCCAGAAAAATTGATCTCTTTTGCGGGTTTGACTCACAAAATTGCTGCCTTCTATTTTGGCAGAGATGTAGAGGTATTTGGAATCGTAAGCAACTTGTACGATAGTTTGCGTTTTGGCCAGGTCTTTGTCATTGGGTTTGCTTTCCCAAAATGGCGTCGTTTTTTCGGCTTGTTGCCAAACGCTTTCGGCTAAATCTCCATCAATTTTGATTTCATTTTCGGCTGCTTTTTGCGCAACTAAACGAAATTTAGCTGGTATAAGGTCTTGGGCTTGGAGCGACCCTAAAGCAGTGAGCATGTACAGGAACACTAAACTTTGCTTGTAAATGGATTTCATGATTTTTGAATTGTGGCTCAAAAATCACGATCATCCTAAAGTCTGGCTTCCATTTTCACGATTTTGGAGATGATTTTAGTTCAAATTTTCGGTAGTGTTGACATTTCGGTACTCCGTGGGGGTATAACCGGTCTTGTTTTTAAAAGTCGCATTGAATGAAGAAAGCGTATTGAAGCCAGAGTCAAAAGCTATCGCGGCGATTTTTTGATTGCGGTATTCACGGGAAGTAATTTTTCGTTTGGCTGCTTCGATTCTAAAACCATTGATCCAATCCGAAAAATTGGTCTGGGTTTGTAAATTAATCACCTGGGAAATTTCTCTAGCGGTAAGTCCTACCATTTCTGCTAATTTTTGGAGCGTTAAATCAGCATCCAAATAGAGCTGTTGGGCTTCCACTGTCGTGCAAATACGGAAGTATAATTCTTCAATTTTTTCGCTGGGCACCTTTGAGTTTTTGTACTTCTCTGCCTTCGGAAGAGCGAAAATAAATTTTTTAGATAATATAGATAAAGTGAGCAACATGATCAAGGAAGAATAGGCAAAAATGGAGCTTCTACACAGAAAAAAAATACTCCCATCGTAAAGAAAGGCAAAAACATAACAACCAATAATCATACTCATTGATACTGTAAGCAATACGACCCAGTGGTATACCAAGGTATGGTGTTGCTGGTGATGGCTTATAATGGTGAACACACTAACGCCCACATAAACCACATTTTGAACCAGTAGAAAAGCATAAAGGGTTCTATTAAAGGGTTGATCAAGAAAGGGCAAACACAAATAGATCAACGGGACTAGGAAGTGCAGGTAGTCCAATCGTTTAATGTCTCGTTTATTTTCTAAAACCGCCAGAATATAGAAGAGCAGTAAGGGTGCCGATACGGCCATGGATGTCCTGGCCAGGCGATCCAACCATTGAGGAAGTTCAGCATACACCAATAGCAATGGCTTGACTACCCTCAATGAAGCGGTCAGCAACAGGATTGACAATAAGATATTGGAGAATTTACTGGTTTGTGTTTGAGCTTTGGGAAAGTACATGGCCAAACCAATGCTCAGTAAGACGCCAAAAGCGCTCACGGACGATAAAGTAAAAGTCAGGATGTTCATTTTATCGAATGATTGATCAAATGACGATTAAATATACTTTCTAAACCTATGACAGCAAAATTTATTACATCCTTAAAAAGATCGCCAAAAATCTGTTTTTATTGCTTGAATTTTTTCAAAAATCGTTACGGTGGAGAACTTTGCAAAAAAATAAGGCAGCACCATCAACACCCGCCTAACGCCCTCAGCGCCTAACTTTGTGTCCTTGGTGCTACCATAGGAGTTTCTTTGTGCTCAACTTATTCCCTACTCACCACATCCCCCGAACCCGAAACCTTCTGGCTCATCCGTGGCCGGCCTTTATAATATACATCTCCGGACCCACTGATGCGGACATCCAGGTTTTCGGTGCTGTGGATGGATGTATTGCCGGAGCCGGAAATATGCACTGTGGCTGCTTCCACCTGAACACCAATAGCAGAAATGTTACCTGAACCTGAAATACTGGAATTCAGAGACTTGGCAGTTCCTTTCAGGCTCATGTCCCCGGAACCACTGATTTTGGCTTCCAATTCGGTAGCTTCAAAATCCAGGTTCATGTTGCCGGAGCCAGAAATACCCAGGGCCAATGCGCCCAGGTTTTTGAATGCGGTTTCCCCTTTCACATCACCGGAGCCGCTAATTTTTACAGCATTCAGGGTAGGTACGGTGATGTATACGTTGAATTTGTCATAGCGGCCTACATTTTCAGTAAAACGAATTTTCCAATGTTTGTCGACCACTTCTTTGGAGAGCAAACTGATCAGATTTTCGTGCGATTCTACCTCTACTTTTTGTTCATTGCCCTGGCGTACATAAACGTTGCCAGAGAAAGTCAGGCTGAAGCCTTCCAAAGAGGAAATATCCAATGTTTTGCGGACAATTGGGCCTTTGCCTTGTACCCCATTGCCCCAGCCCCACCAGCTTTGGGCAGATAGGGATAGGCCAGTCAGTATTAAAGTCAGGGTGAAAAATGAGCTTAATGATTTCATCGAAGTGTTTTTTGATTGGTGATCTCTTCAACAGATGATCAAAAGGACGAGTGCCCCCTAGGGTAGGTTGCTTTTTTTCGAAAAAATCTTTCCCATGTTGAAAAAAATTTGGTTAAAACAATTCTAAAATTTGCAGCAATTCAGTGCTTTTTGAAGGGTATTGTTAACAAAAACCAATCGTCATGTTAAAGTAAAGTTACACCTGTAAGGTCTTTTTAAACTTGTATTTTTCGAGCCAGTCTAATGGACAAATAACCAAAAAATCCTGTTTACTATGAAAAAGTTGATTGCTCTGCTGGCGCTGATTGCGCCGATGTTCTTGCTCGGAATGGTTGAGGCACAAGCACAAGGCCGCTGGGAATTTTTAGGCAAACGTGCCGTCAATTATGGTTTGGATCGCGATGTGATCCCTGTTACCTGGCGGGATGGCGCTTTTGATGGGCTCAAAATTGAGGTCAAAGGAGGAGCGCTGAACATGCGTAGGTGTGTGGTCCATTTCGAGAACGGTGGAAAACAAGAAATTGAACTGCGGCACAATTTTGGCCGTGGCAGTGATTCAAGAGTAGTGGATTTGCGTGGCAACAATCGTTTGATTGAAAAAATTGAATTCTGGTACGATACCAAGAATATTGCACGCAACAGAGCGGTGGTATTTGTTTACGGAAGGCATTAATTGCTAAAAATAGACTGCTTTTAAGTCGGGTTTAAATGGTGAAGGCAAGTTCAGGTTAACTGACTTGCCTTCTTTTGTATCACCTCAAATGGTGTAAATAAGCGAGAACGATTTTAGAGCGATCGAGGTTTAAAATGCATTCACCCCATTAACGGTGGTGTATTTAAAGCTCAGCTTTTTATCTGGATTTACCCGTTTGAAGGCAGATTGGCACATCAGAGTAGCTTCGTGGAAACCACACAAGATCAGCTTCAATTTACCCGGGTAAGTATTGATGTCACCGATGGCGTAAACCCCGGGAATGTTGGTGCTGTAATCAAAGGTATTTACCTCGATGGCATTTTTATCCACGTTCAAGCCCCAGTTGCCCAATGGACCAAGTTCTGGAGACAAACCAAAAAGCGGGATAAAATAATCCGTTGAACGAACCACTTCCCCTTTTTCCTTGGTGTCAATGACTACATCCGTCAACACACCATTGCCACGCAGACCAGTTGTTTGTGAATCAGTCAACAAGTCGATCCGGCCACTGTGCGCCAATTCATGCACTTTTTCTACTGAATCGGGTGCTCCACGGAAATCCTTACGGCGGTGGATCAGGGTCACTTCACTGGCTACTTCAGCAAGGAAAATGGTCCAATCCAGGGCAGAGTCACCTCCCCCAGCAATTACAACCCGCTTGTTGCGGTATTTTTCTGGATCGCGGATGATGTAATCGATGCCTTTGTCTTCAAAACGCTCCAGGTTTTCGAGTGGTGGTTTGCGGGGTTCAAAGCAGCCTAAGCCACCTGCAATCGCAATCACTGGCGCCTGAATTTGGGTACCTTTGCTGGTGGTCAGTACAAAGTGGCCATTTTCGAGTTGCTCAAATTTTTCAGCCCGCTCGCCCAAGGTAAAGCCTGGCTTAAATGGAGCAATTTGTTCCATCAGGTTATCAACCAAATCCCCGGCCAAAATGGAAGGAAATCCGGGGATATCGTAGATTGGCTTCTTTGGATAAATTTCAGCCAATTGCCCACCGGGAACTGGCAGTGAATCCACCAAGTGGCAGCGCATTTTCAACAATCCGGCCTCAAATACTGTAAAAAGCCCTACTGGCCCTGCTCCTACAATGAGAATGTCTGTCTGGATCATTTGTTTGGATCAATTTAAACAGAAAAAGTACACAAATTTACAACTATTCAGGAATCAATTTGGGTGATATTTGGCATCTGTTGGGGCAAACCGTTGGGGGCATCCCCTTGTGGATGCCCATTACGATTGGGCACTCACGAAGGGGTACCCCTACTGTTATTTGTGTTTGTTGACAAAAAAACCGGGGTGTAATCCACATTCCGTTTTTCCAGTTCCTGCCCAGCGACCTTCACGGCCCTTGCCTTTTTGGGTACAATGAGTACATCCGATTGAGCCATAGCCCTGGCTTTCCAGTGGGTGTTGTGGCAACTTGAACCAGGAAGCCCAGTACAAGAAATCCCCTTCACTCAGGTCGATCAATGGATGGAATTTTATGATATCGCCCTGCTGTTCAAAAATGCGCAGGTGCGAACGAAAATCAGTTTGGTAGGCCATCAACCCCGAAATCCATACCTTGTGTTCTTCCTTCAGTGGCTCCAATGGAACGACCTTGTTGATGGAACAACACATTTTGGGGTGGTCTTTCCACCACTCCTCATCACGGGTGAGGGCATTTTGGGTGGGGTCGGGAAGAATATCGATCACATTGAGTCGATACAACTCGGTGAGTTCTTCCTTGTAGGCAAGGGTTTCGGAAAAATGGTAGGTAGTATCGATGAAATATACCTTCTGGCTGGGTCGGTGCTCAGAAATCAACCGCAGCAAAAACGCAGCGCTCGCTCCAAAAGAGGAAGTCATCAAGACTTCATTCTCATCGAAAATTTCATACAACTTCTGAATACGCTCCTCAAAATTCAGTGGCTCAAAAATCTCATTCAGGTACTCTACACTATACTCCTCTACATCGAGTTCAGGAGTAGGTAAGGCTTGTGATGTCGACATACTATTGGTTGTGTTGAGGAAGTTGAGAAGGTTGAGGAGGTTTAGGAAGGTTTAGGCTACCGCGAGCGAATTTGACAAAGTCCTTGTCTAAGTTGCTTGCGGTAGCCTAAACCTTCCTAAACCTCCTCAACCATCTCAACCTTCATTATTTTTTCAAAAATTCAATACAATCTCCTGTACAGTTGCCCCCACATTCACATCCCGCCATACCCGTTAGTAAGGTTGAAGTAATTTGATTGAGCATCCGTACTTTATGCGCAAAGTCGCCACCGAGGCGATCGCGGATTTCGTTGAGTTTGGGCAGCAGATCTTCCACTTCTTCGGGCAACGCTGCCTCCAAAACCTGGCGGAAACGTTTGGCAAAAGTGGGCGACTGCCCATTGGTTGAAATTCCAATTTTCAAAGGTCCTCGGGTCACGATTGATCCGAGGTAAAAATCGCAGAGATCAGGAGTGTCGGCCACGTTGATCAATTTACCCGCTGCTTTGGCAGCCAGTTGCACTTCACGATTCAGCTCAGGGATGTTCGTGGCCGCGATGATCAGGTCATGCCCTTGAATATCCTCGATCTGAAAAGCTTTGTGCTGGATGTATACAAAGTGGCTTCCGATCTGGCTCAGCAATTTTTCAATCTCCGGGTTTACCCAAGTGGCTACCATTGTAACCTGGGCTTTGGGGCTGCTTTTGAGGATGAACGAGAGTTTTTCGTAACCCACTTCTCCCGCGCCTACAATAAGGGTACGCAGTGTGTGTAGTTTCAAAAAAACTGGATACAACTCGTTCTGCTCCATCTTAGATGCTGATGTGCTCATTGGTAACTTTCCCTGTTTTAAACGGCTCACTCAAAGTCCGGTCGCTGAGCGTAGGTTGCTGAGCGGAGCCGAAGCAAGCCGAAGCCTGGTCGCTGAGCGTAGCCGAAGCGAATTGAGGGTGTAAAGCTACTACATCTCCAATAACAATAATCCCTGGGGAGTTGGCGTCAGCCATTGCTACGCGTTCGGCCAGGTTGTGTACCCGCCCCAGAACAACTTTTTCCTCGGGAGTTGATCCATTTTGAACCACCATCGCTGGGGTATCTTTTTTACCTAGGGCAGTATAGATGTCCATGATATCCCCCAATTTGCGCATGCCCATCAGGATAACTGCAGTGGCACTGGACTGAGCAGCCAGTTCAACATCCTTGGAGATGCTGCCCGAGCGCGTTGTACCCGTTACCACCCAGAAGCTTTCATTGATGCCCCGGCAGGTTACTGGCACCCCTTGCAAACCAGGAACTGCAATGCAGGAAGAAAGCCCTGGAACGATGTCCACTTTGATCCCAAACATGGCTGCATGCGCCATTTCTTCATAACCACGGCCAAAAACAAAAGGATCTCCTCCTTTAAGGCGCACCACATGACCATGATTCATGGCGTATTCCACCAACATCCAATTGATGTCTTCCTGAGGGTGGGTGTGTTTGGCCGCACGTTTGCCTACATCTACCAAAATAGCACCTGGGCGCACCAAATCGAGCACTTCTTCACTTACCAGAGCGTCGTACAGAACGACGTCGGCTTGCTGGAGTGCTTTCCAGGCTTTGATCGTGAGCAGTTCTGGATCTCCAGGGCCTGCACCAACGAGGGTTATTTTGGGTATGATTGGATTGATCATCTTTCATTTTTTCCCCACGAATAAATTCGTGGGCTGGTGATGTTGGCATGCTTTACCCACGAATAAATTCGTGGGTTGCGCGACGTAGGGGCATCCCTTCGTGGATGCCCCTACGCGCGATAATAATCGCCAACTACCTTTTTATCAATGCCGTTGCTTTCTTCCAATTGAACTTCGCGCTGTGCGATCACTGAGCGAACGAAAGTTTCTGCCTGGGCCACGTAGTCGCTGGCGAAGTTTTCTTCGGGTTCGTATTGGTTGATTTGCAAAACCGTTGCGGTGAAATCCGTCAACAGGGTATAATCTCCAGTAGCAACAAAATGGGTTTGGAAGTCGTCAATAATCCCCTTTTGGGTGTTGCACTTCACGTCCTTGCTCAGCAACATCCCTTTTGCGGCAACCACGAAAGCGGCATAACTGGAATAAATGGCATCGGACCACAGGCCTTGTTCCAAAGATTCTTTAGCTGCAGCAATTTTGTCAATGGCATCTTTAAGGATCACCCCAACCATGTCCAGCATAACCCCGGCACACTCTCCTACCCCAATTTCCTGCTTGTATAGGCGATCCTGACCCCAGTCAAAATATTCGTCTTGGGTCATGGTTTTGAGATCAGCCAATGGTTTCAGCAGGGCATAGAAGTACTTGTCGCCCTGGCGCAGGAAATAGTCGTTGTAGTATTCCCCTTCAGCGCCGTTTTTTTCGAAGTCATCCAACACATACCTTACCACATCGGGGATACGTTTGGTGGGTACTTTGACAATTTTGTCGGCGATGAAGCCACGCCCATCGGGAGCGACTCCACCGCCTAAAACGACCTGCATAGCTGGAATAACCAAATCTCCGTGTTTGAATGAACTACCGTGGAAACCCAAATTAGCAGCCATGTGCTGGCCGCAGGCGTTCATACAACCACTTATTTTAATCTTAAAAAACTTTTCATCAATCAATTCGGGATACTCTTCCCGGATCAATTCTTCCAAAATTCTGGACAATCCGGTACTGTTGGTTACCCCCAAGGCGCAGGTGTCGGTACCTGGGCATGCAGTAATGTCAGCAGTGGAATCAGCACCTGGCAAAGCCAGCCCCAACTCATGCAACTTGTTGAACCAAAGTGGCAATGCCTCAGGGCGCACAAATTTCAGCAAAATGCCCTGGTTGATGGTAAAGCGGATGTCGTCAGCGGCGTATTGTTTAATGACCGCCGCCAAGGCGCGTGCCTTATCAGAAGGCAAATCACCCAATACTACCCGAACGAATATACCGTAATAACCTTTTTGCTTTTGTTCAAAAGTATTGGTCCGCTTCCATTCCTGGTACCAGTGTTCGTCTACGGGGACTATATCAGCAGAGATGGTACCTTGTCCAATTGGAGCCGCTTCTGGCACCAGGTTGCGGTCAATCGCGACCGATTTATTTTTCAGGGCTTTCCATTCTTGTTTGACCAGCTCCATCCAGGCTTCAAAGCCCAATTTTTGGATGAGGAACTTCATCCGCGCCTTCATGCGCTTTTCGCGTTCGCCGTAGCGGTCGAAAATGCGCAAACCAGCTTCCATAAAAGGAATGATTTGGTCTTCAGCCAAAAATTCGTAGGCAACCAATCCTGTGATAGCTTGCGCACCCAAACCACCACCAACCAGTACTTTAAAGCCACGCTGCTCCTGACCATCCACTACTTGTACTTTGGGGATAAAGCCATAATCGTGGAAATAGGTGAAGGCAGAATCTTGCTCACTAGAAGAAAAGGCGATTTTGATCTTGCGGCCCATTTCCTGGCAGATCGGGTTGCGCAAAAAATATTGGAAAGATGCCTCAGCATAAGGTGAAACATCAAAAGGTTCTTTTGGATCGATCCCGGCGGTTGGAGAAGCGGTGAAGTTCCGCACGGTGTTGCCACACGCTTCCCGGGCAGTGAGGTTCATCTGCGCCAACTCAGTCCAAACTTTGGGTGAATTTGCCAGTTTCACGTAGTGCAACTGAATGTTTTGGCGGGTAGTAATGTGCAGATTACCAGTGGCATAACGATCCGACACATCGGCTATACGCACCAATTGGTCAGAATTAATGCGGCCATAAGGCAATTTAAGGCGAAACATTTGCACCCCTTCCTGGCGTTGGCCATACACACCCCGGGTCAGACGATACAGGCGAAAGCGCTCGGTATCTTCTTTGCCACGCTGAAAATCATGGATGCGGCGCTCCAATTCCTGGATGTCTTTTTGATCTGCTGCACTTACGGTAGAAAAGTCGTGTTCGTAATTGCTCATGGTTTTTGTGTATGGCCCACGATTGTAGCGTGGTTTGTTTTGGATTAAAAAAAGCCCTGTCGGGTAGAATCCGGCAGGGCTTTTATGCTAAAGGACAATATATGTACACATCAAGCTATACCCCTGCCAGTCGGCTACAACAGCACGCACAACAACAACCCAGCATCGGGTTATTCAGTGTGGACAGTGGCTTGGATATTGCGAGCATATTTTTGTGTTTTAGACTAGTTGCATCGCAATTGGTATCTGGTCTTTGCTTGCACTAGCGTGATTTCACAGTGCAAGTATATGGGCATTTTTTTTCTCGTGCAATTATTTTAAGGAAATTTTATCATTTTTTTGATGTCAAAAAACTTGAACATATATTCATATGTCCCTTTTATCGTGGATTTTGAGTATTGAGAGTGCTGAAAAGCACCCTCAATATAACTTATTTGATTACAAAATCATTTTAATCGTTTTACTACGGCAAGTGGTTGAATGAATTTGCCAGTTAAGTTGGAGTTGCGGGTACTGATACCGGTTTCGGACAAAATTTTATGGGCTTGCTCAGTGGTCAACTTAGGGTCAATACTTTTCATCAAACCCAGTAAACCCGCTACATACGGCGTAGCCATCGAAGTGCCATTGTAAGTCTCATACCTGTTGTTGGGAATGGTAGAATAGATGCTTACCCCGGGAGCAGCAACGCCAAATGGAATATCCTGCACAAAATTGGAGAATTCCGCCCGATTGAGTTCATTATCGACAGCAGAAACCCCGATGACCCCTTTAGAATTGACGGGGCTAAACTGCGCGGCATTGCGGTTGGAGTTTCCGGCTGCAACTACCACAATTGCACCTTTATTATTGGCATACTTGACCGCTTTGTCGTAAGCTCTTTGCCGACTTTGGTTGCTCGGGCCGCCAAGGGACAAAGAAATCACATCTGCATTCGCATCTGCCGCTTTGATGATGCAATCAATGATGATTTCCTGAGTACCAAAACCCTGATCACTCAAGACCTTTACACTGGTGATGGTCGTAAAGCGATTGTCCCGGGAATAAGAGGCCACCCCTACCCCATTGTTGGAAACGGCACCTGCAATTCCGGCACAATGGGTACCATGCCCTTTAAAGTCGCGGTTGGAAGTAGCGTCAATGGATTTAAAATTGGCTTTGAGGTCCTCATGATTGGCGTCCACTCCGGTGTCCAGAATCGCGATTAGGGCTTTGCGCACGGGTTGCACCTTATTTTGATCCAAATAATTGTACAATTGGTCCATCTGCATGCGCTCGAACCCCCAGAGATTGGCAACACCGGGGTCGTTGATCCCAAACTTGGAGGGCAACTTGGCCGGGTTTTCGGCTTTGCGCAGCGGCTCCACTCGAAGGATTTCGTTTTCTTCAGTCCATACTACAGCGCTGGAACGGCTCAGCTCTCGTTCAATGCGTACAAGATTTTTGGCCTTGGCATCCGGGATATCGACCAGGTAATAATTGTCCAGCTCGGTAGAACTGGCATCTTTAGGGAAAAAGGCCCGCCGCAGGTTTAAACCGTATTTATTGGAGATTTTGTTCAATTCAGCAACCTGATGTCCCTCTTTTAACTCCAACAAAATTTCCCCCTGAGCATCCAGTGGAATTGAGTTATGGTAAGGGAATGTTGTGCTTACAAATTGGCGGTAGAACCAAAACAGTGCCACTAAAGCCAAAATCACCCCCGCCCAAAAACCTTTGGTCCAGCCCGCCATGCGGCTAAAAATTGCTCCAAATACCCCCAAAAAGAGCATGTCTCGGAAAACCGTCTGAAATTTGTACACCATAGGGGCAGCGACAGTCACCATACTTATTGAGTACAATACCAGCGCCAAAAACATCAAGCGGCTAAAGTATTTTTCAGCCAATTCGCGCTTTAAAGCGAACCAAAGTGCCAGTGCCACGAAGGCTACGACAAAACTTAGACCATATAACGCGACCATAGTCAGGATTTAAATTTTGGTGAAATTTAAGCTTTTCCACCTTACCATGCCACTCTATCTTGGAATAATCGCCTAACGGACATTATGCCAGGATAAAACCTTTCTTTTCAACCGATCCTGATTGGGATATGTTTGTTTCTGGCAAGTCTGTGATGAAAATTACAGCCTACATATTGATTGCTTGATTAAATTTGCGCACAATTCCACAAAGGGACAAAAAAACAGTTAAAAATGGCAAATACAGCAGAACACCTGCACTGCGTCATCATCGGTTCCGGACCTGCCGGGTACACCGCCGCCGTTTATGCAGCCAGAGCAAACATGAACCCCGTGCTCTTCACTGGTAAAGATCCCGGTGGCCAGTTGATGATCACCAACGATGTGGAGAACTACCCTGGATATCCCAGCGGCATCATGGGCCCAGAAATGATGGAAGATTTCCGCAAACAAGCAGAGCGCTTTGGCACCCAGATTCGTTATGAAATGATCACCAAGGTAGACTTCAGTGGCCCGGTGCACAAAATCTGGACGGAAAGTGAGCAGGAAATTCACGCCGACGCTGTAATCGTTGCCACGGGCGCCAGCGCCAAATGGCTGGGATTGGAGTCTGAGAAAAAATTCTGGAGCAAAGGAGTATCTGCCTGCGCCGTGTGTGATGGTTTTTTCTTCCGCGGGCAAGAAGTTGCCGTGGTAGGTGGCGGTGATACTGCAGCAGAGGAAGCCACGTATTTGGCTAAACTTTGCCCCAAAGTGCACCTGATTGTGCGCCGTGATCAACTGCGCGCCTCGAAGATTATGCAGGAAAGAGTTTTAAATGCTGAGAATATCGTTATACATTGGAACTCTGAAACGCAGGAAGTCCTCGGCGAGAACGAGGTGGAGGGTGTAAAACTGCTCAACAACAAAACCAGTGAAACAACCGTGATTCCTGTCAAAGGATTCTTTGTAGCCATTGGCCACCAACCCAACACCGATATTTTTAAAGGTTGGTTGGACATGGATGAAACCGGCTACCTCAAAACCGTACCAGGTCGTACCCTAACCAATATAGAAGGAGTTTTCGCCAGTGGCGACGCCCAAGACAACATCTACCGCCAAGCTGTAACTGCTGCTGGAACTGGTTGTATGGCTGCATTGGATGCAGAGCGTTACTTGGCCGCCAAAGGAGTGATTTAAAGTTGAGGGTGGTTGAGGAGGTTGAGGAAGGTTGAGGCTACCGCAAGAATTGGTGCGAGTGTGATGTGTGGGTGTGATGTGTGCCCAAGTCACTGCGGTAGCCTCAACCTTCCTCAACCTCCCTCAACCCTCCTCAACTCAACAAAAACACACAAACACTTTAACCATGTCAACAGCTACCCGTTTTCGCGCTGGGGTACTCTTTGGAGAAGAAGTAACCGAGTTGCTGAATTATGCCAATGAAAACAACTTTGCATTGCCAGCCGTCAATGTAATTGGTACCAACTCTGTCAATGCCGTTTTGGAAACTGCCCGGGAAGTCAATTCTCCTGTAATCATTCAGTTTTCAAATGGAGGTGCTTCCTTCTTTGCCGGAAAAGGCCTCAGCAATGCTGGACAAAAAGCATCTATTATTGGTGGTATCTCTGGTGCAATGCACGTTCACCAGGTCGCAGAAGCTTACGGTATTCCAGTGATCCTGCACACGGACCACTGTGCCAAAAATATTTTACCCTGGGTGGATGGTTTGCTGGACGCCAGCGAAAAACATTTTGCCGCCACCGGCCAGCCATTGTACAGCTCACACATGCTCGACTTGTCGGAGGAGCCCCTACATGAGAACATTGAAATCTGCGTGGAATACTTCAAGCGCATGGCCAAAATGGGCATGACTCTGGAAATCGAATTGGGTGTAACCGGTGGAGAAGAAGACGGAGTAGACAACTCAGATGTAGACAACTCAAAGTTGTATACCCAACCAGAAGAAGTGGATTATGCTTACCAACACCTCAAAGCAGTTAGTCCAAACTTCACCATTGCGGCAGCTTTCGGTAACGTACACGGTGTATACAAACCCGGTAACGTACAACTGACACCTAAAATCCTGAAAAACTCCCAGGATTTCATCAAAGCCAAACACAACTTGAGTGGTGACACTCCCGTTAACTTTGTGTTCCACGGCGGTTCTGGTTCTACTCGTGAAGAAATTCGCGAGGCAATTGAATACGGTGCCATCAAAATGAACATCGATACTGATATTCAATGGGCATACTGGGCCGGTGTGAAAGATTACTATATAAAAAATGAAGCTTACCTCCAGGGCCAAATCGGCAACCCCGAAGGTGACGACAAACCAAATAAAAAATTCTACGATCCACGGGTATGGTTGCGGGAAGGTGAAAAAAGCCTCATCTCACGCCTGAAAGTGGCATTTGAGGATTTGAATTGTATCAACCGCAACGTTTAATAGTGATGAGTGATAAGTGATGAATGATGAATTGGTACTGGAATTTATATCAATTCATCATTCATCACTTATCACTCATCACTCATCATTTCCTATGCTTCGACTCACCACTCTCTTCGTCCTCTTAGCGCTAAGCGCTTGCCAAAATAACGGGAACAAAGAAACGGATTGTAAAACCAAACCGCAAGCAATGCTGCGTGAAGGTATGCGGGGCGTAGCAGAACATAAGTTTACCGTAAATGGGATTGAAAGTGAAGAATTCGTAAGATTCGTCAATGGAAAAACCCTGACCATTTTACAAAGTGGCTGCGAAAAGATCCGCCAGGAATTTCGTTTCGAGTTAAAAGAAAAACCCAGCCAAGACGATGCTGCCTTTTGGACCGATCAGGCCATTTTAAACCTGGCAGCTTTGGCAGTTTTGGACCCACAACTCATGCCATTGAGCAATTGGGTCATGATGATCAGGGCACAAAAAGATGACATTAGACTTGCCGAGACCAAAGCGCTCGAAGGAGGTTTTTACACTAAAATCGATCGCATTACCAGCAATGACAGGGTTTACCTCATCATAACCCTTTCCAACTACCCAAGCTAGGGTTTCTCCGTTCGTCGAAAAAATCAAAACACTCACAATCAGTAATTTGCAATTAAAATCAATATGTTTTTTTCTTTTTTTAAAAATAGGGGCTATCCATAATCAATTATTGTTCAATTTTTTAAGCAAAAAAATGATAGCTTCAGCAAAAGATGAACTGACAAATTTGCATCTGGAAAAACTTGACTTCACTGCTGGCTTTTCCTACTTTTGAAAAAGTTTTTTATAGGCTTGTGTTACAAATTTGATTAAGCGAATTGTCAGGAAATGCAGTATTCAACAACACCTAATATCCTCTCAGTGTCCCACCTGAGTCAACGATTTCCAATCTCGTTGCTGAATTGGCCTATCGCTGGGAATTTTCCTGATCATCCTACAGAATAATCACTTAACAGCTCGAGGCTCCCGTAACCGTCTCCTTATCAGGATGACGCTGTTATGCCACCATATTAAGTATCAGTAAGTTAGTAAATTCGCTCCGCTACCCAAACAGGTCAGCGGAGTTTTTGTTTTGTATATAAGGCTAAGTATCTATCTTCGCGGGGCGAAATGGTCTATGTGACCCTATGCGCTCAACAAACTCTACTTTACATTAATTCAACCTTTCATCATGAATTTTGATCTTATCGTTATAGGTAGCGGTCCCGGAGGTTATGTTGCCGCCATCCGTGCATCTCAATTGGGTTTGAAAGTGGCTGTGGTCGAACGTGAATCATTGGGAGGAATTTGCCTCAACTGGGGTTGTATTCCCACCAAGGCACTGATTAAAAGCGCTCAGGTTTTTGAATACATTCAACACGCTGAAGATTACGGCATCAAGGTGGGTAGTGCCAAAGCTGATTGGGAAAGTATTGTCAAACGTAGTCGTGGTGTTGCTGATGGCATGAGCAAGGGTGTCAATTTCCTGATGAAAAAAAATAAAATTACCGTCATCAACGGAAATGGTGTATTGACTACTGATAAACAAGTAGAGGTAACCGATGCCCAGGGTGCCAAAACCAAGTACAGTGCAACACACATCATTGTAGCCACTGGTGGCCGGGCCAAGGGTTTGCCCAATGTGCCAATCGATGGTGAAAAAGTAATTGACTACCGTAAAGCGATGGTACTGGAAAAACAACCCAAAAGTATGGTTGTCATCGGGGCAGGTGCCATTGGAGTTGAATTTGCTTATGTGTATGCTGCAATTGGTACCGAGGTAACGATTGTAGAATTTATGGAACAGGGTTTATTGCCCCGGGAAGATGTCGACGTTTCCAAAGAATTGGGCAAAATCTACAGCAAAAAAGGCATCCGGGTAATGGGCAACTCCGCAGTCGAGAGTGTAGACACTAGCGGGAAAGGTTGTGTGGTCAAGGTAAAAGACCGTAAAACTGGAAATATTGAAGAAATCAAGTGTGACATCGTTCTGTCCGCAGCAGGAGTAGCTGCCAATACCGAAAACATCGGACTGGAAGCCCTTGGCATCAAGACAGATCGTGGAATGATCCTGGTAGATGAATATTACCACACCAATGTACCAGGTATTTATGCCATTGGTGATGTGATTCCTACCGCAGCTCTAGCCCACGTTGCCAGTGCAGAAGGCATCATTTGTGTTGAAAACATCACCGGGCACCACCCCGAACCACTCGATTACAACAACATTCCTTCTTGCACCTATTGTGTACCGGAAATTGCTTCCGTTGGACTTACAGAACAACAGGCCAAAGACAAAGGCTACGAGATCAAAGTGGGCAAATTCCCTTTTAGTGCTTCGGGAAAAGCCAGCGCAGCAGGCGACAAAACCGGCTTTATTAAAGTCATTTTTGACGCCAAGTATGGTGAATTCCTTGGTGCGCACATGATCGGCCAAAACGTGACCGAAATGATTGCCGAGGTAGTCGCAACCCGAAAATTGGAAACTACCGGTCATGAAATCATTAAAACCGTTCACCCTCACCCAACCATGAGCGAAGCGCTGATGGAAGCAGCAGCAGCGGCGTACGGTGAGGTTATCCACATATAACCGTAGGGGCGACCCTCGCGGTCGCCCCCACATTATCCGTAATCCATTTCCGAGTTGCCCCAACCATTCAATATGCCCATTCCCGTAACCATCCTCACCGGGTTCCTCGGAGCCGGCAAAACCAGCCTGCTCAACCAACTCATTGCCAATCATCCTGAGAAAAAGTTCGCCATCATTGAAAATGAATTTGGAGAAGTCCCCATTGATGGTGATTTGGTGATTGGCGCAAGTGATGCTATTTTTGAATTGGCCAATGGTTGCATTTGTTGCTCGCTCAATGGCGAATTGATCGAAACCCTGGAAAAGTTACTCAATTCCGGAAAAGACTTTGACCATCTGATCATCGAAACGACGGGCATGGCCGAACCAGATGCTGTAGCAGCCGCTTTCGTGAGTGATCCAGGGATTCAATCCGCCTTTCAATTGGATGGTACCGTTTGTCTGGTTGATGCGGTCAGTGTGCAGGAAACACTGGCTGAACGGGAAGAGGCCGTTAAACAAATTACCTTTGCCGATCACATCGTCATTAACAAATCCGATGATGTCCAGGCCCATTACCTCGAAGCACTCCAAGCCAATTTAAGGGAGATGAATCCACTGGCCAGCATCAGTCTGGCCAATTATGGTCACACTGCCGCAGACCTAATCGCATTGCATGCTTACGAAGTGGGACAGTTGGAACGGCGCATCAAAGATGTAGTACAGGATAGTCATTCACATGAGCATGAGCATGTTCATGAACATCAGCACCATGCAGATGTCACTGCGCACAGCTTTACTTTCGAGCAAACTTTTAATTTGCTTGCCTTTATTCACTGGAGCAAGGTCCTGCTGATGATTCAGGGCAAAAACATCTACCGCATTAAGGGAATTTTGAACTTGGGCGAAGGAGAATCCAAAATGGTTTTCCAATCCGTACGCACCCAATCAGCCTTTACCAGAGCTGGAGATTGG
This sequence comes from Haliscomenobacter sp., assembly GCF_033763495.1. Taxonomy (GTDB): domain Bacteria; phylum Bacteroidota; class Bacteroidia; order Chitinophagales; family Saprospiraceae; genus Haliscomenobacter. The sequence continues at coordinate 29,762 of NZ_JANRKL010000062.1, read as the reverse complement.
CGAGAAGGAGAGCCTCGCCTGTCCAGGATTGTCATCATTGGAAAAAACCTGAAACGGGAGGCATTAGAAAAGGCATTGCGGAGTTGTTTGAAGAAGGGCTAATGCCTTGGCTACGCTCACCTCAGTCACTGAGCATAGCCGCGAGGCATCAACTAATTTTTTTGCTCCGCCAAGGCACTCATCTGATTCCACAAACGCTCATGCGGAGCATCGGCGACGACCTTCACCATTTCTTTGGTTACGGGATGCTGAAAAACCATAGCGCGGCAATGCAAATAAATGCTACCATCATTATTGGGTTGAGAATGACCATATTTTAAATCTCCCACTATTGGACAGCCAATTTTTGACAACTGGACCCGAATTTGGTGAGGCCTCCCGGTGATGGGTTTGACCAAAAGCAAATGTTTACCTTCCAACGCACCAATCAATTCATAATCCAGATCCGACTTTTTGGCATCTTTAGAGCGATTGCTCATTTGATCCAATGCCTTGGAGATATTTTTCTCGTGGTCTTTCAGGATATAGTGTGTCAAGTGCCCTACTTCCGGAGAAGGACGGCGCTCCGTAATGGCCCAATAGTGTTTTTCGACTTTCCGCTCCTTGAACAGTTCGTTCATGCGGGTCAAAGCTTTGCTGGTCCGCGCAAAAATCACCGCGCCACTTACCGGGCGATCCAATCGATGCACTACACCCAAGAAAACATCACCGGGTTTTTTGTACCGGAATTTAATGTAGTCTTTTACATAGTCGACCAAGGGGGTATCTTCGGTTTCGTCCCCTTGAACCAGAATGCCCGCGGGCTTGTTTACCGCGATGAGATGATTATCTTCGTAGATTACTTGTAAGTTCATACCGCAAAGTTATGAAATTAACGCTTGGCTTTTCCCCCTGTCCTAACGACACTTTTATTTTTGATGCCATGATTCATGGCAGAATCGATACCGAAGGGCTGGAATTTGAAGTTTTTTTGGGTGACGTAGAAGAATTGAACCGCCGAGCAGGACTTGCCGATTTGGACATTACCAAACTCAGTTACCACGCCTATGCTCATTTGACCGAAAAATACATCTTGCTGGATGCAGGAAGTGCATTGGGAAACAACTGTGGTCCTTTGCTGATTGCCAAGTCGCCGATTCCTCATGATCAAATTTCACACCTAAAAATAGCAATCCCAGGGAAGTTGACCACTGCTAATTTCCTACTCAGTCTGGCGTTTCCTGCTGCTACACAAAAAAAGGAAATGCTTTTTTCCGAAATTGAAACTGCGGTATTGAATGGTGTTGTTGATGCAGGGTTGATTATCCACGAGAATCGTTTCACCTACGCTGATAAAGGCTTGGTAAAATTGCTGGATCTTGGTGAATACTGGGAGCAGAGTACCGGTATGCCTATTCCCCTGGGAGGTATCGTCATCAAACGAAACTTGCCTGAAACCATCATTCAAAAAGTGAATCGCATCATCAGGCGTAGTGTTGAGTACGCCTGGGCCAATCCTGCCGCATCAGAATCCTTCGTTGCCCAACATGCTCAGGAGATGGATCCTCTTGTACGTCGTCAACACATTGACCTTTATGTGAATCATTTTTCCGCCAATTTGGGTGATCAAGGCCGTGCAGCAGTCAAGCATTTATTCCAGGTTGCAGAAGAGAAACAAATTATCCCGCTTCAAAAACAAGCAATTTTCCTATCTTTTACCCCCTGATTTCCCATAAACAAAATAGTTATAATATAAAAATGCAAAGAATTTACCAATATACTTTCATTTGTCGCCAAATTCAGGTATATTCGCTGAAATTTTATTGATTCCTTCAGCTGTAATACATCTCTTATTTCCCCTCATGTAATTTCCCTTAGAAACACTGTGATTGGTCAATGTGAACCTTGATGATGCTAATCCACGTCGTTTACATTGTGTTACTTCCACCTATTGGTGTCAAGTGACTTAATTATTCATTGTGCCTATGAAAAAGGACAAAAAAACAAGAGAAGAGATGAGTGACAAGAAACGGATGCAAGGTTTGGTTTGGGATGGCTTGTTTAATTCACTGGAGGACAAAGCAGTAGAAAACAAAAATTCCACCACGTCTAAGAAGACGAAAAAAGGCAAAAAAGCCGACAACAACAAAGATAAGCCAGATGACAATCCAACTACTGAATGAGTCTGATTGTCAACCGTTAAACGTGCTTCGATAAGCCAGTGGAGTGGTTTTTTTGAGCAGCTTAAATTGTCGGTTAAAATTGGAAAGGTTGTTGAAACCGCTCTCCAGAGAAATGGCTGAGATGCTCATTTTATCCTGAACCAACAATTTACAAGCATGTTCAATTCGAATCTCGGTGATAAACTGTGAAAAGGTACGGCGCGTCCTTTTTTTAAAGTACCTACTAAAAGCCGATTCACTCATGTTGGCCAACTTGGCAACATCGCTTAACTGGATTTCCTGTTGGTAATTCTGGACGATATAAGACAAAACTCCATTGATCCGGGCTGAATCTACTTCATTTTGTAGGGACATGGAATTGGTGGTCAATTCTTGCGCATCTTCACTTTCGCTCAAAATGGCCAACACGCCTATCAGTTCTAGTAATCGGTTAATCCCGGTAAGGTATTGTAGTCCTTCGATTTTGGAAGCCACTTTTTTAACCGTTTGGGGGCCAAAATTCAAGCCCCGTTTCGATCGCTCCAACAAATTTTTGATGGCCTGGCACTCCGGCAAATCAAAAAAATTCCCACCCATAAAGTCTTCTAAAAAATGAATGACTAAAGACCTTGCCCTCACTGTGCTGTCCTTGGCATAAAATCGCTCATCGTTGCGGTAGTAATGGGGCAAATAAGCCCCCATCATGCACAAGTCTCCGGGTTTAAAGTCGGAAATATTGCTTCCAACAAATTTCTTACCCGTGCTTTCCAACACCAAAACAATCTCGTATTCAGGATGATAATGCCAGGGGGTAGCAAAAAAAGCGGCGTCCTGTGCAAAAAAATTAAAGGACGAATTGGGCGGTGGTGTGATTTTAAGCAGTTGCGGCTTCATGGCTTAAATATCGCGAATTTTGCCTTAAAAATAATGGATTTTTTCCAGAACTACCCCCAATATGAGCATAAAAGTATCAGAAATCAACAAAATATCAGTATTCCATCTACTTGCAAATTCCGACATTTGTACCGCACTCATTAAATTTTTAGAATTTTATTTTAAACAAACAACATTTAGCAGCATGAAAAGTCCATTACACGGAATGATGCTCGTTTTGACACTTCTGCTGAGCTGTCAATTCGCATTTGCCCAAACCCGTCAAATCACGGGAAAAATTACCGACACCAACGGAGAAGGCCTGATTGGCGCCTCGATTGCGGTGAAGGGAACTACTACAGGTACTGTTACTGATGCCGACGGTGCATTTACCTTAGCAGTGAGCAATGAGTCTGTTTTGGTGATCAGTTACACCGGTTACAACACCAAGGAAGAAACGGTGGGCACCAGAACAGTGGTAGACATTACACTGGAAGAAAACATCGCTGACCTGGCCGAAACAGTGGTAGTAGGTTATGGTACCCAACGCAAAAGTCAATTGACCGGGGCCATTTCTTCGATCACTTCCAAACAAATCACCGAATTGCCGATTACCAACGCACGTCAGGCCCTACAGGGTCGGGCAGCAGGGGTGGATGTTGTGCAGGCGGGGAGTAGGCCAGGCTCTGCGCCAACAGTGCGGATTCGGGGTCGTCGTTCTATCCAGGCCTCCAATGAGCCACTTTATGTTGTAGATGGGATTCCACTTGCCGGAGGTATTGACGACATCAACCCTCAGGATATTCAATCCATGGAGGTGCTGAAAGATGCATCTGCTACGGCGATTTATGGTTCTCGGGGTTCTAATGGAGTTGTCTTGGTGACCACTCGAAGGGGGAAGGCTGGTAAATCCGTTGTCAGTTTTGATACTTATTATGGTATATCCGAAGCTTTGGGGAGTATCGACGTTATGGATGGGGCTCAGTTTGCGGAATACAAGCGGGAGTCGCGGCGAGCAGTTGGTGCTTACCCTGCTGGGCCAGCTACGGCAGCTGACGATGCTAAATTGTTTGAAGCCATCGAATTGGATGGTATTGCTAAAGGCCGTTCCACTGATTATCAAGACTATATTTTGCGCCAAGGCAACATCCAAAGCCACCAATTGGGTGTAACTGGGGGGGACAAAAACACCCAGTTTGCCATTTCAGCTAACTACTTCAATGATGTAGGGATCATTCACAACCAAGATTTCACCCGTTACACTTTCCGCTTGAACCTTGATCATCAGATAAATCAGCGTATGAAAGTGGGAACTTCGACTCTGCTAGTATACAGCGAACGCAATGGCGAAGTCTTTAATCCACTTGGGGTTACTCTTCGCGAAAACCCCCTTGGTAGGCCTTATGACGATAATGGCAACCTGATTTTTTTACCTACTTCCGACGGTTTGCAAACCAATCCAATTGCTGAAATCGCACCTGGAGCTATCATTGATTTGACGAAAAGAACTCGAATGTTCAGCAGCATTTATGGTGAATGGGAAATCATTCCAGGTTTAAAATATCGAGTAAATTTTGGCCCCGACTTCACCAACCGACGTTTGGGTCGCTTCACAGGCAGTCAAACTCAAGCTCGCCGTGGTGGGAACGCTGTAGCTAATACCTTCTATGAGTACGGTTTTAACTACACAGTTGAAAACATCCTGAACTATAGCAAAAGCTTTGGGGCAAATAATTTGAACATCACTGCCATGCAATCCTTACAAAAGGATGACGTGGAAACAGCCAGTATCAGTGTGGATGGAGTCCCTGCAGAAACACAGCAATTCTATGCACTTGGACAAGCTTCAACCATCAATAACCCTAGTACCAACCTCACCCAATGGGCATTGAACTCTTACATGGGGCGCATCAACTACGATTTCCAGGGCAAGTATTTGTTGACTTTGACGGGACGTTACGATGGCTCTTCTCGTTTCGGAAGAAATACCAAGTACGGCTTCTTCCCCTCGGTAGCATTGGGTTGGAACATCAGTGAAGAAGGATTCCTGAAAGGTTCCAAGTGGTTGGAGCAATTGAAGCTGCGCGCTAGTTATGGTTCGATTGGTAACACGGCGATCAACCCCTACCAAACCCAAACTTCTTTGAGTAGAACCACATACCTGTTTGGCACTACGGGTGCCTATGGTTATCGCCCTTCTATTTTAGGTAACCCTGACTTGAAATGGGAATCTACTTCTACGGCGAACATTGGTTTGGACTTTTCTCTTTGGGCTGGCCGGGTTTATGGTAACATCGAAGTATACCAGGCGGATACCCGCGACTTGTTGTTGAACGACCAATTGCCACTGACCAGTGGTTTTTCCAGCGTATTGCGCAATGTCGGCCGGACCCGCAACAAAGGTTTGGAAATTACCTTATCTACCGTTAACATCGACAAAGGGGATTTCCGCTGGAGCACCGACCTGCAATTCACCCACAACAAAGAAGCCATCCTGGAACTGTTCAACGGTAAAGTGGATGACATTGGCAACGCCCGTTTCATCGGCCAACCCTTGACTGCTTATTTTGATTTCAAAAAAATTGGCATCTGGCAAACCAGCGAATTGGATCAAGCCACCAAATACCAGCGTAAAGTTGGAGAAATCAAGGTGGAAGACGTGAATGGCGACGGCAAACATGATGCTTCAGACCGTACCATCCTGGGTTCTCAGGTTCCAAAATGGAGTGGTGGTATCACCAACCGTTTTGAATACAAAGGATTTGATTTGTCCTTCTTTGTTTTTGCGCGCATTGGTAGTATGTTCCAAAGTGGTTTCCATTCTACTTTCAACACCCTGGCAGGTCGTTACAACAACCTGGATATTGATTATTGGACACCCAACAATCCAACCAATGATTTTCCACGCCCCAATGTAAACCAGGAGGCACCAGTTTACCAGTCTACCTTGACTTATTTTAGTGGTACTTTTGTAAAAATCCGCAACATCAACTTTGGCTATAATATTCCAGTGAAAAAGCTCACTGGATTGCGTGTCTTTACGAGTATTCAGCAGCCCTTTATTTTCTCTGAGTATCGCTCTAAATATAAAGGGATCGACAATGAAACCGAAGGTACGGTTAACCAAGATCAGACGCCTTCGGTGCGTCAGATTACATTTGGTATCAACGCGAAGTTTTAATTTTTAATCACTCATTCAAACAAAATAGTCATAACATGAAAAAAGTGCATGTTATTAAATTAATAACCTTTGCAACGGTGTTGTTGTTTACACCTGCTTGTGAAGATCTTTTGGAAGAAGTTCCGGTGAGTCAGATCAGTGGTTTGTACCTTGATTCCAAAGCAGGTTTTGAAGATGCCGTCGAAGCAACGTACTCCACCCTGCGCGACTGGTATGGCCGCGAAGGAGCGTTTACGCTTACTACTTTTGGCACGGATACTTATACCATGGGGGCTGATGGAAGTTTCAAGTTTGTGAATCAGTACACTTCACAAATGGATAGCCGTCTATCGGTCACCCGGGATTTTTGGAATTATTTCTATACAGCAATCAACACTGCCAATGCCGTAATTGACCGTGCTGGCACTACCATCCCTGGTTTAGATGCTGCCACCCAAAAAATCAGGGTTGCTGAAACCAAGTTTTTGCGCGCACACGACTATTTTTTGCTGGTGCAAATGTTCGGGGCAGTACACTTGACTTTGAAGGAAAATAAAGAGGTACAAAAAGCTGCTTCACGTACTCCCGTACCTGAAATTTACAAGGCTATTCTAGCCGACCTGGAATCTGCATTAGCAGATTTACCCGTTAGCCAGGCTCAGTATGGTCGGGTGACCAAAGGAGCATGTGAGCATTTGCTGGCTCGGGTTTATTTGACCAAGGCAACATCTGAAGCCAAAGCTGCTGACGACTTTGCCAAAGCTGCAACCCATGCTCAGAATGTGATCAAAAACTACAGTTACAGTTTGGTGCCCGATTTTGCGAAACTTTGGGAACAGGGTGCTGCCGAGGTCAATAGTGAAGTGATCATGTCTTGTCAGTACTCTACCGACCCATTGACCAACTTTGGACCTACCGTAGGTACAAATAACGTGGGTAGCGGCTTGGGTAATAATGCCAGTGGTAACGGCAACAATGCTCACCTTTACTTTGGTATGGAATACGACACCCAACCTGGTATGCAACGTGATGTATTCTATGGCCGTCCGTTCAAACGTTTCCGCCCAACAGATTATCTATTGAATGTGGTGTTCAAATTTGAAGATCGGGTCAATGATTCCCGTTACAAGAAAACTTTCCGTGATACATGGCTGTGTAATAAGCCAGGAACATACAATACTACTTGGGACACATCTAAGAAGTCTTTGACTTTTGCCTCCGGTGATACCACCATGTTTATCCCGGGTTATGAAATGCCTGTAGAAGAGAGAGCCAAGAAAAAATATCAGGTGTTGGTGCCTAGCTTATATAGAGCTAACCTCTTCCCTACCCTGGTTAAACACATGGACCAAACCCGTCCAGACCGTACTTACGAGCAAGGTAGCCGCGACTTCTTTATGTTCCGCCTGGGTGAAACCTACTTGATGGCTGCTGAGGCGCTCATCATGCAGAACAAAGCTGCAGAAGCAGTTCCCTTCATCAACGCCGTACGTCGCCGTGCCGCCTGGCCAGGCAAACAAGCCGCGATGGAAATCACCGAAGCTCAAGCAACCATGGACTTCATCATGGAAGAAAGAGAACGTGAGTTGTTGGGTGAAATGCACCGCTGGTTTGACCTGAAGCGTTGGGGTAACCTCGTTCAGCGCGTGCGGACTTACAACCCTGATGGTGCACCAAACATCAAGGATTTCCACGTTTTGCGTCCGATCCCACAGGATCAGATCGACCGGACTACGGGTGGAGCAGCTAGCTTCCCTCAGAATCCTGGGTATTAATCTATTGCTTTTCATAATGAGTGCGTAACCACAGAGGCGCGGGCATTTCCCAAACCTCTGTGGTTGGCGCTGCTGCAGTTGTTCCTACTACTACTTTTACAAAAAACAGGCTTTCCCCTTGGGGTAAAACCAATTTCAGCCGTCTAATTACTATCAAACAATTTGAGTGTATGCCAAAATCGGGGCAGCTCAAAAATGACGGAAGATACGGGTTGTAGAGACGCACGGCCGTGCGTCTCTACCATGCCTTGCTCCGATTTTATCATGCACCCAAACTATTTTCAACCTTTCAATTTGTCAAATATGGCATCACGCAGAGAATTTATCATCAAATCAGCTATGGCTGGTGCAACGGTTGGAATTTCGGCCAAGAGCTACGCCAGGATACTTGGTTCCAACGATCGGGTTAGAGTGGGTTGTGTAGGTTTTTCGGATCGTTTCAGGTCTTCTCACGTCCCTCCTTTCAAAGCTTTGATGAAAGAGATGAACTTCGAAATGGTGGCCTTGTCAGATATCTGGAATCGCCGCCGGGAAGAAGGAAAAGCCTTTATTGACAAACAATTGGGCAGTGACGTCAAGGTTTTTAACAACAATGACGAACTGTACGCCTCCAAAATGGTAGATGCGGTATTCATCAGTACCGCCGACTTCCAACACGCGCTGCATACCATCGAAGCAGTAAAAGCGGGTTGTGATACCTACTCTGAAAAACCCCTGGCTGAAACCATGGAAGACAACCGGGCAGTGCTCAAAGCTGTACGGGACTCAAAAAAAATTGTACAAATTGGTTCACAACGCCGGAGTGGTCCCAACTACCACGCCGCAGCGGATTACATCAAGTCGGGTAAATTTGGTCCCATTGTGATGGTGGAACTGATGTGGAATGTCAATCAGCCTGGCCGTTGGCGCCGGCCTGAACTGGTCAAAAACCTTAAAGAATCCGATGTGGATTGGAAGCGGTATTTGATGAACCGTCCTTTTGAAGCTTTTGACCCACGCAAATATTTGGAATACCGCTTGTTCTGGCCTTATTCTTCTGGAATCCCCGGGCAATGGATGAGCCACCAGATCGATACTGTGCACTGGTTCAGTGGTTTGCCCCATCCACGTAGCGTTGTTGCCAATGGTGGAATTTACCAGTGGAAAGATGGCCGTAAAAACGCGGATACCCTTACGGTGGTGTTTGACTATGGGCCCCTGAATGATCCTACTTCTGGCTTTCAGGTTCAATTTACGTCCAGGTTCTCAAACGCTGCCGGAGATACCAAAGAATTGTACTACTCAAATGGTGGGATGATCAATTTGGATACCAATGAAATCTCTTCTACCGGAGGCTTGCGCGAACGGGAAGCCGCTGCGATGGGTATGAAAGCAAACTTGTTGCAACCGCTGAAACTGGAAGGCATCAAGGTAGAAACAGACGCCAATACGGGTGGTGATAGCCTCACTTTCAACCACATCAAAAACTGGATGGAATGTGTGCGCAGCCGCAAAGAGCCCAATGCACCAATCGAAGCTGGTTACCAACACTCGATTGCGACCATCATGTCCAATGCAGCCTGGCGCACGGGTGAAAGAGTCACTTTTGATGCCAAAAAGCAGGAAGTACTGGCTGGAGGGAAAGTGTTTAAGTACTAAATAGGTTGAGAAAGTTGAGATGGTTGAGAAGGTTTAGGCTGCCGCAGTGGCTTAGACAAAGTCCTTGTCAAAATCGCTGCGGTAGCCTAAACCTTCTCAACCTCCCTCAACCTCCTAAACTTCTCCTAAATATTTTTTGTCATTGAATTGGGCAGGGTATACAAATTCTATACCTTGCCCTTTTCTTTTGGCATCAATTAAATATTGGTCCGATTCAAACTATAAGCAACAAACATTTATGAATGCACAGTTTTCACTACAAGGTAAGGCCGTAATTGTTACCGGAGGTACTGGGATTTTGGGCAACTCTTTCATCAAAGGTATTGCCGCTGCAGGTGGAGCCATAGGTATTTTAGGCAGAAATGAAGAAGTGGCTCAGGCCAGAGCCACCGCCATCACCCAAACGGGAGGAAAAGCTATCGCCCTGATTGCAGATGTCATGCAAGAATCCCAACTCAATGCAGCCAGGGATAAAATGCTCGATGCTTTTGGCCGCATTGATGGCTTGGTGAATGGAGCCGGTGGCAATATGCCAGAGGGCGTTGTTCCGCCAGGTGGCGACATCTTTAACCTGAACATGGAGGGCATGCGCAAGGTAATGGACCTAAATTTGTACGGCACTTTAATGCCGACTCAGGTTTTTGGCCGCACGATTGCCGAAAACGGGGGCAGCATTGTCAATATTTCTTCAGTATCTTCCACATCTGCCATTACCCGGGTATTGGGCTACAGCATGGGAAAATCGGCGATCGACAGTTACACACGCTGGTTCGCCCTCGAAATGGCCAATCGCTATGGTGATAAGGTGCGGATGAATGCCCTGGTGCCCGGTTTTTTCCTGACCGAACAAAACCGCACTTTGTTGACAAATCCTGATGGCAGCTTTACTTCTCGTGGTGAATTGATTGTGCAAAACACCCCTTTTAAACGCTTGGGAGACCCGGATGAACTCATTGGCGCACTCGTTTGGCTGTTGAGCGACGCTTCCTCTTTTGTGACTGGAACAACCATTAATGTGGATGGTGGATTTTTGGCTTTTAGTGGGGTGTGATGATTTCAGGTTTCAAGATTTCGGATTTCGGAGCACCTCCGAAATCCGAAATCCCCATTCCGAAATTATTTCTTCCCCGCCACCTTCACCCGTTGGACAAAAGCCTGGGCCCGGTTATTGTCTACAATCTGGATTTCGAAATTCTCTCCATCCTCCATTTTGAGTACCAACTCGGTTTTTTTCATCTTATTGGCCTCATCCATGAAGCGGCTGTCGTTGGAGGTCATTTCCAAAATGCCTTGCTTGTACCCGTAGTAGTAATAAATATCGTTGGGTAACTTGAGGTAAAAGTAAACCCGATCATCGTCGTTACTTGGCATTTTGTACTCCACGTAGGAAGTCATTACTTTATTGACCATGGTACCATTCATAGAGATTAGGCCAATCTTATCCTTGGTGCTGACAAAAGATTGGTAATCCATGTCCCAGCGCATCTTCAAACCCGAGAGCAGGAAGTTGTAGGTATTGTACTTTTTAGGCAGTTCTGCCAATCCTGTGCTGATTTCTGCTATGGCTTTGGTAACACTTTCATCTTCAGGAAAAAGCATGGTCATTCGCCGTTGGTAGTAAGGTAAATCGGTGAGGTAATTGACCGTTTCTGAACCAAAACCTGCGGCTTCGATTTCGTTTTGCATGATGCGCATCAATTTGTCGGGAATGCGCATACTCAGCCCCGAAATCACATCGATATCGACAGGTGGCGGGGGTGTTTTCCCAATCAGACTGTCAGGAATATTGGCAAATTCTCCGGTAATACTTCCAGCTGCATCAACCTTTACATATTTGAGCGCTGAGCCGATGTTGATTTTTCCTTCGCCCTCTACTTTGCCCGTTTTGTTGTTAAAAATCAAGCGTGAGCCCTGCAGGCTGTTCGCGATAACCTTGATGGAATCTCCAAAGGTAAATTGGTCTTTGGTCGCATCATATCTAAATATTCCTTTGGTTGGCAGAATAGGTCGGTCTTTGCGGAAATACAAAGGCATCATCACCGTGGGATAGGCAAAACTCATTTCTTTGCTCAGGTAAAAACCAGTTTCCAGCGGCACACCATCGATGCTTTTTGGAGAGTCGTATTTAATCGCCAGATTACTTTTGTCGCCCTCACTTTTTAGCGTAAACCAATACCTAACCGGCAATTTATCTGCTTCCAGGCGGGCAAAACCATTAAACTTCAGGTTTCTGGATTCTGAAGACAAATTGATCGTTCCATAAAAGGAGGTTTTCCGATCAATGATGAAACTGTCTTCCTCTGCAACGGTACCCTCCGCCCGGGTGGCGGTTGCTTTTTCGCTGGCTTTTCCCTTGCCAATGCGTTGACCTACAATGCTGCTGAATTCAATTTCCTGTTTTTTATTGGCTACATTGTACTCATAAAAACCGTGAGCCCGGTAATCCTTTCGACCATTGATGCTCACCGTAGCGCGATTGATTTTATGGTTTTTGTTCAAAGTGTCACAAATGATGGTGGCATTGTGCAGGGAATCCATAATGGCCTTTGGCTGAATGTAAACTGTGCCACTATCGGGGATAATCATGGCATCTGCCGATTTTATAAAGGGTACATCTGTGACTTTCAGAAGATAAGTTTTGAGGTCGTAGGATGCTCTTTTCCCCTTAAACCGCAGAGAATCCTGATCAGGATGCACGGAGGTAAAGGTGCCCATTTTGGTCGAGTCCGATTTAAAACGAATCATCGAGTTGTTCATTTCCCAGATGAATTCGTTCATGGAAGTCACGTATTGGTTGAGGGGCAGTTTGGTTTCGAGGTACTCGTCAAGGGCTTTGAAGCGACCAAGTTGTTTGTCAAAATCTACGTCACTGCGCAGACGGTCTGATTGGATGGCAATTGCACCTGCTTCTTCTGCTTTGATTTTCAAGGCAGTGGTGTCTGCTTTAGCTGAAAATGCCCCAAAGTTAAACTGCTTGGAACTCAGAGCAGCTTGTGGCCAGTCCAGCAGACCATTGCCTTTCAAACCACCTGGCGTCAGTGCCAGGGTACCGGTCAAAGTGTGTTCACCAGTTTTAAAAATCTGAAAGGCGTTCTTTTCTGAACGCACATACATGCTATCGCGGTAAGGTTTCCAGTTCAGGCGTACTAATTCGCCATGCACCTGGGGAACTTCTTCCTCCTTGCTGCGCTTTTCGGCCAGGTCAAAGTCTTTGGCTCCGGCGGTCATCAGTTTGGGCAAAAAGTGTACATCCTCAGATTCCAGGGTTGCCCCCAGGTATTGAATTTTGCCTTTGCCCCAAAGCCCTTTGTTGCTCAGATCAAGTTCACCAGCAAAACGCCCTTTAACTTTGTAAACCGGGTAACCTTTTTCCGGTGTTTTGTGCAAAAATCCGAGGGAATAATCATGCTCCCGCACTTTGAGGGTTTCTTCAAAGTCCGGGAAAATTTGGGCGGAAACCAATTTGCCCCGGAAGTTGACCATTTCCTTGACGTAATTGTCCAAACTATTGAAAAAGAAAGGTTTTAGTTCAAAATAAAAAGAATCACGTTTGTACAAAGTATCCTTGACAAAGGGATTTTTTTTGCCATCGTAATATTTACCGTCATAATAGACATAGCTGGCAGATCGGCTGTTGAGGTTGGGGAAAATGGGGACATCGTTTTTGCCACTGCGGTTCCCTTCAGCATCGATGATCAGGGTAGCTTTGAAATTCTCAATGTCGGAAGTCAATGCAAATGGGTTGATTTCCTCCATTTTATGCGTCTTGGGCAATTTATCGGGCACAAACAAACGCCAATATTTGAAGGAATCACTACTCACCGAAAACTTGCCGTAATCAAAATGTAGTTTATTGCTCCGCAATTCGCTGAATCCCGCTTTGAGCAGACCTTTGGAGTCGATGTCCCGGTTTTGGCGCATCACAATGGTGGAGCTGTCTGGTAGTACACCTACTTGCTGCAAACGACTGAATTCAAGCCATTTTACCCCAATTATCCGAATCGAATTGTCTTTTAGGTTCAAAGTGGCATTTGCACTGTCGGTTTTGGATAAAATCCGCAATTGGTCATAATCCGAACGTTGCATGTAAGAATTGTAGTAGTGTTGTACTTTATCCTGGACATGAATGAGCAAACTATCGGCATCATACCGGATGAATCCCTGCCCTACCAAATCATAAATCAGGGAAGTGATGTTTTCTACCTTAAAGGTTGGATTAAGCTTTCGGGCATATTCATCGGCGTAAATGTCTTTAACCCCGATTTCATCCGTCAATTGTTTCAATTTAGCCAATGGATTAGAAGTAGAAATGCTTTGCAATTGGTCATAATCCTTCTTATTGAAATACTGTAAGGACTCAAACTTGACCGGCTCTTTGCGCGCGAAACTCACAGACCGATCTCCAATCACCACCGAATCCTTGGCCAGGTAAGCTTTAAAATTGTCTGCGTCGAAATTGATTTGGTGATTGGAGCTAAAAAAAGGATTTCGGTCGCTGCCCCGCTCACCCCGGTACAAATGCAAGACCTGATCTTTGATGGTGTAACGAAAGTTAACCGAAGGGTGATAAAGTGAATCCTTTTTGTAATAAAACACGGATTCTACCCCTTCACCTCCAATTTGTTGTCCTCGACGCACCGAGAAACGCCGGGCAGTTCCTTTAAAAATACGCTGGTTCTTTTTATCGTAGATCTCCAGAATGGCCCTCCGATTACCCGAACCCGTTCCATAAATTGTAGTCCCTTCCAGGTTGAAACCTCCCCTGAAGCGAACTCCATCGGCGAAGTTTTTGATTTCCATATCCTTATTCGCCGAATTGAACCGGGGGTAGGAGCCTTGACCATCGGTGGACACTTTATCGCTGAACTGGCCGGGAATCTTTTGATTACCAAAGTATTGTGGGTAAACCAAATATGCCTGATCGGTTTCGTAAAGGCCTTTGTTGACGTCCAGTTTGTAGTTACCCAATTCGGTTATTACTGTGGAGTCCAACCCAACCCTTTGCCACCCGACCTGGCCACCTTTCCCAACCCATTCTCCCTTTAGCGGGTAATAGGTCCCACTGGTATTGGCCAAACGAATGGAGTCGTTTTTACGCGATGCCACTAGGTTCCCTTCCTCCATCATCAGATAGGGCTGCTTGTTTTTGTAACGAAGATGGATTTTATCTGAGTAAATTTTCCAAACCGTACTTGCTGGTTCGGCTTTATTAAAAGCTTTATTTTTAAAAAACTGGGTGGAAAACGAAATATAGTCGCTGAACTGGGTAGTCTGATGGTTTCCTGATAAAAGCAGGGAATCAAGAATGAGGTGCCATTCTCCAAATTTCTGCTCATCGGGCATGGTTCCTTTGAAAGCCATCAAGGCATTGAGGTAAGCCTGAAAATGTGGATTGGGGCTGAGTCGCCTGGTAAGCATGTAATTACAAGTGCGAATCACCCGCTCTCCTTCCACGGTGCTGAAACTTCCAGCCCGGAAAATTCCATCAAATTCTTTGTAGGTTTTTTCCAGGACCTCATTTTTTGAAGAGGACATGAATGCCCCAAGTTGGGACAAAAATTCGGGTGTTTCTACCGCAAATTTTTCTGGTCGTTGTGCAAAGAGCGCCAGGCAAAAGCCCAGGAAAAAAAGGGTGGCAATCGAGTGGCGAAAAAAGATTTTCATGAAACCGTGTTTGCCCGGGAAAAAGTTGAGGGATTGGGCAATTGAGAAAGCTTGAGAAGTTGAGAGGATTGAGGGGTTGAGAAGTTGAGGCTGCCACGAGCGACAAGATTAACGTTACTAGCGGCAGTCTCAACTTCTCAACTCCTCAACCCCTAAACTCTTAATTGCCAACCAATTGCCTCTCTCTAAAGATTGTACCAGAGAAAAACCATGTTGGCGTGCTTCCGCTTCGACCAATTCCCGATCTGTCTTAAGAATCCCGGAAATGAGCAAAATACCGCCTTGTTTGAGTTTTTGATGTAACGTTGGAAAAGCCTCCAAAATTACACCTCGGTTGATATTGGCTAAAATAATATCGTAACCGTTTCCATCTACAACGCTCAGATCGCCCAAAAGTGCATGTATAGCTCCCGACACTCCGTTAATTTTCGCGTTTTCCAGGGTATTTTCATAGGATGGTGGCTCAATGTCCACGGCATCGATTAATCGTGCACCCAATTTGGCGGCCAAAATGGCTAAAATCCCGGTGCCACAGCCAAAATCAAATACGTATTTATCCTGAAAATCAAGATCAGCCATCAACTGCATTACCATATGGGTCGTTTCGTGGTGCCCGGTACCGAAAGCCATTTTGGGGTTGATGATGATCTCGTGTTCGACCCCCTGCATTGGTTCATGGAAGTCGGCTCGAACGCCACAAAAATTGCCTACAGTAATGGGTTGAAAGTTGGACTCCCAGATGCTGTTCCAGTTTTGATAGGGTATTTCCTCTACTGAAAAATCAAGGCCGAGGGGAGCTACAATCTCCTGCACTTCGCTGCTGAATGCATCCACATCCGCAGGTAAAGGCACAAAGGCTTGTAGGGCCTCGCTGCCTTCTTCAAAAGTGTCAAAAGGAAGTTCACCCAACAGGGCTACCAAAATTTCTTGCAGCTCTGCTGAGGCAGGAAAGGTGTATTGTAAATAATTCATTGGAACTATTGAAAGAGGATTAGGCTTCTTGCTGGCGGAATTTTACCGTTGAAGGAGCAACCCCAAAGGTATGGTCTTTGATCAATTCTGGTGCTTCCATTTGTAAACCAATTTTAATGATTGCCAAATGATGCACTGCATGATCGTGTAAAAAGGTGATTTCGCGGCCTATAGAGGATGGATATTCGGGACGGGCTGCGTTGTTTTGCGTGGAAAAATCTCCACGCACCCTCACTGGTGTGTACTCTTCGAGCGTCAACAAGGATTCTAGTTCTTGTACAAACGCACTCATGGCAAACAATGGATCCTGCTCAATACGCACATCACGGTCGCGTTGGGCGTAGTCGACGGTATGTTGGGATGCGCCACGAGCCAAACAACGAAAAAAATCGTAAATGTGCCGAAAGTGCTGGCCAATCGAAGATCCGTTGTAAATGGCCAGAGGAGCTTTGTAGAGCTGATCCTCAATGCTAGTCAGGATCCCATTGATTTGATTGACGATGTTGATAATGCCTTCTTTTCCGTTCATTTTTGTGCTTTTTCCCACGGATATACCCGCGGCTTCCCCACGAATAAATTCGTGGGCTGATGTTTTGGGTGGCCTCCCACGGATAAATCCTTGGGTTGGCTTAGTTCCGGGAGGAATGAAAAGTGGTTTTGTCACACCCACACTTTCACACCTCACACTCACATCTTTTCTTCTTAGTATACCTCGTTCCGGGCAGACTTCAGCGTATTGATCAACAAGGCGACTACCGTCAATTGACCTACGCCGCCAGGTACCGGGGTAATCCAAGCGGCCTTGGGCGCAACTGCTGCATAATCTACATCTCCTACGAGTTTGTAGCCCGATTTGGATGTTGGATCTTCCACCCGGTTGATGCCTACATCAATGATGACGGCGCCCTCTTTAACCATATCTCCCTTCACAAATTCGGGTGCCCCGATGGCCGCGATCAAAATATCAGCCTTGCGGGTATGCGCAGCCAAATCAACCGTACGGCTGTGGCAAACCGTTACAGTAGCGTCGCCGGGATAACCTTTGCGCGACAATAAGATGCTGATCGGGGTTCCTACAATGTTACTGCGTCCTACCACCACCACTTCTTTGCCCGAAGTTGGAATGTCGTAACGCTTTAATATTTCCAGGATTCCCATGGGCGTTGCTGGCAAATAACAGGGAAGTCCTTGTGCCATTCTTCCGAAGTTGACTGGATGAAAACCATCCACATCCTTGCGTGGCTCTATGGCTAAAGTCACCTTGTGCTCATCAATGTGTTTTGGTAGAGGCAATTGTACGATGAATCCATCAACTGAATTGTCGCCGTTGAGCTGTTCTACAATTTCAAGCAATTCTTTTTCTGAAGTGTCCGCCGGGCGATGAATCAAAGTGGATAAAAAACCTACTTCTTCACAGGAGCGAACTTTATTGCGCACATAGGCCTGGCTGGCTGGATTGTCACCGATCAAAACAGCGACCAAATGGGGAATTTTGCCGCCTTGGGTTTTGATCTGTTCTACTTCTTTGCGGAGTTCCGCTTTGATGGTTTGGGCCAATTGTTTCCCGTCAAGAATTGCCATTGTTGATGATTGGTTTAAAAAGTCAAAAGTACAAGTCTTTGTTGGAAGGAGTTCCTTTAGTGCAAGAAAAAAATCGTAGCAGAGAAAAAATCACTTTCATCACCACTGCCTTATCTTGGGGGCTAAATCGCTTCAATCATGCAATCCAGAAGAAAATTCATCCAACAAGCCGGTTTGTTGAGCACTGGGGTTCTGTTGAATCAAGCTCCCGCCTTGGCTTGGAATACCCCTAGTTTTGAGAGCAAAAGGCCTGTCCTGGCTGAGCGAAAATTCAGCAGCAAAGCCGTCGAAGCGACCATTGATCGCTTAAAAAAACAAATCGCTGATCCTGAGCTGGCCTGGTTGTTTGAAAACTGTTTTCCCAATACCCTTGATACCACCATTGAATTCGAAATCATCGATGGCAAACCAGACACCTACGTCATCACTGGCGACATCGATGCCATGTGGTTGCGCGATAGCACTGCTCAGGTCTGGCCTTATTTGCCCTTAATCAAGGAAGACAAGGCGCTACAAGAGCTGATCGCTGGCGTCATCAATCGGCAAAAAAAATGCATCATCCTCGATCCTTACGCCAACGCTTTTTACAAAGATGTGAACAAGGAAAGTGAATGGAAAAAGGACTATACCACGATGAAGCCTGGCATCCACGAGCGCAAATGGGAGATCGATTCCTTATGCTATCCTATTCGCCTGGCTTATCACTACCACAAAACGACCGGAGACACCAGTGTTTTTGACGCCGATTGGGTTCGGACCATCGAAATGACCCTGCAAACTTTCAAAGAGCAGCAACGCAAAGAGGGCAATGGCCCCTATACCTTCCAACGCAACACCTACTGGGCTACCGATGGGGTCCCACTTTCTGGTTATGGTTATCCGGTGAAACCAGTAGGCTTAATTTGTTCGGTCTTCCGCCCTAGCGATGACGCGACCATTTATCCATTCCTTATTCCAGCGAATTTCTTTGCAGTAGTGTCTTTACGTCAGGCTGCCGAGTTGTTGAATAAAGTGCTCAACAATGCCGCACTTGCTTTGAAATGTACCGCCCTGGCCATGGAAGTTGAAAAAGCGCTGCAACAACATGCCATCATCAACCACCAAACGTATGGGCGGCTGTATGCATACGAGGTCAATGGTTTTGGCAGCTTCAACCTGATGGACGATGCCAACGTTCCCAGCCTTTTGTCCCTACCCTATCTGGGTGCGGTCAAAAACAGCGATGTCGTGTACCAAAACACCCGTAAGTACTTGTTGTCGACTAACAATCCTTTCTTTTTCAAAGGAAAAGCAGCCGAGGGCATTGGCGGGCCACATGCCGGGATGAACATGATTTGGCCTTTGAGCATCACCATGCGCGGCCTGACTTCCAACAATGAAGCGGAGGTAAGGCAATGTTTGCACAACTTAAAACTTACCCACGGGGGTACAGGCTTCATGCACGAGGCCTTTCACAAGGATGATGCGAGTAATTTTACGCGGAAGTGGTTTGCTTGGGCGAATACGCTTTTTGGGGAATTGGTAATGCATACCAGTGCGAAGTATCCAGCGATATTGGCGAATAAAACAATTTAAATACCGAAAATTTTGGTTATTTCCTATAATTGGCTAAAATTTTGATTTTTCACCCCACTATTGGACGTGTATTATATTGCTCGTCCAGTAGTGCGTTTTATTTTGTATTAAAAAAATAATCTTCAAAAGGTTTGGCCCATTTAATATTTAAAATATATTCAGCATCATCTCTAGCATCATTAAGGGATGCATTCAAATGTTCTATCACTTCCTTATCCATGTAAGCTTCTTCTGTATTTATATTTAGTTGTTGATCCTTTAAAACATCATATCTGGTATCAATTAGTGATTTTTTAATGTTTTCAAAAACTTCATCAAAAAAAGATTTCATCTGTATATTCAAGCGGTTTAAGTAATACCCATGAAATAGCCACATTCCTGACTGGATCAATAGGTGGCCCTCTGCTGACTGCATTAACTCTCTTAGTTGCCCCATAAACCCAGCATATTTAATAAATCCTCTGATCCCCATACTTATATTTGACTCAGGACTGTTATTGAGAATTTCTCTAGTCTTTTCAACCGATAAGAGTGTCGCTTTTAATTGATTAAGGCCATTTTCACCATACAGTACAAAGTCCAGCATTCCTAGAAACCTTTCAATATCTTCATCGTTTTTTATGGCTCTATTTAGAGATGCAAACTGATTGAATAGTAGTTGAATTTTAGGAGAATCTTGTGGTTCAAACCATTTTTTATTTGCAACATAGCACGATGTGCACGAAATTATCAAATCTGGATAATTTACTTCGTAGTAAGTTTTTACAGACTTATGGTTTAAAATCGTCACAATTTCATTTCTCAGTTCCGGCGTAAAATCATTAGGTATATAGCCTGTTAAAGCAGCAATTAACAACAGATTGTAAAATTCAATCAAAGTGTCAATTTCAAATCGTTTAATTAATTCTTCTTTATAAACAGATATAGGATCATGGTATCTTAACAAATAGTCGAGTTTATCGATTTCCTGGTTAGCAATCAATGGAATGAGGTGATTAAATCCTTTTGACGCCTTACCTCTGTTTCTGAATTCTGCTACAAGAGATTGCAGGTTTTTGTATTGATAGTCCATAATAGGCTTTTTACAATAGCTTTTTAAGTAATTCAACTGGCATATAGAAATTTTCTTTAGGCTTACAAACTGACATATGAGTTTGCCCGTCGATGACCTTGGGAGGCAAATCTTTAAGGTAAGGGATGTTTCTTACAACTTTATCCCCTTTTGCAAATACAACAAGTTTCGCCTTAGTTGGTTCTCCTTCAGGAATTTCTTGTAGTTGTTCTGTTCGATCTTTGATACTTTTCCAAATTCCATCATCTTCTGAATCTAAATCCCTTAAAATAGGGTACCTATATTTGATAAACAATCCTAATAAAGACCACAAACCAGGTAACGCTTCCATCATAAGTGGTAATATTTGAGCCCCATTATGAGCAGGGGCGAATAAAATCAAAGACGACTTTTTTAGCCAATTACTACCGCCATCAAATGCTAATATTTGAGCCTGTCTGGCCAAAATCGCACCAAGGGAATGAGCCACTAATACTATTTTTTTGTATGCCCTTTCTGGTAGGTTTTGTTGACTTGGCAAGATTCCATTTCCAAGTGGTTTTTCCATCAAATTAAGAAAGTCATAAAGTTCGGATGCATGATCTCCAGCCTGACCACCAAAAGTATCATAACCATAGAAGATCAAATCGCTTTTACTAAAATCCTTATCGGGCAAAATAAATTGCGGGAAATTGTTCCAAGTAATAATTGATTTTCCTGCAAACCCGTGTATAAAAATTATGACTGTTTCAGGCGTTTTAAAACTAAAAAAGCCTTGAGTATTTAGACCCTGTTTTATTTCTATTGTGGTTGTATGATAGTTCATGTCTAAGTTCTAAAATGTTAGAGGTACTTAACAAACGTGAATAAAATTACACTATATAACTTAATTACAAAATCTTAATTGTTTTTTTTCACCAGCCCCATTTCCCCAGCCTTTTCCAACATCAAGCCATAAGCTGCGTCAAACTCATTAGGGATAAGCCCATCGAGAATAGCTTCCCGTACATAGTTTTTGATCTCACCTACTTCGCGAGAAGGGCCAATTCCAAAGGTTTCCATGATGATTTCCCCGGTAATTGGTGGTTGCCAATTGCGAAGTTGATCCCGTTCTTCTACAACTTGTAGGCGCTGACGCACCAGTTCGTAGTTTTCCAGGTAACGTTTGACTTTATCCGGATTCTTGGAGGTGATGTCCGCTTCACAAAGCAGCATCAGGTCTTCCAAGTCCTCATCCGCATCCACCAGCAAGCGGCGCATGGCCGAGTCGGTGATTTCTTCCTTGGTCAAACTGATTGGGCGCAAATGCAGGCGAACCAGTTTTTGCACATACTTCATCTTGTGGTCCATGGGCAGTCGGAAACGGCGGAAAATATTCGGGACCATATTGGCACCCAATATTTCATGCCCATGAAAAGTCCAACCCTGTTCAGGGTGAAACCGTTTGGTCGGTGGTTTTGCGATATCGTGAAGGATGGCAGACCAACGCAACCAAAGGTTTTCGGTCTTTTTACTCAAGTTGTCCAGAACCTGAAGGGTATGGTAAAAATTATCCTTGTGGCCCCGGCCATTGCGAATTTCCACTCCGTGTAAGGCCGTCATTTCCGGAAAGATGATGTGCAACAATCCCGAATCGAACAAGAGTTTGAATCCCACCGAGGGTTTGGGGGCCTGGATGATTTTGTTCAACTCAATCGCAATTCGCTCCGCAGAAATGATCTTGATGCGTTCTTTGTAAACAGAAATCGCTTTGAAAGTAGCAGGTTCGATGGCGAAATCAAGCTGAGTAGCAAAACGAATGGCCCGCATCATCCGCAGTGGGTCGTCGGAGAAGGTTTTGCCCGGGTCCAGAGGGGTACGAATGATTTTTCGCTCCAAATCTCCTAGTCCATCAAAAGGGTCGATGATGTTCCCAAAATCCGGTTCATTCAAACTGACCGCCAAAGCATTGATGGTGAAATCACGGCGGTTTTGATCATCTTCCAATGACCCATTTTCAACGGCGGGTTTGCGCGAATCGTGGCGATAGGATTCTTTCCGCGCTCCAACGAACTCCACTTCCAGATCGCGATGTTTGATCATGGCGGTACCAAAACGTTGGAAAATCGCGATGCGGGGCACCGGATGCAATTCGCCAGCCACCCTTTCAGCGAGTTCGATGCCACTGCCAACACAGACGATGTCGATGTCCTTGGATGCCCGTGCCAACAAGCGATCGCGTACATATCCGCCTACCACGTAGGCAGGCACCTGCATCTTTGCGGCTGCATGGCTAACGATCTCCAGGATCTTGCGTTCGTTATCTTGAATCTTAAAGACCACTACGTTTCAGGTTAAAATACCGATTCAGCCTCGACAGTGCTGTACTGATCTTCCAAACGGTCGAGTATTTCAAATAGGATTGCAGGTGTTTCTTCGGTCACCAATTGGCCCCGAAACTCCTTGATGCCGGGGAATCCACGGAAGTAGTTGGTGTAATGCCGACGCATTTCTACCACCCCTAATTTAACACCTTTCCAATCAATGGAATGTTGCAGGTGCTGGCGTACCGCATCTACCCGCTCGTGAATATTCGGTGGAGGTAAAAGTTCACCCGTAGCAAAGTAGTGCTTGATCTCCCGGAAAATCCAGGGGTAGCCAATGGTAGCCCGTCCAATCATGATGCCATCCACCCCATAACGCTCGCGGTATTCTTTGGCTTTTTGGGGGGTATCGATGTCTCCATTGCCAAAAATGGGGATGTGGATGCGTGGGTTGTTTTTCACCTTGGCGATCCAGCTCCAGTCCGATTCTCCCTTGTACATCTGTACCCGGGTACGTGCATGGATGGATAAGGCTTTGATGCCAATGTCTTGAAG
Source organism: Haliscomenobacter sp. (assembly GCF_033763495.1). Taxonomy (GTDB): domain Bacteria; phylum Bacteroidota; class Bacteroidia; order Chitinophagales; family Saprospiraceae; genus Haliscomenobacter. Next base: position 6,474 of record NZ_JANRKL010000062.1, on the reverse strand, counting down.
TCGTTCGGCGACATCTTCAATAAAAATGGTATTGGAATCCCAGCCCAGGCGGGTTTTTACGGTTACTGGCAGGTTGGTCGATTTAACCACGGCCTCGGTCAATTCTACCATCTTTTTGACATCCCGCAGGATGCCTGCTCCAGCCATTTTACAAACCACTTTTTGGACCGGACAGCCATAATTGATGTCCAGTACTTCTGGTTTGGCCGCTTCAACAATTTCGGCAGCCCGCATCATGGAGTCGAGCTCGGCACCAAATATTTGTACCCCAATCGGGCGCTCCTCGTCGTAGATGTCCAGTTTTTGCAAACTTTTGGTAGCATCCCGAATCAACCCTTCTACCGAAATAAACTCGGTATACATCATATCTGCACCTTGCTTTTTGCACAATGCCCGGAAAGGTGGGTCACTCACATCTTCCATCGGTGCCAAAAGCAGGGGAAATTCTCCCAATTCAACTTGCGCAATCTTTACCATATCCCTTTTGTGCATTAGTAGAGGGCAAAATGAGTACTGATTTCCTTTCACCTCTTTCGCAGCCTTACTACAGTGCCGCAAAAATAGATTGATTTAACCAATCGGGCTTCAAAAAAATTCCAATTTGTGGAATTAAATCGGCTTTTTACTTAAAATCCTGTTAATTGTAGTGAGGATAAACACCTGGGGCTTTACTTTTGTGTTTTCTTATTCAAAACGGGGTAAAACCCTAATTATTCACAAGTAGTCAGAAAATGTACAAATCCTTTGCTAGTCCTGTTTTGATCGGTATGCTGTGTCTGTTGTTAGGCTGTTCGCCCTATCGCCAACGTGATTTGATTGGAGAATGGCAGGCCGTGGTTATTTCACAAGAAGGCGATTCCCTGCTGATAGACCCCAAGGTAGTTCAATTTACCTTCAACAAAAACGAAGGCTATACGTTCAAAAGCACCCTCAACTATCAGGAATCTGGTACTTATTATATCCTCAATAAACGGCTGTTCACCATAGATACCCTCAACCGGGCTTCCACAGAAAAATCGGTAGAAATTCTGCTGCTGACCCCCGATTCGCTGCACCTCAAAATGAGCGATGCAGGCAAAGGGCGGATGATGAAATTGGTTAAACAAAAATAATCAGCTCCTTGGCCCAGCTTTGGATCAGCACCTTACCATTTTTTTCTTTTTACCGATGGCCCCCTTTTCCTGGATTTTGTAAATGTACTCTCCGGCATCCGGTACTTTACAAGAGGTACCTCCCATGTCTACAAAAACCGTACCCAGGGACTCTGATAGTTCAATGCAGGGTTCGGTCATTTCCGGAAATTGTGAGCCAACCATGATGATAAATCCATTCATGGTATATCGGACCCGGTTTTGCGCCTGGTGGATGTTTTTTTGCACCCTATCCAATAATTGTTGGTACAAACTCAGGTCTAATTCATTGTTGGGTCGCAATTGAGCCCAATAAGCCAGGGTGGCCCAACCCGCTGAAGCCACGGTTTCTTCGGGAGACTCGATCCACTCCAGGCCCAGTTCCAGACCATGGGGTGATTCTGCTGCAACCCAAGCTACCGTAAAATCGTGGATCATGTACCAATAAGCTCCCTTTACCCAATGCCGCAGATCGTCTTTGCTGATTTTTTTTTCGTCAACAATCAAACCAGCCAAGTACATGGCATCGGAGTTTCCGGTATCATAAAGGTCTAGCGCTAGCTGGTACTCTTTTTTGAGCTTTAGCTCTTTGATGATGGTTTTCATGTCGCCCACTTTTACACCAAAAAATGGCTCACGAGCGCCATGCTTCATCAAGGTGTTTTTGGTACTTGGGCTGTTGTAGCTTTGCAGCGATTGCATGACTTCGTTGAGGGTAGGCATAACATTTGGTATTTGAAGCAAGGTAAGTTTTTTTAGCCATATTCCAATAAAAAATTTATCACAAAAAAAATCAACACTTTTAATGGTTTTAATTCTTGTGCGCTTTTCCGCTTACTGTTTTACTTTTGAGCCAAGATTCAGGATATGAAAACTGCCGTACTCATCATCGACGACGAAGTCAAACTTCGCAGTTTGCTTGCCCGCCTTTTGCAATTGGAAGATTACGAAGTAAGCGAGGCGGGTGATTGTCAGTCCGGGCTCAAAAAGCTGGCTCAGCAAGACTTCCCGGTGGTACTTTGCGACGTCAAACTGCCCGACGGCAATGGGGTTGAACTTACTGCCGAAATCAAACAAAAATACCCGCTCACTGAAGTAATCCTGCTCACGGCCTACGGCAACATTCCCGATGGAGTAAAAGCCATCAAAAATGGTGCTTTTGACTATCTGGTAAAGGGCGATGACAACAACCGCATCATCACTTTATTGGCTCAAGCTACGGAAAAAGCCTTGCGCCAGAGGTCTGGCTCCCGCATGAGTGTTCAAGGTAAAATTCCTACTGATTTTCAAAATATCATCGGTCGATCTCCTGCCATCCAAAAAGCCATTGAATTGGCTGAAAAGGTAGCACCTACCAATGCGAGTATCCTACTGACGGGAGAGACTGGCACCGGAAAAGATGTTTTTGCGCAGGCCATCCACCAGGCCAGTATGCGCAAGGATAAGGCCTTTGTTGCGCTCAACTGCGCGGCTCTTTCCAGAGAAATCATTGAAAGTGAATTATTTGGCCACAAGGCTGGCGCCTTTACCGGAGCCATTAAAGACAAAAAAGGTTTACTGGAAGAGGCACATGAGGGTACGCTATTTTTGGATGAAATTGGAGAAATGCCTCTGGATTTACAGACCAAACTGCTACGAGTACTCGAAAATGGGGAATTTCTGAAAGTTGGCCAAACCAAAACCCAAAAAGTGGACGTCCGCATCATTGCCGCCACCAATCGCAATATGGAACAAGAGAGCAACAATGGGCAGTTCAGGATGGATCTGTACTACCGCCTGGCCACTTTTGCCATCCATTTGCCTTCACTCAATGAAAGGCTTGAAGATATTCCCTCACTCGTCCAGCATTTTATGGAACAATTCAGCCAAAAGCTGAATAAAAAAATCAGCAGGGCCCACCCCGAGTTTTTAAAAGCCTTGCATCAACACCAGTGGCGGGGCAATATCCGCGAGTTGCGCAATACGATTGAGCGCGCTTGTATCCTGAGTGAGACCTCGCAATTGGAAAGTGATAGCCTGCCCTGGGATTTTTTGCAACCAAGCAGCAACACCACTAGCGGCATCCTATCTTTAAGGGAGGTAGAAAAACGGCACATTTCGCGGATGCTGGAACATACCCATGGCAATAAGACCCAAACGGCGGAGTTATTGGGCATTGGCTTGACCACCTTGTATGCCAAAATCAAGGAATATCAATTGTAAAGCAGGATATCGTCCAAACTTCAAGGCAAACTTTTCTTACGATCGGAGCGTTAAGTTTTTTGAACCTACCATTAATACATTAAGGCTTAAAACACCTTTGTGGACATTTCGCTCGGAGGACATCAATTGCCCCTGGCTTTAGCCTGGGGTATAGGAATACCATGGAATCTGGGCTTTAGCCCTAGCCTGAAAACTTGGGTTTGGGCTAAAGCCCGATTAAAAAAGGAAACTGGATCCACGCGCTAAAGCACGTGGCAATTGATGTCCTCCGAGCCAAATGTTCAATCGCATGGGCTTAAACAAACGTTTTTGACGATTACTCAACAATTTCCCACACTCAAGTATAACCTGAGTAATGGGGTTACCATTGTTTAACTGCAACAAACGTATCGCAACCATGAATTCACTATGGACCAAAATTATCCTGAACACCACTCTACGCAAAAAGAAGCTGAGCAAATACAGCAATTATGTACTTGCCAAAGGTTTGAAGCAATTCCAGATCTTATTCAAACGTCGCCTCATTCAGCTGTTTTTGTTGAGTATGGGCGTTTTGTCGGCTGGATTTGGCCTGAAAGGTTTTTTGTTACCCAATCATTTTATTGATGGAGGGGCGGTAGGGATCTCCTTGTTGATCTCCGAGGTTACGGATTGGCCACTTTCGCTATTGTTGCTCCTTGTCAATTTTCCTTTTGTTCTGCTAGGGCTCCGCACCATTGGCCTTGATTTTGCGGTCAAAACAGCCATTGGCATCGTTACCTTGGCGCTTGCCGTTGAGGTCATTCCTTATCCGCAAATAACGGAAGATAAGTTGTTGGTCTCAGTTTTTGGTGGTTTTTTTCTGGGAGCTGGCATCGGGCTCTCCATGCGTGGCGGTGGCGTGATCGATGGCACCGAAGTGCTAGCGCTCAACATCAGCAAACGTTCTGGACTTTCCGTTGGGGATTTGATCTTGATTTTTAACATCATCATCTTTTCGGTTGCGGCTTATTTGCTGTCCATCGAAACGGCCTTGTATTCCATCTTGACTTACCTTGCCGCCTCTAAAACGGTTGATTTTATTGTAGAAGGCATCGAAGAATATACCGGGGTGACCATCATTTCCCCCAAATCAGAAGACATCCGCCAAATGATCATCCACGACATTGGCCGGGGGGTGACCATCTACAAGGGGGAACGTGGATTTGGTAGAACGGGGCACCGCGACAATGACATCGACATTATTTTTACAGTGATTACCCGTCTGGAATTGAGTAATCTCAAGGCCGAGGTCGAGAAGATCGACCCCAACGCGTTTATTTTGATGCACAGCATCAATGATACAAAGGGCGGGATGATTAAGAAGAGGCCGCTGCATTAGAGGGAATGACGAGTTTTTCGAATGACGAATGACGAATTGGGAGCGTTGGGATTAAAAAAGGGGGTTCAACACTAATCCTTTTGTAAAGCTGCGGTTTTGCAAAATTCTAAAAAATTCTCTCCGCTTCATTTCTTTGGAACTTCGTAAAGCTACAGCATGTTAAGTCTTGTGTTACCATAGACAATATCAAACAATGACACCAACAGAAAAAATATTATCAGAGTTATGCAAAGGCAGTTTTCTCTCTTTTTGGAGTTTTCCAAACCCATTTAGCAAAAAAGGGAAGGAGCTTTGTGACTTGCTTGTTGTTTGCGACCCTGACATTATAATCTTCTCAGTAAAGGATATTTCAATAAAAGAAAGTGGCGATCTCAATGTTGATATTGATAGGTGGCTTAAAAGAGCTATCGAAAGTTCATCTGATCAAATTTATGGTGCAGAAAGAATTATAAATTTAAAAGAAGAAATTTTTCTATGCGACCAAACCACTAAAATCAAACTACCCGAAAAAGGAATAAGGAATATTTACCGCGTGGCAGTTGCTTTTGGGAGGGGTGACAAGTTTCCCTTAAAATATGGTGATTTCGGGAAAGGCTTTATTCACGTTTTTGATGAAAAATCAATTCATATACTTCTGCGTGAACTTGATACTATAACAGACTTTACAGACTATTTAAAAGCAAAAGAAGAATTTCTTAAATCAGGGACTGGGCACATTTCATTTTCAAGTGAAGACATGCTTGCTCTTTATATTCAAAATGGTTTTTCCTTTCCTGATTCTGATGAAACATCATTGTATTTGTTTCATGACCTTTGGGAAGGGTATTCTAATTCAGATGAGTACCTAAAGGAAAAAGAAGAAAATGAACCCAGTTATCTTTGGGATAGTATCATTGAAACGCTACACAAAGACTTCGAAAATGGACAGACAATTTATTCAGAGTCAAGAGAGGAAATTGAATTATCAGTTCGTCAAATGAACAAAGAAAATAGATTTGGTAGACGACAATTAAGCAAATGTTTACAAGAAGTAATCGGACAGGATGATGGGATAAAAACTCCAAGTTCAAGAATTGTCAAGGCACAACTTGAAGGCTCTCCTGTTTATGTATTTCTCGCAAGGCCATTTGAACAAAGGGAAGACAGACTAAAGGAATTACAGCTAACATGTATGATTGGGAGACAAATGCATATGGACGCCTCGGTAATTATTGGAATAGCTACTGAGAAATATAAAAAGGATAAGGGGTTTTCACTTGACATTTGCTATTTTCATCTTCCTGAATGGACAAAAGAAATGGAGGAAAAGACCAATCAAATAAGGGAAGAGTTGGGTATATATAAAAACCCACAACGGACGAGGATATCACCCGATGGAACAAAATACTCCGATTAACAGCTATTTACCTTAAGTGACGCTGGCTTGATTACCTTGAAAATTCGTACTTCTATTTTACAAAATGTGGTCCAATTTGGCTCGAAATTAGACCACAAGCAAAGGGGCGTTGTCCCCAGGGCAAACGCATTAAAATTTGAGGGTATTTTCTCTATACTTGTCCGACAATGCACATCGGTTCATTCTACGATTAATGCTGACTTTAGGTTTGTCACCATTTGTTTTGAGTAGGTTGAGCGCCATTCGGCGGGAATGTTCAATGAAGTGTGTCAAGAATTAAAAAATATTGACGAAACCCTAGTTTTGTTCCCCGCGTAGCGACCAGCCATCAATTTGCCGGAGCGAAAGTCAAGGTTGCGGTTCAAAAAATTTGTCCGCTAGGCAAA